>CAZYTX010000019.1:0-63120 GCA_964650485.1 uncultured bacterium | reverse complement strand
CTAGCTATTTCTGCCGCAAGTTCAAGGGCCGCTTCCAGGTGAGCCCGGTCACATATCTTCGGAGCCTCAGGATGGACAGGGCCTGCTACCTGCTCGAGCACACGGACCTGCGCTTGTCGCGGGTGGCCGAACAGAGCGGCTTTTTCTCCATACCCTACTTCTGCCGGGAGTTCAGGAAGGTGAATGGCGCCTCCCCCATCCAGCACCGCAAGCGGGTGCGGGCAAAGAAGAGACGCGGCCGCAGGGCATAGGTCCACGGTAATATCAGATCGAGCCGGTTGTGCCTCTTCTCCTGGGCCTTCGCGCGGCCTTCTTCTTTGGCTTTTCCTCCGGCCCGACCAGCTCTCCCAGTCCGGAGACCACGTAGGTGCCCGAGCGCGCGTCCCTGTATAGCATGATGAGTCCCTGGTTCTCGCCGTCCTCCAAGAGCTCGGTAAACATCCTGTATCCGTAGTATGACTCGTCAAAGCTGGGGTCCTTCCTCTTCATGGTGTCCTTTACCATGGATGCGTAGATAACCGGCTTGTTCTCGCGGATCAGCGCCGCCACCGAGTCCAGCAGGAGCTGGAACACCTTCTTCTTGTCCGTGGGCAGCTTGGCCATGGCCGCCTCTGTGGATGCGCCCCGCAGGTCCTCGTAGTAGATGAACTCGTCGCAGTTGTCGCGGAGAAGCTCCGATGTCGAGCTCCTCATGCCCATGCCGATCACGTACTTGCCGTTCTCCTTGAGCTTGCTCACAAGGGGCGAGAAGTCGGAGTCCCCGGACACGATCACGAAGGTGTCAATGTGGGCCTTGGCATAAGCCAGGTCCATGGCGTCCACCACCAGCCTGATGTCCGCGGAGTTCTTGCCGGTCCGCTCCCTCCTGGGTATCTCGATGAGCTCGATGGCAACCTCGTGCAGCTCCTTCTTGTAGTCCGAGTAGGCCACCCAGTCGGCATAAGCCCTCTTGACTATGATCTTTCCCTTCTCCACCAGGCGCGCGAGCACCCTGGCCATGTCGAACCTCTGCTTTGACTTCTTGAAGCCGAGGGCCAGGTTCTCGAAGTCAATGAACACCGCCAATCTGCTTTCCGGTTCAGTCTCCTGCATTCATGCACTCCTCTTGTCGGTAATAGTTTCGTGAATTTAGCTGGTCCGCGCTCATCCGGGGGGCCAGTCCATCTGCCTGCCGCCCAAAAGATGCAGGTGTACGTGGAACACCGCCTGGCCCGCATCCCTGTTCGTGTTTATAACGCACCTGTACCCTGACTTGCTTACTCCTAAGTCCCGGGCCAGCCCGGAGGCCACCAGGAACAGGCGCCCGATCACGCCCTGGTCCTTTTCTTCGAGCTCATCCAGGGAGGCTATGTGCTCCCTGGGGATTATCAGCACGTGGTGCGGGGCTACGGGGTTCAGGTCGTTGAAAGCAACCACCTGCTCGTCCTCGTACACCTTGTCGGAGTTTACCTCCCCGCTCACTATCTTGCAGAAGATGCAGTCCGCGGCCATCATCTATCTCCTTGTCCCTGTTTATTAGTATCTCTTCCCTATAATCTATGCCCGGCGGGACTATCTTGTCAACTTGCTATTAAGTCGGCTTTCTGGTGATTTGACAAAAGCACTTCCTCGCGGATAATCTTCATCCATACAAATTTGCATTGCAGCGAGGAACAAGGAGTTGTTGAAATGAGAGTAAAGGGGACCATGCTTCTGGACTATATCAAGCTGGTCAGGGCCAACGAGGAAAGGAACTGGGACAAGTGCCTTGAAAAAGAGGACTTGGGAGATCATAAACGGACAGGTCCTGCCCTCGGTCTGGTACCCTTACGGCACGTTTCAGCGCATAGGCTTTGCCGTGTTCAAGGAGATAGCTGGTTCCAACATGGACACGGTCCGGGCCTTCGGCAGGAACATGGCCAAGGGAGTGTTGCAGGTGTACAAGAGCATAGCCATGCAGGGCGATCCCGCTGCGAGCCTGGAGCGGCTTGCTAACCTGCGCAGGACCTTCATGGACGCGGGGGAAAGCCGGATCAAGGAAAAGGGACCGGGCTGGGTAAAGATGGAAATTATAGACCCGCCGGGCGAGCGCGGCTCCGAGGTTGCCCCGGCCTAGTTCAACCAGTTGTGCGGGATGTACGAGGAAATAGCCCTGGAAGCGGGCGGCAAGAACGTGACCGCAAACCTGGAGCTTACGGACGAAGGATGCGAGATACTGGTGAAATGGGAGTAAGGGCTGCGGCCGGCTGAATACTCATTTAGACCCCGCCCGTCCGAGCACCGGGTCCTCCCTGTTAGCCTCACGCTCGGGCGAGTCTTCCGGGAAGTTTTCGATTATGGCCGCCCGGGTGCGGTCCATGAGTTCCTCCATGTCATCCTGGGAAAGTCCCTCTGTACGGACGGGGTCCCCGAACACCATGGTCACGTTGCTGCGGGTAAAGCTGTACCCCCCTTTGGGCATCATGGGATGTGTGCCCGATACGCTTACCGGCAGGATGGGGACTCCCGACTGTATGGCCAGCATGAAGCCCCCTTTTTTGAACGGGCCCAGCCTGTGGTCCGGGCTGCGGGTGCCCTCCGGGTACACCAGTATGGAGGTGCCCCTGCTGATCTTGTCCGCGGCCTTTTGCATGGAGGCCTTGGCGCTTTTCTTGTTTCCCCTGTTGACAATGGGGTGTCCGGTGGCCCACATGAGCTGGCCGAACAGCGGCAGGTATGCAAGCTCCTTCTTGGCCACGAACCTGACCGGGTGAGGCAGGTACCCGACCTGGGATATAACGTCAAAGTAGCTCTGGTGGTTTGACATGTAGATGTAGGGGGAGTTCACGTCCACCTTGTCTTTGCCCTTCACCTCGAGCTTCACTCCGCTGCCCCTTACGATGGTCCTTGCCCACGCCCTGGTGATAAGGCTGTATACCGGCCCGCTCCTGGCAAAAGGCAGGGACAGGGCGAGCAGGGCCCCGAAGCAAAGGACCGCGGCCACTATCAGCAACCACATGTATACGGTGTAGAGCATCCACTTGCTATTATCGCAGATGGCGTGATAGATTCAATGCGAAAGATAATTCTAGTCTGCGGCCGGGCACGGTATAGGCCAGGAGGTGTGAAATGGCTAACAGGAGCTTGAACAAGGCGATCATAATCGGGAACCTGGGCAGGGACCCGGAGGTGCGCTACCTTCCGTCAGGCCAGCCGGTTGCGAACCTCAACGTTGCCACCAGCGAGCGCTGGAAGGACAAGGAGGGCGACCAGCAGGAGAAGACCGAGTGGCACCGGGTGGTGCTTTTCGGCAAGCTGGCCGAGATAGCCGGCCAGTACCTGAACAAGGGCAGCAGGATCTACGCGGAGGGCAGACTTCAGACGCGCGAGTGGGAGAAGGACGGGCAGAGGAGGTTCACCACCGAGATCGTGGCCCGGGACATCATCATGCTCGACGCAAAAGGCGGGGGCCAGCAGGATGAAGAGCCCTCCTACGAAGAGCCGCCCCCTTCCCAGGACGATGACGTTCCCTTTTAGCGCCATGACACCGGGGCTTGACCGGGGAGACGCTATGAGGTTTGCAAAAAGTGTCCAGCTCCTGCTTGTGCTCCTGTTTTTAAGCCCCCTGGTATCTTCAGCGCAAGAGGTAGCGGACAAGAACCCCCTGTCCCCTTACCCCTCTCCGCAGCAGAGACAGCAGGAGGTGTATGACCTGGCCGCGGAGCACCCGGACCGGGTCGAGGTGTCGGAGTTCGGAAAAAGCGTCCAGGGCAGGCCGCTGCTTGTGATGTACGTCCACCGGCGGGGTGAAGATGACAAGCCCGCGGCCTTTATCGGCGCCAACATCCACGGCAACGAGTGGATCGGCAACCGGATGGCCATGGCCATTGCCCGGATGCTGGTTCTGGAGGACGGCAAGGACCCGATTGTTACCGAGGCCATGCAGAGCATGGACTTCTTTATCGCACCCTGCCTGAACCCGGACGGTTACCAGACCACGTGGGACCACCCCTACACCGAGGACTGGGGCTTGTGCCGAAAGAACGCCAACAGCGTTGACCTGAACCGCAACTTCCCCATGCCCGGCAGGTTCACACTGCCCATTGACAAGGCCGGGTCGCCGGACCCGGAGTCAGTGCACTACCGGGGGCCGGCCCCCCTTTCCGAGCCTGAGACCAGGGCCGTGGACAGGTTTTTCCAGGAGCACCCCGAGATAGTGGGGGCTATCTCCTGGCACTCGTACGCAGCGGTCATGTTCCCGGCTCATTGCCCCGGCCGGGCATGCATGAAGCGGCACAAGAAGATGTGCAAGGCATACAAGAAGCACCAGCCGCACAAAAAGTATCCCAGGCTCCAGACCAGGGTGTTCGACTGCTACACCGGCGAGATGGAGGACTGGCTGTACGCAGAGTACGGGGCCATTGCAACCGATATAGAGATCGGAAAGAAGAGGCTCAACAAAAAGGCATGTGACTGCGATGACCTCTTCTGGATATTCAACCCCCAAAACCCGGAGTGGTGGGTCGAAAACGACGCAAAAGCGGGAATAGCAGCGATGCTCGAAGCATGCAGGATCACTGGAGGAAAGCGCATCCCGGAACAGGAGCGCTGATCACTCTCCTTCTCCGGCCCCGTAGCGAAAGTGCCCTATTATCTTCCAGTCAAAGAGCGCGTCCTCCAGGCGGGGGCCCCGGCCGATGTTATGCACCACCAGGGGACGCTCGCCGTCCCGGGACATCCTGTGCACCAGTATGCCAATATGCCTGACACCTTCTCCCAGGTCCCAGGCCACGATGTCGCCGGGGCAGTAATCACCGGGGTCTTTTGTGACGGGCAGGGCGCTTCCCTTCCTCTTGAAAAACCTCATCAGGTTGGGGACCCGCCGATGGTCTATATTGGGATCAGGGCCGGTCATGCCCCATAAGCGCGGGTAAGAGGAGAAGCTGGTTTTCATGTCCTCGTGAACTTCCTTCTGAAGGTCAATGCCAACTGCTCGATAGGACCGGACAACAACGTCGGTGCATACACCCCGGTCATCAGGGACGTCTCCACCTGGATAATCAATGGCAACGTAGCTCGGATCATATATTACCCGGTGTCGGGTCCGCGAAAGTGCGGCCTTGCAAAGCGCCGTGAAAAAGTCATCTCCAGCGCGTTCCGATGTGGCTAACTCTTTTCCCTTTGCGCTGGAAAAACCTGTAAAAAAGACCAGAAAGACGCAGGCAAATGCAATAAGCGCTTTAAAAACAATTATTTGTATTTCTTCACGAGCTCCTCTATGGCAACAGTTGCTAAACAAGGTTACAAGATTTGACAACATCTGTTGTCAATTTTGTTCTCCATCCGGGGATTTTTAATAAAATAGACAATTACTTCCCAGTAATGGAAGCCCGTTTTTACTAAGGATTTCCATATTATAGACGCCATCTTGAGCACATGTGCATAAAATTATTACTCATAGCGGGGTTCAGGTTGTGAACCTTGATTCAATAGAGTGTCTTAAGTTTTTGAAAAGAAAGCTTTTTTGAGTTTTTCTATTTTTATTCCATTTCTGGCATGCAGCTTGCTTTAATAAGTTCACAGGAGGATGGGCAAATGAAAGACACACGAAGTAACCGGGAGGCGATAAGCACAATAGGTGACCTTGTGGAAGTGCTTTACCAGGAGATCAACTTCATGCCGATCTCGGACGAGGCCAAGACAGCACTGGTCACGGTGATGATGGGTGACATACTCAAGCAGTCGGGCAAGAACGTATACATGATCTCCTCTCCGGAGATGATCCTTGCCGACCACGCTGCATAATATAAAAAGAGATATCCCCGTGCACCCAAACCTTTCCCCTAAAGCCAGGGGGCCTGGCAGCACCTTTTATCCTGTCAGGTCCCTGAACACCCCTTCCGCTCTTTCCTTGTTAACGATCCCGCACACGCAGGGCCTGGCCACTTCTTCCGCGGCCTCCCCGGGAGTGATGCTTCCCTCTTTTACAAGGCCAATCAAGTGGCGCACCCTGCTCGGCGCCACCAGCCCGTGCCCGCACATGGTGATGATCTCGAGCTCCTTGTCCCCGGGCAGCTCCGACACCCTGCCGAAAAAGCCCAGGCTGTGAAGATAGGTGTGCTCCCTGGTCCCGGTCTCCCGGCAGCACTGACGGGCGTCACTGAAGAGCCCGGACAGGACTATGGATATGGGCAGGCCCTCCTCCCTGTTCCTCTCCAGCCACTTGCCTTTCAAGTCTTTTATCAGGCTCGCCGCCCGTTCCGGGTCCGTGTAAACCGCGGTCACCACGCTCGAGAGCCTGCCGACCGCGTGCATGAGAAGACGCTCGGTGCGCTCGGGCCAGTGCTTGTGCATCCATGCCACCGGCCCCTGCAAAGGGCCCAGGTCCGGGACCCTGATGTCCGTGAAGTTCCTGGAAAGCCAGTTATGCGGCCGGTGCTCGAGCATCTTTTCCGCAAGCTCGCTCATGGCCGCGCCCATGCCGTGCTTGTCCTTGTACTTCGAAGGAACCATGGCCAGCACTATCACTTCTCTGCCGGGCTGCTCAGGGTCCAGCCCGCGCCTCTGTGAAGTATGCGACATCCTATGCTCTCCTTTTCACAAGCTCCATCGCCCGCTTCATCACCCGATGTCCTCGGCAATACCTATGTTCACCTTGCCGTTTGCAAGGCTCCACACGTCTTTTCCGAACAGCTCGTAGAGCGGCGACGACCCGTCCGGCCTTGCAGGAAGGGCCACGCTCAGGTTCATCACCGTCTCAACCAAAGCCTCGAGTTCGGCCATGATACTCATGAGCTCATCCGCTGCCCCCTCCGGCAGGATGAACTCCACCAGCGCCGAGATCACCTTCTCATAAAGGACCTCCTCCTCGAGCGCTCCCGTGCTACTGTCAGCCACCAGCCCGGCTATAGGGTTGTCATCCACCACCTTGTAACCGTGCGCCCTGAACTTCTTTAGCACCTTCTCCACGTCGTAAAGCCGCGCCCCCAGCACCGGCCTTCCAAGCTCCACGAACACCCCCATGTATCCCCGCTTGTAGCGCCCGGTCACGTCGTTGGTCTTGATACCCTCGGTGCCGCGGCCAGCCACCCCGGTGGCCTCGTGCTCGGCAAGTGGGTTTGAGAACACCTCCCGTAAAACCCTTGGCCATTCGAGCTCCCCCGGGGTTATGGCCTCGACCGGGCATACGCCCGAGCGCCAGCACACCCCGCACTCGGCGCACTCGTCCGGGTCTATGGAAGACTTCTCGGAAAGGCTGATGGCCCCCATGGGGCAAAGGGGCACGCACCTGCCGCACCCGATGCATTTGTCCTGGTTGATCCACCGGTGGGGCCTGCTCTGGGATGACTCGGCCTCGCAACCGAGCCCCGCGGAAGAGGTCGCGGCAACCGCAGCCGCGCCCTTTATAAAATCCCTCCTCTTGATGTCCATCTCTATCCCCTTTGTTGATACTGCTACTATGGTATCACGGGCAGCACGAGGTGCGAGGGGCGGTCCGCGTCGTGGTAGATGGTCTGGTGCGCAACTGCGGGCTCGCCCTGCTCTCCGGCAAGGTTTGCGTTCCTGTCGTATCTGGGGAAGTCGGACGAGCTTACCTCCACCCTGATGCGGTGCCCGGCAAGGAAGACGTTACTGGTGGCCCACATGTCTATATGATAGGCGTATACCTTGCCCGGCTCGATCAGGCTGGGGTTCAACAGGTCGTCCCTGAACCGGGCCCTGATGATACCGTCGTTTATCAGCACCGCGTCACCGTTCGGGTACACGTCCACCAGCTTGGCAGTGAAGTCCGTGTCCTTGGCCGAGCTCGATGCATATATCACCGCCTCAAGGGGGCCGGTGACCTCCAGGTCCTTATCCAGCGCCTCCGAGGTGAAGACCAGTACATCCTCCCGCTCCTCCACGTCGTTCTGCAAAAGCGACCCCGACGGGGCCAGCAGCTTGCACCCTCCCCGGGTGGGAACCGGGTCAAGGGGGTCGTAATCGAACTCGTCCGCGGGCTCGTCCCCCGGAGCGACAAAGGACACGCGCCCGTCTCCGTGCACCGAGTTTGCCGCCCCTCCCGAGTGCAGAAAGAGCTTCGTCCACTTGGTGCGGGCAAGCGGCCACTCATGCTCCCAGCGCCAGTAGTTCCTGCCCATCACGTAGATCTTCACGGCCGGCTTTTTCATGAACCCGCTCTCAATGCCTTTCAGCCAGTAGTCCCACCAGGGGAAGATGAAGAGCGAGCGGAAAGCGGTAAAGCTCTGGCCACCGTTCTCGCCTCCCCTGGGAGCGTCGTGCCTGCCGGGCATCACGTGCGCCCAGGGCCCCACCACTATGCGCGAGTGATCCCTTGCAGCGCCGGTTGCGTACTCCCTGATGTTCTCGAACTCCTTCAAAGCCGAGGCCAGGTGCACGTCGTACCACCCGCTTACGATAAGCGCAGGAGGCCTCATCTCCCGGAAGCGGTCCAGCGGGTCGGAAAAACCCATGGTGGCCTCGGGTATGCCGGGTGTTATGAGCATGTCGCGGAGCTTTTCGAGCATGTCCTCGGAGTAGTGCGGCCCGGTCCAGGTCAGAGTCTCGCCGTGCTTCACTGACATGACCTCCAGCATGCCCGGAAGCGACTTGCCAACAAGGTCCCCGGGCAGGATCAGCTTGGACTCCTCGATGGGCGCGTTGTAAAAGCCGGTGGACATGATCCGCTCGTCCACCATGCGCTCGACCTCTTTCCTGGACTTGCCCTCGATCCTGCCCGCGTGGTGACCGGTGCGCGCGGCCCAGGTCACCACCGCCTCGTGCATCATGGCCCCGCCCCGGTGGGAGGCCGAGAAGTCGGTCGAGGTGTAGGCCGGGTATATGCAGGTCATGTCCGGGGAGTCGGACACCAGGAGCTGGGTGCGGCCCAAAAAGCTCGCGCCCCAGGCCCCGATCTTCCCGTTGTAGAAGTCCTGGTCCTTTATCCACTCGATCATGTCGTGACCGTCCGAGTGGTCCGAGACCACGGGTATGAAGTTGTCGCCCTCGCTCTCGCCCGAGGAGCGGGTGTCCTGGATCACGAACACGTAACCGTTGCTGGCTATGATGTAGCCTATGGCCGCCCACTTCTTCTTCTCGTACGGCAGGCGGCAGGTTATAGCGGGGTACCGGCCCTCGGGCATCGGCATGTACACGTCAGTGGCCAGCTTGAGGCCGTCCCGCATGGGCACCATGATGTTCCTTGTCACCTTGACACGGTGGTCGCCGTAGCGGATACCGATGATCTTACTGGCGGCCTTGACCGCACGCTCCGCGCTCCTGCCCTTGAACCTGCTGAGAAGGCTCACCGGGTCAACCTGGCCGCAGCCGGCCGCGGCCGAAACCAGGAACAGGAAAATCGCAACGCACAAAAGCCTGCCTTTACCGCCCTTGCCTATACTTTCGCCCATCTCCTCCCTCCTCGAACTCTTCTAGGACCTGGTTCGTTTAGGTGTGTCAGGCAAGTTATAATATATTATCCAAGGCCTGTAAACACCGGTGCCGGGAAATACTTATGGATGCAAAAGACAAGAACGCGGGCGAAAAGCCCATGCGCCTCTACCTGGTGGACGCGTCCTCCTACGCCTTCCGGGCCTACCACGCCACCCTGCGGCAGGGGCTGGCCACCTCCAAGGGCCTGCCCACGGGCGCGGCTTACGTGTTCACCAACATGATCTTGAAGCTCCTCCGGGAGGAGCGGCCCACACACCTGGCAGTGATATGGGACCCCAAGGGCAAGACCTTCCGGCACGAAAAGTACGAGCTCTACAAGGCAAACCGGGCGGAGACGCCCGAGGACCTGGGCGTGCAGCTCGGCTACATCCAGAAGATCGTGGAGGGCTTTTCCCTGCCCGGGCTCACTTTGCCCGGCTACGAGGCCGACGACCTCATAGCACACATCACAAAGAAGGCCGAGTCCCAGGGCATCGAGACCGTGGTGGTGTCCGGTGACAAGGACCTGTTCCAGCTCGTAAGCGATAAGGTCACAATGCTGGACACCTTGAAGGACGTGCGCTACGACATCGAGGGGGTGAAAGAGCGCTTCGGGGTCGAACCTGAGCAGGTAAGGGACATGCTCGGGCTCATGGGCGACTCCTCGGACAACGTGCCCGGCGTGCCCAAGGTGGGCGAGAAGACCGCGCGCAAGCTGGTCCAGGAGTACGGTTCCCTGGAACGGGTGCTTGCAAGCGCGGACAAGATAAAAGGCAAGGTGGGCGAGAACTTGAGTATCTATGCTGACCAGGCAAGGCTCTCCATGGACCTGGTCACCCTGCACAGCGACCTGGACGTGGAGTTCGAGTGGGAGGACTTCCTGCCCGGGGAACCCGACTCGCGGGCGCTCACCGGGCTTTTCAAGGAGCTCGAGTTCAACAGGCTGCTCACCGAGTTCGGACAACAAGAGGCCAAGCTCTCGGCCAGGGGCTACCGGCTGATTACCGATGGAAAAGAGCTCGAGGACTTCATCAAAAAAGCAAAGCAAAAAGGCCGCATGGCAGTGGACACCGAGACCACGTCCCTTGCCCCCATGCAGGCCGACCTGGTGGGGATTAGCATGGCTGTGGCGCCGGGAGAGGCAGCGTACGTGCCCGTGGCCCACATTGGCATTGGCTCGCAGAGCCAGCTCCCCTGGGAAAAGGTGCGGGAGGCCGTCGCGCCCGCGCTCCAGGACCCCGGGATAGAAAAGATCGGCCAGCACCTGAAGTACGACTTCATCGTGCTGTCGAGAGCGGGCATTACCATGGTCGGCATGGGGTTCGACACCCTGATCGCAAGCTACCTTTTAAACCCCCGCAGGAGGACCCACAACTTAACGGACATCGCCTTCGAGTACCTGGGCCACAGGATGGTCTCATACGAGGACATATGCGGCAAGGGGAAGTCCCAGATACCCTTTGCCCACGTGCCGGTGGAGCAGGCCATGCACTACTCGTGCGAGGACGCGGACGTGACCTTGCGGCTCAAGGAATACTTCTCGCCCATGCTCTCCGGGCTCGGCATGGAGGAGCTGCTTTACAATGTGGAGATGCCCCTGGCGCCGGTGCTGGCAAGGATGGAGATGACAGGCGTAAAGGTGGACGCGGATGAGCTCCGCCGCCTCTCAAAGAAGTTCAGCGAGGACATGGAGAGGATAAAAAACAAGGTGTGGGAGGCAGCCGGCGAGGAGTTCAACCTGGACTCTCCCAAGCAGCTATCCAATGTGCTCTTCGAGAAGATGGGCCTGCCAAAGCTGAAGAAAATAAAGACCGGGTACTCGACCGGGGAGGAGGTGCTTTTAAAGCTGGCAGCAGAGCACGAGATAGCCGGGCTGGTGCTGGAGTACAGGCGGGTGTCCAAGCTGAAGAGCACCTACACCGACGCCTTGGCAAAGCTGGTGCATCCCCGCACCGGCAGGATACACACCAGCTACAACCAGACCGTGACCAGCACCGGCAGGCTCTCGTCATCCGAGCCCAACCTGCAGAACATACCGGTGCGCTCGGGCGAGGGCAGGCTGATCAGGCAGGCCTTCATTGGCGAAGGCGAGAATAAGATACTCTCCGCGGACTACTCCCAGATCGAGCTCAGGCTCATGGCCCACTTCTCTGAGGAGCCCGCGCTTATCCGCTCCTTCGAGAATGGCGAGGACATCCACGCCCGCACCGCGGCCGAGGTGCTTGCCGCGGCCGCGGGCGAGGTGACCCCGGACCAGCGGCGGCGGGCAAAGGTGATAAACTTCGGCATACTCTACGGCATGAGCGCCCACGGGCTCTCGCAGCAGCTTGGCATAGGGAGGACCGAGGCGCAGCGCTACATTGACGCATACTTTGCAAGGTACCCCGGGGTGCGGGCCTACATTGACGAGGTCATCAAAGAGGCCAGGGAAAAGGGGTGCGTGCGCACCATCATGGATAGGAGGCTCACCATGCCCGAGATCAACTCCGCGAACAGCATCGCCCGGGCCGCGGCAGAGCGGGAGGCGGTGAACGCTCCCCTCCAGGGCTCGGCCGCGGACATCATAAAAGTCGCCATGATAAGCATTGACAGGAAGATCATGGAGAGGGACATGCGCTCGCGCATGACCATGCAGGTGCACGACGAGCTGGTGTTCGAGGCCCCCGCCTCCGAGGTCGAGGAGCTCTCCGGGCTGGTGAGGGAAGAGATGGAGTCCGCGGCCGAGCTCCGGGTGCCCCTGGTGGTTGACGTAAGCTCTGCCCGCACCTGGGCGGAGGCCCACTGATGAGCGGGCAATGGGTCATAGCCCTGGACGCGGGGGCCACCCATATCTCGGGCGGGCTGGTGAGCAGCCGGGGAGAGATCAGGCTGAAGCAGGAGATCATGACCAGGCCCAATGACCCGGAAGGTCCCCTTAAGCAGCGCATAGTGGAATTCATCACCCGGCTTCACCGGCAGGCGGGAGAACAAGGCATAGGACCAGTGGCAGGCGTGGCCGCGGGCGTTCCGGGAATAGTGGACACGGAAAACGGGGTGCTGGTGGTTGCCGGCAATATCCCCGAGCTGTTCGGCTTTCCCCTGGCAAAGGAGGTGGAAAAGGCGCTCGGGCTGCCCGTGCACGTGGAGAACGACGTGAACGCCCAGGCCGTTGGAGAGTTGACATTCGGCGCGGCCAGAGGTGTTTCGAGCTTCGCGCTCTTTTCCATCGGCACGGACCTGGGCGGCGCCATGGTTGTCCGCGGCAGGGTGCAGCGAGGCGCCCACAACCTGGCGGCCGAGTACGGGCACATCACCCTGGACCTGGATGGCGAGAGGTGCAACTGCGGCGGGCAGGGCTGCGCCAGCAGGTACGTGTCCGGTGCAGGGATGGCGGAAAAGGCCAGGGCCGCGCTCTCCGAGAACTCGGTGCTTATAAGGTCCTTGCACGGCCGCAGGGAAGAGCTGACCGCACAGATGGTGTTCGAGCACGCGGAGTCGGGCGACGCGCAGGCAAAAGAGGTGGTGGAGAGGTTCGCACTGAGGTTCGGCGCGGTCATAGCGAACGTGATGAAAGTGCTGGACCCGGAGATGGTGGTGCTGGCCGGGGCCATCATAAAAAACTGGCCGGCGGTGATCGAGAGGATAGTGGAATGGACCAGGCACTACTACTTCCCGGTGCCGGAGCTGCCCGAGTTCCGCGTGTCAGAGCTTACAAAAGAGACCGCAGTGCTGGGACCGGCCGCGGCGTTCTTTGTCGAGCGAGGAATAAGCCCGGGGTGGAAAAGAGACCATGGATGAGAGAACCATATGCATAACCGGGGCTGACCTGGTGCTGCCGGACAGGGTGCTTGAGAGCTCGAACGTCTCCATCAAGGGAGAGCGCATCCTTGGCGTGGGAGAGGAGCCTCCCCCGGGCGCCGAGGTTATAGACGCCTCCGGGCTCATGGTGCTCCCGGGGCTGGTGGACATCCACACCCATGGACGGCTGGGCCTGCTGGACCCGGAGACGGTCGCGGACAGGCTTGCAAAGGACTGCATGGACAATGCCGGGGCCGGGGTCACCGGGTTCCTTCCCACTCTTGCCTCGGCGCCCGTGGCTGCCTGGCTCGAGTGCATGCCCGCACTGGCAGAGGCGGTGGAGGCCCCGCCCCCGGGGGCCAGACCTTTGGGCGTGCACCTGGAGGGCACGTTCATAAACGTGGCCGCCGCGGGCGCGCAGCCGCCGGCTCATATAAAGCCATTCGATCCCGGAGACCCGGACCACTCGGCCTTGTTCGAGGATTGGGCGCACCTAATCAAGGTGGTTTCTTTCGCCCCCGAGGTCCCGGGCAACCGTGCGCTCATCGGGCTCTGCAAAGAGCAGGGAATAATCGCGTCCATAGCCCATTCCACCGCCTCTCCGGAGCAGGTGAGGGAGTTCGCAGAGCAGGGCATGACCCACGTGACCCACATCTTCAACGGCATGAAGCTTTTCCACCACCGCGAGCCGGGTCCCTCGGTTGCCGGGCTGCTTGACCCTGGCATGTCGGTGGAGGTCATCTGCGACGGGCGTCACCTCCACCCGGACGTTGTCAAGCTCATTCATCGCCTGAAGCCCCCGGAAAAACGGGTGCTGGTAAGCGACTCGGTGACCATAGAGCTGCCGGGAAGCGAGCCTGGCCGGGGCGAGGAGCCCAACCGGCTGCCGGACGGCAGGCTTGCCGGGTCGCGTCTCAGGCTTTGCAGCGCGGTGAAAAACTACGCGCGCTTTACAGGCTGCCCCCTGCACGAGGCTGCGGCCATGGCCAGCTTGTACCCGGCGAAAATCATCGGGCTTGACAGCGAGATCGGGAGCATCGAGCCGGGAAAGAAGGCCGACCTGTGGATTGCAGGCAGAGACCTGGTTCCGCGGCAGGTCTTTATCCGGGGAGCAAGGCTCGGCCCGGCCGGGCAATGACTTTATCAAGGCGTCCATATCTCCCTGTTTGAGAGGTCCGGTGTTTCCGCGTCGTCGCTGCTCCCCGGCCTTGCGTACCAGAAGCTCGTTGCGTTCACGTCTATCTCGGTTTTTTTATGGTGCATGATCTCCATGTAAAATTTAATGCTTTGTTCAAACGGAATGGCGTCTATGAAGTGCCAGCGGTACTGCGAGACCACTGCCCTGCCCTTGTCCGCCTTTGACAGTCCCTCCCATACTCCCGGCAGTGGCAAGACCTGGGCCACAGCCAGCCACTCTTTTGTGGGCAGGCTAACCCCGTGATAGGCGTGCGTGAACTTGAAGTACTGTATGCACCAGGCGTAGCCGAAGTAGTCCTCGGTCCCGGTGCCGAAGATGGAGGGGAACTCATCGTGGTCCACCCATATCTTCTCGTCACCCTCGCCCCACCAGAAGTACTCCATGGGGTTCCTCACGTTCATCAGAAGGCCAACGAAATGCCCCTTCCCCTCGGCCGCAAGCATCAGCATGTCCGAGTACGGCCTGGTGGGGATGTCGCTTTTCTCGCGATAGCATGCATGGAAGTAAAGCGAGTCTTTGTCCCATTGCCAGGGCAAAACTATCAGCTCGGCCTCGATCTCGGCCCGCTTGCTCGCCTGGTTTGCGAGCGAGATCAATGCGGTGTCCTGGAAGGGCATCACCCAGCGGCTTGTGAGCCTGGCCCCTCCCTCGACCGGCTCCACGCTCGCCGGCAAAGAGTGCATATGGTTTGCGCCAGGCGAGGTCCCGAAGAAGTCTCCCAAAGGAGCGCTCACCCCGGGGCCGGGCTCCTTGTCCCAGTGCATGGTGAGGAGGGTCTTGCCCAGGACCTCGGCAAGGTCCTTCTCTTTGGCGGTTGCCTTTATTGAAAAGAGCGCCACCGCGGAGGGGCCGGTGAGCTCAAAGAGGTCTGCGGAAGCGCCTGGGGCAAGGTCGAGCGCGGCCTTGTGGCGCTCGCCCTCGGGCGCCTGGATGCTGTTGGGCGATGAGAGCACGGATGCCACATCCTCGATGTACTGTTTTATCCGGTCAATCTCCTGCATGGAAAAAGAACGGACATCAGTCTCTTGCGGATATAACCTAAGGTCCACGTGGTAATACATGAGCGGAGGCTTGGCCCCGGCCCTGCCGCTTGGGTAGGCCACCGTGACCTTGCAGGCTTTTGAGAAGGGCAGGGGGAAGATGAAGTTGGCTCCCCAGTTCCTCCTGTCTGCAAACACGCTGGTAAAGGGCCCCACCTCTCCTCCAAGGAGGCCCTTGCCCTTGGCCTCGATCATTGGCTCTTCCATGTCGTCTATGTATATCCTCCAGGTCCTGGAGCCGGGGTTTGCCGACCACATCCTCACCAGTGCACCGGGTCCATCAGCCTCGGCCATCACGTACTCCACTCCCCGCTCCGTCTCCTCGCTGCGCAGGTAATGACCCAGGTCCACGTTGGCCCACCAGTTTACGGTGTCTCCGTTGTCTATCTTGGTCCTGCGGTCATAGCTGGAGAACTGCACCAGCCTGGTCCCTGGAGGCAGGCTCTTTGCAAGGCTCTCAAAGGAGATCATCTCCTGCAAGAGATCGCTGGTGGAGACCTCGGCAAAAGCCGTATGTGCAGCGGTTGCGACAAGGGCCGCTGTCAATAACATCACAACCTTTTTCATCTCTGTTGCCTCCTTTGCATCACCTGAAAATGGCCGAACCTTATCACAGGATCATACTTTCTTTTCAGGTACGACTCCATGGCGGTGGCTTCCCGGGCCAGGGCCACGTGCCTGATCTTGTTGTCCTCCATCCTTACCACGGCCTTCCCGGGCTTATTTTCTTCCAGGTCTTGTATGACCCGTCCAAGGATATCACGGCTGAATATCTCATAGTAGAGGAAGGTGTCGTAGGTTGCCGGCATCCTGCGGGCGAACACGTACAGGAGCAGGTCCCAGGGGTATACGAAAATCTTCTCCGACGGGTCGGTGTTTTTCCGGAGCCATTTAACCGTCCGCTCTATCTCTTCAGCTTTTCGAGGGGATGCCCGCATGAGTTCCAGGCCTTGGATGTCCACCCGGGCGGTGGCCCTCCATCTTGGCTCCTGGCTGTGCTCGAGGTGTGGTAGCGCGAGGTCAAGATATATTCCCGTGGAAAAGGCGGCAACCAGTGCACAGACTCCAAGAGCTGCCATAGACCTCTTGTGCCGCTCCGAAAAGAGCTTTTGCATGAGCAGGCCGAAGAGGAAGACCGCGCCCATGCACCCGATCAGCATGTGGCTGAAGTCCAGCCCTGACATGGCGGTGGCGACGAACATAAGGAGCGCATAAGCGCGCGCCAGGCGCCAGAAATCTCTGGAAGAGCCGTCGCCGGAACGCACGAACAGCACAAGGCTGGCAACGGCCATGGCCAGGGTGAAGGGCCCCGCCACCTGCGCCGGGGAGAACACGATCCAGACGACCATGGCAAGCCCTGCGGCCCACCATAAGACCGGGGCCATAGAGGGCCGCCTGTTTCCCGCCCAGACAAGAAGGGCCACTGCGAGGACCCCCGCGAGGAGAAGCCCAAGTGCCCCGGGGAGCATCTGCATAAGAAGCACGTTCTTCATGACGAAGACCCCGCTGAGGGACCAATAGGCCTCCTCCAGGGCATGCGCTCTCGCGTACCTCATGAAAAGAGCGGCCGCGGGCAGGACCAGTCCGGCGCCGGCCGCGAAAGAATGTTTCATTATCCCTTTTTGACTCTTTCTGTAGACCAGGAACAGGCAAAGAGCCAGCAGGGGGACGACTGTTATCACCATGCTCTGCTTGCAGAGGACGGCGAGGGACCCGGACAGCCCCGCCAAGAAGACGGGGGGTGCGCTTGCCTTCTCCAGGTAGCTGTCCAGGAAAGCCGCGCACACCAGGAGGAAGAACGCCGAGTCAAGGTTGTAATGCGGGAACCCGAAAGCCGCGTGCAATGGTATGAGCATGACCGCGGGGATGAGGGAGAATGGAAAGCCCAAGTGTCGCCTGCCGATCCTGAGGGCGATCATCACTGCTGCCACTCCCTGCAGCGCGGCCCACATCCTTCCGACGATGAGGTGGAACCCGAAGAGCTTTATAAGGGCGGCCTGTATAATGAAGCCGAGGGGGGCCACGGGCACGAAGTAGTCCCGGTAGGTGACCATGCCGCTTGCCACCTGGTAACCGTAGAGCACCTGCACCCCCTCGTCGGTCATGTTGATGCCGCGGTTTGAAAGAGCAAGGAACCATGCCGCGGCTGAAGCGGTCACGAGCAGGGAGGGCCAGGCCTTTACATTTTGAGTGGGGCTGTCCATGCTTTTCCGTGAGCCGGCTCCCTAGCCCTCGTTCTTTGAGAGCACGTCCGCCTCGCCCTTCAGATTAGACGGTATGATCCGCAGGACCCAGGAGTCGCGGTCCAGGTGGGCGGGATTATCTAACACTTCTTTGTTTATCTCCACCGCCCTTCCTGAAAAAGGCGCGAACACCCCGTGCCTGCTGCCGTCCTTTGTCTTCAGCTTTATCACCGGGTATCCCTGTTCCACCATCTCGTTTGTTTCGGGGGCCTCGATCTCTTCTATTTCTCCTGTTCCGGCCAGGAAGGAAGCCTCAACCCCTACGGCCATTGTGCCCTCCTGCTCATAGACCGCCCATGAATGTCCGGAGAGCCTGAACCTGGAGCCGGGGAGAACCCGGCCTGAATCCGCGCTGGGTCGCTCTTCCTCTTCCGGGGCCCCGGTCGCCTCTTTTCTCCGGAAAGCCCTGTTTACCGGGCTCATTATCTCCACCCTGGTAAAGGGCTTTGGAATGTAGTCGATCGCTCCCAGCCTGAGCGCCTGGATCGCTGTCTTGATGGTAGGGTACCCGGTGATCATGAGGAAGGATGCCTGCACCCCTTTCTCCTTCATTGCGTGCATGAGCTCGATGCCGTTCATCTCCGGCATCATGAGGTCCATTATCACCAGGCCGTAATCGTTTGACTCGGCCATCTCAAGCCCTTGACCGGCCTCGGCCGCGGTGTCCACCTGAAAGCCCTCCCTTGTGAGGATCTTCTTCACGCTTCTCAGCACTATCTCTTCATCGTCCACCACCAGGATTTTTTCCTGGTCATTCATGAGCTTCCTCCCCTCTTTTCTGGACGGCAGCGGGCAGGCTTATATAGAAGCTCGTGCCCTTGCCCGGTTCGCTGTCCACTTTGACCTCGCCGCCGTGCTGTTCCACTATGCTCTTTACCACCGGCAGTCCCAGCCCGTTGCCCTCCACCCCCTTGGTGGTGTAGAAGGGCTCGAAGATGATCTTCATCTGCTCGGGGGGTATGCCCACACCCTGGTCCGCCACCTCTATTACAACCCCCTTTTTGCCCCCGTTTGAATAAGTCCGCAGCGTTATGGTCCCGGTCTTTTTCATGGCGTCTTTTGCGTTTATCACCAGGTTTAGGATCACCTGCTGCACCTGGTTGGGGTCCACGCTCACCGGTGGCAGGGACTCGGAGAGCTCGAGGTTGAACTTGACGTCGTGGAACTCGGCCTGCTTTGCCACCAGGGACACGGCCCGCTCCACCAGCCGGTTGAGGTCCGAGGTCTCCCTCTTGGGGGACTCAAGCCTTGAGTAGTCCAAGAGGTCCCTGACTATCTGCCGGCAGCGCATGGTCTCGCGCATGATCACGTCGTAGTCCTCCCGCCGGGGGTCCTCGGGTTCCGCCTCCATGAGCAGGCCCTCGGTAAAGGTGAGTATCCCGGTGAGCGGGTTGTTGAGCTCGTGTGCCACGCCCGCGGCAAGCTTGCCCACCGCGGCCAGCCTCTCCGACTCGACCAGCTCCCTCTCCAGCCGCTTGTTGCCGGTGATGTCCCTGGATATTGACGCCACGCCGATAACGTCGTCCTTGTAATTGGTAAGAGGGAACCGCACTGTGTCGAGGTAGTACTCTCTCCCCTCTATATAAAGCCGCTCCTCCCTGGATATGTAGCGCATCTCCTCCATCACCTTGCGGTCCTGGGACATGATACGGCGGGCCAGCCGGGCCGGGAGAACGTCCGGGTCGGTCCTTCCTATAAAGTCCTCGGGAGACTTGCCCAGCATGCCGGCCGCCTGCTGGTTGATGAAGAGGTATCTCCCGCCCAGGTCTTTCATAACTATCAGGTCGTAGGCCGCGTCCAGGAACTGCCGGAAGCGCTGCTCGTTCTCCTCGGTCTCGCGCTTTAGTCTCACCTGCTCGGTGATGGGTCTCGAGGTCTTGACCACCCTTGATATGTCCCCGTTCTCGTCCCGGATGGGGGTTGCCGTGACCTCGTGGTATGACTCGTCCTTGTCATCACTCGGCGGATAATACCGGATCAAGGATACCGGCCGGTCAGTGCGCATGACATCGAGGAAAGGGCACCCGCTTTCCTTGTCGATCTCGTCGGGGTCCGTCCGGCAGTATATGTCGCAGCATTTCCTGCCGATGGCCTCTTCCCTCCTGATCCCGGTCATCTCTTCGAAGCGGGCGTTGGTCCTCTCGATCCTCATGTCCCTGCCAATGACGAACACCATGTCAGGTATGGAGTCCAGTATCTCCTGCAGAGCGCGGCGGTCCTGCTCGACCTGCCTCTCCAGGTTGCGGGTCTTTACCAGCTCCTCGCGCAGGCGGAACTCGGCCTGCTCCACGTCCCAGAAAACCCTTGCCAGCACGTGGTCCATCACCCGCACCCCTGGAGGCACCAGTTGATATATCTGCTCGAGCACGTCGTCCCGGCCGGTGACCTCGAGGATCAGGTCCAGCCCGGGAAGCCGGACCGCGGTGTGGATGCTCTCAAGGGTGGGTATCTTGCGCTGCCGGGCATATACCATACCCGGGGCGTCCTCCACATGGTCCACCACGCACATGACCTGCAGGCTGATAGTCTTAAGACGCCCCTCGATGGCCAGCTCGAGGATGGCGCGGCACCCCTTGCCCCCGCCTATTATCGCGGTCTTCATGGCTAAATTTCGGTAACTTTGTGCAAAATAGAATTTTTATTTCGCACAGAGGCGCAGAGAACACAGAGATTTTGAAAAGCATTTATTTTCAATTGACATAATCGCATTGCTTCACCCTCGGCCTTGCTCGTCCACTCGGCCGTCATCGGCTTCATAGAGCACTACTCCTTTGGTTATGATATCTCGCATGAAATCATCTCCCATGGCCAGTCTCTCGCGCACCTTCTCCGGGGTGCGGACGATCAGGTCCACGGGAAAAGGGGGGGCGGACATCGAGCCGGATCTCGACTGCCTTGGCCTCGGCTTTTCCTTCAAAATCAAGTATCACCAGGAGGTCAACGTCCGAATCTTTAGAGGGCGTCCCTTGAGCATGAGACCCGAATGGGATTATCCTTTCCGGGGAAAAGGCCCGGGAGATCCGTGACGCCGGCTCCCGGATTTCCTTATTAACCGCCATGTTTTCCATGTATCAAGCCTCTTGGAAGGACATCATACTATGGCAGATCAAAAATAGAAATGCCAGCCACCATCAGGGCAGCTAGCCTGGCTCAGCCGGCGCCGTTGAATGAATATTACTACCTCGCCACCACCACGGCCGCGGGCCTGAGCAGCTTGTCCCCCTTCTTGAAGCCTGCCCGGACCTCCTCGATCACCGTGCCCTCGGAGGCCTCCGGATGTGGAATGGCCGAGACCGCCTCGTGGACCGCGGGATCGAACTGCTCCCCCACCGCGGGCACCCTCTCCACCCCGTGCTTTTCGAGCACGTTCAAGAGCTCGCGGTGCACCATCTCCAGGCCCTTTAGCAGTGCGCCCTGGTCTCCGCTTTCCCTGGAGGCGCTTATGGCCCGCTCCATGTGCTCGATCACCGGGAAGAGGTCGTCCATCACCGCTTCCTTGCCTATGCTGCTGATCCTCTCCCTTTCCGCCCGGGTCTGCCTCTTGTAGTTCTCGAAATCGGCCAGGAGCCGAACGTACATGTCCTTGTAATCCTTGACCGTCTCCTCGCATGAGAGGTCGTCCTTCATATATCCGGCCCCCGAGTTGTCGCTGCTCCGGTCCCGGTCTCCGGCTTTGGTATTTTCTTCCTCTTCTTGCCGGTCCCTGTCATCCATCGCGGAATGCCCTCCTTCAGGCACTTCTTCTTCATTTCCGGTCTTTACGACGTTAACTGGTATCCTCATACAATAGCTCCTGACATTGCTTTATTTCTCGAACTTGTCCGTTCTGGGGTCATGCTCGTAGTTTTTCAGCTCTTCGAGCAGCTTCTTTAAGTCCTTGTCTATTTTTTGGGGGACCTCGACCTGCACGTGCACGTACAGGTCTCCCTTGCCCCCTCCTTTGGGCGAGGGCGCACCCTTTCCTCTCATCCGCAGCACCGACCCGCTCTGGGTTCCGGCCGGGACCTTGAGCTTTGCGTTCCCGTTCAGGGTGGGGACCTCCACGGTAGCGCCCAGGGCGGCCTCGCTCACCGTGACCGGAAGGTCCAGGTGCAGGTTGGGCCCGTCCTTTTTAAAGAAGGGGTGGGGAGCCACCCTCACCTTTATGTACAGGTCTCCCCTGCCTCCGCCGGGCCCTGGCTCGCCTTTCCCGGGGACCCGCAGCCTGCCCCCGTCATTCACGCCCGGAGGGACGTTCACTGTGAAGGTGTCCATCTTGCCGTTTCTTTGCAGGGAAACCTTGCGCGGCCCGCCCTTCATGGCTTCATCAAAGCTTACAGTGATCTCGGACTCCACGTCTCTGCCGGCCTGGGCCCCGAAATCGAAACCGGCTTCAGGGCCGGCGCTGAAATCGGCTGTCCGCCGGCCTCGCCTGGCGCCCCCGAAAAGCTCGCTGAACAGGTCGCCAAAGCCGCCCCCGCCGCGGCCTCCTCCTCCAAAGATGTCCTCGATGTTTATATCCGGCCGGCCCGCCCCGCTGCTCCACGTGTAAACACGTGACCCTCCCGGGCCGCTGGTCCATCCTTCGTAGCCCCTGCCGGGTGCTCCGGCGTGGGGTGCCCCCGCGGCCCCTGCCTGGCCGAACATATCGTACTCTTTTCTTTTGTCCGGGTCGGAGAGTGTATGGTAGGCCTCGGAAATGTCCTTGAACTTATCCTCGGCCTGTTTGTCACCGGGGTTTCTGTCAGGATGATACTTCTGTGCAAGCTTTTTATAGGCCTTTTTTATCTCCTCGGCCGAGGCGTTTTTCGACACCCCCAGGACCTCGTAGAAATCCTTTTTGGGCATTTTTATCTCTACTCCTGGCTATCCTTTAAATGTTCAATAGAAATTATAAGCACTTACCATGCTAAGTCAAGAATGCACGCGATGGGCTCGGCCGGGAAAACATATTGTTTTTATTGAACAATACATAGGGAGACCGAGTGTGTGGTGTATGAACCTGCTCCAGTCACCCGGACGCAGGTAATCGGGTCGCTGGAACCCTTTAAATATGTTGCAGAGGATGGGTTTTATCTGTTCGAACTCGGAATCGGAGAGCACTATCTTGCCTCGGTAATCAGGGATTCCCTCTACATAGGGGCAGTCGGGGGGAAACAGCTCCTTGCGCACGGACCCTGCCGAGACCTTGTTGCACCAGCCGGTGACATCCCTTATCTGGTAGACCGTGCAGAATGCTTTGCCGCCCGGGTGGAAGCCCAGGTACTTGCATGGCAGCCCGGGCAAAAGTATCATCCGGCCTTTGATCCTGATGCCGGCGTAGCAGCACCTGCCGCACCTTTTGCAAAGGCCCTCGTCTTTGAATCGGCTCTTTATTTCGGGGGTTATATTGCCGGCAGCTTCCAGGATTCCCCTGACAAGCTTTATCATGACCTCTGCTCTTTTACTTTCTCCTCTTTCTGAACTTGCCCTCCCACGCGGAGATGAGCTCTTTCCTGGTCTGCTTGCTTTGTATAATGTCCCGGATCATTTCGTTCATGCGGTTCTTCTCCCGGGCGGACATGTCGCTAAGGTCCGAAAGGTAAGCCAGCGCCGCCTGCACCAGCGTCGCGTCGCTTTTCCCTTTGGGAGGGGCCTCTTGAGGACCGGGCTGGTTGCCGGTAAGGAGCCAGTCGAGGTTAACGCCGGTCCTGCGCGCTATCTTGATAAGTGTTTCCCTGTCCGGCTGTCTCCCGTTCAGGTACCGGCTGATGGACGCCTGGGTGGTGCCGAGCCTCTGGGCGAATGCCGACTGCGTCTCGCCCGGCATACGAAGGGACTTGATCCTTTCAGATAGTTTCTTCATGACTATACCTTCTCCTTTTTAATACGATACAATTATAGACTGAACATTGAAAACAACCGCGTGCAAGGCAAAAAGAACAAAAAACTCGATGAAAGCGCGGACCCTCTCCCCTTTTTTATCCCAGCCCGTATTTTAACCCTTGGACTCTCCCATGTCAAGGAAAATAATTCATCCATAATCCACCGCCTAATCCCCTCAGCGCGCTCAAAGGGGCGGGGATAGCGGTCATGATGGAGACGGTCTCACCTCAAAAAGCGGTTTTTTTGCTTGCCGGGCGGCGCACATCCTCAGCAACCTGCGCCGCCGCCTTGAAAAGATCAAGGTAGATGAAAAGCCCGGCGTGAGAAGTCATGCCCTCGTCAACTTTTCCCTCTTCGTACTGGAAAGGGAGAATCCCCTGTGCCATAAGTTAGTGATGGTTTTTTTGACTAAAACCATTATAATCCCGTTGCGGCGGGACTAACGAGGTTTTTTTTAGGCGGTGGATTATGGATAAATACAAAGATTATCTCTTTGCTCAATGTTGACAACACTGGATTTATGATTAAGATGTAGTTGAATTAAGACGCTTGATTTTTAAGCTTATTTTATTTCAGGCAGGTTTTTCAGGAGGTTGAAATGGCTAAAATCATAGGTATTGATCTGGGCACCACTTACTCGGCGGTAGCAGTTCTGGAAGGCGGCGAGCCCAAGATCATCACAAACGAGGAAGGGGGCCGCACCACACCCAGCGTGGTCGCTTTCAGCAAGGAGGGCGAACGTCTTGTAGGCCAGATCGCAAAGCGCCAGTCCATAACCAACCCGGAGAACACGGTGTACTCGATCAAGCGCTTCATGGGCAGGCGTTACAACGAGGTGCAGGGCGAGATAGCCCAGGTGCCATACAAGGTGATCCAGGCACAGAGCGGCGACGTGCGGGTGGAGGTGAAGGGCAAGCAGTACTCTCCTCCGGAGGTCTCCGCCATGGTGCTGCAGAAGCTCAAGAAGTCAGCGGAGGACTACCTGGGCGACGAGGTCAAAGAAGCCGTTATTACGGTGCCGGCGTACTTCAACGACAGCCAGCGGCAGGCCACCAAGGACGCCGGCAAGATAGCCGGGCTCGAGGTCAAAAGGATCATTAACGAGCCCACCGCGGCATCGCTCGCCTATGGACTCGACAAGCAGAAGGACACCACCATTGCAGTGTTCGACTTCGGGGGCGGCACTTTTGACATATCCATACTGGAGGTCGGCGACAACGTTGTGGAGGTCAAGTCCACAAACGGCGACACCCACCTCGGCGGCGACGACCTTGACCAGAGGGTCATGGAGTGGCTGGTGGAGGAGTTCAAGAAAGAGACTGGCATTGACGTGGGAAAGGACAAGATGGTGCTCCAGCGTCTCAAGGACGCGGCTGAGAAGGCCAAGGTGGAACTCTCTACAGCGCAGGAGACCGAGATCAACCTGCCTTTCCTGACCGCGGACGCCAGCGGCCCCAAGCACATGAACATAAAGCTGTCCCGCTCCAAGTTCGAGCAACTGGTGGACGATATAATCGGGAAGATCAAGGACCCCTGCCGCCAGGCCCTGAAGGATGCCGGGCTTGAGGCCGGGGGCGTGGACGAGGTGGTGCTTGTGGGCGGCTCGACCCGGATACCCAAGGTGCAGCAGATCGTAACGGACATCTTTGGAAAAGAGCCCAGGAAAGGCGTCAACCCGGACGAGGTGGTGGCCATGGGCGCAGCGGTGCAGGCCGGGGTGCTGGGCGGCGAGGTCAAGGACATCCTGCTCCTGGACGTGACTCCCCTCTCCCTTGGCGTAGAGACCCTGGGCGGGGTCATGACCACGCTCATTCCCAGGAACACCACCATACCCACCAGGAAGAGCGAGATATTCACCACCGCCGCGGACAGCCAGACGTCGGTGGAGGTGCACGTGCTCCAGGGCGAGCGGCCCATGGCCGGCCAGAACAGGACCCTGGGAAGGTTCCACCTGGTGGGGATTCCACCCGCCCCACGGGGGGTGCCCCAGATCGAGGTCACCTTTGACATTGACGCCAACGGCATAGTCAATGTCTCGGCCAAGGACATGGCCACGGGCAAGGAGCAGGCCATCACCATCACCGCGAGCTCGGGCCTGTCAGACCAGGACATAGATAATATGGTAAAAGATGCCGAGGCCCACGCGGAGGAGGACAAGCAGCACCGCGAGTCGGTGGAGGCCAGGAACCAGCTCGACAGCGTGATCTACAACACCGAGAAGATACTGAACGAGAACCGCGAGAAGATACCCGCGGAGGAGGCTTCCAAGGTCGAGGCTGCTATCGAGCAGGGCAAGAAGGACCTGGAGGGAGGAGACCCGGCGACCATGAAGCAGTCCGCGGACAATATACTCCAGTCGTCGCACAAGATCGCGGAGATACTCTACAAGCAGCAGGCGGGCGGAGCCGAAGCCGCGGCCCCCGGGGCACAGCCCCCTGAAGAGGAGGGGGCCGGAGCACAGGGAGAAGGCGGTGAAGGGGAAGTGATTGACGCCGAGTACGAGGAGTCGAGTTGAGGTGAAGGCACATGCCCTTTAGAAGATGGGACCCCTTCATGGACCTGCTCTCTATCCACAGGGAGATATTCGGAGAGTCGCTGGACTTCGGACTTATGGAAGCCAGGCAGGGGGGATGGGTTCCCGCGGTGGACATCTACGAGACCCAGAATGCATACGTCATAAAGGCGGAGCTGCCAGGTGTGGACTTTGACCAGGTGAAGCTGGAATGCAGGCAGACGCGGCTTGTGGTTGCCGGGCAGAGGCCGGACCACGGCAGGGACCAGAGGAGGAAGTACCATCACGTTGAAAGGCTCTACGGCCCCTTCGAGAGGACCTTCCAGCTACCCGAAGGGGTGGACATGAATAAGATCGAGGCGCACCAGGACGCCGGGGTCCTGGAGATCCTGGTCCCCAAAACCACGAAGAAGGAACCAAGGAGCATAGACGTACAAACAGAGTAGTCTGATGCCGGGAAAACCTTCCGCTGATAGCAAGAATCCAGGGATAGTGCTATAATTTCTCCCTTGATGATGGAGCAGGCAGGAGCACTTCTTACAAAGGCGTGGGAGTACTTTGGCAAGGGCGGGGTGCTGGCCTGGCCGCTGCTCGCTTTTTCCATTGTGGCCCTGGCCGTTTTCCTGGAGAGGTGGTGGACCTATCACAAGGCTCTCCAGGATGATGAATGGTTTTCCACTCTCCTTGACAGGCTCTCAGGGGCCGACTTCAAAGGTGCATTCGATTTCATAAAAGGGGAGTCACATCCCTTTGCCCGGGTGTTCCTTCCAGTTCTTGAAAAGATCCAGACCTCCGGAGTCCCCAGCAGGAACACCATGGAAAAGCTTCTCACCCATTACGGCCAGCAGGAGATGAGACACCTGGAGAGACATCTCCCGGTTCTTTCCACCATAGGCAACGTGGCGCCCTTGCTGGGCCTTACCGGCACGGTGCTGGGCATGGTCAAGGCCTTCATGAAGATAGAGACTTTGCAGGGCAAGGTGGACGCCTCCGTGCTTGCAGGAGGCATATGGGAGGCCCTGCTCACCACACTGTTCGGACTTGCCGTGGCAATACCAACGGTGATAGCTCACAACTGGCTCTCAGCCAGGGCGGCGACCATAGCGGGCCTCATCCAGGACCGGGCGGTGAGCTTTGTGGAGGCGGCCGAGGAAGCCGGTAAAACGCCCGCGCAAGCGGAAAGCGAAGACCCGGACACCGTGCCCGGCCGCAACCTGTCCGCGGGAAGGATTAAGTCTTGATCGAGATCAGTAGCACACGAAGGGCCGAGACCGGGCTCAACATCACGCCGCTGGTGGACATAGTGTTCCTCCTGCTCATATTCTTTCTGCTCACCGCCTTCTTCATAAAGCCCCAGGGACTGAGCGTAAACCTCCCCCGGGCGGACGCTCCGCCTGCCCCGGCCGAGGAGGAGGTAGTGGTGGTGGTGGAAGAGGGGGGGCTTATAAAGCTCTCCGGGGTGATGGTCTCGCTGGATGAGCTCGAAAGCCAGGTTAAAACGGCACTCTCAAGCCGGCCGGAATCCCCCGTGCTCATAAAGGCTGACAGCAAGGTTAACCTCGAGCGCGCGGTGCAGGTCATGGAGCGGTGCAACAATGCTGGCGCCCACAGGCTCATAATAGCCACTGAATCGCCCGCACGATAGACAGTCGGACTTTCCAGTTTGAGACACTCAATGATAATTTCCCACCTCGTTGTACGCCCTTCCATTAACCGTCATTAACCGTGCTTGCCCGCATTGGTTTTATCCTTTATGTTAGTGTCTCATGGATTTCTTTCTCGCCAGTGAATTTGCATTCAAGGCTTCGGTGGCCTTTTATCTTGTCGCCACCTTGCTTTATCTTGCCTATCTTATAAGACGCCCCGCGCTGGTGGGCCGCCTGGCCACGGCCCTGACGGTCATGGCCGTTGCTTTCCAGACACTGGGACTGGCCTTCCGCTGGATCGAGGGCGGGCTCACCCATCCTCCCTTCACGAACCTTTACGAGTCGCTCCTGTTCTTCTCCTGGGGCATCGGCGTGTTTTACCTTGTAATAGAGAACCGCTACAGGTTCAAGGCGGGCGGCGCCTTCATCCTTCCAGTGGCCCTGGGCGCAATGGGGGCCGCGGTGCTTAATCCATCGAGCAGCAAGGAGGTGCAGGAGCTGGTCCCGGCGCTCCAGTCATACTGGCTGCATGCCCACGTGGCCATAGCGGCCATAGCCTACGCGGCCTTTGTGGCCGCGTTCGGCACAGCGCTGATGTTCCTTGTAAAGGACCGTGTGCATAGGCGTTGGGTCGGTTTCTCGGCGAATCTTTTCATGGCCTTCATGCTGCTTATCTCGGACCGCTTTAACATCCTGGTGCACCGGGCCTTCACCCTGAACAGGGTGACCCCCGAGGGAGAGGTCACCGGCCAGGCGGCGGCCCTCGGTGTGCCGGGCAAGCTGCTTCTGATAGCGATGATCTACTTTGTGATAGCCGCGGCCATTTACGCTTTCACCCGTGAGGAGGACGGACAAAGGGGCGGCATCCTGGGTGTCCCTTACGGGCCTTTTGTGACGCTGCTGGGAGTTGTGTTCAGCGCGGCCGGGCTCGGCTTCCTGGTGCGGGCCGCTGTCATGGACCCGGGGCTCGCCCTTTTCGGCAACCCCTTCAAGATAGTGATCCTGGGGCTGGTCATCTTCACCGGCGCGGCAGCGGTCCTCCTCGACCTCAGGCTGGAAAGGGTGCGGGACCTGCTTCCCGAGGCCGAAAAGCTCGACAACATGACCTACGTGATTATAACCATCGCCTTCCCCCTCATGACCATGGTCATAGTCACAGGCGCGGTGTGGGCCAAGTATGCCTTCGGCCAGTACTGGCAGTGGGACCCCAAGGAGACGGCATCCCTTATCACGTGGATCATCTATACGGCCTACCTGCACGCCAAGGTGTCTCTGGACTGGCCGGCAAGGCGCACCGCGGTTATCGCCATCATAGGATTTGCATCGGTGGTGTTCACCTACCTCGGCGTGAACGCAATAGGCGCCGGCTACCACGCATACGCGTCCTTCTGAAAAGCCAAATCCCCCACGCTTGGCCGGCGCCAGTGTCCGTATAATCTCTTGTTGCGCTCTGGTCAAGGCCCCTTGTTCTGCTCTTCCGCCTCGGGGACCAGGATGTTGAACTCTTCTCGTATGTGCCTGTCCATGTCAGGAGGTATGCGCTCTATGCCGGCTTTAGCGGAGACCTCCAGCATCTGTGCGGCCTTGGCGTGGGCGTTCTCCCGGGCCCCGTACATGCCGAGCTTCTCCCAGGTCTCCCGGTCCTTCCTGTCCGCGAGCATGGGCTCGAAGTACTCGTTTCTAAGATAGCGCAGGGTATGGTCGGATGTGAGGTAGCTGCCGGCCTTGCTGGCGTGCTTTATGGTCTTGAACGCCAGCCTGTCCTCGTCCACCTCGATGCCCCGCACCGCCCGCTTGGCCATGCCGATGATCTCGTTGTCAACGATGAGCTCCTCAAGGCTTATGGTCAGCAGCGACTCGAGCATGCCCGCGGCGTGGTGTATGCAGTTGGACCCGGAGAGCGCGCACTGGAGTACGGCGAAGCACTTCTCGTAAACCGCCTGGATGTCGGGGATCTTTGCCTCGGTCACGCCCGCGGAGTTGTAGTTTGGAAGGTTTATATAGTGGGAGAGCTGGGCGATGGCCGCGTTCATGAGCCCGAACTCGACGCCCCCGCCGATGTAGCGGAGCTGCCGCATGTCTGCCATGGAGGGGATGCCGCCGTACATCACGGGCGCGCCCGGGTTTGCAACCTGCGCCAGCACCACCCCGGAGAGCTCCTCCGCGTGGAGCTGAACCAAGGTCCCGGCCAGGGTGATGGGGGAGTTCTCCCCGGCCATGGGCGCGGAGCTCATGGCCACTGGCATGCCCTTCCTCACCACGTAGAGCAGGGTGCGCGTCCCTTCCCTGTCGAACACCAGCGGGCTCCTGCACCAGCCCACGATCACGGAGAAGAAGGGACGATCAAGCATCGCTTGCTCGGACCCCGCCATGATCTCGCCCATCCTGAACACCCTGCCGGCGCTCTCCACGTTGTACACCGCGCCCATCACGTGCTTGTCCGTGTTGGCAAGGGACGCGTAGAACTCGTTCTCGGCCATTATTTCCGCGGGCACGTCCCTGGCAGCGCAGGGTCTTACAAAGAAGTCTATGTTATTAAGGTCGTTCACCAGCCGGGCGAAGTACACTATGTCCATGAGCCTGCTGGTCCTTGGCTTGTAGGTGTCTATATCTATCACGTTGATGGCCGCGCCGCCTGTGCCGAAGTATGTCCTGGTACCCTCCATGATCATGCGGTGCCGGTCCTCCCTGCCAAAGAGGTCCAGGCGGGACGGGGCCTGCTGCAGGGCCTGTTCCACCATTTCAGGACTTATTTTAACCCTGCCGTCCTCTCCCTCTTCAGCGCCTGCTGACTTTAAGAGGTCCCTGGCCTCGTCAAGCTCCACGACCACGCCCACTTCTTCAAGCACCCGCAGCGAGGTCTGGTGAATCCTTCCAACCTGGTCCTGGTTCAGGGGCTTGTAATTGCCTCCCATGAGACTGCCGCCAAAGGGGTCCGGATAGTTTTTTCGCATTTTTCCCTTTCCTTGAAAATAGTCCTTCCTTTTGATTGTTCTACTATTGCTGGCATTGTCAAGTGGGAGGGTTTTTCTAAACCGGCTTTCTTGCAGGCTTGTTTTTTTACGGGTTTGATTTGGAGGGCTTGTTTTGTTAGCTTATTTCATTATTCTCACAAGGTTAGGATCGGCTTGTAAAGATCGGAGGACGGGCTTTGACAAAGAAGAAAGCGACAAAGAAGAAGGCGGCAAAGAATAAAAAGAGTGATAAAGTACAATACTCGATGAGCCCTGACGGGAGGCGGTTCCCGCTTCCACGGGAAGAGGATTACGCCGCGGAGGGCGAGCGCCTTAACCGGCTGGTGCTGGAGAAGCGGCGCGAGGGTTACGAGATCGTGGTAGTAGTGGGCCTCGGGTTCGTGGGCGCGGTGATGGCCGCGGTGGTGGCTGACAGCGTTGACAAGAACACTGGAAAGCCCGGCAAGTTCGTGATCGGCATGCAGCGTCCGAGCACCAGGTCCTTCTGGAAGATCCCGCTCATAAACCTGGGCGAGACCCCTGTAAAGGCGGTGGACCCCGAGGTCCCGCGACTCATCGAGCGCTGCGTGCTGGATAAAAAAACTCTCATGGCCACCTTCACCAACGAGGCCCTGAAGTTCGCGGACGTGATCGTGGTTGACGTGCAGTGCGACTTCATAAAGGAGGACCTTGGCAACCTGCGCTCGGGCAAGGCCGCCATGGAGGCCCTGGAGAAATCCATACAGATCATCGGCGAGCACATGCGGCCCGAGGCCATGGTTTTAATCGAGACCACGGTGGCGCCCGGTACCACCGAGTACGTGGCCTACCCCGTCCTGGAGAAGTGTTTTGCCGATCGGGGGATCAAGACCGAGCCGATCTTGGCCCACTCCTACGAGCGGGTGATGCCGGGCAGGGACTACGTGCAGAGCATCCGCGACTTCTGGCGGGTGTGCTCTGGCGTGAACCAGGTGTCGAGGCGGAGAGTGGAGAAGTTCCTGCGCGAGGTCTTAAACGTGGAGGAATACCCGCTCACCGTGCTCGACCGGCCGGTGGAGAGCGAGACCGCCAAGATAGTGGAGAACAGCTTCCGGGCCACCATCCTGGCCTTCATGGACGAGTGGACCAGGTTCGCGGAAAAGCACGGTGTGGACCTCGTGAAGGTGGTGGATGCCATCAAGGTGAGGCCAACGCATTCGAACATGCTCTTCCCCGGCCCCGGGATAGGCGGCTACTGTCTGCCCAAGGACGGGGGACTGGGCTTGTGGGGACACCGCGAGATCATGGGGGACATGGATGACATATTCAGGATCACGCCCTTGGCCATTGACATAAACGACACCAGGGGGCTGCATGCCGCGGACCTGATGGTCGAGGCACTGGAAGCATCGGGAAAAAAGGTGGATAAGGCCAAGGTGCTGGTGTGCGGGGCAAGCTACAGGGAGGACGTGGGAGACACACGCTACTCGGGCTCGGAGCTTGTTGTGAGGAAGCTCGTCCATCTAGGCGCCGAGGTATACGCGCACGACCCTTACGTGGACCACTGGTGGGAGTTCGAGAAGCAGGACACCTACCCGTATCCCGGCCATTCCCTGGCAAGGTTCTTTGAAAACCAGGAGCGGCTTGCAAACCTCCAAGTTCAACAAGACCTGGAAAAAGCCCTTGAAGGCATGGACGCGGTGTTCTTTGCGGTGCGGCACGAGCCATACCTTTCCCTCTCGCCGGATGACGTGGTCAAGTGGGCCGGCGGCCCTCTGGCTGTGGTGGACGGGTTTGCCCTGCTTTCCGATCACAAGATCAGCCGCTTTCTCGAACTGGGCTGCGAGGTTATGGCCCTGGGCAGGGGTCACGTGAACAGGCTCAAGGAACTGTTACAAGGCCAGTAGCGGAAAAAAAGTAATTGTCTTACCGGTTGATCTGCCCTCCTCTTACACCAATTCCTTTGGATTTCGATGTTTTTTGGGCTTCAGGGTTGGTTAGCTGCTTCAGCCGGTTCTTTTCAAGCCGTTTTTTGAGAGACTACATACCAGGTTCTTGCTCTCAATAGCCCCTTTTGCTGATTTATTACAAAAAATCTTGTCAGGGGAGACAATTTTCGTCATTGATTTTGCCGCAAGTGCCGGCAAAGGGTATGAAAGGTAATGGGGGAATGAGCCTTCTTTGCAACTATTCTCTTGTAAATCAACACCTTAACTGTCAGAGGCTCAAGGCACGGGGTTTGCAGTACTAAATTGTTAGAGAATCGAGGCAGCAGGCAGAACCCATCAGGAAAAAGGCTCTTTTAAAAAAGGCAAACCACTCACCAAGAACATACATACAAAGAGATCATCCCGGGCGGATACACGCCTATTGGCGTTCCCTTTTCCCTTCTTTCGTCCCTCTCCCCTAAGCCGTCCGGGATGACCTCTTTCCAGGGCAGGGACTATTTATCAGGTATTTTTTTCCTCTTGACAATGGCGCTGCCAAGGAACTGGTTGGCCGCGGAGATCACCCTTTCGATTATCTCCAGGATGTCCCCTTCCCCCGCCCAGTTATCAATCACCACCTCTGGTCCCGAGGACTTGATAAGACCGTTTATAGCCCATACGGCCACGGCAATGTCGTCCAGAAAGCCCACCGGTCCGAACAGTCCTTCCGGGAGGAGGTCCAGGGGAGAGATGAAGTAAGCCGCTGCCAGTGCAAGCTTTGCCTTTGATTTCCGCGGCACCCTGGAGTCAAGGGTAAGCTTTGCAAGCAGGTGAAGCAGGTCGGGCGCGAGCAGGATATACTCCAGGTACTTGTGCCCCTTTCCCTTGGACTCGGCCCAGTCCCTGATCCTGCGGCGCATGGACCTATAAAAGTCCTCGTCGTATATCACCCGCAGGTGCCCTTTCCTGGTCATGTCTATTTCCCCTTTGATAAAAACATCTCCATATGAGCCGCCTCATATCTTGATGGTCTTAACAAGCTCTCTCACGTGGCTTACCGACTTCTTGAACATGGCCTTCTCCTCCTTGTTCAGCTTTGCTTCCACCACCTTCTCCACGCCTTTTGCTCCGAGTATGCATGGCACGCCCACCCACAGGCCCTTGACCCCGTACTCGCCGTTCAGATAAGCTGCGCAAGGAAGCAGCCTCTTTCTATCTAGAATAATGGATTCCACCATTTCCACAACCGAGGACGCGGGAGTGTAATATGCGCTCCCGGTCTTAAGGAGCTTCACGATCTCGCCTCCTCCCTGCCTGGTCCTCTGCACCAGCTCTTCTATCTTTTTCCGGGCAAGGAGGTCGGTGATGGGTATGCCCCCCATGGTGGAGTAGCGCACCAGGGGCGCCATGGTGTCGCCGTGCCCGCCAAGGACCATGGCCGTGATGTCCTGGGCGGAGCAGCCGAGCTCCTGGGCGAGAAAGGTGCGGAACCGCGAGGTGTCCAGGACCCCCGCCATTCCCAGGACCCTCCTGGGCGGGAACTTGCTCGTCTTGGCAGCCACGTACACCATGGCGTCAAGCGGGTTGCTGACAACCACCAGTATGGCGCCCGGGGACCTGGACTTTATCTGTTGGACCACCTCTTTCACAATGCCGGTGTTCTTTTTTATGAGGTCGTCGCGGCTCATGCCCGGCTTCCTGGGCAGGCCCGCGGTTATAACCACCACGTCCGAGTCCTTGGTCTGGGCGTACCCGTTGGTTCCCGTGACCTTGCAGTCAAAATGGTATATGCCGCCTGCCTGGGACATGTCAAGAGATATTCCCTGGGGAAGTCCTTTCACTATGTCAACCAGGACAACGTCGGCCCAGCCCTTCAAGGCCAAAAGATGGGCGGTGGTCGCGCCCACGTGACCCGCTCCTACCACCGTGACTTTCTTGTCGGGCATTGCAAGCCCTCCTTGTTTTAACGGACAGTTGATTTCCTTTGATAAAACTAACGCTGTTTGCGAGCCACTGCAAGGCGGCTTGTCCTGAGTCTCTCGAATTGGTTATAATAGCTTTTGAAATTTTCTTCGCAATGTCGGAGAACCCACGAAAGTAACATGAACTACATGGTCACGGGCGCCGCAGGATTCATAGGCAGCCACCTGTGCGAGCGGCTCATAAAGGACGGGCACCGGGTGCTTGCCCTGGACTGTTTTACCGACTATTACAGCCGCGAGCTCAAGGACAATAATGCTTCAGGATTACGCGGCCACCCTTCATGCGAGTTCATGGAGGCCGATATCAACGAGCTCGATCTGGCAGGCCTGTTGCCCGATTTAGACGGGGTGTTCCATCTTGCCGCCCAGGCGGGCGTGCGTGCAAGCTGGGGCAAGAGCTTTGATCATTACATACACCATAACATAAAGGCCACCCAGCGTCTTTTGGAGGCGGTAAAGGACGCGGGCGGCCCGCGGTTGGTGTATGCCAGCTCCAGCTCTGTATACGGCGACACTGACGAGCTCCCGGCCACGGAGACCGGAAGCACAAGGCCCAGGTCTCCCTACGGGGTGAGCAAGCTTGCATGCGAGGCGCTAGCCGACCTTTATAACCACAATCATGGAGTGGACGCCATAGGCCTCAGGTACTTCACGGTCTACGGTCCCAGGCAGCGGCCGGACATGGCGTTCCATCGCTTCATCCGGGCGCTTCTTACCGGCGACGAGATAGTGATCTACGGCGACGGCGGGCAGACACGGGACTTCACTTATATTGACGATGTTGTTGAAGGCACACTCAGGTGCATGGACCGCGGTGCCCCCGGGAGGATATACAACATCGGTGGCGGGCATCAGCGGGTGCTGATCCAGACGGTGGAGCTTATCGCCTCCCTTGCCGGCGCAAAGCCCGGCATCTCCTTCCAGGACTCGCAGAAGGGCGACGTAAAAGACACCCTGGCCGACCCCTCCCTGTTAAAAGCCGACACGGGGTTCGCACCCGAGACCGGGCTCAAGCACGGGCTCGAAGAGCAGATCAAGTGGCAGAGGCAAATACTGGGGAAATAAGAACGCTATCCTTTTAAGTGATCCGAGGTCCGACTAAAAGGTGATTACTCCTGGGCCTCCTCTTTCAACTGGCGTCCGCATCCCCGGCAAAAGGGCACGTCCATGGGGTTCTCTATCTCGCAGTAGGGGCAGCGGCATGAATCATCCTCTGCCTCGTGTTCCGCCTCTTCCGCGTGTTCGTCCCGTACCGGCTCGGGCGCCGCGCCCTTCTCCTTTGCCTGCTTGTAGCTCTGTATGGCCGCGTGGAGCGCGTTGGCGCCCAGGTTGGAGCAGTGCATCTTGTTGGGCGGCAGTCCCTCGAGCTCGTTTGCCACGTCCTTGTTGGTGAGCTTCAATGCCTCGTCCAGGGACTTGCCCTTGGCCATCTCGGATATCATGGATGACACCGCGATAGCCGCGCCGCACCCGAATGTCTGGAACTTCACGTCATCCAGGTGGTCATCCTTCACCTTTATGTAAAAGCTCATTATGTCCCCGCAGGTGGGGTTTCCCACCTCGCCTATGCCGTCCGGGTCGTCCATGTCTCCCACGTTGCGGGGGTTCATGAAATGGTCCATTACCTTCTTGCTGTACTTGATAGCCATCTTTCACTTCCTCCTTGATCCAGTTTAGCTCCCCGCCTTCTTCTTGTAAAGGGGCGACATGTCCCGGAGACGGCGGATGATGGGAGGCAAGGTCTCTATTACCTTGTCAACGTGTGCCTCGGTGTTGTCCTTTCCCATGGTGAACACCAGGGACCCCTGCGCGTCCGCGTGGCTTATCCCCATGGCCAGCATCACGTGGCTGACCTTCAGGCTCCTGGAGATGCAGGCCGAGCCCGAGGCCATGGCTATACCCTCCATGTCCATGAAGAGAAGCACCGACTCGCCCTCGATGAACTGCGCGCCCATGCTCACGTGCCCTGGCAGCCGCTTTTCAGGGTGCCCGAACACCAGGAGGTGGTCGATCTCTCGCTTCAGCCCTTGGAGCAGCCTGGAGGAGAGCTTTTGAAGATGAGCCCCCCTCTGGTCCATCTCCTTGCTCGCAGCCTCCGCGGCAACCCCCATGCCCACGATAGCCGGCACGTTCTCAGTGCCGGACCTCTTGCCCTTCTCCTGGATGCCCCCGTCAAGGAGCGGCTGGATGGGCACCCCTTTCCGAACGTAGAGCGCCGCGGCCCCCTTGGGCCCGTAAAACATGTTGCCGGCTAGCGACAAGAGGTCCACGTTCAACTCGTTTACGTCCACCGGGACCACGCCTGCGGAGTCCACGGCATCGGTGTGAAAAGAGACCTTCTTTTCTTTGCATATCTTTCCTATCTCCGCTACGGGCTGGATGGTGCCCACCTCCGGGTTCGAGTGCTGGATAGAAACCAGCACCGTGGAGTCAATGATGGCCCTTTCCACTTCATCAGGGTCAACGAGTCCGTGCCCGTCCACCCCCACCTGGGTGACCTCGAAGCCGAGCTTCTCCATGCTCTTTATGGCGTGCATGATGGAGAAATGCTCGATCGGGGTGGTGACTATATGGTTGCCCTTGTTGCGCTTTGCCAGGGGCACGCCCTTGAAGGCGAAGTTATTGGACTCGGTGCCGCATGAGGTGAATATCACTTCCTCCGGCCGAGCCCCGATAAGAGTTGCCACCTTCTCCCTGGATTCGTGGATGGCGTTCTCCGCCTGTTCGCCGAAAGAATGTATGGAAGAAGGGTTCCCGAAATTCTCTGTTAAATAAGGAAGCATGGCCTCGAAAGCCTCTGGAAGCAGAGGCGTACCCGCAATATTGTCCATGTAAATCTTGTCCATCTAAGCCCCCCTTTCAAGACCAGCATACGAAATCCGAGCCGCGGATTCAAGGCTCTTGCACCCGCTTTGTCAATGACAGGCTCTTGCACCCGCCTCATAACGCTGTAAGAAGCATCGCCCCGACCCTCTTTGGCCCTTTGCCACAAGTATGGTAACCTATTGAAAATAAAGGGCGCGAGGGTGGCGGAAGCGGCAGACGCGCTGGACTTAGGATCCAGTGCCTTCGGGCGTAGGGGTTCAAGTCCCCTCCCTCGCACCAGCTCGTAAACTTATCTGTATTGGGGAAGCAATGAAGGTAGAAGTGAAAGACGACACCCCGGTGGAGAAGCGCGTGGAGGTGGAGATACCATCGGAGAGGGTGGACGACGAGATCGAGGAGCAGTACCAGGAGGTTCAGAAGCAGGCCCGGGTCAAGGGGTTCAGGCCCGGCAAGGCCCCGCGCAAGGTGCTGGAGCGGCTTTTCAGGCCCTACGTGCACGAGAAGGTCATGCAGAAGCTGGTGCAGGAGACCTTGGAGCCGGCGCTTGCCAGGAAGCATATCGTGCCCGCGGTGGAGCCGGTGATAGACCCTGCCGAGGTCGAGCCTGGCAGGGATTACGCCTACACCGTGCACGTGGAGGTTCACCCCCAGGTGGAGGTGAAGGACTACAAGGGCGTCCAGGTGTCATACAAGCCCGAGCGGGTGGGCGACGAGGACGTGGACGAGTACATCCAGCGGATACGCGAGCACGCCGCAATGGTGCGGGAGCCCGAGGCGCCGAGGCCGGTTCAAAAGGGCGACCAGGTGACAGCCCAGATCACCATCAAGGAGGGGGACCAGGAGCTCGAGTCCGGCGACACGGAGCAGGTTATAGACCTGGACGGGGACATCTGGATACCCGGCCTGGATGAAAGACTCGCCGGCCGCGAGGTCGGCGACATGGTAACATTCACCGAGGAGGTCCCGGCTGAAGAGTACGTGCCCGAGCCATTCAGGGAAAAGACCCTTACCTTCGAGTTCAAGATAAGCGGCATAAAGGAGAAGACCCTCCCGGAGCTTGACGACGACTTTGCAAGAGAGTACACCAGGTATGAATCCCTCGATCAGATGCGGGCATCGCTAAAAGAGGAGATGGAGAAGGACTCCGCGCAGCGCAGTCGTAACATGCTGCACGAGGCCATTATTGACGAGCTTATAAAGCTTAACCCGGTCGAGGTCCCGCCCGGGCTGGTGAAAAGGGAGTCCTCGCAGATGGCAAAAAATCTGCTGGCCCGCACCTCGGGGCGGGACCCGTCGGACGATGACGCGGAGAGGTTCGCGGGCGCTTTCTCCGAGCAGGCGAAAAAGAGCATCCAGGCCAGCTACATACTGCAGGCCATAGGATTGCAGGAGGGGATCGAGGCCGGGGACGATGACCTGGAGGCGATTATCGAGCGGGAAGCAGAACGAGCGGGCATGCACGCGGACAAGCTGAGAGACAGGCTGACCGAAGAGCAAAGGGAGGCCCTGAAGAGCCAGGCGGCCATTGACAAGACGCTTGATTTTCTGGAAGCTAACGCTAGTATTAGTGATGAGGCTGGATAAAAGGCCGTAAAACTTGGTGGCAAGCGGTTGAGAGGAGTACTAAATGTCACTCATTCCAATGGTGATAGAACAGACGCCCCGGGGCGAGCGGGCCTACGATATATACTCGAGGCTTTTGAAGGACAGGATCATCTTCATCGGCACCCCTGTGAACGACGAGGTAGCAAACCTGGTGATAGCACAGCTTCTCTTCCTCGAGTCCGAGGACCCGGACAAGGACATCCACATGTACATCAACTCGCCCGGCGGCGTGGTCACCGCGGGGATGGCCATCTACGACACCATGCAGTACGTGAAGCCGGACATGAGCACCTTGTGCATGGGCCAGGCCGCGAGCATGGCTGCGCTGCTGCTGGCCGCGGGCACCGATGGAAAACGTTACGCCCTCCCCCACTCCCGGGTGCTTCTTCACCAGCCTATGGGGGCCTTCTCCGGGCAGGCCACCGAGATCGAGATTCACGCCCGGGAGATACTAAAGGTCCGCGAGTGGCTGAACAAGGTGCTTGCAAAGCACACCGGCCAGGACATAGAGACCATCGCCCGGGACACTGACAGGGACTACTACCTCGATGCCGGCGAGGCCCTGGAGTATGGGCTCATAGACGAGGTGGTGGAGATGAGGAAGTCCAGCGGAGAAAAGTGATACTATAGTTATGGGAGGCGGGCAGTAATGGCCAAGAAAACAAGCAATGACAGCGGGGGCAGCAACCTGTGTTGCTCCTTTTGCGGTCGGAGTCAGAGGGAGGTCAAGAAGCTGATAGCCGGACCCACCGTCTACATCTGCAACGAGTGCATCGAGCTGTGTAACGACATAATCGCCGAGGAACGGGAGAAAGAGCGCGAGTACTACACCGGGCGGGGCAAGCTGCCCACGCCCCAGGAGATCAGGTCTTTCCTGGACGAGTACGTGGTGGGCCAGGAGGAGGCCAAGAAGACCCTTTCGGTGGCCGTTTACAACCACTACAAGCGCATCTACTCCATGGGCATATCCGGCGACGTGGAGCTTGCCAAGTCGAACATCCTGCTCATCGGCCCCACCGGGGTGGGCAAGACCCTGCTGGCGCAGACCCTTGCCAGGTTCCTGGACGTGCCCTTCACTATAGCAGACGCCACCTGCCTGACCGAGGCCGGCTACGTGGGAGAAGACGTGGAGAACATCATAGTAAACCTGCTGCGAGACGCCGACGACAACGTGGAGCGGGCCGAGCGCGGCATCGTCTACATTGACGAGGTTGACAAGCTCTCGCGCAAGTCCGAGAACCCCTCCATCACCAGGGACGTCTCCGGCGAAGGCGTGCAGCAGGCATTGCTGAAGATCATCGAGGGCACGGTGGCAAACGTGCCCCCAAAGGGAGGGCGCAAGCACCCGCAGCAGGAGTTTTTGCAGGTGGACACCACCAACATCCTCTTCATACTGGGCGGGGCCTACGTGGGCCTGGACAAGATAATCGAGCAGAGGACCGGAGAAAAGGGCATGGGCTTTGGCGCCGAGGTGCGCACCAAGGACGAGCGTTCCCTGGGAGATATCCTCGCCAAGGTGCAGCCCGACGACCTCATAAGGTACGGGACCATCCCCGAGTTCGTGGGCCGCATCCCGGTGATAGCAAGCCTGCACGAACTGGGCGAGGACGACATGGTGAGGATACTGCTCGAGCCCAAGAACTCGCTGGTCAAGCAGTACAAGAAGCTGCTCGAGTTCGACAACGTGAAGCTGAAGTTCACCGAGGGCGCCCTGCGGGCGCTCTCGCGCGAGGCCCTGAAGAGGGGCACGGGCGCCCGCGGGCTCAGGGCCATATTGGAGAAGACCATGCTGAACGTTATGTACCGCATCCCCAGCGAGCGTAACGTCAAGGGGTGCGTTATAAACGAGGACGTGGTTGAAAAGGGCGAGGAGTGCATACTGGAGATAGAGAAAGAGGCCGAGATAGCCTGATATATATCTACTTACAACTATAAGGGGGCAAGATGTTTTTCAAAGACGGCGATGATAAGTTTATACAGGACGGCACCGGGCGGAGCGTAAAGGTCATGCCTCTGCTGCCGCTCCGGGACGTGACCATATTCCCTCACATGGTTCAGCCCCTGTTCGTGGGGCGCGAGAAGTCCATCAACGCGCTGGAAGAAGCCATGAGCGCTGACAAGGGCATACTGCTTGCCGCGCAGAAGAACGCAAAGACCAACGACCCGGCCCCGGAGGACGTGTTCGAGGTGGGCACGGTGGGCACCATCATCCAGTTGCTCCGGCTGCCCGACGGCACGGTCAAGGTGCTTGTCGAGGGCAAGCACCGGGCCAGGGTTATGCGCTACCTTCCCCGGACGGATTTCTTCCAGGTGGAGGTCGAGGAGGTCGAGGAGACAGGCGACCCAAGCGTGGAGTCCGAGGCCCTGGTAAGGTCCATTAATAACACCTTCGAGACCTACGTGAAGCTTAACAAGAAGATCCCGCCCGACATGCTGGTGCACGTCTCCGGGATCGAGGAGCCGGGAAGGCTTGCCGACACCATAGTTGCGCATCTCACCCACTTGAAGCTGGAGGACAGGCAGGAGATTTTGGAGACGGTGGACCCGGTTAAGCGGCTGGAGAAGCTCTACACCATGATGCAGGGGGAGATCGAGATACTGCAGGTGGAGAAGAAGATACGGGCCCGTGTCAAGAAGCAGATGGAGAAGACCCAGAAGGAGTACTACCTGAACGAGCAGATGCGGGCCATACAAAAGGAGTTGGGTGACAAGGACGACTTCAGGGGAGAGGTGCAGGACCTGGAGGACAAGCTTGCTGCCAAGGACATGCCAGAGGAGGCCCGTGAAAAGGTTGAAAAGGAGATCAAGAAGTTCAAGATGATGTCTCCCATGTCCGCGGAGGCCACGGTTGTGAGGAACTACATTGACTGGATGCTCTCCCTGCCCTGGAACAAGGTCACCGAGGAGAAGATAGACATTCCCGAGTGCGAGAAGATACTTGACGAGGACCACTACGGCTTGAGGAAGGTAAAAGACAGGATCATCGAGTACCTGGCAGTGCAGAAGCTGGTGGGGAGGCTCAAAGGGCCCATCCTCTGCCTGGTGGGGCCTCCGGGCGTGGGAAAGACCAGCCTGGGCAAGTCCGTGGCCCGGGCCACTGGAAGGAATTTCGTCAGGATCAGCCTGGGAGGCGTGCGCGACGAGGCCGAGGTCAGGGGCCACCGCCGAACCTACATCGGGGCATTGCCCGGCAAGATCATCCAGGGCATGAGAAGGGCCGAGTCCAATAACCCAGTGTTCCTGCTCGACGAGGTGGACAAGCTGTCCTCGGACTTCAGGGGAGACCCCAGCTCAGCCCTCATGGAGGTGCTGGACCCCGAGCAGAACTTCATGTTCCAGGACCATTACCTGGACTGCGATTACGACCTGTCAAAGGTCATGTTCATATGCACGGCCAACCAGCTCTCCACCATCCCCGCTCCGCTCCAGGACAGGATGGAGATCATCAGGATGGAAGGCTACACAGAGCTGGACAAGCTCCAGATCGGAAAGGGGTGGCTCATACCCAGGCTGCGCGAGGACCACGGCCTCCAAGACATTGACATGAGCGTCACCGACAATGCCGTGCTGAGCCTTATACGCCACTACACAAGGGAGGCGGGAGTGCGATCTCTCGAGCGGGAGCTGGCGAGCGTGTTCAGGAAGATAGCAAGGAGAGTGGCAAAAGAAGGCAAAGAGATAAAGATCAGGGCCAACGCAAAGACCGTGTCCGGCTACCTGGGCGTTAGAAGGTTCGAGCTCAACGAGTGCGAGATCGAAGACCAGGTGGGCATAGCAAACGGACTCACCTGGACAAGCTACGGCGGAGAGATACAGACCGTGGAGGCCACGGTGGTGCCGGGCAAAGGCAAGGTGAGCATCACCGGCAACCTGGGCGAGGTGCTCCAGGAGTCGGCCCGGGCCGCGCTTTCCTACATAAGGGCCAGGGCGGACCTGCTCGGCCTGGAAAAGGAATTCTACCAGAAGTACGACGTGCACATCCACCTGCCCGAAGGGGCACAGCCCAAGGAAGGGCCGTCCGCGGGGATAGCACTGGCAACCGCCATCGCCTCCGCGTTCACCAGGTCCACGGTGAAATGCAACATGGCCATGACCGGAGAGATAACCCTGCGCGGAAGGGTGCTCACCATAGGAGGGCTCAAGGAGAAGCTCCTGGCCGCGCACAGGGCCGGCATACAGACCGTGCTCATACCCAAGCAGAACGAGAAGGACATACCCGACGTGCCACGGAAGATCGTAAAAGACCTGGAGATCGTATACGTCGAGCATATGGACGACGTGCTCAGAGCAGCCCTCACCCAGGGAGACAAAATACTAAAAGGGCTGGGAGAGCCCGAGAGGAGGGAAGAGGAGGAGTTCTCCGAATCCATGGAGACGGAAGAGGTCTCGCAAGAGACCATCCCCACCCATATGACCAATTGAAGACCGCGGGCAAAAGCATTGTTGATACAATGGAGAACCTGGAATAACATCCAGGTTTTTCATTGGAATAATTCATGCTTGATTTGCAAAAGAGCCTTTGCTATATAGGTGTCAGGGGGCTGTCGCAAATAAGTCTTTTCAGCGCTGTGTCCGGTAGAAATGATAGTCAAATGTGACAAGTGCGGGGCCAAGTTCCAACTGGCCGACGGAAAGGTCTCTGAAAAGGGCGCCAAGGTCAGGTGCTCCAAGTGCAAGAACGTCTTCGTTGTAAAGAAGGAGCAGGAAGAGCCCGATTCTTACAGGCCGCCCGGGCCACCGCCAAGCGAAAAACAGGCCCCTCCCCCCCCGCAAGGCCAGCAAGAGGAGGACCCCTTTTCCGACTTCAGCTTCTCTGATGACCTCGATTTCGGCGAGGAGGAAGACTTCAAGGTGGAACCCTCTAAAGGGCCGCCCCCCGAGAAGGAAGAACCCGAACTCATGGATGACAACCCGCCCGCGCCAGTCCCAGATGATTCCAGTCAGGACGAGCAGCCTCCATCCGACGAGGAGTTCGACTTTGCGGACGAAGAGTTCTCCTTTGCCGATGAGGCAGAATCCGCACCCGCACCACAGGCGGAACCACCGAAGCCTCCGTCCCCGCCACCGCAACAAGAGCCGCCGGACCAAGCCGGCGCCGACGAGTTCGGGGCTTTCGACTTCGACGACGAGGGACTCCAGGAGCCGGCCCCGGAGGACTCCCAACAGGGCGCTCCTGCAGACGGACCAGCTCCAGGTGAGGTGGAGGAGTTTGGAAACCTAAGCCTTGATGCGGACGATCAAGCCGCCCCGGCCGCAAAGGATGAAGGATTTGACGAGGCCGGATTCGGGGACTTCCAGTTCGACGCCGACGACAGGCTCTCCTCCTCCGGCGATAAAGAGGAAGAAGGAATGGGGCTCGACGTTGACGATTTCGTGAGGGCCCCCGACTCCAAGGCCCCGGTACGCGATGACCTCGAGGCCAGCATAGGCGAATCCGAGGCCGAGGCGGAACCCGGACCGGGTGTAGCTCCCACCGAGCCTCCCCCCAAGCCGGTGATCAAGGTGGAGACGGAGAAGAGGAGCAAGACATGGCTCTGGCCCCTGGTCCTGGTCCTGGTGCTGGCGGGAGGACTCTTCGGAGGGGTGGCCTATACCAACAGCCAGGGGTGGTTCGCTTTCGGGGACCTGTTCTCCGGCAAATTCAAAAAGGCATGCGACATTCCAGCGCTCACTGGCTTTTGCCAAAGCCGGGGGTGGAAGGCGGTAGAGCCGGCCGGCGAGGTCGAGGTCGCCGAGGAATTCAAGCACCAGATTATAAGCCGTAATGACGGCCTGCTGCTGATAGCCGTGACCGGAGAGGTGGTAAACGACACGGAAAAGCCGCAGTCGGGCATAATGGTCGAGGCTTATTTAAAGGACAAGAACACGGACGAGGTGATCGCAAGGGGCGCCAGCTACTGCGGGATATCCTTTACAAAGCAGGAACTCGAAACCATGAGCATAGACTGGATAAAAGATACCATCACGACCTCGAGCGGAAGGGACTTCGGGTGTCTTCAGGTCCCGCCCGGCGAGAGCAGGTCCTTTGCTATAGTGTTCTTCCTGGAAGAGATCCCCTCAGAGATCAAGCTGGTCTCTCCAAAAGTCGTGGAGCACAACACCGCAGGATAAAATGTGATTCATCCGCGCATGATAAGCGATGGAACCAAATATTAAAACGGATGAAAAACATGATGAGATCGAGCTGATCGCCCGTAAAATAATAAAGCAGACCCAAGGGATCCTCGACCGGCAGCAAAGGTCTTTCGCAATGGGGCAGAAGCTCCGCGCCTACCCCCCTGAAATAATAGTGGAGATCTTTCGGATAGTCACCCTGCGCGCGCAGCAGAAAGACCCTCTCTTCCAGGACGGATTCAGAACCATATCGGACGTGAAAAGGCTGGGAAAGTACGTGGGAATGGGCACCATGAGCGAGGTGTACACTTTAGCAAGGAGCAGGGACTATACCGACGTCATACGCTTCATGCAGATGGTGCCCCCGGCGAAGAAAGTGGGCCCGGACGAGGAGCCGGAAGAGGACCCCATGCTAAAGGAGATGACACTGGGAATAAAAAGGCAGAAGGCGAGGATGAGAGACCGGGACATGATAAACAGGCTCTGCCACGAGCAGGACCCGGTGATCATACAGAACCTTCTCAAGAACCCCAGGGTCACCCTCCAGCACGTGATAAAGATCGCGTCAAAGAGACCCACGAACGAGAGGGTGCTGTGGGCGGTGTACCGTGACCTCAAATGGGTCAACCACTACGTGGTCAAGAAGGCCCTGGTCAACAACCCCTATACCCCCACCCAGATATCTCTGTCCCTGGTGCATTTCCTCATGGAGCAGGACCTGGAGGACGTGGCAGAGAACATGATGCTGCATACTTTGCTCAAAGACGCCGCGGTCGAGCTCATAAAAAGAAAGAGGGGGGCGGAAAACTACTCGGAGTGAAGCCCGTTCGCCCCGGGGCGGGCTTTTTTGTATGCCGCGCCTCGGGTGCTATAATCCTTTTCAGGAACCGCCTCCATCTGCAGCAATCGGAACAATACACATCCGTTTATTAGAGGTTAAAGCTTACAATGCCTGAAAACAAGCGCGTGATGATGGTCCGGCCGGGCAAGCGGTTCACCAGGATGGGATTCGCCCAGCCACTGGGATTCTTACACCTCATTTCCATACTCCGCAGGGATTTCCCCCAAATGTTCGAGATCGAGCTCGTGGAGCAGGCGCTCTGGGACCTTGCAGCCGAAGACGTGCGCGAGAAGATGCATCAGTTTAAGCCGGACCTGGTACTGTTCTCATGCATGTCGGTTGAAGCAAACGAGATGAGGGAGCTCGCGGCAATTAGCAAGAAAGATTTTCCAGAGGTCCCCGTCTGGATCGGAGGGCCGCACCCCACCATATTCTATGACTGGGAGCTCGAGAACGGAAACGTGGACGCCGCCTGCATAGGCGAAGGCGAGCAGACCTTCAAAGAGATGGTCCAGGCATGGTTGCAAGGGAACCCCCTCTCTAAAGTGCCGGGCCTGGCAATAAAACAGGACGGGGAAATCATAACCACCGGCGAGCGCCAGCCCATCATGGACCTGGACTCCCTGCCGCTGCCGGCCTGGGACATGGTTGACTTTGACAAGTACTCCCGCCAGATTACAATGACCGGCTTCGCCCACTCGCCGCCATGGGCCATATTCTTCACCTCCAGGGCATGCCCCTACCAGTGCGTGTACTGCCACAACATCTTCGGCAAAAGGGTCAGGAAAAGGAGCATCGAGCACGTCATGCAAGAGCTCGAACTCCTGGTCAATAAATGCGGGGTCAAGGAAATCCACATCGTTGACGACATCTTCAACCTGGACCTGCCCAGGGCAAAGGCCATATGCGACGAGATAGTGAGAAGAGGTCTCGAGATAAAGATCGCATTCCCAAACGGCCTGCGCGGAGACCGCATGGACCGCGAGCTCATACAGAAGCTCAAGGCCGCGGGCTGCTACACTATAACGTATGCGGTGGAAACCGCTTCACCCCGGCTGCAGAAAAGAATAAGAAAAAACGTTGACCTGGAAAAGATGAGAGAGGTCATCGAGTGGACCGACAAGGAGGGGCTCATCGCACAGGCATTCTTCATGCTGGGCTTCCCGGGCGAGACCGTCGCCGAGATGCGAAAGACCATAGACTATGCCCTGGATTCAAGGCTCCTCAAACCCTGGTTCTTCGCCGTGGTGGTATACCCCCGCACCGGTCTTTACGACATGGCAAAGGAGGAATACCCCGACTTCGACTTCTCCGGCTACGACTTCTTCAACCTCCGCTACTGGGCCGAGGTCCCCTTTTACACCCGGGTCACCGGGGTGGACCTGTACAAGATACAGAGGGACGCATACAGGGCCTTCTTGTTCAGGCCTTCAGTCATACTCAGAATTATATGGCGGTTCCCCAAGAACAAGCTGTTCTTCAGGGGGATATACTGGGGAGTCCGTTCCGTTATTACCAGCCTTACAAAGCTCGAACCCCTGTTCAGGCCCGCGAGGCTGTGGCTGGGCCGCTGGTTCGAAATATTCAGGGAATAACCTGGCGACTTAAAAGAGGCTCGTATCATGCACAAGGGACCCGGAAGCATCAGCAGGAGAAGGTTCATGGCCGGGGCCGGCGTCGCGGCTGCTTATCCTCTCGTCCTCTCACCCGGCAAAGCCGCTCCCGCGGACGCCGGAGCGTACAAGGCAAAGATCATCGTACAGCCCGAGCACCTGCACCCGCTCCCCAAGACACAGTACGGCCACTTCATCGAGCACCTGGGCAGGTGCATAAAAGGCGGGCTGTGGGCCGAGGGCGAGAGCGACGACATGTTCATGGGAGGTGTGCGGCCCGAGCTCCTCCACGCCGTCCGCTCCATAAACCCGGCCCTCATCCGCTACCCGGGCGGCTGCTTCGCGGACGGCTACCACTGGAAGGACGGGATCGGCCCGCGCTCGGAGCGGCCCCGCCGCATTAACCGGGCATGGGCCAAGCTGGGCCCCCTGGTCGGCCCACTCGAGGACAACCACTTCGGAACCGACGAGTTCCTGGGGCTTTGCGAGGCCGTGGGCGCCGAGCCCATGATCACCGTCAACGTGGGATCGGGCACACCCGCCGAGGCCGCGGACTGGGTCCAGTATACCAACGGAAACAAGGACACCAGGTGGGGCGCCGAGCGCGCCAAAAACGGGCACCCCGAGCCCTACAAGGTAAAGTACTGGTTCGTGGGGAACGAGATATTCGGCTGGTGGGAGATCGGACACATGGAGCCGCGCCGGTACGTGGAGACCTTCCTCGAGTTCGCCGCGGCCATGAGGAGGGTTGACCCGGACATTAAGCTCATACCAGTGGGGGACCACCTGCACACGGGCGCGGACATAAACAGGACCGTGCTCCGGGGCGTTGGAGAGGAGGCCGACCTCATCTCCGTGCACAAGTACGTTCCCCCTTCCACCGCGGCCAATGCCCTCAGGTACGGCCTTGCAAACCTGCACAGGAGCGGGCTTCGGAGCGTATACTACCAGGTCATGGGAACCGTGGCCGAAGCGGGGGCCTGCCTGCACCGGGCCGCAAAGGAGGCAAGCGCATACTCTCCACCCGGCAAGAAGGTGCCGGTGGCATTCGACGAGTGGAACCTGTGGTTCGACTACCTGGACGTGATCAAAGCAAACTACAGCCTGCGGGACGGGCTGTGGACCGCGTCCATGCTGAACGTCCTCCACCGGCTGGCGCCCGAGGCGCCCGTGGCCAACATCGCCCAGATGGTGAACTGCTTAGGCCTAATAAGCTCGAGCGAGAAGGCCACCTTCCTCACCCCCTCTGCCCTGGCCTTCAAGCTCTACACCGAGCGGGCCGGCGACCGGCTCCTGCCCTCCACGGTGAACTGCCCGGAGCTGCCCCACGACGCCGGCATCCCCGCCCTGGACGCCTCCGCAACCATTGAGGGCGAGCGCCTGGCGCTACTGCTCGTAAACCGCCACTACGACTCCCCGGCCGAGGTCGAGCTTACCCTCGAGGGAATGAGACCGCTCCTGCCCGCAAGGCGCTTGACCATCACCCACCCGAACCCTGTCCAGTACAACAGCGCCCGAGCCCCCGAGGCGGTGGCCATCCGCGAGCAGCCCCCGGGGATAGAGCCGATGGAGCAGGGGGCTTTAAAAGGCCGGGCCGCCCTGCGCCTCCCCCTCGGGCCGCACTCCATCACCTGTATCGAGATGAAGGTCACCCGGACATAAAAGATGTGCACTGATTAAAGGCGCCAGTCACTGCTCTTCATTTTGAAAAGATGCTATCCGCTTTACTGCTCCATATCGCCAAAGTGTCAATACGCTCGCGGCCGGGATAAAGGTCGTAAATCTTAAGAAGCTGCGACGCGTCCCGGGAAAGGCGCATGAGCCGGAGTAAAAGCCCGGGCCTTTTTACAAGACGGGGCACGCTGGATATGATCCCCGCAAGCGGAAGATCGAGGGCCTGGCCGTCCATGGCGCCAGTGATCCCCTGGTCACTCACCAGGCCGGCGGCAAAGAGCGCTGAGAGCTCCTCCGTCGAGCTCGACACCAAAAACCGCCTGAACAGCTCGGAGTTGGCCTGGGCAGAGCCGCGCGCCGCCATGAACCTCGCGTTATAAGGCCACAGCGCCTCCCTGGAGGCCCCACCGGAGCGGAGGGCCTCGGCAGCCGTCTCGGCCAGTATCTTTCCAGCGAGCAGGGATGAGGAAACCCCGCTGGCGTGCTGGGGCACGGCCTGGCAGGCCGCGTCCCCCACGCATGCGAACCCGTTCGCCACAAAGGAGTGCATGGGCCTTGCAACCGGGACCAGCCCGCCGCCCGCTGTGATCCTCTCCCCCACCCACTGGTGAGAGTCCACGTAGCCGAGTGCGAGCTCCCTTGCCTCGGGCAGGTCCGCGCGGTGCAGGAGTCCCACTGTTATGTCCACCCGGTCATCCTCCAGGTCCACGTAAATGGAGAACATGGAAAAGGGACCCATGAACCCCACCCTGGTGACGTTTACCTGGGGTCTGATCCTGTTCTTCTGCACCAGGTCCATGACCGCAGGCCGGTCAATCTCCCTGGACTCCTGCCAGGCCGAGGCCACGGCCTCCGGATCAATCTCCCGCTGTACGCCCATGCCCTCTGTAAGATGTCGCCTCAAGACCCCGTGGACCCCGCTGGCGTCCACGCAAAGACGGGCCCGGAGTTCCACCTCGGAGCCGTCCGAAGAGATCGCCCGCACCCCGGCCACCCATCCCAGCTCCAGCACAGGCCCCTGCACCTCGGTGTCGAAGAGGAACCGGGCCCCCTCTTCCCGGGCCTCCTCCATGAGCCTCGCTGCAAGCTCGCGCAGGGACACGGTCAAAAGGGGCGCGTCCTTTACGATGATCTTGTGCCTGGTATCAGGCGAGATGTACTCCCTGGCCACGGGAGGCTCGCAGAGCTCGGGCGGCTGCGGAGGGTCCACATCAACCTCATCGAAAGTCCTCTTCTCCAGAGACACCCGGACGGGCTTTCCCAGCGAGTCCTTGCTCCTCTTGTCCACCACCAGCACGGACAAGCCCTCTCTGGCAAGCCCGAGCGCGGTCATGAGCCCGCCGGGACCCGCGCCCGCCACTATACAGTCAGCCTCCAGTGTTCTTGTCTGTTCTCCCATGCTAATAAGAACGTCAAGTAATGCCGGCCTGCGTGCGGATCGTATAAGTTGATGATAGTATAGCCGCGGGGTCTTCAGAGAGAAACTTCATCAATGACCTCTTTGCCCAAGGTCTCTATATGGAACCGTATCGCGCTCTTCACGCCGTCAAGGGCCTGCTCGCACGATTCTCCCCGGCCCGCCACCACCCCCTTTAGACCCAGGGGGTAAGCCACGTAGCCGTCAGGGTGCTTTTCAACTACTGTCTTGAACTGTGTCATAACCGAAATATTACCCGAATAGGATTTCACAGTCAATGCCGCGTGTCCTTAAGTGTTTGCGCACTAAGGCCTCAAATGATTTATAATAATTACATAAAAGCGGAAAGGAGTGACCGGCAAGTGAGCGAAAGCGAGGGGCCGCAAAGGAACAGGAAGCGTCCGGGCGTCGAGGTCCGGCAGATGGAGATTGACGACATCCCCAAGGTGTTCCACCTGGGCGAGAGGCTCTTCACCTCCATAGTGTCCCCCAACCTCTACCGCACCTGGGACGAGTACGAGGTCACGGGCATGTTCCAGGAGGAGGCCGAGTTCTGCCTGGTGGCCGAGCTCGACGAGGACATAATAGGGTTCGCCCTGGGCACCACCATAACCAAGGCCGGCTCCGCGTGGAAGTACGGGCACCTCATATGGCTGGGCGTGACCGAGGAATACCAGCGCGCAGGCGTGGCCGAGAAGCTCTTCCATGAGTTCACCAGGATCATGGTCGAGCACGGGGTGCGAATACTCATGGTTGACACCGAAGCCGAGAGCCAGCCGGCCATTGACTTCTTCAAGAAGATGGGGTTCGGCAGCCCGGAGGAGCACATATACCTGTCCCTCAACCTCGACCAGAGGCTCAGGAAGATGAAGCAGAAGCAGGCGGGAAAGAACGGGGCCAGGCAAAACCACGATGACTGAAAGGCCCGTAAACGCGGCGCGGCTGAAGAAGATGCTGCACCGTATGATAGACGTCTACAGCCCCTCTGGCAAGGAGGAGGAGATACTGGAGTACGCCCACTCGGTCCTGAAGAGGAACGGCCTGCCGGTGAAGAGGCAGGAGGTGGACGACAACCGCTATAACCTCCTGGTCATGCCCGAGGCGGAGCCGGAGCTGGGTCTTGTCGGACACCTGGACACGGTCGCGGCCTACGACCTGGAGAACTACTGCTTCGAGGAGCACGGCGACGTTGTAAAGGGCCTCGGGTCCGCGGACATGAAAGGCGGGTGCGCGGCCATGCTGGAGGCGATTATCTCGGTGCACGAGAAGGGACTGCCCCTCCGGGCGGCCCTGGCCTTCGTGGTAGGCGAGGAGGAGGAGGGCGACGGCGCGGACGTGCTCGCCAGCGAGGTGCACCTGCCCTGGGCGGTGATAGGCGAGCCTACCGACATGAAGCCGTGCCTATCGAACTACAGCTACATCGAGGTGCGCCTGTCAATGCAGGGGAAGAGGATGCACGCGTCTCTTGCCAACTACAGGCAGAACCCCATCGGCGCCATGCTCGACCTTATAATGCGCATCGGGGCACACATCGAGAAGCAAAGGCCCGAGCTCATATACAACATCCGGGACCTCTACAGCACCAGGGCCGGCTACATCGTGCCCGACGTTTGCGAGGCCGGCCTGGACGTGCACATGCCGCCAGCGTCGCCCATCGGAGAGATAGTGGCCGAGATCGAGGATGTGGTCGAGAATTCAAGGGAAAACAACAAGCAGGTGGAAGCGTCCATAAAGTTCGAGACCATAGGCTCCGGCTACGAGCTGCCGGAGAAAGGGCCGGTGGTGGACGCGCTCAAAGAGATTTTTCGGGAACGCGGGCTCGGGTGGGAACCGGCGCCGTTTCGTAGCCACTCGGACGCGAACCTGCTCTGGGAGGCGGGGGTGAGGCCGGTGCTACTGGGGCCAGGCAGCCTGGAGATGGCCCACTCTCCCGACGAGTGCATATCATTAAGCCAGGTGGTGACCGCGGCGGAGATTTATTTCCAGCTGGCATCGGGAATCTGAAGCTTTTTCCTTGTACAACTGGTTTCATAACCTCCTTGGTGGTGGGCAGTGGAAGTAGCGCCGGCAGCATGCCTGCATCGGAACTTGCAGCCGCCGAGCCGGCGGCGCTACCATTAAGAACTTCCCATGTTATGAAACCGGTTCTAGCAAAAAGTTGTTCTCACCACTAGCAGGTAAGATGCAGCCCGGCCATGACCCGAGACTTCCCCGCGAGCTCATTGTAGCGATCCACCGCGTCCCTGCTGGGCAGGGCTATGAGCTCGACGCCCTTGCCCTCGACCCACGCCTTTGTATCCTCCGGCACGGTGAGCGCGCCGTTGTACCCCCTGCCGATGATAAGCGCCTCAGGGCTGACCTCGAAAATCACCGGGTCCAGGTCCTCGGGAACAAGGCCGTGCCCGTCCTTCCTCCACCACTCGGGCCTCACCCCATCCGGCGTTATGATCACGTCATTCCTGTAATCCCTGCCGGCGATTTTTATCCTCCCGAACTCGTACTCTTCAATGCGCGGCGCCATGGCACTCACCCCCTAGGATTTCCCATATAAAAAATAACCGGGATTCTAAAGCACTGCAAGCCGGGACCGTGGACCAGGCACAATTGCCAGGTGCGGCGTATCATTATATGCTGTTCTCGATTGCAATTTTTTAAGGAGGACGGGAGTGGACTTTTACAAGGGCAAGACCGTGCTCATCACCGGCTCGGCCAGGGGCATCGGGCTGTCCACCGCCCGGGTGATGGGCAGCCGCGGGGCGAGCATAGTGTTGTCGGATGTTCTGGATGAGAGGCTGGAAGCTGCCCGCGAGAGCCTCGAGGCCGAGGGTGTTGCGGTCATGGCGCACCGTGCTGACGTGACCTCGCCCGAGGAGTGCGAGGCCCTTGCCAGGGCCGCGCGCGAGCGCTTCGGCAAGGTTGACGTGCTGGTGAACAACGCCGGCGTGAGCATCGTGTCCTTGTTCGAGGATGTGGCGCCGGACGTTGCAAAGAAGCTGGTGGACGTGAACGTGATGGGCAGCATCTACATGACCATGGCCTGCCTCGCGGACCTGAAGAGCTCGCGCGGGAGCCTGGTATTCGTGTCCAGCGTCTCCGGTGTGCGGGCCATTCCCACCGGCAGCCTCTACAGCGCCAGCAAGGCCTTTGTACGCAGCCTGGCCGAGTCCTTGCGCCTGGAGCTCGGGCCTTACGGTATAAAGGTGGGGGTGATCGTGCCGGGTTTCACAACCACCGACCCGGAGAAGTCGGTGATGAAGGGGGACGGCTCGGCAAGGCCCATCAACCGGCCGCCGCACGACACGCCAGAAGGGGTGGCCGGGGGCATCGCCAGGCTGGTCGAGCGGGGCGAGCGCGAGCTGGTGCTCACTCCGCTCGGCAAGGCCACCGCGGCCCTGCAGCGCATAAGCCCCGGGCTCCTGGACAGGATACTTGCAAGGACCCGGCTCAAGGACTGACAGGGACAGGCGCTGTTGCATGATTAAGTTTGAGGTGATTACCCTTTTTTTAATATTCGAGGGAGGTCCTTTTTGAATCCAAAGAAGCTACTTTTAAAACTTTCCCATGGATCATTGCACAACGTTGACTTCCAGGATATGATAAAGCTTGTGGAAGCCTTTGGATTCAGGCTTTCACGAAAGAGCGGTAGTCATCATATTTTTTCTCACCCCGAGATACCGGGACTTGTTAACCTTCAGGAGGTGAAAGGACAAGCCAAGCCGTATCAGATTAAACAGTTCATTCGCTTGGTTGAAAAATACAACCTGAAACTGGACAAGCAGCCATGAGAGACTATCACATAAACATTTTTTACAGTGATGAGGACCGCGGCTACATCGCTGACATACCTGATCTTGAATCTTGCAGCGCATTCGGCGAGACTCCTGAACAGGCCCTTGTGGAACTTGAAAGGGCCAAGAAGGCGTGGCTGGATGCAGCCCGGAAGGAGGGCAAGCCCATTCCTCCGCCAACCTACAAGCCGGTCATATACCAGACCGGAGGATAAAATCTTTAAATATGGGTCTGGAGGTCCTGCTATAAGATGAGCGAGACGGACCTGACAGCACAGGCAAAGGAGCGGGGCGAGACCTACTCCGGGGGCAAAAAGGCGCCCCTGGTGCTCACCGTGCTCTTCCTCCTGTATATGTCCGACTATGCCGACCGGTACGTGGTCTCGGGCATGGTCAACTTCATAAAGGAGGACTGGCACATCACCGACGCCCAGGCCGGCATGCTTCTCAGCGCGGTTGTGCTCTTTATCACCGTGTTTTCCCTGCCCGCGTCCATCCTCATAGACCGCTGGAGCCGGCGCAAGATGATAGCCATCATGACCTTGTTCTGGAGCGTGGCCACCCTGGCGTGCGCTTTCACCAAGAACTTCTGGCAACTGCTGGTGGCTCGCTGCTTTATCGGGGTGGGCGAGTCGGGCTATGCTCCCGGCGGCGCCGCCATGCTTTCCGGTGCATACCCGGAGGACAAGCGCGCCCGGGTCATGGGCATCTGGAACGTCTCCATACCGCTCGGCATGGCAATAGGGATAGTGGGCGGCGGCTACATCGCCCGGCAGTGGGGCTGGCACAACGCATTCGGCCTGGTGGCATTACCCGGCTTCATCCTGGCGGTGGTGGCCTGGTTCCTGCCCGACTACAAGAGCGTGAGGCCCGAGCAAAAGGCCCTTGGCACCAGCACAGGGTTCTTATCCGACCTTGTGACCATATTCCGCGTGCCTTCGCTGGTGCTCACCTACCTGGGTTTTGCCATGAACGTGTCAGTGACCACATCGCTCACCTTCTGGCTGGCCACATACTTCGAGAGGACCGGCCTGGCCGAGCCGGGAAAGAGCGGCATGCTGGCCATGTCCGTGTTCGCCCTGGTGCTCATCGGCGCTCCCCTGGGCGGCATACTCTCGGATATATGGCACCGCAAGAGGGTGGAGGGCAGGCTATACTTCCCCGCACTCACCTCCGCGGCCGCTGCCGTGGTCCTCTTTATCGCCTTCCTCTTTCCGGGACAAAAGTGGGTGCAGCTTCCCTTGCTGGTGGCCTTCGGCATCCTGATCACCTGCTTTATCGCCCCTTCCGCTTCCGTGACCCAGGACGTGGTCCACCCCGGGCTCCGGGCCTTCTCATACGCCATGTGCGTTATCGTGCAGCACCTGGCCGGAGACGTGTGGTCCCCTACCATAGTGGGCAAGCTCAGCGACTCCATGGGCATAGCCGATGCCATGCTCTTCGTGCCCCTGTGGGGCATTGCCGCGGGGGTATTCCTCTTCCTGGCGGCCAGGTTCTACCGCCGCGACCTGGAGCGGGTGGAAAAGGTCGATCTCTTGAGGGAGTGAAAGCTCCTTAAAGATTTTCCGTTGCGTCTTTGCGTCGTTGCGTCAAAAACACTCTCCTCTTGACAAGCGCCAAGCGGGTAGTATAAATAGTTGCATAGACGGAGGGACAGTGGAAGAGAGCAGCAAAGACGCTTCTTACGTCAAGGGCTTCGTGATCCTGAACTACGTGAAGATCGTCCGGGCCAACCGCGACCGCGACTGGGACAAGTACCTGGAACCGCAGGACTGGGAGATCATCAACAGCATCATATTCAACTCCAACCGCTACCCGTACGAGTCCTTCCGCAGGATCGGCTACGCCGTGTTCAAGTTGATGGCTAACTCCGACCTTGAGGCTGCCCGGGCCTTCGGCAAGGTGGCCATGCAGTCCCTGCTCCAGTCTTACCCCAAGAGCTTCATGGAGGAGGACGCCCCGGTGCAGAGCCTTAAGAAGTTCTCCATGGTCACGCCGGTTTTCATGGGCATGGAGGCCGGCACCGAGGTGGTCGAGCACGGTGAGGGCTGGGCGCGCTACAGGATGGATATCCCCCCGGAGGAGGACGAGGAGAGCGTGCAGGCCTTCTGCTTCCAGTATGCCGGCTCACTGGAGGAGCTGGTGGAGAGGGCCGGCGGCAGAGATGCCAAGGCCACTATCGAGAAAAAGGGCCGCTCATACGAGTTCATGGTAAAGTGGCGGCCCGCCTCGCAGTAGCTTTTAATGAACAAGCGTCCGCGTTCCATATCCGCTCCTTTCAAGTTCGACGACGCCAGGCGCCGGGTCCAGGACGCGCTGCTGCTTTCCGCGGCGGTGATGTTCGGCGCTTTCCCCATGTTCGTTTACCAGTACAGGCACCTGACCGCCGGCGTTTTCGCCGCGGCGCCCACTGACCGGCAGGTCTACGCCATAGCAATGGGCCAGTGCATAATCCTTTTCTGCGCGGCGCTGTTGTGCTCGCTGGTGGGTTTTTTGTACTCGGAGCGGCTCTCCATCCCGGGCTTCGGCAGGGCCCGGGACGCGTGGCGATGGATGCTTCGGGGCATTGTTGCAGGGCTGTTTATCACCCCGGTGTCGTACTTCCTGATAGACCGTGAGCTCATCCAGCACATCCCGGAGATGTTTCCCGAGCCCTGGTACTGGGCGCTTTCGTGGATGGCCGGCAGCGCGCTCTCCCAGGAGGCCGTGGCCAGGTTCGGGCTCTTGACCATCGGCGTCTACATCCTTGACTGGTTGAACTTTAAGCGGCACACCCGGGTTGTTGTAGCCTTGGTGTCTTTGTTCGGCGTTGCAGGCACCTATTTGTTCCTGTCCAGGCTTTATCTGCTGGGGAGGCCCGGTCCGGACGTGGTGGCGCTCTCTCTGGTGCTGGTCTTCGTGGTGCAGTGGATACTCTGCGAGGTGTACCTGCGCAAGGGCTTCGTGGCATCGCTGTGCCTTCACTTCGGGCTCATGGCAAGGCTCCTGGTCTACCAGCTTATTCTGTGAGCTCTACAGTTATCAGTTGTCAGTGTCGGGGCCTGTTGCATAAAAACAATAAGCTGATCCGGATCAGTCCTCCGCCTTCCTCGCCCACACCAGGAGCTCGTGCCTCTTGTTCATGAGGGCCGCGAGCAGGTGCACCGCGAACACCCCCGCCCTCATCACCCCCGCGGTCTCGGTGTCTTTGGGGTCCTCGTCGTAGTCGTCCATCCATTGTATGCTGTAGCCGTTTTTTATGAGCAGATACGACAAAGAATGCCGGTCAAAGTAGGTGAGGTGGTCCTGGTGGTAGAGCTTGTGCAGGAGGTCCCCGGACCTTTTCGGCGCCAGGTGGTACGCCGCGTTCACCATCCTGCTCACCAGGCTGTGCGCGTCCGGGGTCAGCACCGCAAGGATTCCGCCGGGGGCGAGCCTTGCGCAGCATTCCCTTATCACCCTCTCCGGGTCGGGCAGGTGCTCGATGGTGTCCCACAAGGTGATCACGTCGTACTGAGAACCCGGCGGGATGTCGGTTATTGTGCCCTCGTGAATGTGCACCTGGAACTGGTCCTTTCCCCACCTGGCGGCAAAAGGGCTTATCTCCACGCCCTCGGCGTGCCACCCCCTCTGCTCGGCCATCCACACGAACACCCCGTTTGCGCAGCCCACGTCCAGGAGCTTGCCCGGCCCTCCTGTGATGCCCTCGAAGTGAGCGAGCTGGTCATTGAAGAACCTGGTCTTCTTGTGCTTTTCCGGGTCGAAGTCGTGGAAGAACCTGCCCAGGCTCCCGTGCCAGGTATCGAGGAAATACTCGCGGTTATAGAGCTGGTCCGGGTGCAACTGGTCGGGCGCAGTCCTGTACAATGCCCCGCAGTCGCGGCAGATGTTTATTGGAAGCTCGGTCCCCGGGAACCTGGGCCCGGTGTCCCGGGACCCGCATGCCCTGCACCCGCATGCCCTGCACCCGTTCTCTATCACAGAGACACCCCCATGGCCTTGGCCACGGTGTGCATGTCCTTGTCCCCCCTGCCGGAGAGGCTTATCACCAGGAGGTCCTTTTTATCCATGTTCCCGGCGAGCCGTATTGCAAGCGCCACAGCGTGCGCGCTCTCCAGCGCCGGAATTATGCCCTCGGTCTCGGTGAGCATCTTGAAGCCGTCCAAAGCCTCCTGGTCGGTGATGGCCTCGTATCTTGCCCTGCCCTGGTCGCGAAGCAGGGAGTGCTCGGGGCCTACCCCGGGGTAGTCCAGGCCCGCGGAGATGGAGTGGGCGAGCTGCACCTGGCCGCGCCCGTCCTGCAACAGGTAGGTCTTGTTGCCGTGGAGCACGCCCGGTCGGCCCGCGGCCAAAGAGGCCGCGTGCTTTCCGGTGTCCACGCCATAGCCCGCGGCTTCCGCTCCCCACAGCTCCACGTCCTTGTCCGGGATAAAAGAGTGGAATATGCCCATGGCATTGGAGCCGCCTCCCACGCAGGCCACCACCGCATCAGGCAGCCTGCCCTCCCCCGACATGACCTGCTCTTTTGTCTCCCTGCCGATTATGGACTGCAGCTCGCGCACCAGCGTGGGGTAAGGGTGCGGCCCTGCCACCGTGCCGATGAGGTAATAGGTGTCCCTCACGTTTGTTATCCAGTCGCGTATGGCCTCGTTGAGCGCGTCCTTCAACGTTCTGCTGCCCGAGTGCACCGGCCTTACCTCCGCGCCCAGGAGCTTCATCCTGAACACGTTCAAGGACTGGCGCTCGATGTCCTCGGTCCCCATGTACACCACGCACTCCATGCCGAAGCGCGCGGCCATGGTGGCCGTGGCTACACCGTGCTGGCCGGCCCCGGTCTCGGCCACCAATCTCTTCTTGCCCATCCTCTTTGCTAAAAGCGCCTGGCCCAGGGTGTTGTTCACCTTGTGGGCCCCGGTGTGGCACAGGTCCTCGCGCTTTAAGTATATCTTTGCGCCCCCCAGCTCTTGGCTCAGCCGCTCGCCAAAGTAAAGGGGAGTGGGCCTGCCCACGTAGTCTTTCAGATAGTAGCCGAACTCCTCCTGGAACCCGGGGTCCGCCCAGAACCCGTGGAAGGCCTGTGTAAGCTCCTCCAGAGCGGGCATGAGGGTCTCGCTCACGTACTGCCCGCCGTACTCGCCGAACTTTCCAGTCTCGTCAGCCGGCATCTTTCACCATCCTTATAAACTCCCGTATTTTCGCCGGGTCCTTTACACCCGGGCCGGACTCCACCCCGGAGCACACGTCCACCGCCCACGGCCGCACCGCCTTTATCGCCTCGGCCACGTTCCCGGGGTCCAGGCCCCCGGCCAGGAAAAGCCGCTCGCACATGCCCCGCGCCCGGGCGGAGAGCTCCCAGTCACCGAGCTTTCCCGAGCCGCCCGGCAGGCCGGTCTTGGCATCGGCCAGCACTGCCCACACCTGGTAATCCTTTATAGAGTCAAGGTCCGCGGACTCTCCCAGCCGGAACCCCTTTATCACCCGCGCGCCCGGGATGCGGCAGAACTCCGGAGGCTCTTCGCCCTGAATCTGCACTATAGAGATGCCCGTCCTCTCCATCACACGCAACACCATTTCACGGTCAGGGTCCACGAAAAGGGCCACCGCCTTGTCCGGCGGGACATGCGCCGCCATCTCCCCGGCCCGCTCCACGCTAACGCAGCGCGGGCTCCCCGGATAAAAGTTAAAGCCCAGGAAGTCCGCGCCCGCCTCCAGAGCGGCCTGTGCGTCCTCCGCCCTGGTGATCCCGCATATTTTCACCTTGACCATCTATGCATTAAGATAACGGAAAATCCCGCAAGTCCTATCCGTATACCAGCCGATAGAGCTCCTTGCCCGGGTCATGGGACCTCATGAGGCGCGTGCCGATAAGAAAGCCGCGCACGCCCGCAGCCAGGAGTTCGTCAAGCACCTTTGTGTCTGTGAGCCCGCTCTCAGAGACCACCGCGGCGCCCTCTGGCGCCCGGGGCATCAGCTCCAGGGTCCTCTCAACCGAGACCGAGAAGTCCGTGAGGTCGCGGTTATTGATCCCTATCAATGCCGGGGCCGGTTCCAGGCCCGCTGCCCGGTCCAGGTCCTTTTCGTCGTGCACTTCGATGAGCACGTCCAGCCCGTGCGATATGGCGTGCCCGTAGAGCTCTTGCAAAGCCGGGTCGGAAAGCGCCCTGCATATGAGCAGCACAGCGTCCGCGCCCGCGTTAACCGACTCCTCGATCTGCACCCTGTCTATAATAAAATCCTTTCTCAGTACGGGCAGGGCCGTGGCCTCCCGCACCTTGTAAAGGTCATGGACCGAGCCCTGGAAGAATTCCGAGTCGGTGAGCACGGACACGCACCTGGCCCCGTTGTCCGCGTAGGCCATTGCTATGGCCGCGGGATTGAAAGGGTCACGGATCACCCCTTCCGATGGCGAGGCCTTCTTTATCTCGGCTATTATGGGCCTGCCCGGCTTGTTCCGGTCCAGGAGAGATGCCGCGAGCCCGGGCGCTTTTCCCGGCATGGAGGTCCTTGCAGGAGCTTCCCCTATCCCCGCCCTTTTCAGCTCCTCCACTTCTTGGCTTTTTCGGGCAAGTATCTTGTCGAGCACGGTCCCGGTCTTTACAAACCCTTCCATGTCAGCCCTTGCTGACCTCGATCAGTACGTCGAGCCTCCTTGCAGCCTCTCCTGACTCGATTGACTGCCGGGCCTTTTCAATCCCCTGGGCCATGTCCGCCGCGGCCCCGCCCGCGTATATGCCCGCGCCCGCGTTGAGGAGCACCGCCTCCAGCCTGGGGCCGGGGTGGTTGTCCAGCACCTGCCGTAAAATCCTGGCGTTCTCGGCCGGGTCGCCTCCAAGCAGGTCGTCGCGCGTACACTTCTCCAGTCCGAACTGCTCCGGGCTGACCTCGTAGGTCTTGACCGCGCCGCCCGCGAGCTCGCTCACCTGGGTGGGTCCTGTGAGTGTCAGCTCGTCCAGCCCGTCCAGCCCGTGCACCACCAGCGCGGCCTCCGAGCCCAAGTTCTTTAGCACCATGGCCATGGTCTCGGTAAGGTCTTTGCTGTACACCCCCAGAAGCTGCCGCGTGGCGCCCGCGGGGTTGGTCAGCGGCCCCAGCACGTTGAATATGGTCCGTATGGCCATCTCCCTGCGCGGGCTGATGGCGTAGCGCATTGCACCGTGCAAGGCCGGAGCGAACAGGAACCCGATACCGGCTTCGGCAAGGCAGCGCTCCACAACCTCGGCCCCGGCGCTGATGTCCACGCCCAAAGCCTCGAGCACGTCCGCGCTCCCGGAAGCGGAGGAGGCAGCCCGGTTGCCGTGCTTGGCCACCATGAGCCCGGCGCCGGCCACCACGAACGCGGACGCGGTGGAGATGTTGAAAGAAAGCGAGTGGTCGCCGCCGGTGCCGCAGGTGTCAACGCAGAAGCCGGGCGCCTTGATCTTCCTGGCCTTCTCCCGCATCACCCTGGCCGCGCCCGTGATCTCGTCCACGGTCTCGCCCTTGGTGCGCAGCCCCATGAGGAAGGCCCCGATCTGCGCGGTGGTGGCCTCGCCCTCCATGATCTGGTTCATGACCGCGACCATGGTGTCCAGGTCCAGATCCTTGCCTTCGGACAACGCTGCCAGAGCCTGCTTGATCATTTCCTCTACCTCGCATGCTTAATCCGGGTGGTATTGACGTAAAAACACATCTGCATATCTGCCTGTGCGTACACGCAGACAGGCAAGATACATATTCTTGTACGCCAGGCCGGGGTTGTCAATACGGGGTCTGCAATCCGGGAATCAAGGGCCGTGGTCGCCCTGTCCGCCGGTCAGGATGTCGAGGCCGTGGTGCAGGGCAGGAAGCACCGCTTCGAGCGACTCGCGCGCCCCCATCTCGCTGCCGGGCACGTTTATGATCAGGGTGTTGCCGCGAATCCCGGATGTGAGGCGCGACAGCATTGCACGGGGGGTCTTATGAAGACCCCCGGCGATTATGGCCTGGCTTATGCCGGGGGCATGCTTCTCGATAACCGATGCCGTGGCCTCGGGTGTAACGTCGGTCTTGGCGAAGCCCGTGCCCCCGGTGGTGACCACCAGGTCAAGGCCCTCCCGGTCGCACCAGTCTATAAGGCATTCTTCGATCGCGGCCAGGTCGTCCGGCACGATCCGGTAGAGGGACACGTGAAACCCCGCGGCCTCCAGCATCTCTTTCAACGCAGGCCCGCTCGTGTCCTTACGCTCGCCTTGGGCCCCCTTGTCGCTCACCGTGAGCACCCCCGCCCTGTACTTGTGCTCTTGCATCTTCTCTGACCCGGCGCCGCACCAGCCGGCCGCAAAGCCAGCACCGCGGCCCCTCCACGATCATGACAGCCAGAAAGATCATTGTCAAAGCACTTGAAAGCCAAATTTGTCAACCTGAATTGTACAGATATTTGAGCCCGTCTCAGAGCCAGGCCGGTTGAAAAGGTGTTCGATAAGGCCAAGAACAGGATCAAATGACCCGTGCCGTTTTTGACGCAACGGCGCTACGACGCCACGAAAAAAACGAAGGAAAGCAACACATATTCCCGGCGGGCTTGGATTCCTCGGCGCCTTGGCGTCGTAAGGGAAATGAAACATAATGTTTATTGTTTAGCTCTGATACTATCCCATAGGTTGACATGCTTGTTTGCCTCCTTTCTCAATGGGTATGATTGATCTGGTTTCCTGAAACATTATCATATTACACCCAGAAACCCGAAGGGTTTATATCCGAATAGACGTAGGCGCCAGCCTACGGATGATGTGCACGGCAACGGGTCCCGTCC
>CAZYTX010000018.1:0-64232 GCA_964650485.1 uncultured bacterium | reverse complement strand
CAGTTGACGACGGTGCTGGGCCTCACGCCCCTGGCGCTTAACCTTGGCGAGGGCGGAGACATGCTCATGCCGATGGCCATCGCCGTCATCGGCGGGCTGCTTTACTCGCTGCCGCTGACGCTGCTCTTTTTGCCGGTCACCTACGCCGCTGTGCGACGGGGCGGACGGAGAACCGCCTTATCGAGCGAGTGAAAGGACGGGATGAATGCGACACATGAGTTTGACCCGGCAACAGACCCAAAAGCGCGTGCAGAGGACCCTCGGTCTGAACACCGTTCCGGTCGCCGTGTTGCTGGACAGTGAAGGCGGCGATATGCTCCAGCCCATGGCCGCCGCCATCGGGGGTTTGCTCATGGAAATATTGGCGGCCCTGTTCCTGATGCCATGCTTGTATGTTTCAATTTCGAGGAATTCAAATGTTTAACGGATATGGTCATCTGAGCTGCAATGGTTGGGATGTGTAAAATTGGCGGATAAAAATGTGAACTGGCGGTCGATGAGTACCTGGTTTGCAAAATATTTTGGGAGGGAAAGATGTTGAAAAATAGCGAGAGGCAATGGAAAGCGGCTGCGTTTTTTTCGCTCGGGATCATCGCGCTCTTCATCTTGTTTGCCGGCCGGGGACAAAGCCGCTCTGAAAGCATGGCGCAAGCGGAGTTGACAGACCGGACGGTGAGAGTCTGCCCCCCCTTCTTCCTCCGGGACGAGACCGGAGACGTGATCAATCCGATCACAGGCGAAAACGCGGACCAGCCCTATTCTCCGCGGCAGACCTGCGGCGCCTGTCACGACTACGCCAAGGTCACCGAGGGCTATCATTTTCAGCAGGGCGCGGACGAGGGCCCGCCCAAGCCGCTGGGCGAGCGCGCTCAATGGGTCAGCACTCCCGGCAATTACGGTGGGGCGTGGTGTTCTCCGGCGCCGCTGTATCCGTACCTGTCGGCCAAGCGCAACCAGGACCCGCAACTGCTCGACATGACCTCGTTCACCTTCGTCACCCGCGGGTGCGGCAAGTGCCATCCGGGCGGTGGGCCGCTGGAATTCGACCGCGAGGGCAAGCGTTACGACACCTGGATGTCGGACCCCGCTTCCGGTTTCGCCTCCGGGGGAGAGAACGATCTCGATGGCGATTATTACAAGGCCCGTTGGAGCGAGTCGGGGGTTCTGGAGGCCGATTGCCTGCTCTGCCACCTGCCGGCCTATGATTTTGGCGTGCGCAATAAACAGCTTTCCGCGCTCAATTTTAGATGGGCGGCTTCCGCGGCCGCGGGATTGGCCAGGGTGGAAGGCTCGGTCGCGGCCTCTCAGCCGGTGAGCGTCGCTTATGACCGTTCGAGGTTTGACGCCGAGGGACGGCTATCGCTTCCGATGGTGGTGTCGCCTCGCAACGAGGCCTGCTTGCAATGTCATGCCCAGCCGGGCTGGAAGAAGCGGGGAGCCGATTTCCGGGCCCGGACCGATGTCCACCTCCGCGCCGGGATGCGGTGCGTTGACTGCCACCCCGCGGGTTCGCGGGCCGACGATCCGCGGATCCGGGACCGCGAGGCCCATCAGATCGCCAAGGGAGACGACCCGGGAGGAAAGGTCCGGAACGATTTGAACAACACCATGAGGGATTGCGCCAACTGCCACGACACCGGAAACTTTGGCGCCCCCATTGCCCGCCACGAGAATCTGCCTGAAGTCCACCTCCACCGGATCGCCTGCCAGACCTGCCATACCCCGGAAAAAACGGTGATGCCGATTCAGGTGCAGGCCAGCGACGTGTTCAACGCTGACGCCTTCATCGCTCCCGGAGGCAAACAGCTTTGGACCTTCTACGGGGTGGACGGGAAATATCGAAACCACTACGGCGTGATGAAGATGATGGGCTATGATGACAAGCCCACCGAAAAATTCCGGCCCGTGCTGGCCCGATACAAAGGCAATATCTATCCGGTCAACCGGGTTCATTCGACCTGGCCCGCGATCGAAACGCCGGGTCAGCCCGGCCTGATGCAGCCTCGTTCTTCCGACATCCATAAAATGTGGAAGGAACACAGGGAAAACCCCGACCGACATCCAGAGCTTTCGAAAATCACGGACGATAATGGCGACGGGATCATCGAGGTCAATCGGCCGGAGGAAATTGACGCCCTGATTGCCGCCATCACCAATCACCTGACCGAGATCGGTTATCCCCTCAAGGGCAAACGCGTGGTGTGGGTCATGAACAACCGCGTGTATCTGTCGGGAAATGAACACCGCGAACTCCCGATGGAGCCGTGGGAGGCCTCCCCCTACGGAAATGTCCATAAATACAACCACGACATTCAGCCCGCCCGGGCCGCGCTCGGCGCAAACGGATGCACCGACTGCCACCGCTCAAACGCTCCCTTTTTCACCGCCTCCGTCCTTCTCCGGCCGTTTGATGAAAACGGAGACCCGGTCTGGATGCCCAACCATGAACTCCTCGGCATCTCTTCGCTGTCGGTGAGGTCGGGCGCCTTCCGGGAAGCCATCCTCAAACCGGCCGCGGTTTGGATGGTCGGCCTTCTTCTGGCCGCGCTGCTTTTACATTATGTGATCGCCGGCCGGCGGGAAGCGCTTTTGAACACGGGCGGCGAGCCATTGGTCGAACGGCTCAATCTGTCCCAGCGGCTGGTTCATTTTATCGTTCTCTCGGCCGGGCTGGTCTTGGGCGTCAGCGGGCTTATCTTCTTCTCCAGTCACCGGACGCTGAACAGCGGGATCATGCGCGATCTCCACGCCTGGACCGGCATCGTCTTTGCCGCGGGATGGATTGGAATGATCGTCGTCTGGGCCCGGGAAATGCTGTTCGTCAAAGGGGACTTGGCCTGGCTGCGAGCGGGGGGAGGATACTTCCAGCCCGGCGAACGCCTGGCGGCGGGAAAATTCAACGCCGGGCAGAAGGTGTTCTTCTGGGTGATCGTAGCGGTCGGAATCGTCCTCGTCATCACCGGCATCGCCCTGGTCTTTTTGCGAAACCATCCATCGGCGAACCTCTCCCTCCTCTATACTTTTCATGACTTGGGCGCCTTGATCATGTTAGCGCTGATGATTGCACATCTTTACATGGCCTCCATCCAAAACCCTAATTCAATGGGGAGCATTTTCGGCGGAAGGGTCAGCCGCCAATGGCTATCCGAAAACCATCCCCACGTCCCCGGGGTGCGGGAGCAGGAGCTTAACCATGAAAGATAAGTTGAAGGTCCTCTTCCTGTGCACCGGCAACTTCTGCCGGAGCCGGATGGCGGAAGGCTGGGCGAAGAAGCTCCGGGGCATCTGGATCATCGCGGCGGTGAGCATGATCGGCTTTGCCCTGCTTGCGGGACTGGACCTTGTAAATCTGAACCCGAATCCGCTTTTTTGGGCCAGCTACATCGTGGGCGGAGTGGTGTTCGGCGCGTGGGCATGGTCCTGGCAGGGGGATGCGTGAGCGGGAGCCTGTACAAGTCCGGACAGGGAAACCTGAACTCGATGGCGGCACTGGTGGGCATCCCTCTTGGCGTGATGGCGGTCGAGCACGGACCGCTGAACGGGGTTCACCAGACGCTGAGGACCTGCGTCATCAATAACGCCGACGGCGGACCGGTCACTTTCTTTTCGATCACTCATCTTCCCTATTGGGCAATGGCCGCCGCCATCGGGGGTTTGCTTATGGAGATATCGGTGGCCCTGTTTCTGATGCCGTGCTTGTATGTTTCAATTTCGAGGAATTCAAATGCTTAACGGATATGGTCATCTGAGCTGCAATGGTTGGGATGTGTAAAATTGGCGGATAAAAATGTGAACTGGCGGTCGATGAGTACCTGGTTTGCAAAATATTTTGGGAGGGAAAGATGTTGAAAAATAGCGAGAGGCAATGGAAAGCGGCTGCGTTTTTTTCGCTCGGGATCATCGCGCTCTTCATCTTGTTTGCCGGCCGGGGACAAAGCCGCTCTGAAAGCATGGCGCAAGCGGAGTTGACAGACCGGACGGTGAGAGTCTGCCCCCCCTTCTTCCTCCGGGACGAGACCGGAGACGTGATCAATCCGATCACAGGCGAAAACGCGGACCAGCCCTATTCTCCGCGGCAGACCTGCGGCGCCTGTCACGACTACGCCAAGGTCACCGAGGGCTATCATTTTCAGCAGGGCGCGGACGAGGGCCCGCCCAAGCCGCTGGGCGAGCGCGCTCAATGGGTCAGCACTCCCGGCAATTACGGTGGGGCGTGGTGTTCTCCGGCGCCGCTGTATCCGTACCTGTCGGCCAAGCGCAACCAGGACCCGCAACTGCTCGACATGACCTCGTTCACCTTCGTCACCCGCGGGTGCGGCAAGTGCCATCCGGGCGGTGGGCCGCTGGAATTCGACCGCGAGGGCAAGCGTTACGACACCTGGATGTCGGACCCCGCTTCCGGTTTCGCCTCCGGGGGAGAGAACGATCTCGATGGCGATTATTACAAGGCCCGTTGGAGCGAGTCGGGGGTTCTGGAGGCCGATTGCCTGCTCTGCCACCTGCCGGCCTATGATTTTGGCGTGCGCAATAAACAGCTTTCCGCGCTCAATTTTAGATGGGCGGCTTCCGCGGCCGCGGGATTGGCCAGGGTGGAAGGCTCGGTCGCGGCCTCTCAGCCGGTGAGCGTCGCTTATGACCGTTCGAGGTTTGACGCCGAGGGACGGCTATCGCTTCCGATGGTGGTGTCGCCTCGCAACGAGGCCTGCTTGCAATGTCATGCCCAGCCGGGCTGGAAGAAGCGGGGAGCCGATTTCCGGGCCCGGACCGATGTCCACCTCCGCGCCGGGATGCGGTGCGTTGACTGCCACCCCGCGGGTTCGCGGGCCGACGATCCGCGGATCCGGGACCGCGAGGCCCATCAGATCGCCAAGGGAGACGACCCGGGAGGAAAGGTCCGGAACGATTTGAACAACACCATGAGGGATTGCGCCAACTGCCACGACACCGGAAACTTTGGCGCCCCCATTGCCCGCCACGAGAATCTGCCTGAAGTCCACCTCCACCGGATCGCCTGCCAGACCTGCCATACCCCGGAAAAAACGGTGATGCCGATTCAGGTGCAGGCCAGCGACGTGTTCAACGCTGACGCCTTCATCGCTCCCGGAGGCAAACAGCTTTGGACCTTCTACGGGGTGGACGGGAAATATCGAAACCACTACGGCGTGATGAAGATGATGGGCTATGATGACAAGCCCACCGAAAAATTCCGGCCCGTGCTGGCCCGATACAAAGGCAATATCTATCCGGTCAACCGGGTTCATTCGACCTGGCCCGCGATCGAAACGCCGGGTCAGCCCGGCCTGATGCAGCCTCGTTCTTCCGACATCCATAAAATGTGGAAGGAACACAGGGAAAACCCCGACCGACATCCAGAGCTTTCGAAAATCACGGACGATAATGGCGACGGGATCATCGAGGTCAATCGGCCGGAGGAAATTGACGCCCTGATTGCCGCCATCACCAATCACCTGACCGAGATCGGTTATCCCCTCAAGGGCAAACGCGTGGTGTGGGTCATGAACAACCGCGTGTATCTGTCGGGAAATGAACACCGCGAACTCCCGATGGAGCCGTGGGAGGCCTCCCCCTACGGAAATGTCCATAAATACAACCACGACATTCAGCCCGCCCGGGCCGCGCTCGGCGCAAACGGATGCACCGACTGCCACCGCTCAAACGCTCCCTTTTTCACCGCCTCCGTCCTTCTCCGGCCGTTTGATGAAAACGGAGACCCGGTCTGGATGCCCAACCATGAACTCCTCGGCATCTCTTCGCTGTCGGTGAGGTCGGGCGCCTTCCGGGAAGCCATCCTCAAACCGGCCGCGGTTTGGATGGTCGGCCTTCTTCTGGCCGCGCTGCTTTTACATTATGTGATCGCCGGCCGGCGGGAAGCGCTTTTGAACACGGGCGGCGAGCCATTGGTCGAACGGCTCAATCTGTCCCAGCGGCTGGTTCATTTTATCGTTCTCTCGGCCGGGCTGGTCTTGGGCGTCAGCGGGCTTATCTTCTTCTCCAGTCACCGGACGCTGAACAGCGGGATCATGCGCGATCTCCACGCCTGGACCGGCATCGTCTTTGCCGCGGGATGGATTGGAATGATCGTCGTCTGGGCCCGGGAAATGCTGTTCGTCAAAGGGGACTTGGCCTGGCTGCGAGCGGGGGGAGGATACTTCCAGCCCGGCGAACGCCTGGCGGCGGGAAAATTCAACGCCGGGCAGAAGGTGTTCTTCTGGGTGATCGTAGCGGTCGGAATCGTCCTCGTCATCACCGGCATCGCCCTGGTCTTTTTGCGAAACCATCCATCGGCGAACCTCTCCCTCCTCTATACTTTTCATGACTTGGGCGCCTTGATCATGTTAGCGCTGATGATTGCACATCTTTACATGGCCTCCATCCAAAACCCTAATTCAATGGGGAGCATTTTCGGCGGAAGGGTCAGCCGCCAATGGCTATCCGAAAACCATCCCCACGTCCCCGGGGTGCGGGAGCAGGAGCTTAACCATGAAAGATAAGTTGAAGGTCCTCTTCCTGTGCACCGGCAACTTCTGCCGGAGCCGGATGGCGGAAGGCTGGGCGAAGAAGCTCCGGGGCATCTGGATCATCGCGGCGGTGAGCATGATCGGCTTTGCCCTGCTTGCGGGACTGGACCTTGTAAATCTGAACCCGAATCCGCTTTTTTGGGCCAGCTACATCGTGGGCGGAGTGGTGTTCGGCGCGTGGGCATGGTCCTGGCAGGGGGATGCGTGAGCGGGAGCCTGTACAAGTCCGGACAGGGAAACCTGAACTCGATGGCGGCACTGGTGGGCATCCCTCTTGGCGTGATGGCGGTCGAGCACGGACCGCTGAACGGGGTTCACCAGACGCTGAGGACCTGCGTCATCAATAACGCCGACGGCGGACCGGTCACTTTCTTTTCGATCACTCATCTTCCCTATTGGGCAATGGCCGCCGCCATCGGGGGTTTGCTTATGGAGATATCGGTGGCCCTGTTTCTGATGCCGTGCTTGTATGTTTCAATTTCGAGGAATTCAAATGCTTAACGGATATGGTCATCTGAGCTACAATGGTTGGGAGGAGTAAAAATGACGGAGAAAACTTTTAGTTGGCGGTCGCTCGCAACGCTGTCGTTGGTGGTCATGGCGGTGATTGTCATTATTGCCTGGTCCGGCGGCCATTGGTTCCTGACCGCGCTGCCCGTGGGCTTCCTCTTCGGCTTCTTTCTGGAGAAGGCCGACCTGTGCGGGGCCTCGGCCTTCAGCGAGGCGCTCATGTGGAAGGACTGGCGCAAGCTCCAAGGGATATGGGCCATCGTGGTGGTCAGCATGCTGGCCTTTACCCTGCTTTCGGGACTGGACCTTGTCAAGCTGAACCCCAAGCCGCTGTTGTGGGCCAGCTACATTGTCGGCGGACTGGTTTTCGGCGTGGGCATGGTCCTGGCCGGAGGATGCGTGAGCGGGAGCCTGTACAAGTCCGGTCAGGGCAACCTGAACTCCATGGCCGCCCTGGTAGGCATTCCCATCGGAATAATGGCTGTAAAACACGGCCCCTTAAACGGCTTTCACGAAACATTGAAAAGCTACGTCGTGAAGAACGCGGACGCTGGACCAATCACGTTCTTTTCGATTACTCACCTTCCCTACTGGCTCATGGCAATAATTATCGCTGCGCTTACGCTCGGAGTAGCCCTTTACCTGCGCAAAAAGAAGGATAAGCCAGCCAAAAGCGAGGAACCGTCCGATATGCCCTTCCTGCAAAGAGTCCTTACCAGGCCGTGGAAGCCGTGGCAGGCCGGGGTCGCCATCGGCGTTCTCGCGGCCTTCGCCTACCTGTCATCCGCGGCCAGCGGCAGGAACTATCCGCTCGGCGTGCTCGGAGTCATGCACGTCGAACTACTGGTGACGGACGCTCCTCTAGAACACGTATATGAGCCAAAGCCGAGCCAGTCTCCTTCGGCCAGCGCCCCCCCCGCTGAACAGCCCAAGAAAAAAGTCTCCTGGTGGCAGATCCTCGTGACCAGCGCCCTGGTGCTGGGCTCGTTCGTAAGCGCGAGGTTATCGGGCCGGGCAAAGCTTTTGCCCAAGCCGCCGGAGCAGACGGTGATAGCCTTTTTCGGAGGCATACTGGTCGGGACGGGAGCGGCCATTGCCAGAGGATGCGTGGTCGGGAACATCATGAGCGGGCTGGCGCTTATGAGCGTGGGCAACCTTCTCTTCGCGGTTGTCGTGCTCTTGGCCAACTGGGCAACCACTTTCCTCTACCTGATGGGCGGGCAACGGGTATAAAAATGCCTCGGGTTCGAGGTTGGACCGCGGTTCTGTCGTCGGCTGTTTTGTTTATTACAATCGCATCGGCACAGAACCGCGCCGGTGAAGACGGGCCTCCATCAGTATCAATTTTTTCAAACCCCCAGGGACTTCGGATAACATTGCACGCCGATTTGAACCTGGACTACCTGGGGTTTGACGAGGGCGAAGAATACATCGATGGGGCCGGGTCCTGGACACTGATTTCGACGCCATTGCTGACGACAGCGTAACGCGTGACTTGGACCCGCTCATCGAAAGTGGTTGGATGGCTTTCATGTTGTGGATGATCACCGGGGAGAACGCGGGTGACCGGGTCGTCCCCTCCAGGCCCTGGGGCGCATTGGGGCTTGCCATGCGCTACAGCGTCGTCAGCTTCGACTCCCAGGAGGGACTTATACCTGCGAGCACGACCGGCATATATGGCCGCGAAACCAGCGAGGCCTCGCAAGCTTTCGGAAGAGAAGGTATAGATGAGACGGTCGGAGAATTTTACTTGGGGCTAAACTGGTACATCAAGCCGGGTGTTTTTGTTCAAACGGCGGCGGTGTTGCAATGGTTCGATAACTCGTCTCCGTACTTGACGGACGACCGTTCGGATATTAACTACAGGGCGAGAACAGGAATTGTTTTTTGATCGTTTGAGCAAGGGGGCTTCATGAAAGACAAAATGAAAATACTGTTTCTTTGCACCGGCAACTCCTGCCGGAGCCAGATGGCCGAGGGCTGGGCAAAGAAGCTCCGTTCCGATGACATCGAGGCCTGGTCCGCCGGGGTGAAGCCCAAGAGCATTGATCCGAGGGCGGTGAGGGCCATGGCCGAGGCCGGGGTGGACATTTCGGGGCAAAGCTCCAAGGACGTGAAGAATCTGATGGTAATAGACTTCGATTACGTCATCACCCTCTGCGGCCACGCCCACGAGACCTGCCCGGTTTTTCCGGGCAAGACTAAAGTGATCCACCACGGCTTCAAGGACCCTCCCAAGCTTGCCCAGAACGCTAACTCCGAAGATGAGGCGATGGAACATTACCGCCGGGTGAGGGACGAGATCAAGGAGTTCATCAAGGGCCTTCCACAAAACCTCACGGAAGAAAAACCCGGCTTCTACCTCGACCTGAAAACCTGGCGGCAAGGACAGTAACTCAAAGCCCTTTTGCACGCCAGCGGCGGTGGAACTGCAGCGCGCCCCACATGAGCGCCGCTGTGAACGCGATCAACATGACCATATTCAGCCAGCCCGGGAAATACATAGGCTGGCCGAAGGCCCCTCGGATGAGGTCGCCAGCATAGGACAGGGGCGATACCGGGGCCACCCACCTTGCCCAGGCCGGCATTTCCGCGATGGGCACGAAAACCCCGCTTATGAACAGCAGGGGCAGTCGCACCAGGTTGGAGAGCAGCATGATGCTCGCGGGCCCGCTCGCCGGCGGGGAGGCCAGGAGCACCCCCAGTGCGGCGAAGCTCAAGGCGCCCAGCAAAACCCCGGCTGCCAGCAGGAGAGGGCCTGTGATGGACGCCGAGGTCAGGACCAGCCCCAGCAGGATGGGGACCACGGACAGGCACAGCCCGAAGATGAGCCCGCTCATCACGTCGCCCGCCAGTATGGCCGGCAAGGACACGGGAGTGGAGATCAGCCGCTCATAGGTCCTGGCCTGCCGCTCCCACGGCGTCACCAGCGGGCCGACCGCGCTGGCCGTGAACCACAGCGCCATGGCCACCATGCCGGGGACCACGCTCTCGATGGGGATGGGCCGGCCCATCTTGAAGGCCATGAAAAAGAAGACCGGGAACAGCACTCCGAAGATCAACACCGGGGCCTTCAAGTAGTAAAGCAGCGCGTTCTTCTTGACGATGACCAAGGCTGCGTGCGCCTGCCGTTGCCAGGTTCGCACTTTCTCTCCGTGTCCAGTCATGCCCGCGTAAGCGCTCATGCTTTATGGCTCCTTTACTTCGCCGCCCGTGAAATGCAGGAACACGTCCTCCAGGCTGGGCTTTTCCGTGCACAATCGCTCGATCTCGAGGCTTCTTGCCGAGGCAAGCCGCGCCACCTCCATTGTCAGCGGGCCCGGATTCTCGCCGTAGAGCCGGAACTCGTTGTCGCTCAAGACAACCCGCGACACCCCGGGCAATGCTTCCAACTCTGCCGTCTCCGGCGCTTCTCCTAAAAAACTTACTTCCACGTACTGGCTTTCCCGCATGGCCGATCGGAGACGCTCGGGCGTGTCAATAGCCGCGATCCGGCCCTCATTGATTATCGCCACCCTCGAGCAAAGCTCCTGGGCCTCGTTCATGTTGTGTGTGGTGAGGAACACTGTTAGCCCTTCCTGGTTCAGCTCGCGCACGATCTTATGGATAAGCCTCGCGCTCTGCACGTCCAGACCGCTGGTGGGCTCGTCCAGGAACAGCACCTCCGGACCGGTCACCAGGGCCGTGCACAACATCAGCCGCTGGCGGAGTCCCTTGGAAAGCGTGCGGGCCTTGTCGCCCTTCCGGTCAGCCAGCCCTAATGCATCCAGCAGCCGGCTCGCCCGCTCGATCCGCTGGCGGCGGGGCACTCCGTGCAGCTCGGCCATGAGCATGATGTTACGCCAGACGGAGAGGTCCAGGTACACGTTGGCGTCCTCCGGCGCCACTCCTATGTGCGCGCGGGAGGCCAGGCCCTCGGTGCGGATATCGTGATCCTGGATGCGGGCGGTTCCTTCGCCGGGATCGAGCACGCCGGTGAGCATGCGCACCGTGGTGGTCTTGCCTGCGCCGTTGGGACCGAGGAAGCCGAACAGCTCGCCCTTCCTGACGCTAAAGGATATCCCCGCCACTGCTTCGACCTGATCGAAACGCTTGGCCAGATTGGAAACTTCTATAATCAGTGAATCTTTCATTGCCTGCGTCCCCAAGGGCCGATGGAAGTCGCCGCGATTTCAAGGATTCGTGGAGAAGGGTCGGCCCCTTCGTCAATGCCCAATCCGGAAGCGAAACGACCGGTCCCCACGCCGACTTCCAGCCAGCGCCCGGGCTCATGAAGCGAACTCCTTTGATATATGTTCCGGCTAAACCGTTAGTCCTTGATCTCCAACAGTCTCCTGGTAGTTTTGCTCCACTCGGCCAGGGTTTTTTCATTGACCCGGTAATGGACAAAGTAGCCTCGCTTCTCAGCGATCACGATGTCCGCGTCCCGCAGGATTCGAAGGTGCTGCGATACCGCGGCGGGTGTTATATCCAAGGCGCGGGCGAGCGCGTTGACACAAAGAGAGCGGCGCTTCAGCAAATGGACCATCCGCACCCGTGTTCCCACGGAAAGCACCTTGAAGATGCGGGCCTGTTTTCCCGGATCGGTCACGTCATATCCCATGATTAAGCATCCACGCAGGTACTTTACTGGTTCGTCTGTCTGATGTCAACAGAAAATCACCTGATACTTATCCTTCAGTCCATTGCCCGTTGCGTTAAAAATCGCCTGACCTGCTCGCTTTATCTTATCGAAGTCTGCCTGCCTGTCCTGCCTGCCTGTGCGTTGCACGCCTGCCTGTGCGGGCGTTTTGCCACACGCAGACAGGCAGACAGGCGGACGCAGGCAGGAAGGCCTCTCCCACCTGTCAACCTCATTTGGACGTAAATTTTGGGATTTTGGGGAATTTCTAAAATGCCATGTCAAGTTGGCATGAGCGGATTTTGCAAATTATTTCGAATGCTTGTAAAGCCGGTGTCAGCCCGAGGTTAGCACTTAGGGAGCAGATTCCGTAAACCCGGAGTTAGCGAAACTGCAACGCTTTTCCGATGTATAGAAGGGGAATGAAAAACACGGAGGTGAAAATGGAAGAAAAAAAGAACGGCATGGATCAGGGCTGGGCCCCCGGGGATGACAATGACACACAAGCATTGGAAAACTCCCCCGAGAGGCTGGAGAACCTGTACATGCAGGCTGAAGCCTTGAAGATGGTGAACCTGAAAAACTCTATGGATGCGGGCGCAAACTCCGGAGCGGACTCTGAAAAGATAGCCGCCAAGTCGTCACAGCTCGTTATCAAGGCCATCGAGCTTCAGTTGCGGATACTGTCCGAGCGCTCCAAGCAAGGATCAGGCAATCAACTGGAGCTGGACGTGATCCTGAAGGCCATGCAGAGCGTGCCTCATCTTGGTCCTTTGCTGCACAGGAAGGCGGTGCTTGACCAGATAAAGGAGGCGCTGGACAAGGATGAGCTCTTCTGAGTACGAGCTATTCCACGGTGCAGTTGCAGGACTGGTGCATGCCGGGAAGGCCCAGCTCGCGGTGCATCTTTTCAGTCTCCTTGCACAGCCCCTTGCGCAGGCAGGTGAGCCGGTCCAGGCAAAGCCTGTACATGTGCGTGCGCAGGTCCTCCCGAACCCGGAACCTGCCGTCGGGGTCGTTGTGATCAACGCCGTGGGTGAACACGTCGGTATGCCTGGGCACGTGGTGGAGGAGGTTCTTGAAGAAGCGCAGCGAGCCCAGGGTCACCACCGAGGGCTCGACCCGGTTTATCATGTCTATGACCTCGGCGTAGTGGTCCTGCCATCCCTCCACCGGAATGAGAGGATCAAGCCTTATCCTGACCTCCCAGCCCGCGGACTTGAGCTTGCTGGCAGCCTCGAGCCGGGCTTCCGAGGGAGGCGCGCCCCTCTCGTACGTCCTGGAAACCTGGGGAGCGTTAACCGAGAAGCTCACTATCACCTGGGGACTGGGCTCAAGCTCGAGCAGTGTGTCCACCTGGGCGGACTTGGTGACAAAAAGCAGCTTGTGCCTGCTCTGGTTGGAGAACAGGCTCACAAGGTTGTTGGAGAGGCCGGTCTCCCGGTCCCATGCAAGGCTGTCGGAGAGCTCGCCCGCGTTCAGCACCCACGGCTCCTCGGTGAAGAGCAGCCAGTCCCGGAGCTCTTGGAAAAGCCGCGCCGTGTTGGTGAAGACCGTGGGCTCGGGGTAGTGGCGCAGGGTGAGCCTGAGGTAGCAGTAGTCGCATTGATAGGGACAGCCGTTGGCATGGGCGAGAATGTAGAAGTGAGGGCATACGATCCCGGGCGGGGTCTTGTCGAAGAAGTGGATGAAGTTGGAGTAGCGCTTGCGCTCCAGAAAGGGGGGCTCTTTCATTGTCTTTTCCTTGAAGAGCGGGGCCTGGCCGGCTTTTTTGCCGGGGGGCGTCTCCCCGTGGCTTTTCCGCTCCCTGGAGTGCTTGTAGGTGCCCATGGTGCGGTGTGCTTTCCACGCCCTGATAGTGCCCTCCTTCAGGCCGAAGAACTCTGCTATCTCCGTGACCGGCTTGTCAGGGTGCGCGTCCACGTACTCCAGCACCTCCCAGCGGAGGTCCGCGGCCATGTTGGCGTACTCCTTCTCGGTGATGTGGTGCATCTCGTCGTGGAGCTCCTCGAATGCCTCCCCGGCCGCGGTCTCGGCCTCGTGGTCCTCGAGCAGCTCTTCTTGCTCCGGACGCCGGCCCCGCGGACCGCTGTCTTTGTCGCCCATTTCTCCGCTCCTTTCCCCGGGCAGGGTAACATTATGGCATCAATTCTAATGTTGTCAAGTATTTTTTCAAAAATATTTTAATGCTCGCAAGTATAAGGAGGAGGGGCAGATGTGCTCATGGAAAAAAAAGAGGGACCACGGCTCCTTCGAGCTTAAACTGCTTCTCAGGAAGAAGCTCATCCGGGGCATCACGCAGGCCGCGGCCCTGGACCTGTTCGCGGGAGAGGGGAGGCTGCTTTTAGAGCTCTGCGCAGGCTTCGAGAGGGTGCACGCCGTGGAAAAGGACCCGGCAAAATGGTCCGTGCTGACGAGGAGGCTTCAAGAGGAGGGCCGCGCCAACGTGAGCGTGTGGCGCATGGACAACGCATCCTTCATCCGCGAGGTCCTGCCCGGCATAGGAGGGATAAACTTCATTGACCTGGACAGCTACGGCAATCCGCTGCCCGCGGTCAAGCGGCTCTTCTCGGTCTGGCGCCCGGAGCGGACCACGGCCGTCGCCGTGACCGACGGGGGCAGGCTGAGCTTCATCAGGGGCGGCAGGGTGAGGATGAAAAACTACCTGCCCGGGGAAGATAAGCCCCGCATACCTGGTTGCAAAGCGGCTTGCCCGGCGGGGACCAGGCCCTTGTCGGCCGGAGAGTACGAGCTTTTAGTAAAGGGCTTCTGGAAAGGACTCGCGGCTGATATGGGTTTCAGTATAGAGGACTTCATTCTCGCATGGAAAAAAGGAAAGGGGGTTATGTACTATGGAATGCTCATCAGGCCGGATAAAGATCACATGGGTGCCCACCGAAAAGCTAAGCCCCAACCCCTGGAACCCCAACAGGATGGGCAGAGACTACATGAAAAAGCTTACGAGGGAGATTAAGAAGAGGGGGTTCCACGCTCCCCTGCTGGCCAGGCCCACGGAGGGCGGCTACCAGATAATTGACGGCGAGCACAGGTGGAGGATAGCCAAAAAGCTCGGCATTGAGAAGCTCCCCTGCATTGTCTCCGACATGGACGAGGCGGCCGCCATGATCAAAACCCTGCAGCTAAACGGGCTCAGGGGAGAGAACGAGCCCGAAATCCTGGCCTGGGTGCTCTCTAAACTTTCGCAATACTCTTCAGCCCGGGACCTCGCCGGCATACTCCCGTGGTCCGAGACGGAGATCGAACAGCTAAAGGCCATGGTAAGGGAGCAGGCTGAAGACCAGGACTTCAGGGCATTCAGCACTTACAAGCTCAGCCCCCCCAGGTACGAGCTTTTCGCCGCGGTGGTCACAACGGAGCAGAGCGAAGCGATCGAGCGCGCAATCGCCATTGCAGTAAAGCTGTTCGGCGCCGCGGACAGCGGAGAGGCGCTTTCTAAGATATGCCGCGATTTTGAGCACAGGACCGAGGGGGTTGCACTGGAGGAGGAGCCAAAATGAAAGTAATGAACGAGAGCAAGAAATTAAGAAGGGCATGGGCCGAGGCACTGGACCGGGTGCACCAGCCCGAGTTTCCATCAGACCCCGAGAGCTTCATATGCCATACGCTAGGGTATGAATGCAAGGGGTTCCACCAGAGGTGGTGGGATTTTGTCGAGTCCAGCCGGCAATCCCTGGTGCTTGCTCCCAGGGGGCACGGGAAGTCCACCATAATGACCATCGCCTTCTCCATATACCGGGTGCTGTGCGCCCCGGACGTGCGCATACTCATATGCTCGGACACCGCGGCCCAGGCAAAGGCGTTCCTCCGCGAGATTAAACACCACCTCGAAAAGAACACGGCCATATTTAAAAAGTGGGGACCGCTCAGGGGAGTCCCCTGGACTGACGAGGAGATATGCGTGGCCGGCCGGGTCTCCCGTGCAAAAGAGGCCACCGTGACCGCCATGGGGGTGATGGGACCGGTGATCAGCAAGCACTACGACGTGATCATCCTGGACGACGTGGTGGACGAGGAGGCCGCGCATTCAAGGCACATGCGCGAGAAGCTCATTACCTGGTTCTACAAGGAGCTCCTGCCCACGCTCGAGCCGGAAGGCAAGCTGCACGTGATCGGCACCCGCTACCACCACCAGGACCTGTACGGCCGCCTCATACAGGACGGGATGCCGACGCTGGTTGACCGGGCCATCATCAAGACGGCCCGAAGAGAGGAGGCCCTGTGGGAGGACAAGTTCCCCCTTTCCCTGCTCAAGGAGAAGCGCGACCAGGCCGGGCCGGCCATATTCAACGCCCAGTACCAGAACGACACCACGGCTATGAAAGGTCCCATATTCAGGCCGGAATGGATTAAAACCCGCGGGAGACCATGGTGCAAAGGCAAGTTCCAGGGTGTGGACCTGGCCATCGGAACCAAGGACCACAACGACTACTTCGCGCACGTGACCGTGGGAGAGCATGAGCACGGCCTGCACGTGCTCTCCATATACCGGGCCAGACTGTCTTTCGAGGACCAGTTCAAGGCCGTGCGCAACCTGTTCCATCGCCACCACTGCCCGGACTCGCCCGTCATGCTCGTGGGCATCGAGTCGAATGCTTACCAGGAGGCCCTTGCCCAGAGGCTCCGCTCCGAGACCGACCTGCCGGTCAAGTCCGTGACACAGACCAAGGACAAGATCGCACGGGCCTATCGCCTGCAGGGGATGATCGAGACCGGCAGGCTCTCCTTTCCAGAGTCAGGAGCGCATCGCCTTATCGAAGAGCTGATCGAGTTCCCGGACTCGGACCACGACGACCTGGTGGACGCGCTCGAGATCGCGGTGCAGATGGCTGTCGGGAAAGGCAGGTATGCAGACCTGCCGAAAAAGGACATCAACGTGGGTCCAGAGTAGGTTAGAGATTCCAACTTAAGTCATTAGTCACCTTTTAAGGAATTTCTTTTCATGGCCTTTTTTTTGGCTCCTTTGCGCCCCCTTTAGCAAATGTCCGCTTGCTCCCATTGTTTCCTGTAACCGTTCAATTTTATTACCATTTTTGTCGCTAGCAGCAATTTCTCTCTTTTTTCATTGTCTAGTTTGTCCAGTTTATGTCCAGTTTTTACTGAGTGAAATCATGTCCTGTTTGTCCTCTTTATGTCCTGTTTACGGGACAAGATGTAATGAGTACTTCTCCCAGTAGTCCCCACTTTGCGGAGAAGTCCCTTTCCACCCCCAAATTTGTCAACCTCATTTGGACAGGAAAATCGGCCTTTTCAAAAAAATTTAAAAAATTTCTGTGTGCGCCAACTTCGTGAAAAATAACAGAAATTATTGAATGGTCCGATAAAAAAACGCCCTAAAAATGCAGATTTTGTAAACCTGGAATTAGCGAAACTGCAACACTTTTCCAATGGGTGAGAGGGGAAAAAAATCTGGAGGGCAAGTTTTGATAGGAAGAAAGACATTGAAGAGGAAGGTCTCTGATCTGGAACTGAAGCTGGCCCGCACCGAGGAGTACATAACCGACATCCTCACCTACAAGGCGGGAGAGAAGGCCCTTTCCCTGGGCTCATCCGCGAACCCTTACCAGAGCAGGGAGAGGCTGGTGGCTGAGCTGGTGAACAAGTACAAGGGGTACGCGAGCGCAGGCAACCAGCTCATCCAGCGAATAGTGGACACCCGGGCCGCTTTCACCATGGCCAACGGGCTCTCTGCAAAGCCGGCCCTTGGGGAAAGCGGCCGCGAGCTCGAGTTCATACGCCGGCTGATAAGAAAAAACCAGCTCGACGGGCAGTTCGGCCAGCAGCTCGCAGTGGAAAAGGAGCTGGAGGGACAGGTGCTCTTGGTGCTCGACTACATGCCGGACCAGGACAACGTGCAGGTCCGCTTCATCTCCTGGAACGACACCCACTACCAGGTGCGCTACGCCGACGACGCCTACACCAGCATCAAACAGATCGCCTACGAGGACGATGACGGCGAGACCGTGTACATCTCCCCATCACGGGCGGTGTTCATCAAGTTCAACGCCCGGATCCACAGCCGCGAGGGCGTGCCCACCCTCTCCGGTCTTTTGCAGGAGGCCGAGGACATAGACCTTGCACTGCGGGACTGGCGCAAGATCAACCGCTATTTCGCCTCCCCCACCCCCTACTTCAAGACCGCGGACATCCAGGAAGCCAAGGACCTCTACGACCGACTGCTGCAGCCGGGCGTGGACTGGAAGATCGGCAAGGTGTTCGCAGGACCCGCGGAGTTCTCCCTGGTGGGCATGAGCGACCATGGGTTCGAGTCAGTGCAAAAGGAGATCGAGACGAAGGTCAAGATACTCGCGGGAGGCGCCGGGGTGCCGGTGCAGTTTTTGGGATTCCCCGAGTTCATGTCAAACCGGGCCACCGCGGAGAACACACTCGAGCCGGTGGCCCTGGTGTCGGTGTCCGAGCAGCGCTCGTGGCTGGGCGGGTTCCAGGACATGTTCGACAAGGCCATCCAGCTCCGGAACCGCATGGCCCCGGCCGGAGAGAGAAAGCTCGCGCCCGCGAGGGTGGCCCCTGCCATGCGCTTCGTGACAAGGGCCCAGGTGGAGCGGGTGCAAGAGCTGTATATGCCGCTCTTTGACAAGGGAGCAATCTCATTGGAGACCCTCCTCGGCCTGCTCCCGGACGTGAGGCCCGAGGATGAAGAGCCTGAAAGCAAGGAGGCAAAGACAGATGGAGGCGACAAGTAATGAGAAGTGATTCCGGCCGGAAAAAGAAAAGCATGGTGCTGATTCTCACCGGGATCGAGGAGATGAGCCCCTCACGGGTGATGGAGCGGATCGGCGAAGTGAAGTACAAGGCCATCCGCAGCCGGGACAGCCGTCCCATGTTCGTCGAGCTGGTGGCCGGACACGAAGGCGTATCCACGGGCAGGCTCTACTCGGGCGCAGGCGGGAACAGGCCTGCAAAAAAGAGATGGTCGCGGCGGATGATCGAAGAACTGGCCCAAAAGCTGGGCTCGGGAGTGCCTGTTTACACCTCCCACCGGAGCGAAGGAAAGCAAAGGGTCCCCGCGGGAGAGATAGTCTCGGCTTTTGAAAGGTGGATCAGGGGGGTGCTGGGGGCATCCGGCATCGCATACATAAGCGATCCCGAGGCGAGGAAGAAGATAAAAGCGGGAGAGCTCGACACCTGCTCGATCGAGGCCGAGGTCGAGTGCCACCGCGATGCGGGATCAAGGGATGACCACTGGATCGTGGACGCGGTCAGGAAGGTCTCGGGGGTGGCGCTCGGTAACAGCCGCCTGCACTCGCCCGGGTTCCCGGGGGCGGCACTGGTGGCCGCGGTGGAAGAGTTCGAAAACGAGCCGGCACCCGAGCCCGAAGGGATGGATCAGCCGGACCGGGATAAAGACCTCTCAAGGCAAAGCCCGTCCGAGGTCTTCAGCCGCGAGAAGCTCCTGGACGACCCGGTGGTGGCGGAAATGATAAGGGAGTGCAGGGAGCGCGACGCCGAGAGGATCAAGGAGCTCGATGCCCGCATCCAGGCCAAGGAGCAGAAGGTAAGGGAGGTCTCGCGCGAGCTTTCAAGCCACAAGAGGCAGGAAGAGCGAAGGAACCGCGCCATTGCCGCGGAAAGGGAGGCCGAGAGGCTCCTTGACCAGAAGAACCTCTCCGACAAAGAGCGCGAGCTCATCCTGGAAGAGGTCGCAAGCAATCCGCCTGATCACCTCGGGCCGGACGGGCAGGAAAGCAGGGAGGAGATGCAGGAAGCCATAAAGCAAAAGATTGAACGGGAGCTTACAAAGATTGACCGGCTGCGCGAGGCATGGGCAAAAGACGCGATAGCAACGCCGCCCGAGAAAGAGACCTTTGGGGAGCATCCCAACAATAACCCCCTCATTCCCGGGCAAAAGGGATAGCAGAGTGAGAGGTAGCACTAAGACAACCGACCACAAAAAAGATGCAAAGAGGCAAATCAAAAGGAGGTAAGAGATGGTTACCGAACAAGGCTTGAAACTGAGGACAAGGCTCGAGAGCGCAAAGACCCTGCGCTCCACCACCGATTCAACCACCACCCACAGCGCCGGGGACATGATAGCCGTGGGCGACACCATAGGCGTGGTGGTGGAGGACGTGGGGACCAACTCCGACTTCGTGCTGGTGTACGAGGCCGAAAAGATCGTGGTCCCAAAGAGCACGGGCGTGAGCCTGTCCGTGGGACAGAACGTGTACTACGACTCAGCGGCCGCCGCGGTCACCAGCGAGTCCACCGGCAACACCCTGTGCGGCAAGTCCCTGGAAACAGCGGACACCACAGACGAAGAGGCTTTGATAGACCTCATCGTGCTGGGCTGAGCGCACTGCTGAAGCGAAAAACCAAGGGAGGATTAAATGAAAGGAAACATGATAGCGGATTGGAGAAAGGTGGACTTTTCCACCGACCCGGGCAGGGGCCAGTTCCTGGAGGCTGTCCAGCACTTCATGGAAAGGCCCAGAAAGGCGGCCGAGGAGATCAGGGCAAGGATCGCAGAGTTCACCACGCCGGGCGACTTCCCCACAGACGCCGTGGACGCCATAGCCAGGTTCCACCAGGTGGACGACCCTGACACCGGCTGGTCCGAGGTGTTCGACGTGATTGACTTCACCGGCACAAAGAAGAACAGCTTCGACATCGTTGACGTGTCCTCAGGTCTCGCCTTCCGGGCGGTAAAGCCGGGAGAGAAGGCCAGCGTGTTCAAGGTCTCCGGGGACAAGGTCACGGTGGACTTCGACCTCTACGGCGGGGCGCTGGGCTGGTCAAAGCTGTGGTTCGACGACGAGGAGTACTGGAAGATCGAGGACGCGGCCAAGGAGTTCCGCGCGCGCTGGTACGCAAACAAGGCCCAGGCGCACTACGACCTGATCTCGGCGGCCAGGCCCGACACTGACGTGGCATGGCAGGGAGACACCGGCGACGACAAGGCCGTGCGCGACGCCGCCACCATAAACTACGCCTGCTCGCAGATACTTTCAGACATGCAGGGGCTGGGGTTCGACGTGAACGCCAACTCCACCTTCGTGGTCGTCTGCCCGGTGCAGCTCATGGCCAGGCTCAGAAACGCGCTCCGCATCACCCTGGTGGGGAACGTGGCCGGGGCCGTGAGCGGCGAGAGCAGCGAGGTCAACTTCAACGTGCGCCTGGTGGTGACCACCAGGCTGAAAACCAATGACCTCTCATCCGCGGACACCTCGAACTACTTCGTGGCACTGCCCGGAAAGAAGATCAAAAGCGGCAACCGCATGGACCTCACCATCCTTTCCGAGCAGGACGTGCTCGCCTATGCCGAGACAGTGGCAGGGTGGGGACGCTACGGCGCCACGGTTGGAGAGACCAAGCAGCTAAGGCGTTGCGCAACCTCGTAAGCAGGGAATGCGGCGGGGACGGCCTCCAGCCGTCCCTGCCCACTCCTCGGCTGCGAATGACCGGCAAGGGAATTACGAACAAGGAGGTTTGCTGATGCCCACGTTGCTGGTGGTAGACAGGGAGGACTCCTTCCTGCCCAAAGGGTGGGTCTCCGCGGTGCTTCCCGACGGAACCCGACCGTCCGACTACGAGAAGAACGGCAGATTGTGGAGGCCCGTACCAGTGCCCGATGTGCCGCCCCCTTCTCCGCGGAAACGTATGGGTGAGCAGGGGAAGCGGCTGCACATCATGGGCGGGACCCTGAAGCGCCTGGATGTATGCGACGTTCCGCTGAACTTAAAGGGCAAGCCCATACCCGGTCCGGAAAGCCTGGACCGCTCGCACTCGACCGTGTGGGACTACGGCCATAACAGGACTTACTCGCATCCCCAGGCGGCTTATGACGCTTTGCTGGCCTGGCAGGGAGGGACAGTCTTTACAGAGATCCATTACATCCGCGGCTGGACCGGAACATATGCCGATGCCGGCTCCGGATGGGTCCTCAACATGAGCCCGGCTGTGAACCCGCTCACGGAGTTCAAGCTTATATGCGACGTGGAGGACGGCGAGACCGTCACCTTCGCCACTCCCACAAGCGGAGTTTACGATGCAGACGTGAATAACGTTATATGGGACGGGATAAAAGTAACCCAGACCGGCGCTGCTTTTGACGAAAAAGCCTTCCATCTCGGGGAAGTGATCGCCTGGTTGAAAAACATCGAGGTGACAGGGGACGTGCAGTTGGGCTTTTTGCTGGTAGGAGGCAATGACGCCAGGATAATTATGACCGACTCGACCTTTCTCACCGATCCGGCTTTGTCATATCCCGTCGTTACTAATCACGACGGGGCCAGCTCCGTTCACGGCGGCCATTTCTCTTTTATCGGCAACCGCTTCTACGCAAAGGGTGATGACGGCGGTGATAATAACGCAGCCGTTCACGGGTTTGGGGGGTCTCGGGCTTTCACCGTTGTGAACAACACGCTCAAGTCCGGGCAATGCTCCGCCTTGATGATAGGCAACCAGTCGGGAAACCACTCCGCCTCCCTGATACTGCTCAACAACATCCTGCAAACCGGCGGCGCGGACCAATGGTGCCTGCATTACAGCCTGAGCCCTTCTGCCAGGCAGAACCCGATCATCATGTCGGATGGAAACTGCTATCATCCCGCCACCGCAGGAAGGATAGTGCGTATCTACGATGCCGGGCAAGAGACCTGGGACCTCGACAAGTGGCGCACGGTGACTGAAGGCGACCAGAACTCCATCGAGGCCGACCCGCTTCTGGACTCGGGATTAAAACCGCAAGCGGGCAGCCCATGCCTTGCAGGCGGCTTGTGCATGGATGCCAATGGCCTGGACGGCGGAAAGAGAGCGAAGACAATTGACATCGGCGCCCATCAGAGCACGCCTGCGGGGATGGTCGCCGGAGTCACACCCCGGCGCGCGCCGGAGATTGCGAGGAGAACATGAACGCACTTCCAAGTTATATGAAGGGGGACCTGGCCAGGTTCGACTTCCGGGTGCCGGACGGACTGGGGAACTTCACCTATCCGGACTGGGATGACCCCGACCTCAAGGTCGAGTTCTACGACTCGGACTCGGTCCTGCAGTTCACCGCCACCACATCGAGCTCGCCGGCACTGGTGCAGTATGACGACTACGACCAGGGCCAGAACCCCGACGGAGGCCCCTTTGTATCGGTGGACGGCATTGACCTTGGCTGCTTCTCCCTGGGGATCGCCGAGGCAAAGGTCTACGCCAAGGTGGGAGGGATGGAGGTGTTCCCGTACCCTTCAATCATCTCCGCCTTCGAGGTCATTGCCCAGTTTGCCCAAGGGCCGCTCTACACCTCCGCGAGCAGGGTAAGGGAGCAGATACCCGGAGAGTGGCCCCAGGAGGTGACCGACGAGATGGTGACGCAGGCCATTGCCGACGCCGGGAGGAAAATGGACGCTTTTTTGCAGTCCTGCTATGACACCCCGTTTCCGGACGTGAACGACGACCCGCCCACGCCGGCCGTCCTCGAGACCATATGCAGGAAGCTGGCCGCGCACCAGTGCTTGCAATGGATGGGCAGGGTAAACGCGGCATCGGAAGAGAACCTGAAACAGAGGGCGCTCGCCGAGCTCATGAGACTGGCGCCCGCGGAGGGCAAGGCCCCCGTGGTGAGACTTACAGGCTACAAGGGGCCGGTGGCGTCATACCAGGGCGAGCTCAAGAGGAGCGACTTGGAGCATAAAGAGGACGTCCTCGCATAAGGAGATTCGAAAATGTCTTTATCGGACGGTGACTTTATCGCGGTTGAGGGCAAGGTGGTTGATACCCTCCTTGCAGATACGGGCGCCGGCGGACTGCGCGAGGAGGGGTCGCCCGCGGTGAACACCATCATGGCCGGAGAGCCCGGGCTGCTGGAGTCTTTCGGTCAGTCGCGGTTCCCCGCGGTGCTGGTCAGGGCAGCGGGCAAGGTCGAGACTCCCCCCGGCCCAGCCTACTCGATAATGAAGACGTATAAGCTGGCGGCCGCCGTGGCCCACAGGGGGATGGACCGGGAGGCACTGGGCGACTCAATTCGGAAGATCGCTTCCCGCCTGGAGGAGGTGCTCCGGTCACAGACCGCTACGGACAAGCAGTTCCTGGGCCTGCCGGACCTGGTTGACGGCTCCGAGGGCGTGCTGGTTGTAAACGTGCGGAGGACATCCTTTGCCGAGCCCCTGGTCCAACTGGAGGCGGTGCAGGCAAGGGCGATCGTAGAAGCGGACATCCTGGTGCCGTGCGCATACAGATATGAATGAGTGGAGGGATGGATCATGCAGAAAAGCTCCCTGGAAACAGTCAGTAAGATAGCGGTTACAAGATCGGCGGAAACCGAGCCCGGCGAGCCTTCTAATTCGGGAGCGGTGACGCTCGAGCTCGACTCGGGGGCCGCGGTTACAAGCAAGGTCGCCGCGGAACACGACGGCGACACCGTGCACGGGAGCGAGCTCCCGGCCAGGATTCACGCTCCCCTCCGCGAGGCCTCGGGCTCCCTTTCACAGAAGAGGGCCAAGCCTGACTTCATCTCGCTGGTGCTTGCATACTTTTTCGGACAGTGCCAGTCGTCCCTGGTGGGGACCACCGCGTACGAGCACGTGATCACACCCGCGGATGGACTCTACCTTCCCACCTTCACCGCCTTGCAGAAGCGGGGAGCAAACCTGTTCACCGAGCGGCTGGCCGGCAACTACATCGAGAGCTTCGAGCTGGGCCTGGGACAGGGATGGGTCAACCTGTCGGCCGAGGTCCTGGGAACGGGGGCGCGCGAGACCAACTACGAGCACGAGAAAGTGAGCGCTCCTGCAAACTCGACCTCGATTACACTCGCCCAAAACGGGGTTCAAGGAGACACGGCTTCCGAGCGGCTGGCAAACGTCTACCGCGTGCGCGCAAAGGACGCGGGCTCGAGCGTGTGGACCGTGCTCGCGGTGACCTCGGTCTCATCTGACGTCCCCGCGGTGATCAGCTTCCAGGAGGCGGTGGGCGAAAGCGGAGACAACATTGACTTCCACGTGGATTACATCCCCGTGGAGCCCACGTGGTGCACATTTCCCGATTTCGCTGACGAGTCTCCCCTGAAGCTGGTGGAGGCAAAGGTGGTGGTTGACGGGTTTTATGACGGGAGCGCGTTGCAGGGAGGAGAGGAGCTGTCCGCGGAGGTGATGGCGTTTTCCATATCCGGCAGGAACAACCTGGAGCTAAGCCATTTTCCCGGTGCCGAGGGACCCGCGGCCAGGGCGTGTCGCGGAGGCCGCGAGCTCAGCGTGTCTCTCACCGAGTCGCTCCGGGACACGGTCCGGCAGTACCAGGCCGACCATCCCGAGACCGAGCATATCTCCGTGGCACTGGTGGTCAGGGGGGCCGAGATTGACCCGGGCAGCGGGGTCCACTTCGGCGCGGAGATAATATTCCCGCGCTGCGGGATCATGGAGGCCCCGGTGGTTGTTCAGGGGAGCCGACTGGCCCAGGCCGGGGACCTGGTTGTAATGGACGACGGTCAGTACAAGGGCGCCGTGGTCCGCTGCTACAACCGGCAGACCGGCTACCTGTAAGCCACGCGCTTTTACGTTTATTCGATGGAAGGAGATGAAAAGATGAAGTGCGCGCTGGACAAGGAAGGCGAGCTGAGGCTCAGGGTGGGCGAAAGCGCGGTTCGCGTTTACTTTCGCCGGCCGGAGCCGGGAGAGCTTATCGAGAGCCTGGTAAGGAAGATACCCAGGGGCAGCGAGGAGGAGGACTCGCAAAGGGCACTCTTGACCAACCTGGACCTGGGACGCTCATGCGTTACCGGAGTCGGCGAGGGCGACCTGGTATTGAACGGCGAGAGCCTGGACACCAGGCCCGAAAGCCAGAGATACCAGCCGGAATGGAAGAGGCTCCTGGAGGAGAGGTGCCCGTTGATTCTGATAGCACTGGGCCAGCACCTCTCAGCGCTGCCCTCGTTCATGGAGGATAGTTCCTTAAAAAAAACATAAGGGATGCCCGGCTTGCGCTCGAGAACAAGATCGTTAGCTGCGGCTCATGTGCTGAAGCGGAGAGCGCTTACTCGAAATGGACCTGCGCAAACTGCGAGGACGCCGCTTTGGAGCGCGTATCCCCGGATCTTTTACGGGTGCTTTTATGGCGTCGTCTTATAAAAGCCGGGTATCCCTTGCAGGAGTCGGGACTGGATTTTTGGGAGCTGATTCTGATGTCTTTTATCGAGGAGATTGAAAATGATGGAAGATGAGTTGGGAAAAGGCGATGCGGGGGCCCTGGAAGCCTCGCTTCAAGAACGGGAGCAGCTTCTTTCCGAGTACGCGAACCGGGAGCTTGCGCTTGTTGACCAGACCCTCTCGCAGCGGGCTGAGAAGGTCGGCTGGTGGGAGAGCCTCATAACCGAGACCAGGCTCGGCGCCTGGTCCCAGCAGATGTCAAGCTACAAGAGCCTGGCCAAGTCCATGGCCGGGCTGCTGGGAAGCTCGGTCAAGGAGCAGGCCAAGGTGATGATCCCCTTCGAGATAGCCGAGGCCACCAAGGAACTGGCCCGCTTCCTGGGCTCCGGCGATCCTCGGGCCCTTGCCAGCTCGCTCAAGCACGCCCTGGCTGCCAAGCAGTACGCAAGCTCGGCAAAAAGCGCAGGGGCGGCACCCGTATCCGGTGGCGGCGCGGCCTCGGCCCGGGCCACAACCGCGGCCGTAGCGGGCGAGCCCGGGCGAGAAGAGCGCGCCGGACAGACCCGGGTGGTGGTGAACGTGGGCAGACAGGTCGGGGTGGTTGACACCTACGAGTTCGCACGCAACCTGATAGACGCCATCAACGAAAACGTCGGTGACGATGTTGTACTGGAGGTGTCCTCGTGAACTCGAAGCCATTGATATGCTGGCAAAACCTGTTGAACGCTGACCCTGGTCCCCAGGTGACCCATTCCGCGGACGAGAGCGGGTATCCTTTCGTGAACATCTCTGACTGGCGCGACTACACCTTCTGGAAGTCGTCGGAGACAGGAGACCTCTACGTCAAGCTGGACGCGGGAAACCTTCCCGGACAGAAGGTCACGGTGGACTGCATGGCCATAGCGGGTCACAACCTGGCAAGCGCGGGTGTGACTGGGCTTTCTCTTTCCTGGAGCGATGACGACATAATATACACCGACTGCTTCGACCCCGTAACGCCGGATGACGACGGGGTTATCTTCCGGCACTTCGACTCCAGTACGCACCGCTTCTTCATGCTGGTCATACCAGCGGGATACTCGGAGCAGCCGGCGATCGGGATATTCTTCACAGGCGAAGCCCTAATCTTTCCAAGCTTTCCAGACCCCGGCTTCGACCCCGACGGCATGGTAGCGGACACTGCGGCGGAGTACAGCAGCACGGGCAGGCTTCTGGGAGTGGCTGCAAGGTCTTTGCGCAGACAGATAAAGGCCGGCTTCAGGAGGCTGCCGGAATCCTTCATAAAAGACAACTGGGTGGGCTTCTGGGAAAGCCACTCTACAAAACCCTTTTTCTTTGCATGGGACCCCTCAGGCAGACCGGAAGAGGTCTACCTGGTGAGGTTTTCGGAAACCAGGCTGGAGGCGCCCTATGAAAAGGCTTTCCGCAGCCTCTACCTTTCCATGACGGGCGCTGCAAGCGCCTGAACACGGCACTTTAGAGGTCGGCTTTAAATGAATTATGACGGATACCGGGACAGTCTTTCGAGAACGGTCACCTGGCGGGTGCTGCTCCACCTGGATTACTGCACCCTGACCTTCGGGCAAGGCCCGTGCACAGCCACCGGCACACCCTGCTACTATACCTACCCCACATGCAAGGACGCGGCCAACTACTGCAAAGGAACGAAGACGTACGCCTTCTGCCTGGCACATGGCGAGCCACTGCCCGACTCTCTTCCGTATCTGCTCGACATAAAACACGTGCCCACCGAGATTAAGCCAAAGAATAACGTGACCAGGAGAGCGAGGGTGACCCTGGAGTTTCTGGACGACTCGCCGCTCGCGCTGGCCAACCCGGAAAAGTCAATTTCGAACATCGAGAGCGAGGGAAGCTATTTCCGCAACCTGATTGCAAGGAACGAGAATGCCATAGGCAGGGTTGCGGAGGTGTGGCAGGGATTTTCAGGGCTGTCCCTCTCAGAGTACCAACTGGTGTTCAGAGGAGTGATCCAGGACATTGAATGGGAGCAGGGAAGGGCCAGGGTGGTGGTAAAGGACCAGTTGAAGCTGCTTGACAAAAGGATACCTGACAGGCAGTCGAGCGACAACGTGCTAACCGAACCCTATAACGGCGAGAGCAGCATGCAGGTAACGGACGGCTCCGAGTTCAGCGCCCCCGGCGCCGTGCGCGTTGATGAGGAGTACGTGACCTTCACCGGCGTCTCGGCGGACGCTCTCACCGGGTGCAGCAGCGGGGCCTACGGCTCGACCGCCACTCTGCACGAGACCGGGGCCCGGGTGAAGCAGGTCGTGGTCTTCGCGGAGGAGGACGGGGAGGGCCTTCCGCCCGACGAGATATTCTTCGAGCTTTTGTGCACGCACGGGGGCATTGACCCGCTCTACGTGGCAGCCGTGGACACGGGTTCAGTGCTGACCCAGCAGGTGGATGCGAAGGTCTCTGAAATCCCGGTGGACGATGCCGGTCCCTTTCCGGAGACCGGGGTGATAAGGCTGGACGAGGAGCTGATAATATACCGGGGTGTATTGGGGCCGCAGTTGCTGGTAAAAACCAGGGGAGCGTACGGCACCCAGGCCGCGTCCCACGATGAAGGAAGCCCGGTGCTTATCTCCCGGCTGAGCAACGAGCTGGGCAGGTGGATGTCCGGGACCCGGTACAAGCGCTTCGTGGAGCAGGCCACGCAGGTAAAGAACCTGGTCAACGAGCTCAGGGAGCAAAGCCTCACCTACCTGTGGCAGTGCGAGGACTCGAAAATAGCGGCCAAGTGCATGGCCCCGCCCTGGTACTCGCAAACCCCTCCGGAGCTCAACGACGAGACCAGCTTCATAAAAGGATCAACATCCTGGGACCCGGGCCTGGACCTGCACGCGAGCAGGGTGAGCGTGCATTACGCTCCCAAGGAGCCCGACGCCGGCAAGGACCCGGACTCCTACGCGGGGCTTCTCGTCACCGTGGACGCGGAGTCGGAGAGCTCCCTCTATTTCGGCGAGGTGGAGCAAAAGGAGATATGGAGCAACTGGATATTTCGCGAGCACGAGGCCATTCTCCTGGCTTCCCGTTACCTGATCCGCTACAGCCACGGGGCCGCCACCTTCAAGTTCTGCCTGGAGTTGAAGGACAGCCACATAAAGGTGGGGGACTTTGTATTCATCAGCAGCCGGGACGTGACCGGGCCTTCCGGGGCGGTGCGGGAGCATGCGTTGTTCGAGGTCATCCGCAAGCAGCGGCTTACTGACAACAGGATCGAGCTGGTGGCCATGGACACCCGCCTGAAAAAGAGGTACCCGGTCATATCCTCGGAGACTGTTGACTATGACGACGCCGGCGAGAACCTGCACAATAGGTATGGATGGATTGGAGACGCGGACAACAAGGTCGGGCAGGATCACGAGGACGGCTACTACATATACTGACAAGGAGGCAAGAGATGAGCTGGCAGACGATAGCCGCGGGCGAGACGGATGCGAACAGTCCTTTGAACCAGACATTGATGGACAAGATAAGGATGAACCTGGATGACTTGAACCAGAGGGCGGAGGGGGGCCGCATCCTGCTGAATATTGGAGGCGAATGCAACCACTGGGACAGCAACGTAAACAACTGGGGCAACTTTTTATTCGAAGCCTACGCCAAGAGCGTGACCGACGATTTTTACCCCGTGATACTGAGGGACGTTCTCATATACATCCCCGAAGGCATCAGTGAATTAAATGTAAGGCCCTACTGCAGATCAAGCTATGAGAACTACAACAAGCTGACAGTGACGGTAGGCTCATCGAGCGTGGACTTCACCAACCTCCTGACCTCGTACTCGTGGCTTGCTGAGGCGCCCATACAGAGCCCGGGCGCCGGCTGGCAGTCGGTGAGCGCAAAAGCAACCTGCACCGGCTCCTCCGCCACCAGGGACATCTACCTTGCGGGCCTCATCATAAAGGCGGCATGAGGAGTGCATCATGGAACATCTATGGCCTACCGTGCTGATTAACGGGGCGGTGGTGATACTTTTGTGGAGCCTTGCCTGGAGGAACCATAACAACAGGGTGGACACCATGCAGGCCGAGATTGACAGGCGAGTGGAGCGGGATTACTGCCGGCTACAGCACGACGGCATAAAAGAGGACATAAGAGAGATAAAGCAGAACCAGGAAAAGGCCTTCCAGTACCTGGAGGAGATCAGGATGCGCCTCGCCCGCGAGAACGGCATCAGGCAGGTGCGCGTGGGAAGTCCCGAGGACGGAAAGGACGCATGATGAGGGCCGTGGAGCTGGACCTCCCCTGGCTGCAAGAGCACAGGCGCCTTATTGAGCCCATCGCCGAAAGCTTCGAGCTTTCGCCAGCGGTGGTGGCAGGAATCATGAGCCGGGAGTCGGGCGGGGGAAGGCTTTTGGGCAAGGGAGACTGCCCGCCTCTCACCGGTGACCGCGGCCACGGCAGGGGACTCATGCAGATAGACGACCGCTGGCACAAGCACTTCATAAAGATCGGCGACTTCTGGACATATCATCCGGCAAACATCGCCTATGGGTGTTACCTGCTTAGTAAAAATCTTAAGGCCGCGGAGCGAAGGCTGAAGGGCTTTAACAGCGATGAGCTCTTGAGGGTGGCGCTGGCCGCATACAACTGCGGGCCGGGCAGGGCCATCAAAGCCGCGAGAACAGGCATGGACGTGGACGCGTACACCACGGGCGGCGACTACTCAAGTGACGTGCTGGAAAGGGCCCGCTTCCTGCGGGAAAGGGGCTGGAAAGATGAGCAACCGGTAAAAGCTGAAAGGGCTTATGCATGACAGGTGAAGGGAAAAAGCAAGAGGGCGGCTTTCTGTTCAAGCTTGCCCAAAAGAACGGCAGTTTCAGCCTCACCGCTTTCTGGTTCTCGATCACCATGGCAGTGTCCCTGGTGCTGGTGGTATGCGTTACCATGAGGTTCCTTGTCATGCCCGAGGAAAACCTGGTGGCCGGCCTTTCCGGAGTGGCCGCTGTCCTGGCTCTGCCGAACGCCATCCTGGCCGGCGCTTACACGTGGGGTAAGAAAATTGACAGGCAAGGCTAAGCTCCTGCTCGGGCTGGCACTTGCCATTGGCGTGCTCTCGGCCGGCTTCTATGCCGGGTGGCGGGTTTGCTCGCACCTTTGCAACGAGGAGAGGCTGGAGCAAAGCCTTGCACGGGAGAGGGAGAGCAGGGAGCTTGCAGAGTCCGAGCTTGCATCCCTGAGGAAAAGCATGAGGGCAATGGCAAGCTCCAGGGGAAAGACGCCCGTGCAGAAAGCGTCCTGGAGGGAGCGGAAGACCGGGCAGCGTCTCAAAAGTCCGCCTCCGGACTGCGATGACTGCTTGAAGAAAGTAAAACGAGAGGTGGAGATAAAAGACAAAGCGCATGGGTGGTGGGTCTACCGGGACAATGACGTGCTGGACGAACAGCCGGGAGACATGCGATTCACTCCGGATTTCTACGATCACGTGGCCACGATAAGCAAACCCCCGGAGGTTGAGAGCAGGACCGGGGAGAAAACAGGACCGAGCATTACCAGGGAAATGGAGGCTCATAAGAGAGGCTTTCTCAGCCCGGAGAAGTCGGTCCGCGCAGGCGCGGGACTCTCCTCATACCAGCTCGAGTTCGAGTACAGCCCTTTGCGCTTCCGGGGCAGCCGGGCCACCGTATGCCTCGGGCTGCGCTCGCGTCTCGCCCTCGACCGTGTTAGCTCGGGCCTCACCGGCGGGCTCTCCGCCGGGATCGAGGTCAGGTGGTGAATTTTGCAAAAATTCGGCTATCATGGTAATAAGAAAGTAGTAGAAACCGTTAAAGAATTTCGTAGCAAGCATGACGATTATCTCAAGAAGAAGGGGGTTTTGAGCGACAGAACCCACATGACTTTAAGAAAAGACTGAATAGTATATAAGCACGATGGGCGAAAGCCAAAGCGGGAATGCCGAACCAAAGAGCTATTATATAGTTGACAGGCATAAAATAATGTGCTATTAGGGGTATCCGGCGTAGGGAGTGATCTAATGAGTTTAGCGATATCATTAAGAATTCCTGATGGGATTGTTGTTGCGGCAGACAGTCTATCCACTGCCAAAACTAACTTAGAGTTTGCGGCAGATTTTAAGCTAGAGTGTCCTGAGTGCAATAAGCAGATCTCTCTTGAGAAAGTGAAGTTGCCGCCCTTCGGCTTTCCCAGATCTGCTTCTTCATATACACAGAAGCTTTTTCCGCTCTTTGAAAAGTATGCCATCACATCACATGGCGTTGGTATTATTAATGAGATGAGTATCTACTGGCACATAAATAGATTCGCTCAATTGAACAAAAATTCCGTTCCTGAAAATCTTGATACACTCGTTTCGCAATTAGAATCCTATTTTGATAAGGAATTACTAGCTCAGTTTCCGAAGTATAAGGACGAAGCACCGGATGGCTGGGCACCCTTAAACCTACAAATCAATGGATTTGAATACAAAAATGAAAAGTATACTGCCGTGACGCATGAATTGAAGATAGGAAAGAAAAATGATAAGAACAAACATGTTCAGAGTGGATGTACCATAGGTGGCTTCATTCATGTGGTAACAAAATTATGGGAGACAGAAAAAAAAGTCCCAGACTCTCAAATAAACTTTGGGTTGTTCTCATTGCAAGATGCAGTGGACTATTGCGAATACTTGATAAGACTTACGACAGGTTTTCAAAGATTTTCAAATATAGTTCCCACTGTTGGTGGAGACATTGATATAGCTTTATTGACTCCTTTCCATGGATTCAAATGGATTAAAAGGAAAGACTTGTCAAAAGTATTGGAGGGGCCATGAGAAATCATGCTGAAAAAAATCAATTCGAGGCAAACTTAACTGTTTACCTGTCAGAAGACTGCAATGTCTACCATGTAAGTGAAAATGAGTCTATTGATAGCGAAGACTTGAAGCTCGATGGGGCGATGTCTGAAGTTTTCGATAGGTATCGGGGAGCGTGGGAACGACTGAGCAGGGAATAAGATATCTGTCCGGTCAAGATATAATTCGCATAAATTGCAAAGTTATATCGTTGGCTGAGAATTCAGTTGATGACTCCGGGCATGTCCTGAATCCCAATAGCTTAGAGTACATCGCAGATATAGTGAAGTCAGAATTAATGGGTATAGAAGTCTACCCTTCTTTGCCACGTAAGGCTTGCGCCTATGCTTTTAGAATAATAACACGACACGTTTTCCTCGATGGAAATAAGCGTACGGGGATGAGTTCAGCTTTTATTTTCTTGAGGATGAACGGATGCAAGATATCTGAATCCCTTAATAATGATCAGATAGTAGAAATGGCGATACGAGTTGCTGATGGAAAAATTAGTGAAAATGATCTTGCACTTTGGTTCGAATCGATTGTTGAATAAAGGACTGGGGTCAGGGCTTAGTTTAGGTGAACTCCCGTCCCTCTATTAAATCATTTATCAGAATACTTTTGTAAGAATGTAACCAAGATATCGTTAAACTCCTCCGGCTTCTCGATCGCTGATGCGTGCCCGGCCCTGGGTATCAGGTGCAGCTCGGAGCGGGGCAGGGCCTTTTGCATCTTCCTCATGGGGGCGAGGCAGGGGGTGTCGCGCTCACCGGCGATAAGGAGCACCGGGCATTTTATGCTAGAGAGCTCCCCGGTCCAGTCGGGGAGGGATGCGAACAGTCTTACGAACTCTGCGAGGCTTGAGGGGTCGTTTTTCAAGAAGCTCTGCCTGTATACTTCCATGAACTCGACCGGGACCTGGTAGTCGGGCCCCACCGGCAGGGCCGGGTGCTCCAGCAGGTGCTCGAACAGTCCGGCAACTCCCACCTCTGCTACCAGCCGCGAGTGCTCGTTGAATACTGCCATGGTCCCGTAGTCAGGCTTTCCCGGAAAGGTGTCCGCTGCGGTGAGGGTGGCGCATCTTTCGGGCTTGTCCATGCAGAACCTCTGGCCGATGATCCCTCCCATTGAAAGGCCGGCCACGTGAGCGCGCTCAATACCCAGCTCATCCATGAGACCGTCCAGGTCCGCGACCAGGGTGCCCACGTCGAACCCGGGTTCCGGGCGGCCCGAGTCCCCGTGACCGCGCACGTCATATGCGATGGCTTTGTACCCCGCCTTTACCAGCGCTGGGAGCTGGCCCCACCACATGTCATGGCTCGCGGTGAACCCGTGGACCAGGATAACCGGGTCGCCCTCGCCGGCTGAGACGTAATTCACTTTGATTCCATTAACCAAGGCATCAGGCATAAACCACTCTCCAGGAGCCGGGCAGGACGTTATTTTTTGGCAGTCGAGCACACGCCCTTGTGGAGCGCGCTCACGAACTCTCGAACCTTGCTCACCATCTCGTCCGAGTGGCCGTACTCGCCGATCAGGTTCACTATGGCGCTGCCCACCACCACGGCGTCGGCATGTTGCGCCACCTTTGAGGCATGCTCGGGTTTTGAGATTCCGAAGCCTACGGCCACTGGCAGGTCGGAGTATCTTTTTATCCTGGCAACGTCATTAGGGATGGTTTCCGCGAGCGTGTCCCTTGCGCCGGTGACTCCGGTGACGGCGACGTAGTAGATAAACCCGCTCGCCACTGCGGCTATCTTTTTTATCCTTTCATCCGGGGAGGTTGGGGCCACCAGGTATATTACGTCCAGGCCCGCGCCGGAGGCCAGCGCCCTCAAGCCCTCGCCTTCCTCCGGTGGGAGGTCTACGATCAAGAAGCCGTCCACGCCCGCTTCCTGGGCCTCGCTCACCAGCCGCTCTTCGCCAAAGCTGAACACGGGGTTGTAATAGCCGAAAAGCAGGAGGGGCACGTCATACCTCTGCCTGAACCTCTCCACCAGCGAGAGCACCTGCTCCAGCCCAAAGTCGTTCTTTAGCGCCCTCTCGGAAGCCGCCTGTATGGTGGGACCGTCGGCCATGGGGTCGGAGAAGGGCATGCCCAGCTCGATTACGTCAGCGCCCGAGTCGGCCAGGCAGTAAAGGAGCTCCTCTGTACGGGCCAGACCAGGATCGCCCGCGGTTATAAAGGGTATGAGACCGGCGCGGCCGGCGCGGCGGAGCTCGGAAAACTTCTTCTCTATACGCGACAACTCAGGTGACCTCGTCTATCCACTGCAGGTAAGGGGTGTTGCCTTCAACTATCGGCAATGCGATCACCTCGGGTACGTCGTAGGAATGCAGTTCTTTTACCCTGCGCACAAGCTCGTGAAAGCGCTCGGTCCGGGTCTTTACCACCAGCAGACACTCCGCTTCCTCCTCCACCTTGCCCTTCCATTTGAACACTGAGCTGACCTCTTTTATCATGTTCACGCACGCCACCACCTCTTCCTCCACCAGGGCCTTCGCGATCTTCGCCCCTTCATCCTGGTCCTCAGTGGTAATGAATACAACCAGGTAGCGAACCTCCTCAATGCTCATCCCCTCGAAATCCATCTTCTCCTCCTGTAATGCACTTCCGCGCTTTAACGGATTGTATCACTCATAAATAGTTTTTGCGCTGGATTCAATCTTTCAAGGGCTTATCTTGATCGTCCGCTTTCCGCCTTCCCCCGCAGGGGGTATGCACAGGATCATCTCCTCCCGGTCGCAGAAGCTACTCTCCCCCTGGAAATCAACTTCGGGCTCCCGCTCATAGATGCGGGGGGGAAGGTATATCCTTGTGGGCGAGTCCGCATCCGGGGCCTCGGTCCAGGAGAGCTCGAATGTCTTTGTTTGCGCGTCAAAGGAAAATTTTTCTATAACCCCGGAGACGGCCCGGGGGCAGGGCCGGTCAATGTTATAGGCCGCTGGTTTCACCTCGCCGTCCGGCTCTATTATGTTCTTCTGCCTGAAGTTCCACAGGGTGTCGCTCATGGACGCTTCCCAGATGGTGCCGGAGAGGTGCATGCGGTCGAACACCGAGTAGAGCTTCTGTATGTAGCTGCCCGCGTCATTCCTCTGCATGGATACACCATACTCGGACACCAGCACGGGTATGACCCAGTCGCGCGCCCATCTCATGTGCTTTGAAAGGCCTTTTCGCATGGTCTCGATGTCGCCTCCCGGACTGGAGGCCAGCCCCAGGTATCCAAGGTCGTAGTAGTGGGGGGCCAGCACCAGGTTTGATATGTCCGGCTTTTCCCGCTCGGTCTTCCACATCCCGGTGTTCTCCAGCGGGCATATGTCAATGAACACCAGGTAGCGGGGGTCGGCCGAGTGCACGGCTTTGGCCACCTTCTCGTACATGGGGTAGAGCTGCTCTTCATGCCAGCTGGTATAGTGGGACAGGCCCCACCAGCCGGGGAAAGGCTCGTTCATGGGCTCGAAACCTATGACCGCGGGCTGGTCCTTGTAGCGCTCGGCCAGCATGCGAAACAGCTCCACGTAGTTGTCCTGGACCCCGTCCTCGTTCGACCAGAAGCGGTCAAAGGACCTGGCCACCGGGTTTGAGAAGTAACGCGCCTCCCACAGCCTGCAGTCCGAGCGGTGATCCATGTCGCGGAATCTCTCCGGGATGGCCCAGTCAGGGAACCCGTCCCCGCAGAAGCGGCGGCTGAAAACGTCCTGGTGGCTGTCCACTATCACCCTGATGCCACGCTCGGCAAAAGCCTCCACCATGCTGTCGTAGATGGAGAGGTACTCGTTGTTGTATTGACCGCGCACCGGCTCGGCAGCCTCGTAGATCATGAGCAGCCGGACCACGTTCGCGCCCAGCGAGTCTATCACCTCCGTGTACCTTGAAAGGGCGGTCTTGAAATCAGGCTCGGGATCGAATGGGTAGAAAGGCGGCATCTTGCTGCGCATGCCGGCGTTCACTCCACGCAAAATCACCTGCCTGCCGGAGGAGTCCACTATCCTGTCCTCCTCCACGTGAAGTGGTTGTAATGACGGCCCCGCGGAAAATGCGCCGAGGCCCGGCAAGACGAGGATGAGTATCAATAAAACAAAGCTTTGACTCTTCATTGAAAAGCTCCTTTTAATAAAAGAATACAGTCCCGACAAAATCCAGTGCACCACTTTTACGCCGGGGTGTCAAACACCCCACCGGGAAAAAATTTAGCTGCCTTTGCAATCGCACTTGACAAAGCATGGTGTTTCATGGTACTGAATGAGTGTTCATTTGTTTCAGGTCATCTGGCTTTTCAGGAGTTCTATGGGGGTAAAATCGGCTTTGGGTCTTGAATGTCTCGCCACGCACAGAAGTACAACCGGATTCTGGAAGCGGCAGTCAAGGTGTTTGCTAAAAACGGGTTCCACAACTCCCGTATCTCGGACATAGCATCAGAGGCCGGCGTAGCCAGCGGGACCATATACCTTTATTTCCGCAACAAGGACGACATACTCATCAGGGTGTTCGAGGAGAGCCTGGACCTTATCATCAACGGTGTGGAAAAAGAGCTTTATGGGCTCGAAGACCCCCGCGACAAGCTCCGCGGCTTTATAAGGCACCACCTGAGACTTTTAAAGCAGCATCCCGACCTTGCCGACGTGCTCCAGGTGGAGCTTAGGCAGAGTCACAAGTTCATGAAAGAGTACGAGCCCAGGCTCTGGATCAGATACATTGACATCATAGCCGACATCCTGAAGCAGGGACAGAAAGACGGGGTCTTCAGGCAGGACCTCTCTTTGGGCGTGTTCAAGAGGTCGGTGTTCGGGGCGCTTGACGAGATCGCGCTGCACTGGGTGCGCACAAACAAGGCTGAGAGTTACCTTGACAACGCGGCCGGGGAGCTCTCCGAAATGATAATGGATGGAATCAAGGCCAGACCCGGCAAGACATAGAAGAGATCAAAGTTCAGATTATGTTTTCAAAACCAATTGAAAGAAAGGAGGAAATAAAGTGAAGATCGCGGTATGTATGAAACAGACACCGGACACCGAGGCCACCATCAAGATCTCATCCGACGGCGCCTCTATTGACGAGCAGAACATCAAGTGGATCATGAACCCCTACGACGAGTACGCAACAGAGGTGGCCCTCAGGCTGAAGGAGAAGTTCGGGGGCGAGGTCCACGTGGTCACCATGGGCATTGACAGGGTGGTGGAGTCCATGCGCACCGCTCTGGCCATGGGCGCTGACAAGGGCGCGCACCTGAACGACGAGGCATTCAAGGGCTCGGACGCAATGGGCGAGGCCAGGGCCATTGCCGCGGCCTTAAAGGAGCTTGAGCCCGACATAATACTTTGCGGCAAGCAGGCCATTGACTGGGACATGGCCCAGGTGCCGGCCATGCTGGCCGAACTCATGGACGTTCCTCAGTGCACCTCATGCATCTATCTGAACATCTCGGATGACGGCAAGAGCGCCACGGTGAAGAGGAAGATCGAGGGAGCGGAGGAGACCTACGAGGTAGGCCTGCCCGCGGTGATCTCGGTGGACAAGGGGGTCCAGGTGCAGGACTCCGAACCCATCCAGGAGGCCCGCTACGCATCCCTGCCCGGCATCATGAAGGCCAAGAAAAAGGAGATCAAGAAGATGGGGCTGGCCGAGACCGGACTGTCCGCGGACCAGGTGGGAGACTCCGGGGCCAACGTAAAGATTGCCGGATATGAGCCGCTCCCGGAAAGGGAGGCGGGCAAGGTCTTCAAGGAGATGGAGACCGAGGACATGGTAAAGGAAGTGGTCAAGCTGCTCCGGGAAGAGGCAAAGGTCATCTGAGACCGGGCTTTAAAAATCAGCCAGAGAATACAAGGAGGATAGAAATGGCAAGCGGTGTAATGATAGTGGCGGAGCACAGGGACGGCAAGCTCAGAAAGTCCTCCCTGGAGCTCCTGGGAGTTGGAGGAAATGTCGCCGGTGACCTGGGTGGCGGACTTAGCGCGTGCCTCATAGGCAAGGGCGTGGAGGGGCTGGCCCCCGAGCTTGGAAAGCACGGCGCGGAGAAGGTATGCCTTTGCGAGTCGGATGCGCTGGAGAACTACTCGCCGGACGGGTATGCCCAGGCGGTGGCAGCCGCGGCCAAGCAGGCGGACCCCGCCCTCATCCTGTTCGCCGCATCCGCTCAGGGCAAGGACCTGGCGCCCCGGTCGGCTGCAAAGCTTGGCGCCGGGCTGTCCTCGGACTGCATTGACATAAGCGTGCAGGACGGAAAGGTGACGGCGAAAAGGCCGGTCTACTCGGGCAAGTGCTATGCAAAGACCGAGGCGACCGGCTCTCCGGCCATATGCAGCGCACGTCCTAACGTGTTCCCGCCCGCGGAAGAGAAGGGCGCAGCCGGCGAGGTGGTAAAGGTTGACCCGGATGTGTCCGAGGTCAAGTCCCAGGTCAAGGAGCTCAACATAACAGCGACCGGCAGGCCGGAGCTGACCGAGGCCCCCATTATCGTGTCCGGCGGCCGGGGCATGAAGGACAAGGAGAACTTCAAGATTCTCGAAGACCTGGCAGACGTGCTGGGCGCCGCGGTGGGCGCTTCCCGTGCGGCTGTAGACTCGGGCTACGCGGACGTGGCCCGGCAGGTGGGCCAGACCGGCAAGGTTGTGAACCCCAACCTGTACATGGCCTTCGGCATCTCAGGCGCCATTCAACACCTGGCGGGGATGAGGACGTCCAAGGTGATAGTGGCGGTGAACAAGGACCCGGATGCACCCATATTCCAGAAAGCGGACTACGGTATCGTGGACGACCTGTTCAAGGTGGTGCCGGTTATGACCGAGGAGATGAAGAAGATGCTTGCGGAGTAGAGCGTCGCCCCCCGATCTTTATTTGTCGGCCCGCCCTTGCCAGATACCGCAGGGGCGGGCTTGTCTTGACGGAAAGATAAATAAATCACAACAACCATTGATCCTGCTCTGGCCCCGTGGTCTAACAAACGACAATTTGCAAATAGACAAAATTGCTTTGGGCTTGACAATGTTTCTTTTGGTAAACAAATACAAGAAGGGGTGGGCTGGTCCGAGGACGTGGAGGACAATATGGTGGAAGGCGTCACCCGCATGATATACTCCGCGCTCGGGCGCTGATAAAACTAAGTTGCCGCGCAAACATAAGAAGATCACCAGGCCCCCTGCTTCTTCTCCAGGAAGCTTTTGATCCTCTCCGCGTCCGCGGGCCCGACGCCCGGGGCCTCTGCGATCTCCTCTTTTGAAGCCTGCCTGATTCTTTCCACCCCCTGGAAATGCTTTACGAGCGCCGCGGCCTTTTTTGGTCCTATCCCGGGCGCGTCCTCCAGCACTGACCTCTTAGCCTTTTTGCCCCGCAGCTTCTTGTGATAAGAGATGGCAAAGCGGTGGGCCTCGTCCCGCACGCGCTGCAAGAGGAACATGCCCGCAGTGCCCTGCTTCAGGCTCACCGGTTCCTTCCTTCCGGGCACGTACACCCGCTCCCCCTTCCTCTTCACCTGCTCCTGCTGCTGCTCCCCGGCACCCCTGTCCTTTGCCAGCCCCGTGGTCTCCACCGCATCTATGCCGAGCTCCTCCAGCACGGCCCTGGCAACGTTTAGCTGCCCCTTGCCACCGTCAACCACCAGAAGGTCGGGCAGCGGCCTCCCCTCGTCCAGGGCCCGCCTGAACCTGCGGGACAGCACCTCCCGCATCATCCCATAGTCGTCCACTCCATCCGAGCGCTTAATCCGGTACCTCCTGTAACCCGACTTGTCAGGCTCACCCTCCAGGAACTTCACCATTGACCCCACCGCGGCCTCGCCCGCCAGCAAGGAGATGTCCACGCACTCGATCCAGCGCGGCAACTTCTCCAGACCCAGCCTCGCCTGCAGCTCGGCCATGGCCCGCTCGCGGTCGTCGCCCCGGTCACGGTCGCGCTCCAGGGTCTCCTCGGCGTTCTTTTGCGCCATCTCCACCAGACGGCGGCCCTCCCCCCGCTCGGGCACCCTGATCACGCTCCTCTTTCCACGCAGCGCGGTAAAGCTGCTCTCAAGCACGTCACGGTCAGCAGGCAAAAAAGGCGCCAGCACCTCGGCCGGCGGCTGGCCACGCTCAGGGTAGAGCTGTGAGAGGAAAGACGAGAGCGCCTCTTCATCGTGGATCGAGACCCTGGTGAAGGTGTGCGGGTCGCTCACCAGGAGTGCCCCTCCCCGGTAGCCCAGAAGGTGTATGACCACACGGTCCCCCTCGCGGTAAAAACCGATCACGTCGCGGTCAACCGGCCGGGTGAAGTCCACCTTCTGCTGCTCCAGGGTCTTCTTGATGGCCTGGATGCGGTCGCGCAGCATGGCCGCGCGCTCGAACATCTCCGCGGCCGCGGCCCTCTCCATCTCATCCTCAAGCTCGCGGATGAGCTCGGGAGCGCGCCCTTTCAAAAAGCGCATCACCTGGTCAACCGTGTGCGCGTAATCCGCTTCGCTCACCTCCTCCGCGCACGGGCCCAGGCATTTGCCCATCTGGTAGTTCAGGCACGGCCTCTTCCTCATACGGAAACGCTCCTGGCACCTTCTAAGCGGGAAGATCTCCTGCAAAGTCCGGATGGTCTCCTTGACCGCGCGCGAGGACGAGAACGGACCGAACAGAACGTCTCTGCCGCCCTTCCTCGGCCGCCTGGTCAGCAGCAGCCGCGGGTACTGCTCGGACAGGGTCAGCTTCAAGTGATAATATGTCTTGTCGTCCCGCAGCCTGATGTTGTAGCGCGGCCGGTGCTTCTTTATGAGGTTGTTCTCCAGGATCACGGCCTCCTTCTCGGTGTCGGTCACGATGTAGTCAAGGTCCGCGGTCCGGTTGCGCAGGAAGGCCACCTGGTAGCGGCCATCATCAGAGTCCCGGCTGTATGACCTGACCCTGGCCCGGAGGTTCTTGGCCTTGCCAACGTAGAGAACCTCACCATCCTTGCCCTTTAACAGGTACACGCCTGTCTTTGCAGGCAGGTGCGGGACCTTGTCCTCCCAGGTGTCCGAAGCATGCTGCGGCTTATGGCAAAGATTTTTATCTGATCGCTCTTGCGTCATCCTGTTAATTGTCCTGCAACCTATAATAATGCAGTCCAGGACCTTTGGCCAAGACAGCGGCTCCCTGGTCCTGCATCCAGCACAAGCCAGAATTTATCGTCCGGTCCGTATCGCATGATCGCCCTCCTTTCATGCCTGCGCCGTGTCGTCGCGGCAGTCCGGCCGGGCTGGATGCGTTGTAACTCTTTGTTCGGTTTTAGACTTCGGTGCGGCCGCCCCACACAGTCAAAGACTGTCCGTAGCGGCGGCGCTCCTCCCTCGCTTTAACCCCGTGATTTTGCCCGCTAGTCCGCTTGTCCCCGCCGCGCGATTTGCAATTATGCATTTTAAATGCATAATGACCGAGGAGGGGCCCGATGGTTAACCGCTACATCTCCCGTTCCTTGGAATCCGTTCTCCGGCGGGTGATAAGAGAGTTTCCCGTGCTTGTTCTGACCGGACCGCGGCAATCGGGGAAGACCACGCTGCTTCAGCACCTTCTCGCGAAGACGTATCGTTACGTCTCACTGGAACCACCGGATGTCCAGGCCGCGGCCGCGAGCGACCAGCGGGCATTCTTGGAGTTGCACCCTCCTCCGGTTATCTTTGACGAGGTTCAATATGCACCCAATCTCCTGCCGTATATCAAGGAGCGGGTGGACGCCCGTCGCGGTGAAACCGGCCAGTACCTGCTCACCGGATCGCAAAACCTGCTGCTCATGGAGCGGGTGACGGAATCGCTCGCCGGGCGTTGCCAGGTTATGTTGTCCACCCCGGCGACGTCTCCCTCCCCCTCGGTCCGGAGGTCATGGCGTTGCCTTTCGCACAATTGTAAGCAAGCTTCGCCTGCGCATTCGCGCCATTGATCTGGCTCAACGCTTTTTGGCATCATTTCGTGTCTAATGGTAAATTGATTTCCGAAATGATAGAGGGCTAATTCCTTCGGACATCAGCATGCCGGGAATAAACGGGGTCAACGCGGCCATGGCCCTGCGCGCAGAGGAGAAGGGGCTTGCAAAGAAAAAGCCCGTGCCCATACTCTTCTTCTCGTCGGTGAAGTACAACGACACATTGAAGGACATCTTCCAACACTGCTCCCCGGCGCGATACATAAACAAGGGCAACAGCGCCTCCCCCGAGGAGCTCTCCGAAAGGCTCTTGCAGGTGATAAGCAGGCTCATGTCCGAGTCCCCGGCAAAAACCGGGAAAAAGTAACACCCGGCCTTGCATCCCCGCTGACCTGAGACACAGCCTGACCATTCCGAGGATCGAGAAAGGGCTCGATCAGTTGTTGCCGGGGAGTTTTTCCGCTGGTATGATCCTTATGAGAAGGGCTGTCTCCGACAATGTGCTCAAGGTCATAAACCACGGCGCCCTGGGACAAGAAAGCCCGGGTCTTCAAGCGAGCCCGAGAGGCCGCGCCCCCCGGGAAGCGCCCGGGTGAAACATCACGGGGATGGGCAAGAGGCGAGTCCCGGAACGAGTAACGCATAGCTCGTTGAAGCCCGGCGGGTAAAGTTGGAAAACAGATCAAATCGAGGCCCGGACAAAGGACTCGCTCCTTTGGACAATACCTTGTCAGGGGGGGGGCTGAGCCTGGAGCGCATTATTCTCATAGCCGGGCTCTTGGTCGTCTCGATCATCTGCTTCCGCCCCTCTCTCGAACTGGCGCTCTACAGCGACGACCTGGACTTCATCTCGAGAAGCCGTGAACTGATCGAGCGCTCCCCTTCAGAGCTTTTTAAAGTTTCCACCTATCACAATTTTTTCCGCCCGGTCATCTATGTGGTCTATTACCTGTCCTACCGGGCCTTCGGCTTGAAGCCGCTTGGATACCACCTCACGCTCCTGTCAACCCACCTGGTGATAAGCCTTGTGCTCTACCGGCTGATCCTTTTGTGGGCCAGCCCCCGTGCTCCATGGTCCCGGGCCCTGGCGGCGTTGACGGCAATTTACTTCTTCTCCCACTTTCGCATCCATCAGGCGGTCTTCTGGTACTCGGGGATGAAGCAGGTGCTGAGCGCTCTTTTCGGCCTGGGAGCAATATACCTGTTGCTGAGGGTTATCCGGGGCGCTTCGCGCTCCTGGTTCGCGGCTTTTTGTGTCCTGCTGGTTTCAGGGCTGCTCACGGTGGAGAGCTTTCTGGGCTTTGCTGTCGCCTGCACGGCCATGATCTTGTTCTGGCCCCGACAAGGAAGCCGGCCTTTACCAAGGCTTTACGCAATTGCACCCCTCCTGCTGGTGACTGCATATCTGCTTCTTTTCGCCGTGATCAGCATCTCGGTCCAGGAATCCCGCCAGATAGCCGTTTTCTGGAAGCCCCTGCCTCATATCCTCTCTCACGGCTGGCTCATGTTCTTCCGCTCCATCTTCCCATACCTGTTTGATCCGTCCCAGCTCAACCGGGTGAACGCCTGGTTTATAAAACTGTTCCCCCTCTGGCTGATACTGTCCGCGGCGCTCGGCCTGTTGATTGTTTTGCGCGGCTGGCCAAAGGCCGCCATTCTCGCGGCGCTCTACGCCATGCTGGTCGCGCCATACGCTATCATCTTCACCCCCGTACTGGAAGGAGACAGGATCTTTTACGAGTCCGTAGCCGCGCTCTGTCTTTGCGCAGGACTACTCGCGGTCCTCCTCCTGGATCGTCCAAAAGGCACGCCGCGCTGGAAGGCCGCAGCGCTTTCCGCGTTAATGATCGTATTAATCATATTGAACGCGGCTTCATACCAGCGGATCATACCCTCTTACCGGAAGATTGATAAATGGAATAAAAAGGTGTGCTCCTTTCTTGTCAATTATCTCAACGACCATCGCCCTCCTCAGCCGGTGGCCCTTTACTGGATCGGGTACCCATATCATGGCGAAAGGGTGCTTGCCACCCCCAAGAGCTTTGACAAGGCGGCAGAGCTTTACTTCGGCAGGACAGTGATAGAAGAGATCGAGATCGCTGTCTGGAGGATGAAGACCGGCTCCGGGCAAAGGTTCTTCATAAATAAGCCTCACCTGCCACCCGGGAAAGATGACATCATCGTATACGACGACGGCCGGGTTCTCCAGGTCATCACCAGGGAGGAGGCCGCGCGCATTATTAATTCTATAAAAGGACGAGAGCGGTTCTGAGCTTCTGGGAACCCGGGCGCAAATTTTAATTTGACTGGTTCATCACACCCGTGGTTTTCCGCTGTCCCCGGATTTCTGATTTCATGCATGATCAAGGGCGCCCCCGCCTTGTCCCCGGGACCGGGGCACCTGCGCTTTTCGCCTCGGGAGGGCCGGCTCCCGCTGGGTGTTGGCCCCCGCGGTCCCGCGGTTGCGCGGTTGCCGGGGGGGTCCATAACTGGTATGATCTGATAACGGGAAATGAACCATGGGAGGACGGGTCATGTCTGAGGTCTCGCCGTATCGAAAGTTCGCTGAAAACATGATGCACAAGGACTCGAAGTGGATACCGGAGATACTGAGGTCCATGATCACGGACCAGCAGGCCGAGCTCCTGGTGTCTCTTCCGGGCAGGGCGGAGGAGATGTCGGAGAAGTTTTCGAGGCCGGTCTCGGAGATCGAGTCCGACTTGAACGACATGTTCAGGAAGGGCCTTGTTTTCAAGCGGGAGAAGGAGGGCTACACCAAGTGGAACCCGCCCCGGCACCTTGCCCAGTTCCACGACGCCACCCTGGTTTGGCCGGAGGCCACGGAGGAGTTCTACGGCTTGTGGAAGAGGTACATGGAGGAGGAGTGGCCGCAGCTTGCGCAGGTTTTCACCAAGGTTCTCCCCAGGCCCTACACCCGTGTGATACCGGTGGGCAAAAGCGTGGAGACCGGCAAGGCCCAGGTGCTTGCCCCGGAGAACGTGCTTGAGATGATCGAGACCGCGGACAAGTTGGCGGTGACCAACTGCACCTGCCGTTTATCCATGCAGCAGTGCGACGCCCCGGTGGAGGTGTGCTTGCAGGTGAACAAGGGAGCCCAGTACACCATTGACCGGGGCTCAGGCCGCGAGGTGACAAAGCAGGAGGCCCTGGATATCATCGGGCGTGCCCAGGAGGCCGGCCTGGTGCACGTGACCATGAACAAGGCCGGTGTGGGCCACTTCATATGCAACTGCTGCGGGTGCTGCTGCCAGTCCTTCACCCTGCTCATATCCGACGGGCTGCCGCTGTGCGACCCCAGCCGCTACACCCCGCAGGTGGACGCTGAGCTGTGCTCGGCCTGCGGCGACTGCGAGGACAGGTGCTGGTTCAAGGCCATCGCGGTGGGTGACGACGACTACGCGGTGGTCTCCGAGGAGAGCTGCCTGGGCTGCGGCCAGTGCGCCATCGGCTGCCCCGAGGAGGCCATCACCATGGTTGAGGCCAGGGAGGTCTCGTTCATACCGCAGTAGTAATGTAGGCCGCGGCACTCTTTGGCCCGGGCGATGTCTAAACCGGGAGCATTGAAATAGGAAATGGCGGTCAATTCTAGTAGCAGGCGGGTGGAATAGATGATCCACTGTCCATACTGCGGCTCGGAGATGTCGGACGACGCCACCCATTGTCCCCAGTGCCTGAGCCTTCTGGTGGAGGAGATGGACAGAAAGGTCGGGACCATCCCCAGGTGGGCCCACCCTTTCACCGTCCTTTTCATGGTGGTGCTCATGTCCGCGGGCCTGCTGGCGGTTAACTTGAGCCTTGGAAGGGACGAGGCAAAAAAGGCCGGCCATGCTGCTAAACCCGGTGTGGCCGAAGCAGGGAGCCGCGGGACCGCGCCTGCCAAAAAACCGGGGGAAAGTCCCGGGTCTGTCCCGGAAAAGCCGGGCGGGGAAGAGGTCCAGGTCGAGCAGGACGAGTACGTGCAACTGCTCGATTATGAAAACACCATAAACGGGATACTGGACCAGGCCGAGTCATTCGACCGCGAGCTGAGAGACATGTCCACATCAAAGGAAAAGAGCAACATCGGCAAGTTCGGAGAGAAGCTGCGCCAGTTCCAGTATCTGACAACCAAAACAAGGAACATCGAGCCGCCGGCCAGGATAAGAAGAGCCCACACCCGGCTGGCAAACTCTTTCGCCATCAGGCAGCGCGGCTACAGGAACATGATGCTCTACATGCAGTCGGGCGAGATGAACAGGATACAGAAGGCCAGAGACGACCTCGCGACCGCGGAAAAGCAGGAGAGGATAGCACTGGAAGAGATCGAGAACCTGATAGAGAGGCTGGCGCCACCTCCCCCGGAGCCGGAGCCGCCTCCAGAGGAGGAGCCGCTGGTGCCCCTGGATGAAGGCCCGGCCGAGGAGGAAGCGCCGGAAGAGCCGGCGCCTGCGGAAGAGGAGCTTTCTCCGGTGGAGGGCTCGACCCTGCAGGCGGGTGACACGCTTTACATCGAGGAGGGGGACACGGTTTACCTGGAGGAAGGGGAAACCCTGTACCCGGACGAGGGTTCGACTTTGTATCCTGGTGAAGAGGGGACATACGATGAGTATTACCCCGAGGATTACCCGCCTGAAGAAGAAATGCCTTATTAGGTTTCAGGTGTGAGTTTTGAGGTGTGAGTTTTTAGTTGTGAGTTTATGAAGGAGTGAGAAATGAGGATCTTTGCGGTAAACGGGAGTCCAAGGAAGGACAAGGGAAACACCCACCGGATACTGGGGCCTTTCCTGGAGGGGGCTGAGGAGGCCGGGGCCGAGGTTGACCTGGTATTTCTCCAGGGCATGGACATCCGCCCCTGCCGGGGCTGCTTCAACTGCTGGCTAAAGACCCCTGGCAGGTGCGTGCAAAAGGACGACATGGCCGGGCTGCTGGAGATGATGGGCAAGGCCGACGTGCAGGTGCTGGCCACGCCCCTTTACGTGTTCGGCATGTCCGCGCAGTTAAAGACCATGATGGACAGGATCATACCCATGGCAAAGCCCTTTATCGAGCTTATGGACGGCCACTGCGCCCACCCTGCCAGGGAAGGGTTTAAGCACTCGGACATGGTGCTCATCTCAAACTGCGGGTTCCACGAGATGGACAACTTCGACGCCCTGGTCATGCACGTAAAGGAGCTGTGCAGGATAAGCGGGGCGAACTACCTGGGGGCACTGCTCAGGCCGCACGGCGAGATTTTGCAGGCCCTGGAGGCGCTTGCGCCCGGGAAGGCGGAGCCGATATACGAGGCGGCGAGGGAAGCGGGAAGGCTGGTCGCCAACAATGGCGCCATCTCGCAAAAGCTCTCCGACCAGGTGGCTTTAGAGCTCATGCCCAGGGAGGAGTACGTAAGCACGGCCAACCAGTACTTCCAGGCTGAGATAGAAAAGCAAAACAAGGCCGCATCTTGATAGCGGCCGCGCTCAGGCGTGCACCCCGGGCTGAAAAGAGGCTTGCAAGAGCTTGACAAGCAATAATCTCGTGATATAAATTAATAGTGCGGGCCTTAAAGCCCGGGGGGCAGGAGTAGCTCAGTTGGTAGAGCCCCACGTTGCCAACGTGGTTGTCGCGGGTTCAAGCCCCGTCTCCTGCTCCATTTTTTATGGCGGCATAGCCAAGTGGTAAGGCGGAGGTCTGCAAAACCTCTATTCACCGGTTCGAATCCGGTTGCCGCCTTTCTTCTCTCACCTTCATTCCACGGCCTTTTCCCTCTCCCCTTGCGTCTTTGTTGTTTTGTCCTGGGTGTGCTCGACCTCTTTTAGCGTCCTCTTGAAGAGCTCTCCCGCTGGCGCGGACTCGATCTCCTGGAGTGAGCTGTCAAAGTTGCTCACCGATGAGAGCAGTTCGTCGAACGCCCTGCCTGCCTCCTGGTCCCTGGCTTCGGACACCGCTGCTGATATGAGGTGCGAGTAGGTGTTAGCCACCTGGAGGCTGATCCTCTCGAGTCTTGCCACCAGCCTGTTGCGCTCCTCCCGCACCCGCTCGATGTTGTCGAGCTGATCGCGCGCGCTGGCCGCGGCCTTCTGGTACTCGGCGGTGAGCTCTGGGTCCTGGGTCTCCTCTGCCAGTGCCTCGATCCTTGCGAGCTCGGCCCTGACCGGCCCCTGCTGGAAGGCCGGGCCGAAGAGCACCCTGTCGAGCAGCCGGAGCCTCTTCTCGATCCCCTTGACTTTGGCTGAGAGCTCCGAGACCTTGGCCGGCGTGAGGCCAGGGACCTCCTGCCGGCCCGCGGCTTTCTTTATGTTCCTGAGCTGCTTTTTGATCTCCGAGAGCTTGTTCTCGTAGGGCAGCAGCCCCGCGGTGCGTTTCCTGGCGGGAGAGTCGCCGCGCACGATCCGGACCGGGTTTATCACCCCGAAGGTGCGCCTCATGATGTATGCGTTGTAGTAATAGAGCGCCCCCGCTCCCAGGAACTCATCGATAAGGGGGAGGGGGTCGAACACGAACAGGTCGCCCAGCCAGAATATGAAAAGCAGGAAGTCGAGGATATAGTGCAGGGGAAGGGGCACGCGGTCCGCGGCCTCCCTGAGCGCCTTCTTGCCCCTTTGCATCAATGTGTTCTCTTGGGGGGTCATGGTGGTCTCATTATACATAAAGGGGCCAGGGCTGCAACGGAATGAAAAGCAATCTTGACTCCAACCGGCCCTGGTCCTTCCGGGTTGTGTTTGCCTGGCCAGTGATCATACCTTTATGTTTATGATGTAAAGACCCTTTCCCCCGTTTCAAGGGCTTATTAGAAAGATGCATTCCTTGGCTCATTGCCTTTGGCAGACTGCATCTCCTGTCAGAACCTGCGCTTGGCACGCAGGCCCATAGCGTAGCTCTATTCTCAATTCTCAAGAGGCCGGGGCTTTATGGCACTAATTGGCCCTTGGTCGCAGGAGCTCGAGCTCCTTTATCGCGGACTCGCTTTTAGGGTGTCGGCTTATCCACTCCCGGAGCACCGAGGCCGCGCGCTCGTCCTTTCCCCGCTCGGCAAGGAACCTGGCGTATGCAACAGCGTGTGCCTCCCTGTAGGGCATTTTCCCGATCGCCTCCTGGAAGTATGCTTCGGCTTCCTCTTCCATGCCCTGCGTAAGCTTTAAAAGCGCCATCTCGAAGAGCGCCTCGGAGTTGTGCGCGCTGCACCGTATGGCGTGGCTTAGAACCTCGCCGGCCTCCTGGAAGCGCTTCATCTCCCTGAGCCACCTTCCCAGGGCCACGTTCAGGTCCAGGCTGTTTGGGTATACCTGCACCGCCATTTCAAAGTAGCGGCCGGCGTCCTCCGGGTCCTCGCGCATGAAGAGATACCCCAGGTCCCGAAAATAATAGGGGTAGCGGGGGTTCAGGGACACCGCCTTCATGAGGCTCTCCCGGGCCTTTGCCGCGTCCAGCCCGCTCTCGGGCCGCATCATGATGGCCCGGGCGTACAGCCCGTGCATGCGGTCGCTGGTGCGGTCCCATTTCAAGGCCCTGGATGCATACTCCCTGGCCGCTCCCCACCTGCCCACTCTCGCCGCCCGGTCGGCTTTTTGTGCCAGGACCGCTCTCCCGGCCTGGTGCGCCATGCCTAGCGAGGTTACGGCCAGCGATGCCAGGGCCGCTCCCCTGAGAGCCTTTGAGCCAGTCTTCCTGCGGGGCTGTTCGCGATACTTGAGCAGGGCGGCCCATGACACCCAGAAGAGCACGGCGACCTCCATCACGTACCAGTCGTAGTCTATGAGCGAGTGGAGCAGGACCGCGGTCCCTGCCGCGGCAAAACCAGGGGAAATATTGTTCAAGTAGTCTGCATCATCCTCCCGCGGCTTGAACAAGCGTGAGGCCCGCCGGAAAAATGACGCATAGATTAAAGCCAGGCCGAGGAGCCCCACCGGCCCGGTCTCGGCAAGCGCCTCGATAAAGGCGTTATGCGCGTGCTGGGCCTCGTTGCCGTGGACGCTCCTGTGATGGAGCGCCGCGGCGCCGTAGTTGCCCGCCCCGGCGCCCGTAAGCGGGAACTCGGCAAAGAGCTCCAGCCCGGTCCGAAAGTTGTCCATGCGCCTCAGGGCAGGGTTGTCCCTGTCCTCCAGCTTGAAGAGGTGACCGCCCCGCATAAAAATGATGGCCGCTGCCCCCGCGACAAGGACCGTCGCCGCTCCCGCCACGAGGGCCTGCCTGCCGCGTCTTTCAAGGCCGAGCCGGGCAAAACAAAGCCATGCAATAACTCCCGCGCCGGCTGCCAGCCACCCTCCCAGAGAGCGCGTCAATGCCAGGGCCGCGATGAAAAGCGCAACCGCGATGGCAGGCAGGGCCGCCTCGATTATGCCCCTCCTCTTACCGGTGTCAGCCCTGGCCCCTTTATTCATGAGGCTGAGCCCCACCGGGATGAGCGCGGCCATTATCGCGGCCAGCATGTCGGGCGAGAAGGTGAGCCCGAACACCCGCCCCTCCTGGAGCACCCCCTTTGCAAAGGGCCCGGCCATGCCCGACTCGAGCGTGGCCTGGAACCCTCCCAGCCTCTGCCGGAGGGCAAAGGCCGCGGACAGGGATCCCGCGGCCGTCATTGATACGGCTATGTATAAGAGCCCCCTCTTCTCCAGGGCGAGGACCAGGAGGAAAAGGAAAAGCAGTCCCATGTGCAGGAGCAGGTGGCGGAGGCTTATCCAGGGAGCGGTTGAGAAGGGGACGGACAGGGCTGCGGCCCCAAAGTAGAGTCCTATCCCCCAGGCCGGCAGCCTTCCCGGGAGCTTTAGCGCCCACGGCCTTTGCCAGAGCACGACGCAAAGCAGGAGCGCGGCGCAGGCGCTTACCGCGTACCCGGCCCAGGGGTGCACCTCGGGCGAGACCAGGAGCCAAGCACCCGCGATCACCGCGACCCCGGGCGGGATCATTCCCCGGCCCTTGTCTCCTTCTGCTCCCCGGCTTTTATCAGACAAAGTCGCGCCTTTGGAAGATCATCATGGCTGCGATAAGAAGCAGGGCGCAGGTGAGCACGCCGCTGCCCATGGTCATGAGGAAAAAGCCCATCTCCAGGCCCTCGCCGTGGAGGGCCCCTTCAATCATGACGTAGTTCTTGAGGTTTGGCATGATCCAGTACAGAGCCTCGGCCGCGTAGCGGAAGAAGAGGCTCTTTGACTCGCGGCTGAACTGGAGTATCCCCTCCAGCAGCCTCCCGATTACGAAGAAAGAGAGCGTGAACACGGCCGAGAGGGTGGGGGTGGAGAAGGTGGAGAAGAGCATGGCCGCCGCGGTTATGATGCCGAGCTCGAAGTAGATGAGCACGATTGCCTGGGCCATGGGCACTGAAAGGGGCCACTCTCCCCCGCCGCGCACGTAGAAGAGGGTCAAGGCGAAGGTCGCGGCCATCACCCCGATGTTCACTGCGATGGTGGTCATGAGCCCCAGGAAGCGGCCCAGTATGAAGGTGTGGCGGGGCACCGGCTTGGCAATCAGGGTGTACACGGTCTTCTTCTCGATCTCCTTGCTGAGCAGCCCGATCCCCAGGAATATGGACATGAGCACACCGAAGGCGGAGATAGAGGCGAGCCCCACGTCCACGGTGATGCGCTGGGCCTCGGCTATGGACAGCTTGCCCAGCACCACCGAGGTCCCGATCATGAGAACGGCGAAGACCAGGATGTTGTACATCACACGGTCGCGTATGTTCTCGCGGAAGGTGTTAAAGGTTATGGCCCACAGCTTCATCCGGGGCCCCCTTCATTCGAACGGCCGATCTCCATCAAGAAGTACTCCTCCAGGCTCTGCCGCCGCGGCTGCAGGGACACGAGCCTTGCCCCCTGCTCCCTGCCGATGCTCTCGGCCTCGTCCGCGGCCTCCCACCCGGGGGCGCTGACCAGTACGAGCCCGGCCTTGGAGGTGACCCGGAGCTCCGGGTAATCCTCTGCCAGCTTCTCCATCTTTTCGATGCCCTTTTCCGGGAGCCCCTTGAACTGGAGGTCCACCAGCTCCACCCGGGGCTCCATCATGGCCTCCAGGCTCCCGGTGTCCAGCACCCTGCCCTTGTGTATTATGCATACCCGGTCGCATATCTGCTCCACGTCCGGGAGAACGTGCGAGCTAAAGAACACGGTCTTGCCCTTCTCTTTGAGTTCGTGGATGATCTCCCTCATGTCGCCCCGGCCCAGCGGGTCCATGCCGGACATGGGCTCGTCCAGGATCACCAGCTCCGGGTCTCCCAGCAGGGCCTGCGCCATCCCTATCCTCTGCAGCATGCCCTTGGAGTACTTGCGCAGGGGAATTTTCGCGGCGTGGGCCACCCCCACCCTCTCCATGAGCCCCTGCACACTGCGCCTGCGCTCCCTGGACCCCAGCCCGTGGAAGCGGGCGTAGAAGTCCAGGAACTCGGCCCCGGTGAGGTAATCGTAAAAGTACGGGGCCTCGGGCAGGAACCCGATCTTCTGCCTCGCTTCAACGCTGCCCAGGGGCCGGCCCATTATGGTGGCTGAGCCGCCGCTGGGAAAAACTATGCCCAGAAGCACCTTTATGGTGGTGGTCTTTCCAGCGCCGTTGGGTCCCAGGAATCCCAGCACCTCGTTCCTGTAAACGTCCAGGTCCACCCCTGCGAGCGCCCGGGTGCGCCTCCTCAAAAAGCCGGTGAAGAAGACCTTTGTAAGGCCCCTTACACTTACCACGCACTCTGCCATGCAATACCTCCAGCCCGCTTATTTCCCGTCCCGCCAGAAGTTCGATACATCCACCTTGACCCTGGGCTCGCTCCTCACGGTCTTCTCCTCGCTGTCTAACACGAACTCATGCCCTTGCATCGGGTGCTCCGGCACTGCTTTCAATATCCCCTCCTCCACCAGCTCTTCCAGCGCCGAAGGGTAGCGGCCTTCCCGGTCGCGGAACTTTTCTGCCGCGGAATCGAGCTCCATCTCCATCTGCCTGGTCCTAAGCTCCTGGATGCGGCTGTACAACCTGCCCCGCGCGTACTCATTCTCGGTCTGCTTGTACATCTCTCGGAGGAACCTTATGCCCAGCCCCGGCTCGCCTGCTTCCGCCCTGATCCTGCTGGCCAAAAGACAGTAGCGGAAGTGGTCCCTTAGCTTGCACACGGTCTCCAGGTTTTGAGCGGCCTCGTAGTATTTTCCCAGCACGAAATACTGGTAGAAGCCCAGGAAGAAGAATATCCTCCAGTTGTCAGGCCGGTTCCTGGCCCCCTTTTCGAGTATGGACTCCACCTTCCGGCGCTCTGCCACCTCAATCATCAGGTTTAAGCCGGTGAAGTAGTACACCACGCCGTACCGGGGGTCCAGGTCGGTGATGAAGTCGGCCATTGAGTAGAGGTCTTTTGGAAACTTGCCTTCTTCAATACACTGGGCATAGTACTGTATGGCTGCCAGCCAGTAGAAGTCAGCCACCAGGGTATGGTATCCAAGGGAGGCTGTTTTAAGCACATGCGGCCTGGGCGGAGAGAAGGGCTCGCTCTCCTCTTCCTCCAGACTCATCCTCTGTTCGGCCACGTGGTGCTGTAGGAGCAGGGCCGCGGGCACGACAACAAGGAATAAGATTACTATCCGCTTCATGGTCACCTGTAGATTTTATCCTGAAACTTTTTTATTTCAATTTCTCCGGGAGCTGTTGCACAAGACTCTTCATCTCCTCGACCGCGTCCCTGTCAACCGTCACCCGCTTCCTTTGATACTGCGTATCAAAGGCGTCCGCCCGGCGCGACTTTTCACGCCGCACCTGTTTCCACCTCTGCTTGAACTCCTTCCATTGAGCCCTGGCCTTGTCAACTCTCCCGGCCTCCAGCAAAGCCCTTGCCAGTTGCAGCCTGGCCGGCAGGTCGTAGGGCTCTATTTGGAGCGCCTTTCCAAGCCAGCGTATCTCGGCGCCAATGTTTCCCCTGGCCCCTTCCAGCAGGGCCATTCCCAGGCAGGCGTCAATGTCAGCGGGGTCCAACTCAAGCGCCTTTTCATAAGAGCTCTCGGCTATACGCCCCTGCTCCCGGTCGCCGGACATGAGAAACAGCGCAAGATGGTACTGGGCCTTTTGCCTGTATGGACGCGGGTCCGCGGGGTTCAGCTCTATGGCGTGGTCCGCGGCCTTGATGGCCTCGGCCAAGAGAGCCGGCTCCATGTCAGTCTTGAACTTCCTGTAGAGGGCAGCGGCCAGGTGCTTGTAGGCCATGGTGTTTCCAAAGGCGTACTCCCTGGCCTCGCGCAGCCTGATAACGGAGAGGACGGGGTCCCGCTCCTGCGAGGCTTTCAGCACTTTGCCAAAGCCCCACCCCAGCCAGGCGTTCAAAAGAGCGCCCACAATGAAGAGGATGGTGAACAAGGCAGGCAGCACGTACCTCCCGCCCCGGCTGATATCCACGCCCCGCACCCACCCTCTTCTGTCAGCCGCAGGCGAAGGCTGATCGCCAGCCCCGGAGAGACAGGAAACGGCCACCCCGGCCATGGCCACGGCCAGCACGGCTATGGAGAGGTTATGCAGGTTGGAATCAAAAAGCGCGTGCAGGCCCGCGGCCAGGACCCCCGCGCCCGCGGCCGGGACCTCGCTCCCGTGCCCGGCCCCGCTTCCCCTCCTCCGGCATGCCTGCACCAGCATGAGCATGGGCGCAGCCAGCAGCACCACGGCGAGCGGGCTCATCTCCGCGGCCACGTGGATGTACTCGTTGTGCGCGGTGTTGGCGGTGCGCTCGAACCTCCCCACCATGACGTCCGAGACAGGGAACCGGTGCTGGTGGGAGTAGTACTTGTACATGCCCGGTCCCACTCCCAGGGGGTGGTCTTTTATCATCTCGAGCCCGGCGCGCCATATGTTCGTCCTCTCAAAGGCGTAGGGGTCCTGGTGGATGTGCATGAGCCTGTGGCGGAGGGGGTTGGGGAGCATGATGACCAGGGCTATTGCAATGGCCATGACCGCGGCCGCGGCCAGACAGCTTTTGTTGCGCGCTCCCTTTTCAGTAAAGCCCCTGGAGACAAGAATCCCCTGTATGCCGGGTATGGCCACCATGGCAAGCGGCAGTGGCCATATGATCACCGCCCTGCTCCGGGTGGCCAATATCCCCGCGGCCACAAGCGCGAACAGGCAAAGGTAAGCCGCGGCCCTGGCCGGGTCCCCTCGATCACGGGTGCGCAAAAGATCGAGAGCGCGAGAGAGCGGGTAAGGGCTTATGATCATGAGGGCCCCCGCAAGCATTGAGGGGTTGAAGTAACCGGCGCTGGCCCTGCCCTGGCCTGTTACCCACTCGATTGTCGCCCACACCGACTGCACCGCGCCGGCCAGGAGCACGAGGTGCATGAACTCACGCCGTCGCCCGCCCTCTTGGCCGTGATCCGCAAGGAACTGGACCAGGAAGTAGAACAGCACCACCAGGGTGAAAATGTTGAGGTGCCAGTAAAGCGAGATGTAAAAGTAGCGGCTCATGGAGAATGAAGCTGTGGCAAGTATCCAGAAGCCCGCCACCCACGGGTCAATCCTGGTCCTGTAGAACACGGGTTGCCGCTTCCCTGCGAGCGACCACCCCCATGCCGCGGCCAGAAGCAGCACCAGCGCGCGCAGGGCGGTGACCGGAGCATAGGTGGTCCCTCCCTGCACCGTGGGCAAAAGCAAAAGTATCGCTGAGAGCACAAGCCACACCAGCACGCTCCTCCTTCCCCTGAGAAGACATCCTATACAAAAAAGTATGGAAGCCGCGCTGATTATAGCACCTGCCAGGAACATGCCGGGCCTGTACGAGAACTCGACCACCGCGCCCTCCTGGCTCACCGGCACCGCCCTGAACAAGCCGTTGCCCCGGTATATCTTTGTCTCCTCGCCGTCCGCCCTGGCCTGCCAGCCGGGGTAAAAGGTGTCCTGGAGCACCAGGAAGCCGGGGTTCCCGCGAGGAACCAGAACCTCCACCCTCTGGTTCTCCTCGGATATGATCTTTACCGGCAGGAACAGGTTGTCCCTTTTAGCCGGCGGCTCGGCTGGAGGCCCGCCCTCGAGAAGCACCCGTTCCCTGGGATCGAACCCTTCCTGTTTCATGGCGCCCAGCACCGAGTCCCTGTCAGCAAGCCACTCGGCCTCCGGCACCACGTACGCCCGGGGCATGGCATCTTTTATCGCCCGCACCGGGCTCCCCGGCTGGATGATAAAGCGCACTCCCGCTAAGGCTAAAAGCCGCTCCTTTAATCCCGGAGCCGCGGAGGAGAGCAGACCTTTCCACACATCCACGTCCGAGACGTAGAATGACCCGTGCGAGCGCACGTCCCTGACCCGGGCCTCCAGGGGCAGGAAGTACTGCAGATTGCGCCTGTGCCTTTCGAAGTAGTCCGCCACGTTGCGGCCGGCCCCCAGGGTCCTCTCCTGCCTGGAGTCGGGCTCGAAGATCATGGCCCGCTGGTCGCTGCCCGGCTCCAGCAGACCCCGGGCCGCGTGGTCGGAAAGCTCGTAGAAGCCGGGGTTTGTTGTGGGGTTTGCAAAGCGGTGTGCGGCGTAGAGATCAGAGAATACCAGGACGCATAAGAGGGGCGCCAGCACCCGGCCCGCCCGGGGGATATAGCGGGCGATGAGCATGAGGCCCAGGCAGACGCCGGCGAACATGACCGAGCAAAGGCGCGACGCGGACATGAGCGCCTGGTGATAGCGGAGCCAGTCGCCCGGCCCGGCCGGCTCCTCGATGTCGCCCGCCAATAAATTCACCGCCACCAGGCCCCCGGCGCAGACCACCGCCAGCGTCACGGAGAAGTACAGGAGAAGCCGGCGCTCTTTATCTTCTCCCTTACGCGCGCTCTCCCTGTAAAAGAGTCGCTCCACCCCCGCGGGGACCATGAGCGCCAGCATGACCGCGAACCCGAACATGCACCGCTCCGGTATCCGGAAGCGGTCGAACCCGGGCAGCACGTGGTAGAGGAGCCAGTAGAGCCCGCCGTGCTCGCCCAGGGAGAGCCAGATAAAACCCGCGGCAAAGATGGCGTAGACGAAGAGCTCGCGCCTCCTGGAGGCAAGGCCGAAAAGAGCTATAATGAGCACGGTGATGCCCGGGTAGATGGAGAGGAGATAGGGGAGCTCGGAGTTTGCAAAGCCCAGCACCCAGTAGTCCGTGGCCGCGGCGCGGGTGAAGAAGTTTGGATAAAAAAGGGTGGAGAGAACACCAGGCGAAAGCGACCACTCCACCGCCTCGTGAAAGGGGAGCCCGCCGGCCCGGTTGGAATGCGAGAACAGCTCCAGGGCAAGGAGCCACTGCACCGCTGACACCGCGAGCGCCACTACTGCTGCGAGCGCGACCGCGGCTGCGGCCCGCTTTATTGACGCGCGCCGTGCGGGCAGGTCGTCCCTTCCAATTATCAGCCCTGCTATGAAGACGAGGAGCACTACGCCGGTGAGGCAGCTGATCTGCGGCTCTCCCCCCAGCACCTGCAAGCCCCACAACAGGCCCCCGGCCACGGCGAACCTCATACTCCCTGAGCGCAGCGCCATCCACGCGGCCCACAGTATCGCCATCACCCATGCGGAGGAGTTGAGCACCAGCACCAGGTTGCCCGCGGACACCATGTACCCGCCGTAGGCCAAGCTTATGGCTCCCGCGCCCGAGGCAGCGGGCCGGCGCCCCAGGCTGCGCAGGAGCACGTAGGCGGACAGGAGCGCGATACCGAAGTGTATGACCACGTACAGGCTCAAGATTTGGGGCGCATGCCCGAGGAAAAACAGCAGCTTCAGCGGATAGAAGGAGAACCACTGCGGGTTGGCCGCGGCCGGCATGCCGAAGAAGAAGTAGGGGTTCCAAAGCTCGGGCCATCCCCTATCTGCAAGGAACCGGGCCTTGGGCACGATCTCCAGGGACACGTCCCGGAAGAAGAAGACCTCGCCGCCAAGAACCACCGCGCTGAAAAAAACCACCAGGGACGCGGGCAAAAGCAAGAGCGCGGCCCAGTCGCCCCTGCCGGGCTCGAAGCCCAGGAGCCGCTCGGCCGCGGGCTTGGTTTTCAGTTCAACGGCGTTCATCTCCTGTCATTATAACCTAAATTGAGCGATCATTTTTAAGCATGATATAATATGAGTATTGGGAAAGGTTATTTATTAATACCCTGAAAGGGTTAAATAACGCCTTTTTATCCAGCCCCTTCAGTGCAGGAAAGAAGGGGCGGAGCCTTTTATTTCCCAGGGCGGCGGCCCGGAAGGGCCTGACCCTGGGCTACATTATTACGCGCTTTCAGCGCTGAAATTCGATGTTCGCAACAGGCCTAGCGGACTACTTTTTGATCATTCCCTCTATCTTGTCCCTGGCTTCCCGGTCGGCCTTTTTTGCGGTCTCGATGGAGTCGAGCGGCCCGGGCTCATGCTCATCGAGGGCCCGGCTTATGAGCGGCACTATTTCCGGGAACTTTATCCTGTAGTCCAGGAAGGCGTGCACCGCGGCCTCGTCAGCCGCGGCCAGCACCGCGGGCGCGGTGCCTCCTTTTTGCAGGGCCTTGTAAGCGAGCCCGGGCCCGGGGAACCTGTCATGGTCGAGCGCCCGGAAGCTGAGGGCCCCGGCCCGGCCCAGGTCGAGCCTCGAGAGCCCGGCGTCCATCCTTCCGGGCCATGACAGGGCCTGGAGTATAGGATGCCGCATGTCCGGGACCGACATCTGGGCCACCACTGAGCCGTCAATGAACTCCACCAGCCCGTGCACTATGCTCTGGGGATGTATGAGAACCTCGATCTTCTCCGGCGCGATGTTAAACAGCCACCTGGCCTCGATCACCTCCAGGGCCTTGTTCATCAAGGTGGCGGAGTCAATGGAAATCTTTTTTCCCATGGACCAGGTGGGGTGAGAAAGCGCCTGCTCTGACGTGACGTGCTCGAGCTCGGAAGGGTCTGCATCCAGAAACGGGCCGCCCGAGGCGGGTAGTATGATCCGGCTTACCTGTTCTATCGGCCTCTGGGCCAGGGCCTGGAATATCCCTGCGTGCTCGGAGTCCACCGGCAGCACAACGGCGCCCGACCTCTCGGCCTCGCCCATCATCAGCTCGCCGGCCATGACCAGGCACTCCTTGTTGGCCAGGGCTATGGTCTTGCCCTTCCGGACCGCTTCCCAGGCAGGGGCCAGGGCCGCGGCCCCGGCGACCGCGACCATCACCACGTCCGTCTCGGCAAGGCCGGCAAGCTTCACCAGACCTTGCTCGCCGCTCGAAACCTCGGCGCCGGACTCGCCCAGTAGCGCGCCGAGCGAGCCCGCGTGCTCGCGCGAGAGCACGCAGGCGTGGCCGGGCTTGAAAGCCGAGACCTGCTCGGCCAGGCGACGGTAGTTTTCCCCCGCTGAAAGGGCCGTCACCCGGAAGACCCCCGACGCCGCGGCCAGCACTGCCAGGGCGTTCTCGCCCACCGAGCCCGTGCTGCCCAGCACCGCCACCCGCTTCACTTCAGCCGCCCCCTTTTGCCGCGCTTTTTATCGGGGGACTCGTCTCTCCTCCCGAAGCGCCTCTCCCTTTTCCGGTAGGCCTCGATCGCCGCCCTCAAGTGCCTCTTTTGGAAATCCGGCCACAGGGTCCTGGTGAAATACAGCTCAGTATAGGCGAGCTGCCAGAGCATGAAGTTGGAGATGCGCATGTCCCCGCCGGTGCGGATAAGGAGGTCGGGGTCGGGCAGTCCCGCGGTGTCCAGGGCCGCGGAGAGCCTTTGCTCGGTTATCTTTCCGGTGTCTTCATTCTCTGCCAGGGACCTCATCGCGCGCACTATCTCGTCCCTGGCCCCGTAGCATATGGCCAGTGTGAGCGTCATCTCGTACTCGATCGCGGTCTCCCTCTCCGCCAGGGCGATGTTTTTTCTGAGGCCTCCTGGCAGGTATTTCCGGTCTCCAATGACCAGGAGCCTCACCCTGTTCTCGATGAGCTCGGGCACCTCGCTTTCGAGGTACTGCCTCATAAGGCCGGTGAGGGTGTCCAGCTCCTTTTGCGGCCGGTAGAGGTTCTCGGTGGAGAGCGCGTAGAGGGTGAGGAACGGGATGCGCATGTTACCCGCGGCCCGGGTGATCCTGCGGGCGGTCTTTGTCCCCTCGATATGGCCCTGGGAGCGGGGGAGGCCGCGGCGCTCGGCCCAGCGCCCGTTCCCGTCCATTATTATAGCTATGTGCCGGAGTTCCATTTATTAACGCCGCGTCGGGCCCTGGTCCCGGTCATTTAATCAATACTTTCCCTTGTGCTTGACCTCGGTGGGGGCCTTCCTGTCCCGCTCGAGCAGGAACAGGCTGGGCGCTATCCTTCCGGGGCCCAGTGCTACGTAGGCCTTGCCGATGAAGAGGTCGTCGTTGTCAGGGAAGGGCTGCTTAAGGTAGTCACGGAGGAAGCTGCCCTCCCAGGGCATGTTCTTTCCCTCGCCGTAGTTCAGTATGAGAGCGCCCGGCTCCTTGTTCTCCTCCGAGTCCGGCTGCACCGGCTTCATGGAGTAGAACCCGAAGCGCTTGGGGTTGTGTTCCACCGGCTTTGACTTCCAGGGCTCGTCAATCGAGTTCTGTCGCTGATGGATGTTGTATCCCCAGTACCCGTCCCCGTGCTTGTAAAAGCCCTTCTTGAACTTCTTGATACCAAGAAGCTTTGCGAAAAAAGGCACGTTGTACCCCTTGAACTCCCAGCCCGCCAGCTTCTCCGGGTCCGGTGTCTCGCCGTTCTGGAACAGCTCCTCCAACTCCTCCTGCGAAAGGGCCGCCAGGTCCTGCAAGGTTTTTTTCTCATCTGCCATGACATCCCTCCTCAATAGCTTTGACGCACTCTTTTGTCAGACCGTATGAGATTTGACAAAAGCCTCCAGCTTGGGTTCCAGTTGAGCCAGCACCCGCTCGTGCACATGTTCGGGCACCGGGGTCCCGTCAATCACCACTATATCGTGCTGCGAGTAGAGCTCGCGAGCGGCTGCAAGGTAGAGCTCCCTTATCTTCTCTTGCTGCTCCTGCGTCTCGTATATCTCGTCGTGCTTGAACAGGTTCCTGCGGGCCATGCGCTCCACCGCGGTCTCCACCTCCACGTCGAGGAGGAATGTAAGGTCCGGCGGCGTGGCCTCGGAGTTCACCCCTCTTACCCAGTCGGGGGCGCAGTGCAGGGACTGGTATACCAGGCTGGATAAAAGGTAGCGGTCGGAGATCACGTGCCTGCCGCGGCCTAGCTGGGGCTCGACCTCGCGTGCCAGGTGGTCCAGGCGGTCCGCGGCGAAGAGCAGGGTGAGCGAGTGGTAGTGCCGGTCCACGTCGGGCGCGTCCACCGCTCCGGAGAGGTACTCCCTGATCAGCCTGCCCACCCTGCCGCGGCTGGGCTCGTAGGTGAGGTAAGAGGGGAGGCCCTCCCGGTGGAACCACTCGGCCAAGAGCTTCGACTGGGTGGTGGTGCCGGAGCAGTCAATGCCCTCGAACACTATGAACATGCCTTGGGTCATGCACTAAATCATATCAAATCGAGTGAGCGAGGCAAACGAACATTGCTTGAGGGTTTATTCATTGAAGCGGCGGCTGCGGCCCGCGGCCCTAAATTCAAGCTCCTTGCCCGGACCCGGCCCGGCCGGTCACCTGCTCCCACACCTTGCGCACCTGCTCTTCCAGGCCGGCCAGGTCCCCGGAGTTTTCTATCACGTAGTCCGCGTGCTTTCTCTTCTCCCGGTCCGGCATCTGCGAGCGTATACGCTTTTCCACCTCCTCCCTCGCGGCCCCGTCCCGCTTCATGATCCTCTCTATCTTCAGCTCGTCGCCGGCGGCCACCACGATCACGGGTTTTATCCACCTGGTGGCCGGGGACTCGATCAGGAGGGCCGCGTCTATGATCGCGACCGGGGCCCCCTGCTCGCGGAAGCGGTCTATGAGCTCGATCATGCGCTCTCCTATGCGGGGGTGGGTGATCTGGTTCAGGCGCCTCCTCTTTTTTTCGTCCCGGAACACCAGTTCGGCCAGGGCCTCGCGGTTTATGGTGCTGTCATGGTTGAGCACGCCCTCTCCGAACTCGCGCATAATGTCTTTCCAGGCCGGATTCCCGGGCTCCACAACCTCCCTTGCCAGCTTGTCCGCGTCTATTATACGGCCCCCCATTTTCTCCAGCATGGCCGAGACCGTGCTCTTTCCCGAGCCTATGCCCCCGGTGAGACCCACCACCTTCACTGGTTCACCGAGTCCTGGAACATGAGCCGGATCGCCAGCCAGCCGTTCATCGCGGTCCTCATGTTCTTGGGCGCCACTCTGGCTATACGGGCGAGCCTCTTGGGGGAGAGGTAGAACTTCCTGTAGGCGTACTTGTTGGCCTGGTGAAGCTCGGCGTCGGTGGCCGCGGAAATGTTCACGCTCATGGTGGAGTAGTCGCGGAAGTTTACGCTCCTGAAGTCCCGGCCGGCTATCTTGGCGACTTCGGTGCCGGGGAAGGGGTTCAGGTAGAAGAAGCTTGCCACGTGCAGGTCCGATTCCGCGGCCCAGTCCCCGGTCTCTATCATCTCTTCGTATGTCTCGGTGGGGAACCCCTGAATGAAGTAGCCGGAGGCCACCATCCCCCGCCTGGCGGTCTCCTCGATTGACCACTTTATCCGGTCCAGGTCCACCCTCTTGTTTATGATCTTCTGGACCCTGGGGCTGGCCGACTCCACGGCGAAGGCTATCCTGTAGAAGCCGGCCCGCTGGAGCAGGTCCAGGAAATCGGGGTCGGTCCGGTCCCCCCTTATGCCGTTGGGGAGCGCGATGTGGAGCGCGAGGCCCCGGTCAATGATCTCCTCGCATATCTTCTTTGCCCGCTTGAGCGAGAGGTTGAAGGCGTCGTCCACTATCTCAAGCTCCCTTATGCCGTGGTCCTTCGTAAGCATCTCGATCTCGTCCACCACCGAGCCGGGCGACCGCGGCCTGAAGGCCTTGCCGAAGACGTTGTGGCAGAATATGCACCCGTATGGGCAGCCGCGCGAGGTGAACACCGTGAGGGTGCGGTGGTCCCGCTTTATGATGTTCTCCGAGTTCCTGCCAGAGCGCCTGAAGTAGGAGCGTGGGTTAAGCAGGTCCCAGGCGACCTCCACCCGGTCCAGGTCGCTTATAAGCTCGCGCTGGCCCGTGAACAGGGCCTCCCCGTCCCGCCTGAACATGATGCCCTTGACCCCGGCAAGGTCTGCCCCTGACTCGATAGCGCTCATGAGCTCGACCGCGGTGTCCTCACCTTCGCCCGGCGCCACCACGTCCACGTTTTTATCGTCCAGGACGGCCTCCCGGTTGGCCGAGGCGTAAGGCCCGCCCATGATCACCGGGGCCCCGGGGGCCTCGGCCTTTGCCGCCGCGGCCAACTCGTGAGCCTCCTTCATCTCGAAGTTGATGGCGGTTATTCCCACCGCGTCGGGGTTGAACTCGCGTATCCTCTTGCGCATTTTGGCGAGGGGCCAGCGCAGGTTGCGGCCGTCCGCGACCTCCACCTCGTCCCCCCTGTGCTTTCTGAGCGCGCCGGCAATGTATCCCAGCCCCAGTGGCACGGGGGTTGCGATGATGATGGAGTTCGGTCTTAAGAGGAGCACCCTCATCACGGTATTATTCTAGCCCCAGATCCCGGTTTTAGCCAAGAGTGTTTTCCTCCGCGCCGAAGACGGTTGCAGCAGTGCATTGTATGTACTAGATTAATAAGAATGAGAGGCCACTCCCGATCTCGAATTCCATGGTAATGGAGACAGGGACCGAAAAGCATGATTCCAATGGGTACACCTGCGCTCAAATCAGGGTTATTTATTCCATATCAGGCCGAAGACGTCAATAAATAGAATTTGCCTACTTGCCTGTTCATTCAGTGTAACTTCTCAATAACTCCGGGCACGGCCTGCTAAGAAAAAATCTTCCGATCCC
>CAZYTX010000017.1:3169-64531 GCA_964650485.1 uncultured bacterium | reverse complement strand
CTAGGAATTACTACAAAGGTATACTCTTTATACGCGCAAGTCAAGGAGATATCAGGTTTTTTGTCAGGTTTTTACTTGTCGCGGCCCGGTGCAGGGTGAAACAGTGCCAGGACCAGGAGTACAAGGCACAGTGCGGTAGCAGGCAGTGCCATGAGAGCGGAGGCCCTTGCAAGGGGCAGCATGACCATGAACAGCCAGTGGACCGGTATCAGCACCCAGGGGGAGACCCTGGAATCCGGCTCCGTGGGCCGGGCGGCGATGAGCATCCAGGTCATGTTCCACCCGAACACGTTGGCCGCGGAGTGGAAGCTCAAGAGGTAGTGGGAGTACAGGTGCTCGATCCCCCAGAGCACGGACACGTACAATGTGCCGGAGAGCGAGCCCAGGGCAAGGAACCCGAGCGCGGACCACAGGAGCTTGCCTTCCCGGTCTTGGGGCCGGCTCCGCAGGTGGACGTACATTGCCGTGCCCACCACCGTGAGCAGGAGCAGTGCCAGCAAAAACTGCATAAAAAAGACCTCGGCCACGATGAACACGAAAAACAGGATCACGCCAAGGTTGAGGGCCCAGAAGCTGTACTCGGACACAAAGGGCCCGGGCGCATTTTTCGAGCCCTCGGCCCTCCTCCATATGAGGGCGTAGGTGACAAGGGAGAGCGGAAACGAGAAGCCCAGGTAGAAGACGTGCAGGTCGAGCTTATGGAGACTGAGCAGGTGCAGGTGCCCGTTGTTAAGGATAGTGGCAGCGGAGAGCACGAGCCCTATGGACAGGCACAAAAGGGATGCCTGCTCGAACTTCAAAGATGCTTTCACTGGCCTGAAGAAATCCAGGGGGAACCAGGAGAACCGCTTCCAGCGGACCTGCTCGACCAGGGCTGCCATGACCAGGGCGGAAGCGACGCCGCCGGGCTCGAACCCCAGGCCGGCGCTCACCGCGAAGATGATGCCGGCTGCAAAGAACACCGTCTCACGGGGACCTATGCCTTTACGGCCGGAGAGTCTTATAAGAAGCAGGGTCCCGCCGGTTGTGAGGCTGAAGAGGAAGAAGTGGAGGCTTGTGAAATGCGCGCGGTCCCCCAGGGCCCCGGCCTGGCCCAGGGTCCCCAGCACCACCGCGGCAAATATCGTCAGGAATGCGATCCAGCGGGTTTTTGCGTCCAAGTTTACACCTTCGGGAAAGAGAGAGTATTTCGCAACGGCAATTACCGGGCAAAGTGTATCATAACCTCGGTGTTTCGCATAACCCTTGACCGCAGGCATTTACATAAGCATAATGTAGTGAGCCTCGGTGCTGCCATAGGGGAAGTCCTATTATTCATCTATATAGGGGGGGGGTTAAAAAAGATGGAACCATTCAGCTATCACGTCTTCGTGTGCAGGCAGACAAAGCCCGAAGGTACCCCTTCATGTCTTGGCAAGGGGTCCGAGGAGACCCCGGCCTCCCTGCGGCGCGAGCTATCCGAGCAGGGTCTCGATGACAAGACATCCCCCAGGTTCGGGGCACTGTTCGCGCTCAACATGCTGGTGAACACCCGGGGCGGAGGGACCTACTCGGTAAAAGAGTACACCGGGTGGCTGGAGGGAGCGGGTTTCGAACAGGTCCAGGTCATAAAGCCGCCCGGACCGAGCGACCTGGTAAAAGCCGTGAAACCTCATGTAGAATAGACAGCCATGAAAGCACGCGATCTAAGTAAGCTGATCCCGTATGAAAAGGCCCTGCAAAGGGTGCTCACGAGCGTGAGCTGGCGCCTTGGCGCGGAGAGCGCGGGATTGGATGAGGCGCTTTTCAGGGTGCTCAGGGAGGACGTGAGGGCCGGCATTGACATACCCGGTTTTGACAAGTCGGCCATGGACGGGTACGCGGTCAAGGCATCGGACACCGCGGGCGCGAGCGAGCAGAGTCCCGCGGTCCTGGAGGTGGTCCTGGACCTGCCCGCGGGAAAAAGCTCGAAAAAGGGCATAGAAAAGGGTCGGGCAGCCCGCATAATGACCGGGGCCCCCATGCCCCCGGGCGCGGACGCGGTGGTCATGGTCGAGTATACGGAGATGGATGATGTAAGCGGAGCGGTCAGGATATTCCGGGGCGTGAAAAAGGGCGAGAACGCGGGCAAGGCGGGCGAGGACGTGAAAAAGGGGTCCGTGGTGCTGAAGGGGGGCTCGGTGATAAGGCCCGCGCACGCGGGCATGATAGCTTCCCTTGGCAGGACCCGGGTAAAGGTGAGCAGGAGGCCGCGTGTGGCTGTCATATCCACGGGTGACGAGGTGCAGGCCCCTGGCAGGCCCAGGAAGGCGGGCCAGATTTACGACGCCAACGGGTACTCGCTCACCGCGCTGGCCAGGGAGCAAGAGTGCGATGCCCACTACCTTGGCATCTGCAGGGACAGGCCGGAGGACCTTAAAAGGATGATGGCAAGAGCAGGCAAGAGTGACGCGGTGCTCCTCACCGGCGGGGTGTCGGTGGGTGACTACGATTTCGTGACCGGTCTGCTGCGCTCGCTGGGCATATCCGAGGTGTTCTACAAGTCATTTATCCAGCCGGGCATGCCCACCTTTGCCGGGAGGCGGGGGAGGACCATGTTCTTCGGCCTGCCGGGCAACCCGGTCTCCTGCATGGTTTGTTTCGAGCTGTTCGCGCGGCCTGCCCTGGACAGGATGACAGGGAAGAGCCAGATCGGGATGCCCAGGGGCAAGGCTTTCATGGACGTTGACTTCAAGGTGAAGCCGGGGCGGAGGAAGCTCCTGCGGGCATCCGTCATTGGCAGCGGTCCGGAGATCAGGGTGGCGCCATACCGCGACCAGAAGAGCGGGGTTCTGAGCTCGATGACAGGGGCCCACGTTTTAATTGACGTGCCGGGGGAGACCGCGTATCTAGAAGCGGGAGAGCCGGTTGACGTGTGGTGGCTCAGGGAGTGCACGTGATGAAGGGGTCCGGCCACTTTGACGATGCAGGCAGGGTCGGGATGGTTGACGTGGGGCAAAAGCAGGTGACAAGCCGCACTGCCCTGGCCTCGGGCAAGGTGGTGATGAAGCCGGAGACCATCGAGGCCATCCGGCAAGGCAGCGTGGAAAAGGGCGAGGTCCTGGCCGCGGCGAGGATCGCAGGGATACAGGCGGCAAAGCGCACCCCCGAGCTGGTGCCGCTGTCGCACCCCCTGCCCCTGGACCACGTCTCGGTGGACTTCGAGTTCGAGGAAGACGGTGTGCTCATTCTGGCCCGGGCTTCTGCCCGGGCCAGGACCGGGGTGGAGATGGAGGCCATGGCCGCGGTGGCCGGGGCCGCGCTTTGCATATACGACATGGCAAAGTCAAAGGACCGGGGTATGGAGGTAAGCTTTATCCGCCTTCTCGAGAAGAGCGGGGGCGAGTCCGGAAAGTGGGCCCGGGAGTAAGAGGGAGTAGCTCATGCCTCTTCTGAGCGTAGTCATGCCGGTTTACAACGAGCGGGACACCATCGAGAAGATAGTGGAGCGGGTGCTTGCGGTGCCGGTTGACAAGGAGCTTTTGATCGTGGACGACTTCTCGACCGACGGGACCCGGGAGAAGCTTTCCGGGCTCGAAGGCAGGGAGGGCGTCTCCGTGCTCCTGCATGACAAGAACATGGGCAAGGGGGCTGCGCTCCGCACCGGCTTTGCCGCCTGCACCGGGGACATCGTATTGGTCCAGGACGCTGACCTTGAGTACTTCCCTGAGGAGTACCCCGAGCTTATCGAGCCCATAGTGAGCGACTGGGCGGAGGTGGTGTACGGGTCGCGGTTCCTTGGCCGGAGGCACCGGGTGCTCCTTTACCACCATTTCCTTGCCAACAAGCTGCTCACCGTCCTGTCCAACCTCTTCACCAACCTGAACCTCTCGGACATGGAGACCTGCTACAAGGTGTTCAAGCGCGAGGTCATACAGGGTATCCCCCTGAATCAGGACCGGTTCGGGTTCGAGCCCGAGGTGACGGCCAAGGTTGCCCGCCGCAGGCACCGGGTGTTCGAGGTGGCCATCAGCTACAACGGCCGCACTTACGAGGAGGGCAAGAAGATCGGGGTCAAGGACGCACTGGTGGCAGTGTGGTGCATTTTCAGGTACGCGCTGTCCGATTGATCATGCGGCGCAGCCGCTTTGTAGTGCGGCGGCTTGACGCCGCACTACACAAACATCTCAACTGATACTACCCAGACCACTCGCTCCTGGTCTCCCGCAGCTTCTCCGCCACCCGGTCTGCAAGGGCCATGATGGTGAGGTAGGGGTTTACGTGCGAGCTCTTGGGGAAGAGGCTGGCGTCGGCTACGTAAAGCCATGGCAGCCCGTGCACCTGCCCCCACTGGTCGGTGACCGATGACGCGGGGTCCGCGCCCATGCGGCACCCTCCCTGGGGATGGGCCGATGATATGGGGACCTTGACGCTCACGAAGTTCTCCGGGGAGATGAACTCTTCGAGCTTTTCTTCTTGGACCTCGCCCGGGCCGAACACGGCCTTTTCCGCGCATGGCATGATGGCCTTTTCGCACCCCGCGGCAAAGAAAATCCTGGTGGCCTGGGCCTGAGCGTGGCAGAGCGAGTTCACGGACTCCTTCGAGAGCTCGTACTTTATCTGCGCGTCTCCCCGCTTGTCCAGCTTGACCATGTTTCCGGGGACCGCGTGGTCATGGTTCAAGATGATCATGCACATGAACCTGGTGTAGGCTTTCATGACCTCTTTCAGCTCGCGGCCCCACAGCCCCAGGTGCTTGGTGCTGATAAAGGGGTAGTAGAACGCGGTCTCGATGTAATGGTCGTGGGTCTGCGAGAACTTCGGGGTGTAAAAGGTCTTTGGGAACCCGCGGTAGTTCTTTATGGGCTCGGGGTAGATTCCGTACACGGTGAGTGCCGGGTGCACTGTCACGTATTTTCCCAGCACCGGGTAGGAGTCAATCATTCCCGATCGCATCATGATGGCGGGTGTGCCCGGGCACCCTCCGGCAAGCACCACCCTGCGGGCCTTTATCTGGCACTCTCCCTCCTGCCACGGACCAGGGGCCGTGCCCTTGGGCGCGGGCGACACTTTAGCGTGTACCGTGCCATCGGAGACCTTGTCCACCGAGCAGTTGGGGATGAGGTCAACCCCGGCCTCGAGGGCCTTTGGAATCTGCACCTCCAGGGTGCCCTGCTTTCCTCCGGAGGCGCACCCTAAGTTGCAGAACCCGTGCTGCTGGCAGCCTGAGAGGTTGAGCCTGATCTTCTCGATCGGCCAGCCCAGCTTGTCGCATCCCTTTTTAAACAGGCGGTTGTTGTCGTTTACCATGTCCTCGCCCGGCTCGATCACGCTCACCTCTTTTTCAAGCTTATCGAAGCGGGGCGCGAGGTCGGAAGGAGTGATCCCGGGCACTGCCCACTCCTCGGCCACTTCATCCGGCAGCCTGAAGGTCACGCCGGTGTACATAATGGTGGAGCCGCCCACCCCCTTGCCCGCGGCCAGGGTGATTGACCCGTCCTCCACCGGCCAGCCGCCCCCGTACCAGAACAGCTCCATCATCTCTATCTCGCGCTGTGTGAAGTAGTCCCTGGCGTAGTGGGACCCGGCCTCCAGCACGGCCACCTTTGCGCCCGAGCGCGCCAGGGGTATGAGGCCCTCGGCCACCGTGCCCCCGCCCGCACCCGAGCCCACGATAACCACGTCGTAGTCCTTTTTCATTCCTCTACCTCCATCGTGGCCTGGCAAAGCGCGCGGATGACCGGGTCCGCGAACTCGCGCTCGGGCAGGAGCGGCCCCTCGTAATCAAAGGTGCCCCACACGTCCTCCCTGGTGTAGTAGCCCATGCACACGTAGGTCTTGAGCCCGAAGAACCCCTGCCGGAAGAGCCGCAGCGGGGAGTTCTCCATCCACTGGAGCTGCCTTGTCTGCGCCTTCTCGCTGTTACTCGTAAACCCGCGGCCGCCAAAGAAAACCCCCATGTACTCGACCAGGATTATGAGGGTCAACAGGCGCTTTCTCAGGTCCTCGGGCAACCGGACCAACGCCCAGTCAACCACGCCCGCGGTGAGCATGGCGCCTGCGCCGGGCGCGTCCCCGTCCGGGGGCACAATCCGGTCGGCAATGGCCAGGAAAACGGAAAGCCTCTTGCCGGTAAGGAAGTTCAGCTTGTAAACATCGGGCATGTCGGTCCTCCTTTACCCTGATTGAAACATTTTTACCACAACCGGAAGGGCGCGGGCAACTCGGGACAGAGAGAAAGAGGGCGCAGTGCGCCCTCTTTCTGCAGTATCAAGACCCGGGTTTTTCAGTCCACCTGCCTCCGAAGATACGCGGGTATGTCGTACTCGTCCTCGGAGTCGTCCGAAAACGGGTTCGCGGCCTTGTTCTGCTTCTGCACCGACACCTCGTAGTCCTCGCTGGATGCATCCGCCTTCTTGGAGCCAAGCCTCCTCTTCGAGTCCATGGCCTCCTCCTTGCGCTGTCTTATGTGTGTGGATATGTCTATGGGCTTCCTGGTCCAGGGGGAGGCGCCCGAGCCCGAGACCTTGAACCTGTTCCTCACGTCGTGCTGGAAAGACTCGAACCCTGTGGCTATGACCGTGATCCTTATCTGGCCGTCCATTGTCTCATCCACGCAATGGCCGAATATCACCAGGGCGTCCTCGTGCGCGTCCTCGGTTATAAGTGAGATGGCGTCGTTGATCTCGTGCAGGGTCACTTCCGAGCCCCCGGTCACGTTCACCAGCACTCCCCTGGCGCCCTCGATGCTCACGTCGTCCAGAAGCGGGTTGGATATGGCCATGTGCGCGGCCTCCACAGCCCGGGACTCGTCACCTGCCTGGCCCGAGCCCATAAGCGCCATGCCGCGCTCGCTCATCACGGTCTTTACGTCCGCGAAATCCACGTTGATGAGCCCGTGCCCGGTGATGAGGTCGGCTATTCCACGCACCGCCTGCAAAAGCACCTCGTCAGCCTTCTTGAAGGCGTCCAGGACCGAGGTGTTCTTTCCGGCCACGTTGAGGAGCCTCTGGTTTGGAATGATTATGAGGCTGTCCACGTGCTCTTTTAGCTCCTCGATGCCCTCGATCGCTATCCTCATCCTCCTGTTCCCCTCGAACTCGAAGGGCTTGGTGGCCACTCCCACGGTGAGTGCCCCGCACTCCCTGGCGATCCTGGCCACCACCGGGGCCGCGCCCGTGCCGGTGCCTCCTCCCATGCCCGCGGTCACGAACACCATGTCCGCGCCGCGCAGGCCCTCCTCGATCATGGAGGCACTCTCCTCCGCTGCCTCCCTGCCCATGTGGGGGCTGCCGCCGGCACCCAGGCCGCCCCCGAGCTGCACCACCTTTGTGGCCAGGTTGTTCTCCAGTGCCTTGCCGTCCGTGTTCGCTGCCACGAACTCGACCGAGGACAGCCCCTGCGAGATCATGGTGTTGACCGCGTTGCCGCCTCCGCCGCCCACGCCCACGACCGTAAGGCTCGCCTGCGCGCAAAACTCGTCTGAGAACTCCAGCATTTCGCTTCCTCCTTTTCAGCTTTTTTCGATTTTTCAGCTTGTCCTCAAATCACCTTATCCCATGCGGAAAAATATTTCCGCGCTCGATCAGAAGAATGCCTCCACGCTCTCGCGCATCCTCTCCAGCACCCTTCCGAAGATGTTGCGGTCGCGGATGCGGAAGGGCTTCCTCCCCTGGTTCCTGGACCCGTAGATGACCAGGCCCACCCCGGTGGCGTACATCGGGCTGTTGACCACGTCTGTGAGCCCGCCCACTCCCGCGGGCCTTCCCACCCGGCAAGGCATCTCGAACACCTGCTCGCCCAGCTCCTCGATCCCCGGCAGCAGGGCAGACCCGCCGGTGAGCACCTGCCCCGCGGCGCACTTGTCCTCGAACCCGGCGCGGACGACCTCGCGGTTCACCAGGGCCATGATCTCCTCCATCCTGGGCTCGATGATCTGCGCCAGGGTCTGGCGGGGGGCCTCCACCGGCTTGCGCCCTCCCACGCTGGGCACGGTGATGGTCTCGTTCCTGTCAACTACCCGTGAGGATGCGCACCCGTACTTCTTCTTTATGCGCTCGGCCTCGGCAGCCGGCGTGCGCAGCCCCGCGGCCACGTCGTTTGTCACGTGGTCCCCGCCCAGCCCCAGCACCGAGGTGTGCTTTATGCTGCCCTGGTGCCAGATGGCTATGTCCGTGGTGCCGCCGCCTATGTCGGCCAGCACCACCCCGATCTCCTTCTCGTCCATGGTGAGCACCGCCTCTGAGCTGGAGAGCTGCTCCAGCACTATGTCGGCCACGTTGAGACCGGCGCGGTTGGCGCAGCGCACTATGTTCTGGGCGGATGTAATGGCCCCGGTGACGATGTGCACCCTGGCCTCCAGCCTGACCCCGCTCATTCCGATGGGGTCCTTGATCCCGTCCTGGTCGTCCACCACGAACTCCTGGGGCAGGATGTGGATCACCTCGCGGTCCATGGGTATGGACACGGCCCGGGCCTGCTCCACCACCCGGCGTATGTCCACCTCGGACACCTCGTGGCCCTTGATGGCCACTATGCCGTGCGAGTTGAAGCCCTTGACGTGGCCGCCTGCTATGCCGGCGAACACGGTCATGATCTCGCACCCGGCCATGAGCTCGGCTTCCTCCACCGCCTTCCTTATGCTGTCCACTGTGGCGTCAATGTTGACCACCACCCCCTTGCGCAGACCGTAGCTGGGCGAGGTCCCGATGCCCACAATGTCAAGGCCGTCGTCGGTCAAGTCGGCCACGATCGCGCATACCTTTGTGGTCCCGATGTCCAGTCCCACAATCAGAGAGTCCTTCTTAGCCATCGCGCTTCCCCTTTCTTCAAAATTTTTTTATCGCTTCCAAACCTTTCTCCGCTCTACATCCCTCCGGGCCCCTCGCTTGCCGAGGCCACCCGGTATCCATCTCTCAGCTTGATCGTGACCCTGGAGTGGTAGCTGAGGTCCAGCTCGGCCACCTTGGCCGCTCCCGATCCCAGCTCCAGCAGGGTCTTCTCCAGCCTGAGGAACTTATCCCGGTACCCTTCCCTGCCGAAACGGATGCGCATGCCGTCGCCGGTCCGGACAACCACCGAGCCGTAGATTCTGTCCATGTATATCTCGGATATGGCCGCGACCGTCATCACCTCGGATTCTTCGGCCAGCTCGATGATCCTGGTGGCCAGCCGGATGAGACCCCGGGCCTCTTCTTTGTCCTCCACCACCTGCCCCAGGCTCACCCCCGTGATCACCGGAAAGTCCATGTCTTCGCCCGGCATAATCTTCTTGAACACCTCGCCGTCCGCGTCTACGTAGTACAAGGCGCCCAGGACAATAGCCGCCACCGGCTCCCTCTCAAGCACCTCTATTTTCACCTTGTCCGGGAGCACCCTCATCACCGAGGTCTTCTTCACCCATGGATGGACCTCTATTCCCCGCACACAGTCCATGAGCCTGAAGCCAAGGATGTTGTCGCCCTCTGCGATGTCCGCGAGCATCCTCACCTCCCGCTCCGGGACCTTGGGACCCGTCTTTATTGTAAGTTCCTGGATGGCCAGGCGGGGAGTGCTCGACAACCACGTCCAAAAGGCCCTGGCGCCGGCCCCTGCCCCGGCCCCCGCTGCCAGGCAAGCCGCGACCACCAGGGCCGCACGGATGAACTTGCCTGCTATGACTCTGCCCTTTCCGGATGACCTTGCCTCCCGGGCCACCCTCAAGGTGGAGCCGTTCTTCCGCGGTGCGGGCGCCTTCCTGGGCCGCTGCCTGCGGGCTTTGGGCTGCCGGGCCTTGCCTTTGCGCGCAGCCTTGCTCTGCCTGGTCATGCCGGCTCCCAGGCGCTCATGATCATCCTCTCGCAAAGCTCCTCGAACCCTATGCCAAAGACCTTTGCGGACATGGGCAAAAGGCTTAAGCTTGTCATTCCCGGTATGGTGTTGACCTCGAGCACAAAGGGGCCTCTGTCCGGATGGATTCTCAGGTCCACCCTGGCCCCTCCCTTGCACCCCAGTGCCTTGAACGCCCTTTTGCCCAACTCCTGCACCTGGCTGGTGATCTCCTCGTGTAGCTCCGCGGGGGCCTGGTACTCGGTGGCCCCCTCGGTGTACTTGTGCTCGTAGTCGTAGAACCCGGAGCCGGGCAGAATCTCCACCACCCCCATGGGCTCGCCATCGAGCACGCCCACGGTTATCTCCCTGCCCGGGACATACTCCTCGGCCATGGGGGTCTCGTCGTACTCTGCCGCGAGCTCGAGCGCCTTATCGAACTCCTCTTTTGTCTCGATAATGCTGATGCCCACGGTCGAGCCCTGTGCGCTTGGCTTTATCACCAAGGGGGGGCGGAATTCCATCACCCTGAACACGAATTCCCTGGACATGGCCGGGCAGTGTGCCGGAGTGGGTATGCCGCACTGGTTGAATATGGCCTTTGCCTGCGGCTTGTTCATGGCGAGCGCCGAGGCCAGCACCCCGGAGCCGGTATATGGAATCCGCATCATCTCGCACAGTGCCTGCATTCTCCCGTCCTCGCCCCATCCGCCGTGCAGAGCGATAAAGGCCGCGTCAATGCGGGCGTCCTTGATCTGCTCGGCCACCCTGTGGTCCACGTCGAGCTCGCGGACCTTGTATCCGAGAGACCGGAGCGCACCGGCCACCGCGTGCCCGCTCTTTAAAGACACCTCGCGCTCGGGGCCCTCACCGCCCATAATCACGCCGATGACCTTGTCCTTGAGAGCGCTCATGAAAGCTCCTCGCCAATGACCTCTATCTCCAGCTCGAGGTCCACATTGAACTTTTCCGAGACCTTCCCCTTTGCCATGTCAATGAGCGCGGTCACGTCACGCGAGCGGGCCCTGCCCCGGTTCACTATGAAGTTCGCGTGCACCTCGGAGAACTGGGCGTCGTTTATGCGCTCGCCTTTCAGGCCGGCTTCCTCGATCAGCCTGGCTGCGTGGTCCCCTTCTGGGTTCTTGAACACCGAGCCTGCCGAGGGGTAGTTGAGCGGCTGGTTCTGCCTCCTCCACTTGAGCCCCTTTACTATCCTCTCCTTTATGGCCCTGGGCTCGTCATGAAAGAGCCTCACCCCGCAGGCCGTCACCACCGCGTCCCCCGGCATGTCGAGCCTGCGGTACTTGAAGTCCAGGTCCTTGCGAGACACCCTCTCGATCCCTTTTCCCGGCCTGGCCCACTCCACCCACTCCACCACCTCTGACATGGAAGATTCCAGGCTGCCGGCGTTCATCTTGACCGCGCCCCCTACAGTGCCCGGTATGCCCGCGGCCCACTCGATGCCGGAGAGCCCGTTCGTCTGGCAGTGCTTCACCGTCTTTATAAGCTCGGCCCCGGCCTCCAACATCTTTATTTCACCGTTGCCTGATGCCGCTTCTTGTTCGTCTTCGCCCGGCGCGTCAGAGAGGGACCCGGGCAAGGCCTGCTTCAAGTTAACAAGCACCTCGTGCACGCCCCCGTCCAGCACCAGCAGGTTCGAGCCCGCGCCCAGCACCCTCCATGGCAGCTCCATCTTTGCGGCCAGCTCCACGATCCTCTGCACCTCACCCAACTCCGCCGGCCACACGATCACTTCGGCCAGGCCGCCTATCTTGAAGGTGGAGAGCCGCTTCATTCCCACCATCCGGCTCACCCTGCCTTTTATGCTCTTTCCGAGCCTGGCCGCGCACTGCTCGAACCTTTTGGAGGACTGCTTCATTTGCCCTCCTCCAGAACCGTCACGAGCTCCTCCCCAGCCTTCCATATGGTGCCCGCGCCCAGGGTCATGACCAGGTCACCGGCCCGGGCCTTTTCAGCGAGCTTTTGCGCGGCCCCGGACACGGACCCTGCAAATTCCGTCTCCCGGCCCTGCTGCCCTCTCCTTTTACTCACCTCGCGGAAAAGCGCCTCGCCCGTGATCCCGGCAATGGGCTCCTCCGAGGCAGGATATATCTCGGTCATGACCAGGTAGTCCGGCAGGTGGAAGGAGTCAGCGAACTGATCCCACAGGTTTTGGGTGCGCGTGTAGCGGTGAGGCTGGAAAGCGGCCAGCAGCCGGCCGTTACGTGCGACCTCCATGTAGTCCCGGGCCGCGGCCAGCACCGCTTTCACCTCGGTGGGGTGGTGGGCATAGTCGTCCACCACCATGACCCCCGCGGCCTCACCCTTCAACTCGAACCTGCGGCTGATCCCGGAGAAGCCGTGGAGCGCGCCTGCCGCCGCAGGGAAATCCACGCCCAGCTCGAAGGCCACTGCCAAGGCGGCGAGCGCGTTCACCGCGTTGTGCACGCCCGGTATGTCCAGGTACACCTCCCCCAGCCGGCGGCCCTGCCTTATGGTCACGAACCGGCACCCCCTGCCCGGGCAGGTCACGTCCACCGCCCGTATGTCCGCGTCTCCAGCCAGCCCGTAGGTGACCACCCTCCTTTTTATGCCCGGCAAGAGGGCCCTCACCCTGTGGTCGTCAATGCCCGCGATCACCAGCCCGTAAAAGGGCGCCCCGTTCATGAACTCTGAAAACGTTGAGCATAGGCTGTCCATGGACTTGTAATGGTCCATGTGTTCCTGGTCAATGTTGGTCACTATAACCATGGCCGGGGAGAGGTGCAGGAAGCTGCCGTCGGACTCGTCAGCCTCGGCCACCATCCACTCTCCCTGTCCCAGCTTGGCGTTCGATCCGAACATGTTGAGCCTGCCCCCGATCACCGCGGTGGGGTCGAACCCCGCTTTGGATAAGACCGTGGCTATCATGGAAGTGGCGGTGGTCTTGCCGTGCGAGCCAGCCACTGCTATGCCCCACTTCATTCGCATGAGCTCACCCAGCATCTCGGCCCTGGGTATTACCGGTATGCCCCGGTACCTGGCCGCAGCCACCTCTGGGTTGTCCTGCCTGACCGCGGAGCTCATCACCGCCACGTCCGCGTCCCCCAGGTTATCCGCGCCGTGCCCTATGACCACTTTGCCGCCGATCTCGCGCAGCCGCTCGATCACTGGCGAGTCCTTGAGGTCAGAGCCGGTGACCTCGAAGCCCTGGTTCAAAAGCACCTCGGCTATGCCGCTCATGCCGATGCCGCCGATGCCAATGAAGTGCACCTTTTTTACCCAGCGCTTCATGACGCCCGCCCCTTTTTATCCATGAGCTCCAACATGGAGTCCACCACCACCGCGGAAGCCCCGGGCATGGCCGCCCGCCTGGCGGCCCGGGCCATGCTTTGCCTGGTTTCCGGGTGGTCTGCTATGTCCTTTATGGCCTCGGCAAGGTCTCGGGGGCTTGCCTTTTCCTGCCGGAGCATCCTGGCCGCGCCCGGCTTCACCAGTGCCTGTGCGTTCTTTGCCTGGTGATCAGAGGCTGCGAAAGGATAAGGCATGAGTATGGAGGGCAGCCCGGCAAGGGCTATCTCCGCGACCGCGCCGGCGCCGGCCCTGGAGATCACCATGTCGGCCTGCTTGTAGGCCTCTGCCATGTCGTCTATGAAAGAGAGGACACGGGCTTCCACCCCCAGCTCGCGATAAGCGGCTCGGGCCAGGTCGTGGTCGCTGTCTCCGGTCTGGTGCCTGATCCGCACCTTGTCCCTGTACTCGTCCGCGAGCAATGACATGGCCTCCAGCACCAGCCTGTTCAGGCCGCTTGCTCCCTGGCTGCCGCCCACCACCAGTATGCTGAACCTGTCCCGGTCATTGCGGTCCTCTTGCCGGTCGTATCCCTTCAGCGAGTCCACGATGCTCTTTCTCAAAGGGTTGCCGGCGAGCACCACCCTGCCTTCTCTTTGCGCGCAGCCGAACCGCCCGCCTGACTCTTCAAAGCTTATGAACACCTTGTCCGCGATAAGCGAGAGTATACGGTTGGTGAAACCGGGCACGGTGTTCTGCTCCTGTATGGCCGAGGGTATGCCCGAAAGCCTTGCCGCGAGCAGGCACGGGCCTGACACGTACCCTCCCACTCCCAAAGCGGCGTGGGGCTTGAACCCGGAGAGCAGCCGTGCCGCGTCGAGCATGGACAGGGGGATGGTGAGCGCGCCCGCGGCCTTGCTGGACAAGCTTTTCCCAGCAATGCCCCTGGATCGTATGGAGCTGAACTCGTAGCCGGCCCCGGGCACGGCCCTGCTCTCGATCCCGCGCTCGGTCCCCACGAACAGCACCCGGTGGGCCGGGTCCCGGGCCATGAACTCCTCGGCCACCGCCATTGCCGGGAAGAGATGGCCCCCGGTCCCGCCGCCCGCTATCATCATCCTGCGCTCCATCACCTCGTCCTGTACATTTTCGCTGACACGTTTAGCAGCACTCCCACCGCGGTCATGTAGACCACCAGTGCGGAGCCGCCGTAGCTTATAAAGGGCAGCACCAGCCCCTTGGTTGGCAGAAGGCCCATTACCACCATCATGTTTATGAGCGCCGGCACCACGATCATGACGGTGATGCCGAAGGCCAGGAAGGCGCCGAAAGGCGTGGACGCCCTGATCGCTATGGTGACGCCCCTCACCGCTATCACCCCGAACAGAACCACCACAACGGCCACCCCGACGAGCCCCAGCTCCTCGCCTATGACCGATAGTATGAAGTCTGTGTGCGCGTCCGGGAGGTAGAAGAGCTTCTGCCTGCCCTCGCCCAGGCCCACTCCCAGGAGACCGCCCGAGCCGAAGGCCAAAAGAGACTGCACCAGTTGCCACCCGGCGTCGTGCCAGTAGTCCCAGGGGTTCACGGTGGCCATGACCCTGCGCCAGCGGTACTCAGCGGAGGCCATGAAGTAAAAGACCACGGGCCCTGACAAAAGCACCACGCCCGAAAGGTGCAGGGGCCTGGCGCCCGCGGCGAAGAGCATGATGAGCACGATCACCCCCATGGTGATGGCCCCTCCCAAGTCCGGCTCGATGAAGATGAGCGCGATCATGGTCCCCGATACCAAGAGGTATGGAAGGACCCCCCAGGTGAAGGACTCGATCCTCTCACCCTTGCGCTGCAGCGAGTGTGCCAGGTAGGCCACCAGTGCGAACCTGGCCAGCTCCGATGGCTGGAACCCGAACCCGGCGAAGCGGATCCACCTCCTGCTCCCGTTCACCTCGGTGCCCACCTCGGGCAACAGCACCAGTGCCAGCAGGGCCACCGACACCAGGATCATGGGCCATACCAACAGGGAGAGCTTCTCGTGGTTTACGTGCATGGCGAAAAGCATGCCGGCCATGCCCAGGGCGGCGAACACGAGCTGCCTTTTCAGGAAGAAGGTCCCCTTTCCCTGGTAGAGGTGGTCCGCGGGGATGGAGGAGGTCGAGTAGATCATGATGACCCCGATCCCCATGAGACAGGTGACCGTCAGTATGATCCAGGGGTCGAACCGCAGGTCCCGCTCGATCCACATCAGACAAGCTCCCCGACCATGCGCTCGAACACGCGGCCCCGGTGGCTGTAGTCCTCGAACTGGTCGAAGCTGGCGCAGCCGGGCGCCAGCAGCACGGCGTCGCCGGGCGCCGCGTTCTTGACCGCGGCCGTGAGGGCCTGCTCCATGGTCTCCACCCTGGTGACCGCTATACTTTCGCCCATCTGCTCCTTGATCCGATCACCGCTCTCGCCGAAGGCCATCACCTGCTTGACCCTTGCGCTTACTTCGCGGGCGAGCTCGTAAAAATCGAGCCCCTTTGCCTGTCCCCCCATTAGGAGGATGACGGGCCCGGAGAGCCCGGAGACCGCGGCCTTGACCGCGCCCGGGTTGGTGGCCTTGGAGTCGTTGTAAAAGCGGGCCCCTCGCAGCTCGCGCACCAGCACCAGCCTGTGGGCCAAGCCCTTAATTGCGGGGACGGCTTCCCGCACCTTTTCCATGCCCGCTCCCGCGGCAATGCATGCGCAGGCCGCGGCCATGAGGTTTAGGATATTATGCCCGCCGTGGAGGGGGACCGCGCTCTTTTGGATGACCTCCGTGGTCTTTTCCTGCTCCTCATACTTTATGACATCCCCGTTCAGCCACATGCCCCGGCCGGGCTTTCTCACAAGGCTCACCTCCATGACCCCGGCCCTCAAGCCCTCTGCCATGCGGGCCACCAGGGGGTCGTCCGCGTTTATGACCGCGGTGTCAGTGGAGTCCTGGTTCTGGAATATCCTCTCTTTCATGCGGGCGTACTCGTTTAAGTCATGGTGCCTGTCCATGTGGTCGGGCGTGATGTTCAGCATGACCGCGACCCGGGGGCGGAAGTCCCTTGCGAGCTCGAGCTGGAAAGAGCTCACCTCCACCACCGCCACCTTGACCCGCCTTGCCGAGAGGGGCAGGTCGGACAGCGGCGTGCCGATGTTGCCGCCCACGAACACCTCTTCATCTCCGAGAGCGGCCCGCATGATGTGGCCGGCGATCTCCACTGTGGTGCTCTTTCCGTTGGTCCCGGTCACGGCGATCAGGGGGGCCTCGATGAATGAGGCCGCGAGCTCGAGCTCGGAGACGACCTCGGCGCCGGCCGCGGCCGCGACTTTCAGCTCGTTCATGTGCGCGCTCACGCCCGGGCTTGCCACCACCAGGTGGGCTCGCTCGAAGATCTCTCGGGGGTGCTCGCCCAGGACCATCTCCACCTCCAATCCCTTTATCCTCTGAACGTATTTTTCGAGCTCGTGCTCTCCTCTCAAGTCGGTGACCGTCACCCTGGCGTCCCTGCTCGCCAGCAGGGCCGCGGCCGCGGCCCCCGACTCGGCCAGCCCCACCACCAGCGCATTCTTTCCTGCAACCTCCACCTCTTACCTCAGCTTGAGGGTGGCCAGCGCCGCCAGCGCCAGGAGCACCTGTATGATCCAGAATCGCACGATCACCTTCTCCTCGTGCCATCCCTTCTGCTCGAAGTGGTGATGGAGCGGCGCCATCCTCAGTATCCTCTTCCCTGTCCACTTGAAGAAGCCGACCTGGAGAATGACCGAGAGGGCCTCGGCCACGAATATCCCTCCCACCAGCACCAGCACCAGCTCGTGCTTGGTTATTACCGCGACCGTGCCTATTGCGCCGCCCAGGCTGAGGGCGCCCACGTCTCCCATGAAGACCTGTGCGGGATGGCAGTTGTACCAGAGGAAACCCAGGCCCGCTCCCATGATTGCGCTGCAGAACACGGTGAGCTCCCCCGCCCCTGAGATGAAGGTGAGGTACAGGTACTGGGTGGTGTCCTCCCTTGCCACCAGGTATGCGAAGGTGGCATAGGTGCCGGCCACCACCACCACCGGGAGTATGGCCAGGCCGTCGAGCCCGTCGGTCAAGTTCACGGCGTTGGAGCTGCCCAGTATGACCACCATGGCGAACACCAGGTAGAACCATCCCAGGTCGGGCATTATCCTTTTGAATATAGGCATCATCAGCCTGGTGTCGCTCCCGTTGGTCGCGGCCAGAAAGAGCACTATGCAAAGCCCTATAAGGGCCTCCAGCACTATCTTGTATTTTCCCGGGAGGCCTGATGAGTGTCCCTTCCTTATCTTCATGAGGTCGTCGAAGAAACCCACCGCGCCGAAGCCGGCCACTGCTATTATCGCGGTCCACACGTAGTTGTTCGCAAGGTCCGCCCACAGCAGGGTGGCCACGAACACCGCGGCCACGATGAGCACCCCTCCCATGGTGGGGGTGCCGGCCTTTGAGTTGTGGGTCGAGGGCCCGTCCTCCCTTATGACCTGGCCCAGCTTCATCCGGTTCAGCCTGCGCACTATGCCCGGCCCCATAAGGACCACCACCAGGAAAGCTGTGACCATGGCCATGCCCGAGCGCACGGTAATGTAGACGAACACGTTGAAGAACGTGTCCAGGGAGACCAGGTCGGGCAGGAAGCGATAGAGCATTCAGGCGCCCTCCTCGAGAGACTCCACCACCCGCTCCAGGCCCATGGCCCTGGAGCCCTTTACCAGCACCCAGTCGTTCCTGCGCACGAGCTTTTTTACAAGTCTTGCGGCCTCGCGGCTGTCACCGGCCCTTAAGGCGTTCTCTTTTGGCAGCCCGGCCCTCACCGCGGAGCTTATGACCTCTTTTGCGCTCGGTCCGGCAGCCACCAGCAGGTGCACGCCGGCCCGGGCCGCCTTTTCCCCGAGCTCCCCGTGATACTGTTTTGAATAGGGGCCCAGCTCCATCATCTCTCCCAGCACGGCCAGCTTGCGCACGGGAGATGCCCACCACGCCAGGGTCTCCAGGGCGCGGTCCATGGAGACGGGGTTTGCGTTATAGGACTCGTCTATGAGGAAGCCGCCCTTCCTGGTCCTCAGCACGTTGCCCCTTCCGGGCAGGGGCGCGCATTTCTTAAGTGCCCGGGCCGCGTCGGACAGGCCCACCCCGAAGGCCCTGCCCAGGGCGAGAGCGGCCAGCGCGTTCACTGCGTCGTGGTGAGAGAGCGACTTGATAACAAACTCCTGCGAGCCGGCCTTCCTGCCCTTGACCCTTCGTTCCACCTCGAACACTATCCTGGGTGATGATGCCACCACCTCTTTGTCGAGCCGGGTGACATGGAGGGACTCCCCTTTGAACTGTGCGCGAGGGTCTTTTGAAAACCCTATTACCTTGCCCTTCAATGCTTTGGCGTATGGGCGCACCATGGGGTCATCGAGGTTCAGTATGAACGTGGCTTTTGGACCCAGGGCCTTTATCATCTCGGCCTTTGCCCTGGCCACGCCCTGGACCGAGCCCAGGCCCTCCAGGTGCACCGGCCCCACGCCCGTGATCATTGCCGCATGTGGCGCGGCTATGCTCGTCAGCTCCAGTATCTCCCCGGGCATGTTGCAGGCGATCTCCAGGACCGCGAACTTGTGGGAGCGGTTTAGATCGAGGAGCGTAAGAGGCATGCCGATCCTGTTGTTCAGGTTGCCCCGACTCTTCAGAACCTTTCCCTTTGTGGAGAGCACGGCCGCGGCCATCTCCTTGGTGGTGGTCTTTCCAATGGAGCCGGTAATGGCTGCGACCTTTACGTCAAAGCGGCTCCTGTGGCGGGCGGCGATCCTTCCCAGGGCCTGCAGCGTGTCTTCCACCTCCACCACCGAAGCGCGGTCGGGGAGCGGCTTTTTCAATGCATTCTTCTCCGCCATCACCCATGGGGCCCCTTTGCTGGCAGCGGTTTGCAGGAAGTCGTGCCCGTTGAAGTTCGGGCCGGAGAGAGCGATAAACGCCTGCCCGGGCCTCATGGTCCTGGTGTCGGTGGAGATGCCGGAGGCCCTTTTGCCCGGCTCGCCGTAAGCCACCCTGCCTTTGGCCGCTTTTGCCGCTTCTATCGCAGTCCAGGTCATCTCTCCTGTCTCTCCTCCAGCGCCTCTCTGGCTTCTTCCCTGTCGTCGAAGTGTATCTTCTCCTGCCCCAGTATCTGGTAGTCCTCGTGCCCTTTGCCGGCGATGAGCACCACGTCGCCCGGCCCGGCCATGTTGACTGCGAGCTGTATGGCCTTCCTCCTGTCCGGCTCGACCACGTAAACCTTCTTTGCCGGCCAGGGCCTTGCGCGCCCGGACAACTCTTTCGCCTTCTCCCCGCTGATCTCGGTCGCGCCGGTCCGCTCTATTCCCGCTATAATCATCCGTATTATTGAGAGGGGGCCCTCGGTCCTGGGGTTGTCGGAGGTGACGATAGCCGCGTCCGAGTTCTCAACCGCTACGGCGCCCATGACCGGTCTCTTGCCCTGGTCGCGGTCCCCCCCGCACCCGAAGACGGTGATGAGCCTTTTCCCTGTAACCTCTTGACACGCCTTGACCGCGTGCTCCAGGGCGTCCGGGGTGTGTGCGTAGTCAACCAGCACGGTTATCTCCTCGTCGCCGCTTACCCGCTCGAGCCTTCCGGGCACGCATTGCAGTCTGTTTATTCCCTGCTCCACGCTCTCTGGCCCGACCTCCAGCACCCGCGCCATCGCCGCGGCCGCGAGGATGTTTTCGAGGTTATGGCTGCCCACCAGCCGCGAAGATACGTTTACGGTTTTTGGGAGGCCTATGATTTCCGCGCTCAAGCCGTCCCGGGTGACGCTCACTTTTTCTGCCCGGACCTTTGCGTCGGGCGAGCGGAGCCCATATCCCAGGCACTTCGTCCCCCGGCTTTCCAGCTCCTGGTGCAGCCTCCTTCCATAAGGGTCGTCAAGGTTTATGACGGCCACTGGAGAAGTGCGGTTCGCGGGCGGGTCCGGGTTCCAGCGTCCCTGTATGACCTCGGTGAAAAGGCCCCTCTTTGCCTGGAAGTAGTCCTCCATGTCGGCGTGGTAGTCGAGGTGCTCGCGGGAGAGGTTGGTGAAGAGGGCGTGGCGTATGCAGACTCCCGACACCCTCTTCTGGTGTAGCGCGTGCGAGCTTATCTCCACCACCGCGTGGGTGGCGCCCGCTGCCTGCATGCATGCGAGGGTGTGCACGAGGTCGGCCGACTCGGGGGTGGTGGCGCCCGCGGGCTTTTGCAGGGACTCGAACCGATAGTTTACGGTCCCGACCACCCCTGTCCTCATCCCGGCCTGGTTGAGTATTGACTCGATCAGGTAGGAGGTGGTGGTCTTTCCGTTGGTCCCGGTTATGCCGATGACGAACAGCTTGTGGTCTGGATGACCGTACATCCTTGCCGCGAGCGCGCCCATTGCCATCCTTACGTCCGGGGCCTGCACCACGGGCACGGGGAGGTCAGGGGCCGCTGAGTCTGCCAGCACCGCGGCGGCCCCGGCCTCGATCGCCCCGGGGATGAACCTGTTGCCGTGGGTCCTGGTCCCCGGGACCGCGGCGAACAGGTGGCCCGGCTTCACCTCCCTGGAGTCATATGATATCCCGGTGATGATGACGCCCGGGTCACCGGCGAAGGAGACTCCAGGCAGGCCCCGGGCGAGCTCTGCCAGTGATGCACTGTGCCCGCTGCTCATTGCGATCCCTCCAGGTAGATGTCCACTGCCTGGCCGTATTGGAGGCTGGTCCCAGGCTGCGGGCTTTGCCCGGCCACAATGCCGGTGCCCGAGACCGACACCTCGACCTTCCTGTTCTCGAGCGCCCGCAGGGCCTGCCTGAGGGTAAGGCCGCGGAGCCGGGGCATGAGCGCCCCGCCGGGGTCGAGGTCCCGCTTATTCGCATCCGCATTCCAGGCCCTCTGCCGGCGCCACTTCTTCACCCTGGTTGTAAAGGTCTTTGCCACGGCATTGGCGTGGCCCCCTTCCCGGCGCAGGGCGGTGGATGAGTCAACAGCCGACGGAATACCCAGCATGATCACCGCCTGCTCTGCGATGTTCCGAAACACCGGGGCCGCGGTCTTCCCTCCCCAGGGCTGCTCGGGGTGCGGCTCGTCAATGACCACTATCATGGCCAGCCCGGGGTCCCGGGCCGGCAGGAACCCCATGAAGGATGCCATGTACTTGCCGGGTGCGTAGCCCCGTTCTTTTTCTTTGGGCTTCTGCGCGGTCCCGGTCTTTCCGGCCACGCTGTATCCTTTTAGCATGGCTGCTTTTCCGGTCCCCCTGTGGCTCACCACCTCCTGCATGAAGCCTGTTATCACCCCGGCGGTGTCGCTGCTTATGACCTTTCTCAGCTTTTGCGGCTCATTTACTTTGAGGCTTTTCCCGTCCGGGGCCACCAGCTCCTTTACAATGAATGGCTTCATCATGACCCCGTTGTTTGCAATAGACGACAGCGCGGTGACCATCTGCAGGGGGGTGACCGCTATGCCCTGTCCGAAGCTTATTGTGCCCACCGCCACCTGCGACCACTTATGGTAATGTCTTAGCACTCCGGGCGACTCCCCCGGGAAGGCGAGCCCGGTCTTTTTTCCGAATCCGAACTCGGTAATTGCCTGGTACATCCTCTTCTTTCCCATGGTCTCGCCTATCTTGCTGGCGCCCACGTTGGAGGAGTAGACGATAACCTCTCCCAGGGTGAGCAGCCCGTGCTCCTTTATGTCGCTTATGGTCTCGCCTCCCATGGTGTACCTTCCCTGCTCGCAGTCGAACTTGTCATCCGGCCTTATTATTCCGTACTCGAGCGCGGACGCGGCCATGAACACCTTGAAGGTGGAGCCGGGCTCGTACGCGCTCTGCACGCACCTGTTCCTGTATTGCTCCTGCGAGTATCGGTTGAAGCTGTTGGGGTCGAAGCTCGGCCTGGAGGCCATTGCCAGGACCTCGCCGGTCCCCGGGTCCATGGCCACCACGCAGCCGGCCTTTGCCCCGGCCCGCTCGATCCCCTTTTCCAGCTCCTTCTCCACCATGTACTGCAGCGGCCTCAGTATGGTGAGCTCAAGGGATGCGCCCCGGGCCTCCAGCTCGAACATGCCCTGGTTTACAGGGGCCGCCGCGGGGTTCCCGGACTCATGGTCGCTTACGGTGAAGTAATTGCCCCGTGCGTCCCTCTCGATCCACATCCTCACCGGCCTTCCCGAGATCACCTCCTCGTACTGGTACTCGAGCCCCTCCAGGCCTTTCCCGTCCACGCCGGTAAAGCCCAGTATGTTGGCCGCTAGATGCCCGCCGGGGTAGAACCTTCGGGAAGCGGGCAGCAGCCCGATCCCTTGCATGGAGAGCTCTTCTGTGGCTTCTGCTTCCTCGATGGATGCAGACCTCTTGATCCACACGAATGACTCGCCGCTCCTGAGCTTCTTCTCGATGTTTCCAGGGTCGAGGCCGGTCACGGAGGAGAGCTTTTTCGCTGTCCCGGGCTTGTCCTTTACCTGGCCGGGCCTTGCAAACACCTGAGCTTCCTTCCTGGACACCGCCAGGGTCTCGCCCCTCCTGTCCAGGATGTCTCCCCGCCGCGACTTGATCTCGATGGTGTCCCTGTGCTGCCTGGCTGCAAGGCTCTTCAGCCGGTGGGCCTCTATCACCTGGAGCTGCACCGCACGGGCGATGACGGCCAGCGCACCAATCCCCATCAGGGCGAGGATCGTGACCATGCGGATCTTGAGGCCCCTTCTCAACTGGTAGTTCATCAATATTAAACCCGGCGGATCAATGCCCGGTTTCAGCGGCTTTGCCTGCCCGCGGCCTTCGCAGGCCGGCATGCTCGAATCCGCTCCAGGTCCTCCGCTGTCCACCGGGGGTCGCATCCGCATATTCAGCATCTACAACTGGTCCCGGAGAGCATCGCGCATCAGGCTGACCCGGGCAGCAGGGGCAGGCGATGGGATGGGCCGAAGCCCGTACATGCCCGGGAAGCCTCTCAGCATCCGCTTGTATCCATCCGCCCCTCGAAGGGGGTCTTCCCCGATGGACGGCGCAGGGCCTGAACGTTATTTTCCTTGCACCTCCTTCCTGTCTGCTCGTGCACTTGCCCGGGCGTGTGAACCGGGCTGATTTTTCGCCACCAGAACGCCGGGGTCCTCTCCAGGCGTGCTTAACTCAACGATCATTATCTGTTCGCGCTCGGGGAACTGCATTCCCAGCTTGTGCTTTGCTATCCTTTCGATCCTGTCCGCTGACCTCAGCCTGGCCGCTTCCGCCTTGAGCGCCTCCTGCCTTGCCGAGAGGGCGCTGATCCGTTTTGCCAGCTTGGAGACCTCGTAGCCGTTCTTTACCACCTCGGTGCGGGACCATACGCAGAACAGGCATGCAGCCACCAGCAGGGCCACCGTGGACAGGGCCGTGGCCGTGACCCTGGCCGAGGCCCCTCCCACGCTCTGGCATGAGAGCACGGGCGCGGATCGCCTGCGCACGGGCTTCTCCATGGTAATGGTGGTCATGTGATGATCTCCTCCTGGCCGGTCCTGCGGGCGGCCCTTAGCTTTGCGCTCCTTGCTGCGGGGTTCATTTCTATCTCTTTCCTGGAAGATGTCAGGGGCTTTTTGGTCAACACCTGGAGCCGGGGCTTGCCTCCGCACACGCACTCCGGCAGTCCGGGCGGGCAGGTGCACCCCTTCTGCTCCCTTGCCATGAACTGCTTTATAAGCCTGTCCTCGATGGAATGGTATGATATGACCACCATCCTGCCCCCCGGTCCCAGAACGCGGGGAATGGCCTCCAGGGCCCGGGACAGGCGCTCGGTCTCGTTGTTTACAGCCATCCGGAGCGCCATGAAGGTCCTTGTTGCGGGGTGTATGCGCTGCTTTTTCGAGGACGGGGGCAGCGCCCTGAAGACCGCTTGTTTCAACTCCGCGGTGGTCTCCGGCGGCTTTCCCTCTTGGACCCTCTTTTTGATTGCCGAGGCGATCCTGCCGGCGTATCTCTCCTCCCCGTACTCCTTGATTATTTTTCGCAGGGAGTCCCGGTCCAGGCGGACCAGGAGGTCTCTCACGGGCTCACCCTCGGCCTGGTCCATGCGCATGTCCAGTGGCCCGTCCTCCATCAGGCTGAAGCCCCTGTGGGGAGCAGTAAGCTGGCGCCTGGAAACCCCCAGGTCCATGAGCACGCCGTCCACCTTGTCTATGCCCTCCTTCTCCATCACCTCTTCCATGTTCTCGAAGCCGTCCCGGACCAGCCTTTTCCTGTCACCGAACTCCGCGAGCATCCGGCCGGCCGCGGCCAGGGCCTCCTGGTCCCTGTCAATGCCTATGAGCAGGTCCACGGCCTCGCCTCCGGGCCCTCTCCATTCCAGCACTGCCCGGGCGTGGCCCCCTCCGCCCACCGTGCAGTCCAGTATGGTCCCGGCCTTGTCCGCAAGCAGGTAATCAAGCGCCTCTGAGACCATGACAGGCTCGTGGAACTCATGCTTCATCCTTTTTCCTTGCCGACTTCAACCGGGACACCAGGGTGCGGTTGTCGTCCATCCTGGAGGTGGCCTGGCCCAGGGCCTGCTGGTACCGGTCAGGCCTGAATATGAGTATCCTGTCCATGAGCCCTATAAAAACAACCTCCCTCTCGAGGCCGAGGTCGCTCCGGAGCTTTGGCGGTATGAGGATTCTGCCCTGGGAGTCAACCTCCACCTCCCACACGTTGTGATGCTGAAGAAGCAGGTACTCCAGCACCTGGGGGTCATCATGGGGCAGGTCCATGTCCTCCATCTCCTTGTTCCGGTACTCCTCCTCGGGAAAAGCCTCGATGTAGCCGGGAAGACCGGCCAGCACCAGCTTCCGCGAGTACCGCTCTTCCAGCACCTGGCGGAACCTGGCCGGCAGGCTTATCCTGCCCTGGTTATTCAGATTATGTTCGTAGTTGCCCCTAAACATTGGGTGCGCCTTTTCTGGCTGTTATATTCTCTTTGAGCACTTCTATGCACTATTATGCCCTCTACATGCCACTTTGTGCATTTTAACCCTATAAACGTGCACCTGTCAAGTAAAAAATGGAATTCTTTCAATTTTTTATGCGGGGTTACTCACATAGTGGGTTGTTTCCGGAAATTTTTCCATATATGGGGCTTATGCCCCGTTCAGGGATGACTTGGAAAGTCTCCTTTATTTTTTTATTGGAATTGTTCCATGTAAAAAGGTAAAATATATGGGAGGGGAGGAGTTGCCAGGAATGGAAGCAGGGGAGAGCCATACAACGGGCCAGCAAAGCACCGATATCAAAGACAAGGTCCTGATCTTCGATGCCGAGCCTGATTTCAGGTCACAGATGAAGAGCGTGCTTGAGGGCTCCATTGACCAGGTCCATGTGCTCGAGTCCGAATTCTGGGACGACGCCTGGAGCAAGATATTCAACGGGGGATTGGCCGTTGCCGTGGTCCCTTTCAACGCCCCGGAATTCAACGCTCTCGACCTTATCCATCGCATACACCTCCAGCGCATAACCACCCACGTGGTTATTACCTCCGGGAGCGTGCGGGCACAGGACGTTGTGGTGTGCCTCCGGGCGGGGGCCCGCGACTTCCTTGAGAGGCCCTTCCCGCCCGAGCAGCTCGCGGCCAGCATAGGCGAGATCCTCGAAAAGATGAGAAAAGAGCGAATAGAGATCTATGAAGAAGCCGCGGCCGGGGCCACCGAACTGATCGGTAACAGCCCCCCCATGGAGTCCATCCGTGACCTCATGGACCGGGTGGCGCCCACCAACTCCACCGTGCTCATAACGGGCGAGTCGGGCACTGGCAAGGAGGTGGTGGCAAGGTCCATCCATAGAAGGAGCAAGAAGAACTCAAAGCCCCTGGTGGTGGTGGACTGCGGCGCCATACCCGGGGGCCTTGTGGAGAGCGAGCTGTTCGGCCACGTCTCCGGGGCCTTCACCGGCGCCTCGGGCGATAAGCCGGGCCTGTTGGAGCAGGCCAACGGGGGCACGGTCTTTCTGGACGAGATCGGCGAGTTCCCCCTTGAGTTGCAGGTGAAGCTGCTCCGTGTTCTCCAGGACGGCGAAATGAGACGGGTGGGTTCCGACAAGACCACCCGGCTGGAGCTCAGGGTGCTGGCCGCTTCCAACCGCGAGCTGGAAAAGGAGGTCGAGGTCGGCCGTTTCCGCCAGGACCTCTTCTTCAGGCTGAACGTGGTCAATATCAACGTGCCCCCGCTGCGGGAGAGGACAGATGACATTGAGCTGTTCGTGAACCACTTCCTGGCCAAGTACAAGCGCGAGTACAACCACTCCATAAAGGGGATCACCAGGGGCTCCATGGCCATGCTTAAAAACTACAACTGGCCGGGAAACGTGCGCGAGCTGGAACACACCATGCTGCAGCTCATGGCCCTGCACAACAAGAAAACCATCATCGAGGAGCGCGACCTGCCCATGTTCCTGGAGCGCAGAGGAAAGGAGCGACAGCGCAGGTACCTCCAGGACGCGCTCGACTTGAAGCTCTCTCTCGACGACTACGCCCGCGAGTTCGTGCGCATGTTCGAGAAGGAGTACTCGGAAAAGCAGATGGCCCAGACCCTGGGTGTCACCACCAAGACATTGTGGCAGAAGAGGAAAAAATGGGGAATGCCCAGGAAGAAGGAACAGTGAGCCGCTTGTCGCAATCTCCGGGCAATGCTATATTCACTTCCATCTTCCTGCACGGGCATCCGGGCAAAGGAGCCGCTCAATGACCATAAAGTGCGAGTTCTGCGGGGCCGAGTACGAGAAGCCGCCCGGAAAGTTCTGCGACCGTTGCGGCCGAATACTGTCCAGGATTGATCCCAACGCCGAGCCCCCGGCCGAGGAAGAGACCGAGTACGTGAAATGCCTCAAGTGCGGACACCGGAACCAGCTTGACGCAACCGTGTGCCTGAACTGCGGCGAACGCCTGTACGAGCGGAAAGTATTTTAATAGATGTCCTTCCTGCGTCCGCTCAAGTCCGCAACGGGGACCGGGGTTGAACGGTTCTTCGAGCTGTCACTTCTCTTCTGTGTGCTGAGCTCGCAGCTTGCGCTGATCCTCACCCGGCAGCTCCATCCCCTCCACTGCTTCATAATGGTAGCCTTCCTCGGGGCCGGCTTTGTGTGCCGCCCCCGTCTCTCATCCTGCCCCGCCTATGTATGGAACGCGCTTATATCAGGGGTTCTCTTACTGAATGTCGCCAACGCGCTTATGCCCCCCCGTGACTTCGAGTCCTACTTCAGGAGCATAGCCTACTTCCTGGTTTACGTGCTCCTCGTCCGCTACGCGACCAGGAAGAGCCTCCGTGACGACCTCATCGTCATGCTGCTTGCCCTGCTGCAGCTATGCGCTGCCAGTATAATGACCATCTCCCTCGTGTTCATGTTCTCCCTGGTGATCTTCATGGTATCCATAACGTCCAGCCTCATGCTCTTCGTGCTCCGGAGCGAGCACGCCCTGGTGATCTCCGGCCGGCGCCGCCCCGAAAATGAAAGAGGGACTCCCGCTCCCGGGCAAACGCCACAGGAGGGTGCGCCCCCTCAATTCAATATACCCCCGCGCTTTTTCCGCTTTTCCGTTGTCACCTCGCTTGCCATACTCCTGCTCGGTTTCGCGGTCTTTTTCGTCATTCCCCGTGCCGGGAGTGGCCTTTTCGGCTTGCGCTCGAGCATGCACTCCCGGGTGCCCGGGTTCTCGGACACGGTGGAGCTGGGCTCGGTGGGCCGGACCCTGCGGAGGGACTCCCTGGCCATGAGGGTCAAGCTACCGGAAGGAGAGCTGGAAGGGTCCCCGCTCTACATGCGGGGAAACGCGCTCGACCACTACGACGGAAATAGCTGGACCGACACTTTAGGTTACAAGTCCCTTCGCCGCTACTCTTACCAGAGCCCGGTGACCATAAGCACGGAGGGGACCCTTACCGAAAGCGTGAGGCAGGAGATCATACTCGAGCCCACCGACAGCACGGTGCTGTTCGCAATCCCCGTTGTCAAGGCCCTGCTGGCTCCTTTTAAGTACAGGGCCGTACTGGAGTACTGGAACGATTACGTGGGCATTGCAAAACGCGGTCCCCTCTATGACCGCGTGGCCTATACCGCATGGTCAGTCCCGCAGAAGACCATAGACGAGTGCGGGAAGGCCGGGCCAGGCGAAGCACTCCCCGGCTGGCTCCGGCGCCGCTACCTGCAGATGCCGCCTGGCTCCGGCGAGATCACCGAGCTTGCAATGGAGGTGGCGGAAGGTTACCGGACCCAGTGTGGCAAGGCCGCGGCCGTGCGCGACCACCTTTTGCGTAGCTACACCTATGACATTAACACCCCCTCGGACCTTGCCGATAACCCTTTGAGGCACTTCCTTTTCATCTCCGAGAGGGGCTACTGCGAGCACTTCGCCTCTTCAGCGGCCCTCATGCTAAGGGCACTGGGGGTGCCCTGCCGGCTGGCCGCTGGATACGCAGGCGCATACTTCAACCCGGTGCAGAACTACTACATGGTGCGCGAGTATAACGCCCATACCTGGGTCGAGGTCTTCGCAAGGGGAGAGTGGCTGCGCATGGACCCCACCCCGGCCAGGACGGAGCAGGACAAGGCCGCATGGACCAGGTGGTTCCAGGACGTGTACGACTCCTTCCGCTTCCAGTGGGACAGGTGGGTGGTGAACCTGTCTCTCACCGACCAGTACCGGCTGGCAAGGTCCGCGAGCAGGCGCGGCTCCATGGCGGGAAGGTGGCTCATCCGCATGCCCGAGCAGGTCTTGGGGTCCGTGAGGTCAATGGCCGGCTCCTACCCTGCTGCACTGGCGGGAGTGGTCCTGCTGATCTTGATAGTATACTTGTTAAGGTCATGGGGCGTGATCGCACCAAAAGAGCCGGCCGCGGACCGGTCCATGACCAGGCTGAGGAAGAGCTATGCCCGGCTGCTGGCCCGGGCCGCCAGGCGGGGCTTTGCAAGAAAACCATCGGAGACCCCCCTGGAGCTCTGTCGCAGGATCGGCCCCGAGGGCGTGTCCGCGGCCTTCCACCAGGCCACCGTACTGTATTTGCAGGTCAGGTTCGGAAATTCGGGAGACGCGGAAAAGGCCATGTCCAAGATAAAAGAGGCCCAAAAACTACTCTCGCGCAAATTGACAGGCATGCGAACAAGTTGATAAACTTATAAGCTGATACATGAGCAAACTGCTGATAGTGGATGACAACCGCATGATTCTCCAGGCCCTGTCAGACCACCTGGAAGGCCTGGGGTTTGACACCGAAGTGGCATGGGATGGAAGGGAGGCCCTGGAAGCCGTGCAGATCGAGAGGCCGGACCTCATCATCATGGACATAGTCATGCCCAACATGAACGGGGTCGAGGCCACCAAGGAGCTTAGAAAGAACCCGGAGACCAGGTCCATACCCGTGGTCGCCTTCACCTCGCAGTCCAATAAAGGACAGTGGGACGAGCTGTTCGACGATTACCTGATAAAGCCCTTTGGCTACGACGAGCTGGCAAGCATTATAAAAAGGTTCATCGGCGAAGAGATTCCGGCAGGCTCCCCTTGAGAAAGCCCGCCCGCTGATACGATGCCGCAATGAAGCTGAAGTTCGTAACAGCACTGTGCATCGGCGCCCTGCTCTTCTGCGCCTGTTCATACCGGCTGGTAAGGGAAGGCTCGGCCGAGCTTCCGGGCGGGGTGAAGAGGGTGTCCGTGCCCCTGGCAGACAACCGCACCATCGAGGCCGGCCTCTCCGACATCTTCACCCGGGAGCTCATAAAGAGGCTCTTGGAGGACGGCCGGGTCGAGGTGGCGCCTGCTGGAGAAGCCCAGGCAAAGCTCGCCTGTGAGCTTTCAAGCCTCGTGACCAGGCCGGTGAGCTACTCCGAACAGGGCAGGATCGCGGCGCGGGAGGCCCAGCTTTCAGCGAGCTGCCGGCTGGTGACGGAAGGCTCGGAAAGCCCGCTGTGGGAGACAGGAGAGATAAAAGCCGGCGAGCAGTACCCGATAAGCAACGACTACCTCTTAAACGAGAAGGCCAAAGAGACCGCCATCGTGCAGGCTTGCAAGGACCTTTCAGAGTCGGTGAGGAGCCTGTTGCTGGACAGCTTTTAAACACGGTCTTTTTGCAAAGGAGTGCATTTACATGGCCCGCATGAACCCGGGTGAGCTTCGTAAATCCATTCAGGGCGGCCAGGTCCAGCCGGTCTACCTTCTCCACGGCGACGACGCCCGCTCCATTGACCTCGCCCTCAAGGCCCTGGAAGAGGCTGTGCTTGGTCAGGACTCCTCCCCCGAGTTCAACGCCGACTATTTCCACGGCAAGGAGTCCGAGCCGGTCGAGGTCATAAGTGCGGCCCAGACCCTGCCCATGATGTCCGAGCGCCGGCTGGTGGTGGTGCGTCACGTGGACGAGTGGAAAGGGGCCGAGCGGGAAAAGCTAAACCAGTACATGGCATCGCCCAACCCCTCCACTGTGCTGGTCATGATCTCCACCGACCTCGCCCTGCGCGGCTCGGGCGCGAAAAAGGAGGACCACGCCCTGGTGAGCTCCGCGGACAAGGCGGGGGCCGCGGTGAACTTCCAAAGGCCCAGGCCGAAGAACCTGGCCGAGCTCCTAAAACAAATGGCCCGAGAGCGCGGCAAATCCCTCACGGACGACGCGGCAAGGCTGATGATCGAGCTCGCCGGCACCGACACCTTGGGACTTGAGCACGAGCTTGAAAAAGCGTATCTATTCGTGGGAGACGAGCAGCGCATAACCAGGGAAGACGTACTCGAGGCCTCCGCGGATATCAAGGAAGCCAACGTGTTCGAGTTCACCGACGCCATGGGAAGCCGGGACGCGGAAACGGCCATGCGCGCCCTCAGAAGGATGCGCGAGCAGGGGCAGGAGCCGCTCATGATCATGGGCATGCTCCTGCGCCACTTCCGCCTCTTATGGAAAATCCAGGAGCACGCCGAAGAGGGGCATACACCGGGGAAGATAGCCGGAATGGTGGGACTCAACGAATGGGTGATAAAGAAGAGCTACATGCCGCAGCTTAACAAGTTCAGCCGGGCCGACACCGGAAAGATAACCAGGATGCTCGCTGACCTGGACAAGAAAATAAAGAGCACGGGCGCGGACCAGGACGTGCTCTTCGAAAAAGCTCTCATAAAGATGTGCCTAGGCCGCCTCTCCCCTTGACTTGAAAGCGTTCACCGACCTGGCAAGACTCGACTTGTACCGGGCCGCGGTGTTTTTGTGCAGCACGCCCTTGGACACGGCCTTGTCGAGCGCCCGCCTGGCCGAGACCAGGGCCGACTCAGCCGCGGCCGCGTCGCCGGCCTCAACCGCGGAGCGGGCCTCGGACACTTTGCTTCGGTAGTGTGTCTTCACCGCCTTGTTTCGGAGGCGGCGCTTTTCGGTTTGTCTCACCCTCTTTTTCGCCTGTTTATGAGTTGGCACTTAATCCTCCGTTTGTCTTGCTCACCCAGATAAATTATTCTATCCGTGATCTTGGACAAGTCAAGTTAAGGGGCTGATGCCGGGGAAACGGATGAACGGCAGAAGGCAGATAACGCGGTCCGCGGGGGTGATAGGCGGGGCCACCCTGGGCAGCAGGGTTCTGGGTCTCATCCGCGACATGGTCATGACCCACCTGTTCGGCACCGGCCTGGTGGCCGAGGCCTTTTACGTGGCATTCATGATCCCCGCGCTTCTCAGGCGGCTGGTGGGCGAGGGCTCGCTCACCGTGGCCTTCATACCGGTGTTCACCAAGTTCAGACAGGAGCACGGCGAGGATGAGGCCCGCCGGCTGTTTTCTTCCTTCTGGACACTGGTTACCATCGTGCTGGCCGCGATGGTTGTCCTGGGCATGGTCTTTTCCAAGGAGATAGTCACCCTGTTCACCAACCCCGAGTTCAGGGTTTCAAGCTCGGGCAAGGACACCGAGCGATTCCTTTTAGCAGTGCTCATGACCCGGGAGATGTTCCCCTACCTCTTGCTCATCGGGCTCACCGCCCTCTCCATGGGAGCGCTCAACTCATACAAGCACTTCTTCGCGCCCGCGGCCCACCCCGTCCTTTTGAACGTAGCATGGATATCCTCGGTGCTCCTGCTCCATCACAGGTTCCCTCAGGCCGGGTTCGCAATCGTCATCGGGGTGCTGGCCGGCGGGCTGCTCCAGCTCGCTCTGCAGGTCCCTTTCCTCCTGGGCAAGGGACTCAGCCTGCTGCCCAGGTTCAACTTCCGGCACCCGGCGATAAAAAGGATCGGAAAGCTCATGCTGCCGAGCGCGTTCGCGGTGGGCATAGTGCAAATTAACACCCTGGTGGCCACCTACTTTGTCACCGCGTTCGAGGGGGGACGGAGCCAGCTCTTCTACGCCAGCAGGCTCACCGAGTTCCCTTACGCCATATTCTCGCTGGCCATCGCCACCGCCATCCTGCCGGTGCTCTCCGAGCAGGCAGGAGAAAAGGACCTCCACTCCCTCAGGCAGACGCTCTCCTTCGGCATGCGAATGGCAGCATTCATAATTATTCCCGCAAGCATAGGACTGGCTTTCGTAGCCGCGCCCCTCGTTCACATCATCTACGAGCACGGGGCATTCACCAGCGCAGACACCGGCCAGACCTCGGCCATGCTGGTCATGTTCTGCCTGGGGCTGTGGGCCGTGGCCGGCCTCCGACTGGTAGTGCAGGCATTTTACGCGGTGGAGGACATGAAGACCCCGGTGTGGGCCGCGGCCCTGGGAATGGCGGCAAACATTGCCGGGTGCTTTTACTTCTCGGGGCTGCTGGGCCGGGAGGGCGTGCCCCTGGCCATATCCATCGCCGCCGCGGTGCACGTGGCCGTGCTCTGGACCATACTGCCCAAAAGGGTCGGAAAGGTTCATGGCGCCGGGTTGCTGAAAACCATCATAAAGTCCATAGCAGCGTCTCTGCCCATGGCCGCAGTGGTGTTCTTCCTGAGCGGGCTGCCAATATGGTCGGAAACGGGAAGGCTCGGCCCCAAGGTGGCACTGCTCGCGGCCGAGGTCCTGGGAGGGATGCTCCTCTACGCGGCCTTTGCAAGGCTCCTTCGGATGGGCGAGCTCGGAGAGCTTGCCGGAGCCTTTGCAAGGAAGCTGGGCAAAGGGTAGCCGGGCATTATAATTATACGTATTTGGGGTTTATAGAAAACACAATGCCGGGAGGGAACAAGCATGGTTAAGTGGACCGATTTCAATACCGAGTGGGGGACCGCGGGGATCGCGTGGACGGACAAAGGCGTGTGCATGCTGGTGCGGCCCGGGCCCGGCAGGGACCGGATCAAGAGCGAGGTCCTGGAAGAGTTCCCCCAGGCGGCAAAAGGGGGCCCCGCGGAAGTGGGGGAGGTAATCAGGCAGGTGAGGGACTACTTTGCCGGAGAGCTCACCGGGTTCAAGGCGAGGCTTGACCTCTCCCGTGCCTCGCCCTTTCAGCGCATGATATACGATACCCTCATGAAGATACCGTACGCCGAGACCTGGAGCTACGCCCGGGTGGCCTCCGAGGCCGGCAGGCCCGGAGCGGCCAGGGCAGTGGGGAGGGCCAACTCCATGAACCCGGTCCCCGTCATTGTGCCCTGCCACCGGGTGATAAAGGCCGACGGCAGCCTGGGAGGGTTCAGCCAAGGCGGGCCGGAGGCCAAAGAGGCATTGATCGAGCACGAGGTCAAGGTGCTCACCGCCAGTGCCCGTGGCGGGACCGTGGCAGGATGAAGAAATAGACCTTGTAACCACGGCCCATGGGATATATCATAATTAACGAGGTGATTATTAATGCCGATCTATATCTATAAATGCCGTCACTGCGGCGAAGAGTTCGAGGACTTCAGGAACATCAAGGAGCGGGAAGAGACCGGCGCCTGCATTGCCTGCGGCTCCGGGGACATCCAAAGGCTCGAAGACGTGACCCCCGAATGCGGGTGCGGATGCGGGTGCGAGGTCCATACCGCGCACGGCACGGATCGCGATCAGTGACGCCTAACGCACGGAGCTTGTGAGACCGGACTCTTGAAACAAGGCTTTCATGGACTATAATATAAGGGAGTAATAATAGATCCGGAGGAGTTATAATGCCTATTTACGAGTACAGGTGCAAGGCGTGCGGAGCTCAGTTCGAGGACATAAAGCTCTCGAGCGAGGACGTGGAGACAGGCGTGTGCCCCAAGTGCGGAAAGCCAGAGGGCGAGCGGGTTATGTCCGTGTTCGCCACCGGAGGGGGCGGCAAGGGGGACGCGGGCTCTTGCAGCAGCAGCGGCCCCATCACTTGAAGCCCGTAACCAGGGGGCCGTGAGCCTCCAGGACAGAATGGTAAAGAGCCGTAGACTACCTTCCTTTCCCGTATGCTTCTTTGCGATGAGCCGCCCTGACCACAAGGACAAGGAGGATGTCATCTTTTATCATATAGATCACCCGGTAATCTCCCGCCCGGATGCGATAAAGGTCGTCAGCGCCTTTTAAAATCTTTACGTCCCGCGGCCTTGGATCACCCCTTAGTGAATCAATACGCTTTGCTATACGGGCAAGGTCCTCCCTTGGGACCTTTTTCAATTCCCGGCGGACTCCCGGGCGGACCTTGATCCTGTATTTTTTCATCTACCTGACGCCAAGTTCCTTTTTAACCTCTTCCCAGTCGAGATCAGGCCCGCGCTCCTTCAATGCCCTGCGAGCGGCCCTTATGTCCGCCCGGTCCTCAAGGTACTCAAGCAGCTCGGCGTCCTCCATGGAAATGAGAACCGCCAGGTCCGTGTTGCGCCGGCCTATGGCGATGCGCTCGCCCCCGTAGGCCACCCGGCTTACCAGGTCGGTCAGGTTCTTCCTCGCCTCTGCCATTGAAAACCTCTTCATGACGTATCCCTCCCTTGGATACATACTTGCTACTCTTGTACAAGTATAGACAATATTAATGGAAAGTCAAACGAGGGTTGCACTTTTATCCTGCGCTCTCGGGCAAACGATCAGGCACCTTGGCTGCTTATTCTTGTCCTTACTCCCCGAAACCCATCTCCCGCATGGCCTCGGGGTCTTGCCACCAGTTCTTCACAGCCTTTACAGTGAGATCGAGGTATACCTTTTGCCCCAGGAAGCGCTCGATGTCCTTCCTGGCCGCGCTCCCTATTCTTTTCAGCATACCCCCTCCCCTGCCTATCACTATGCCCTTCTGCGAGTCGCGCTCGACCAGCACCCGGGCGCTGATCCGCACCAGTCCCTCTCCCTCCTCGAACCCGCTCACCACCACCGCGCTCGAGTAGGGCAGCTCCTCCCTGGTCAGGTTCACCACCTTCTCGCGGATGATCTCGGCCACTAGGAACCTCTCCGCCCGGTCGGTGGTCACCTCCGGGGGAAAGGACGGCCCCCCTTGGGGGAGGTTGTCAGCCACCACCCGGGTGAGCCTGTCCAGGTTCCAGCCCTTGAGCGCGGAGACAGGCACTATCCCGCTGAACACGGCCAGCCGTGATGAGTGGTCTATCACCGGCAGCACCTGCTCGCGGGGCGTCTTGTCAACCTTGTTGATGGCCAGCACCCTTTTCACTTCCAGCTTCTCCACGAGCTCCAGGGTCACCAGGTCCTCGTCCTCCCAGGGCCGGTGAGCCTCGATCACCATCACGCATAGGTCCGAGGACTGCGCAGCCTTTCTGGCCTCGGACACCATCATGCGGTTAAGCTCCTTCATCGGTTCATGCATGCCAGGGGTGTCAATGTAGACGCATTGCGCGCCCTCCATGTTGTGGATGCCGATGATCCTGTTCCTGGTGGTCTGCGGTTTGGGCGAGGTTATGGCTATCTTCTTTTTCAGGATGCGGTTCAAGAGGGTTGACTTGCCCACGTTGGGACGGCCCATGAGGGAGACGAACCCGGACCGGAAGACCCCGTCCATTGCCTAGCCGCTCCTCTCCCGGGCCTCCCACCGGAGCGCGGCTTTGTAGGCGGCGCTTGCCAGCCCGGCGGGCAGGCCCAGCAGGTTGGCCCTGCCCAGGCGGCGGGCCGCTCTCCTGCGGAACACCCTCCCGCAGTACTCGGTCTCCAGGGCCCGCAAGTCCTCCATGGAAAAGTGGCCGGTCTGGACCAGGGGCCTTCCGAAGATGTTAGTGGCAAGAGCCCAGTCGCGCGGGCTGAACTCCTCCTCGTCCCCGATAATGCCCATGCTCTTGCACTGCTGCAACAGCTCGGTGCCCAGCAGGGGAGTGGCGAAGAACAGGGTGGGGAATGCCCCGTACCTGTCCCAGGCATGAAAAGCGAAGTCCAGGGTGGCTTTCATCTCGGAGACGGACTCCTGCGGGAACCCGATCACGTAAAACGCCCTCTGTTGTATGCCAAGGTCGCGTGCGGCCTCCATCGTCCTCCTCACCCGCTCGAGGGAGGTCTTCTTTTTTATGACATCGTTCAGGACCCGCTCGCTGCCCAATAGCCTCCCGGCAAGCAGCGGAGTGTTCCTGAAAAAGGAGGTGGCCGGGGGGTTCACTAAAAGCACACGGAAATGGGACTGGCCAGCCATTAAAAGAAAAGATATCCCAACCGGGTGTAAAGTCAAGGCATGCGGCGTGGCGCCCGGCCCGATACCGAGGATGCAAGCCCCTTGGGAAGCACTCCCTGTAAAAGGGCCGGAGCATCTCTTTATAGAAGGAATTCTAAAACTCGACAAAGGAAGGCAATTGACCCGGACTTAAAAAGCCCTCACGCATCTTCTACCTGAGCCTCTCCCAGTAGGTGGCCGGCTCAGCCTCCACCTTCCCCGGATACCAGCCGCGGGCGCCGTACTCCCATGTGTGTTCGTATACCATGATCTTACCGAAGGGGAGAACGTCGTCCGAGCTTATGCTCATCTGCACCCGGGCACTGTCGCCGCTCCCGGAGAGCTCGATCCGGTGAACCTTGTAGTCCAGCAGGCGCCTCCTCTCGAACTTACGGTCCCGCATGGCCGGGAGCATGGTGTCGAGGAAGTCGTAGTACTGGTCGCGGTCGGGGAAAAAGGCGGGGATGCCATCCTGCTCGTAGTACACGTCCAACTCCCTGCCACGGATGTAGTCGTAGAAGCTCTCTATCGCAACCACAAGCGCGGGAGACTCCTCGAAATCCTCCACCACGCGCTCGGGCCTGGTCACTATCTTCAGCCTCGCGAGCCTCTCCCGAGCAGCTTCAACTTTCTCAGGTATGTAGCGCTCGAGCTCGATCCTGTACTCGGCCCAGGTCTTTCCACCCTCCGCCTCCTGGGCAGCAAAGGAGGACGGCAACGCCAAAGTCAAGGCGAGCAGCGTACACAAAAGCGGAGCCCATAACCGCGACACCGCCCTTTTAGCCAGCATGCTCATTGCATTAATATTAACGCGGAAGATGCGGGTGATCAAGGGGCCGCGGGCTACGTGCAGCAGGCTCGGCTGCATCCGGGGCGATCCTTTTTGCCGCTCCATGCTTTTGTGCTAGCATATGAGCAGTAGTCAGCGCGAGTATCCGCTCCTTTTGAAATTCAGTCCCGGGGAGGTTTAAATGAACAAGAAAAGCAAGGCCCGCAGCGCGGCCGTGTACGCCTTTCTGGTCTGTGCGTTCCTGCTGCTTACTGCTTTCGAGCCCGCGGACGTTGAAAGAGAAAGGTGCCTCCTCCAGGAGGAATACCACGCGGACTGCTCCCGGTTCAAGGCCGACGGCGCTGGTGAGGCTGAAAACGTGATCCTCATTATAGGAGACGGCATGGGCATAGGCCAGACCTATGCCGGCCGCGTCTACTTAAACGGGCCGGAGGAGCTCCTTGCCTGGGAAAAGCTCCCATACACCGGCCTGGTCAACAACTGCGCCATCCACCACATAACCGACAGCGCGGCCTCGGGCACGGCCATCGCCACCGGGCACAAGACCTCGGTGGGCACCGTGTCCATGGGGACGGGCCTCGATCCTGCTCCGTATAAGACCATACTGGAGCTGGTAAAAGACCGGAAGGCCACCGGCCTGGTCACAAACACCGAGCTGTGGGACGCCACCCCCGCGGTGTTCGCCTCCCACGCGCCCAGGAGGTCAATGTCAAGGAGCATCGCCCGGCAGATGGTCGAGGAGGCGAGGGTGGACGTGCTCATGGGCGGAGGGGCCGAGGCCTTTTACGCCGAGGGAGAAGCCCCGGACATGGTGGCAAGGGCCGCAAAGCTGGGCTACACCGTGGTCAAGACCGATGAGCAGCTTGCAGCGGTGGACGCCGGAGACACAAAGCGGCTGCTGGGGCTTTTCGCTCCCGATTCCATGAGGTATGAAGTCGAGCGCAAACCCGAGACCACCGAGCCCCGCCTCTCGCAAATGGCGGAGAAGGCCCTACAGATACTGGAGCGGTACCCCCGCGGCTTCTTCCTCATGGTGGAGGGCGCGCGCATAGACCACGCCTGCCACGAGGTGAGCATGGAAAAGCTCGTCGGCCAGATGGTCGAGTTCGACAAGACAGTGAACCTGCTGCTGGAATGGGCTGGAGAACATCCCCATACACTGGTGCTTATAACCGCGGACCACGAGACCGGGGGCATTGACGTTAAAGAGGGGGACTACCGCAAGGGCGACCGGGTCGAGGTCAAGTGGAAATCCGCTCTGCTGCCCGGGATCTACGCCAACCACTCCAACCAGCGAGTGCCCGTATACGGCGTGGGGCCAAACGCCGCTGCCATACAAGACCGTATGGACAACACCGAGGTGTTCTGCATCATGAAGAACGCCTTCCCGGAGTGACATGGGTCCGCGGAAGATATGTAATACAGCCGGCAATGCCAGGATGAATAAAAAGCGCGGCCATAAAAGCTCGAGAAGAAGGTTCATGGCGGACCTGGCCCGCGGGCTGGGGGCCGCGGGGGTGCTCGCCGGGACCGGTTGCGACCCCTCCACCTACTGGGATTACCTCACCTCCGATGAGGTGGCCCGGGTCAACGATCGCTTCCACGAGTCGGTGTCCGGGCACGCAAAGGACCTGGTGTTCCCAGAGCCCCAGTCCGAGCGCTTCAGCTTCCTCTGGCTCTCCGACATCCACATCACCGAGGGGCAGCCCGACTTCATGGACAAGCTGGGGCACTACGCCGAGGGAGTGAACGCCAGCATGGTGCTCCACTCCGGAGACTGCGTTGACCGCGGTCTCGACTCCGGGTTCCAGAAGTGGAGGCGGAGGGTGGACAACCACCTCCCCTGCCAGCTCTTCACCGCCATCGGCAACCACGATATATACAACTACGGATGGGAGCTGTACAAGCTCTACATGGGACCGTCCGTATTCTATTTCGATTACGGGCCGTGCCAGTTCGTATTCATAGACGCCGCCGCGGGGACCCTGGGCTACGACCAGATGCAATGGCTGGAGCGGGTGCTGGCCGGAGGCAAGAGCGCGCCCATCAGGTTCGTGCTCGGGCATTACCCCCTATACGAAGGCAAATTCCAGACCCCGGCCGCCATGGGCAACACCCAGGAAAGGATGATGCTCATGTGGATGTTCGACGAGTACAACGTGGATTACTACCTCTGCGGACACTACCATTCGGGGCTAAGAAACCAGGTCAGGGGAGTGAAGCACTGGGTCTCGGGAGCCGGCAGCGCCTACAAGCAGATATTGGGGGATGACTACCACTTCTATCGCTTCGACGTGGAGGGAACGTCCCTGAACGCCCACAAGATATACTTCGAGGATGTGGATATCACATGATGCGCAGGCTTTTCCCCCTCCTCATCGTCGCCGTGACAATGGCGCTTATCCTCCCTCGCCTCCTGCTAAGCAGCGGAGAAGAACAAGCCGAGGATAAAAAAGCCACCGCGCGCGAGCCAGGGCAGGCACCTGCCATACAGGGGCTGTCCATGCGCTACCACTACCTCCGCAAGGAGGACCCCACACAGCGGGAGGACTATTACAGACTTGGACTGGCCTACGAGACGGGATCGAGGTACATTAACTTCAGGGGAGGCGTGGAACTCAGGGTCTTTGCGCCCCAGGTAAGGGCCTACTGGCTGGGCGACGACCTGCGCATCACCAAAAGGGGCAAAATACACCTCAGGATGAACCATACTGAGTTCCAGGACTGGGACACGGGCATCAATCAGATGAGCGCTTACTACTCATACAGGAGAAGGTGGCTCCGCGTCGCCGCGGGGGCAGGCTACGTGGCCCTTCTGTTCGAACCCGGCCGCAGCTCAAACCCCCTCGACTTCGGCTCCGGGACCACGGAGACGAGGTTCATATACGATCTTTCATTAAGGCCCTCGTTCCTCAACAAAAGGGTCGAGCTGGACCTCGGGCTTACGAACTTCGACGACTACGAGTTCCACGGGTTCGACAGCACCGGCTATCACCTGCAGCCGGTATTCAATATTAACGAGAATACCTCGGTCAGCTTCCTTTACGAACGGCGTTACGCCGCGGCCTTTATAAGCGTGCCCACCCTTACCCGTATCACCTGGATGGCGTCCGTGGAGCACCGCTTCTGAGGACCGCGAACCCGCCACCGCATGCCAGGTTGACCTCGACAAGCGCATGCGATAGATTAACGGGCGCCGCAAAAGGCGCGGAAACGCAGAGGCCATGATAGACCTTCACATGCACTCGATCTGGAGCGACGGCGCGCTCGTGCCCGCGGAGCTGGTGCAAAGGGCCAGGCAAAAAGGCCTGAGGGCCATGGCCATAACCGATCACGTGGACAGCTCCAACCTTGAAACGGTGGCCGGCGCAGTAGCCGATTTCTGCCGCCGCATGAAAAAGCACTGCGACATCATCCTGGTTCCGGGCATTGAGATAACGCACGTGCCCCCCGATACTATCAAGCATCTGGCCGCGGGGGGGAGAAGACTGGGTGCCAAATGGATCGTGGTCCACGGCCAGACCATTGTCGAGCCGGTGCCGGAGGGGACCAACCGCGCCGCCATAGAAGCGGGCGTGGACCTGCTCGCCCACCCGGGCCTGGTCTCCGAAGAGGAAGTGAAGTTGGCGGTCAAGAGGGGCGTAGCCCTGGAGGTGTCCGCAAGGAAAGGCCACTGCCTCGCCAACGGCAGGGTGGCCGCGCTGGGAAAGAAGCACGGGGCCACCCTGGTTCTCAATACTGATGCGCATGAGCCCGAGGACCTCATAGACGTCGGGTTCGCGCGCAAGGTGGCACTGGCAGCGGGACTCTCCCCCGATGACTTCCGGCAAATGATCGCTGCCTCGGAGGCCCTGGTGAAAAAGGTCATGCGAAGGAAGGACAAGAGATGAGCAACCTGGGATGGAGGCTCGCCTCCGCGGCCGTAATAGTCCCCCTGCTGGTCTACCTTTTCTACCGCGGGGGGTGGCCGTTCGTGGTGCTCATCGAGTTCGCCGTGGCGGTGGGCATGAACGAGTACTATCGCATGGCCCAGCAAAAGGGTTTGCCGCCGGCAAGGTTCACAGGCACCGCCGGCGCTCTCATACTCGCCGGCATAGCCGTGTCCGGCCGTCTCGATTACATGGCCGCTTTCTTCGCCCTCTTTCTCACGGTCGTACTTTTCAACCAGCTCCGCAGCCTCGACCTCACAACCGCAATCACCGGCTCGGCCACAACCTTGTTCGGCGTGCTCTACATCGGGTTCCTGCTCGCGCACGCCATACTGCTTCGGTTTCCGCCCGATATGGCGCCTGGGGCCGACCTTGGCTTCTTCTTCATTGTCACGGCCATAGCCGCGGCCTTCCTCGCCGACGCCGGTGCATACTTCGTCGGCCGCTCCCTGGGCAGGAGGAAGCTGGCTCCCCTGGTCAGCCCTGGAAAGACCGTGGAGGGCGCTCTGGGCGGTATCGCCGGGGGCACCGCCGGAGTGGTGGGTTCGAAGCTTGTATTTGACGTCGTATTGGAAGGGCCCGGCACCGGAATGCCGCTCCTTCATTGCCTGCTCCTCGGCCCCTTGCTGGTCGTCGCCACCATTCTGGGCGACCTCTTCGAGTCCATGCTCAAGAGAGACGCCGGGGTAAAGGACTCGGGAAAGCTCATTCCCGGCCACGGCGGCATCATGGACCGGCTCGACTCCATACTGCTGGCCGTGCCCGTAACCTACTACTACCTGCGCTTCGTGGTTTACAGGGGACTGTGGTGATAATCCCCTACAAGGGTGTTGCTCCCGTGCTTGCATCTGACGTTTTCGTGGACCAGACAGCACTGGTGGTGGGGGACGTGGAGATCGGCGCCGGCTCGTCTGTGTGGTTCTACTCGGTTATAAGAGGGGACGTGAACTTTGTAAGGATCGGCGAGAAGACCAACGTACAGGACTCGTGCGTGGTGCACGTGACCCATAAGAAGTGGCCCACCCATATAGGCTCCGAGACCACGCTCGGCCACAGGGTCATCGCTCACGGATGCACCATCGGGGACCGATGCCTGGTGGGCATGGGAGCGGTGGTGCTAGACGGCGCCGAGGTCGGCGACAACTGCATAGTGGGCGCCGCGGCGCTGGTTCCTCCCGGTATGAAGGTCCCTGGGAACAGCCTGCTCATGGGTGTGCCCGGCAAGATCGTGAGAGAGATAAAAAGCGAGGACCGGGACTCTATACGAAACCCTGTAAAAGAGTACGCCCTTCTGGCCAAAGAGTACAAGTATAGAAATTGCAACCGATAAAGTATCCTGCACCCGGATAAAGACATTACTGCTACCTCTCCCCGTCCGTGATACAATAATAAGTATGGCGCGCGTGCTGACCATAGAGCCCTTTTACGGGGGATCGCACAAGGCGTTCGTGGACGGTCTTATAAGCACTTCAGCGCACGAGTTCCGCCTTCTCACACACCCGCCCTGCTTCTGGAAATGGAGGATGAGGGGCGCCGCCCTTACCATGGCCGACAAGGCGAACGCATTGGACTTCCAGCCCCACCTGGTGCTGGCCTCCGACATGCTGTCTCTGGCCGAGTTCCGCTCTCTGTATAAAAACGACGTGCCCGCGATTCTCTACATGCACGAGAACCAGCTATGCTACCCGAGTCCGCAGCAGGACCACCGCGACCTCCACTTCGGCTTCACCAACATAAGCTCCTGTATGGCCGCCTCCATGGTGCTGTGGAACTCTTCATACCACATGGCATCTTTCATGGCCGAGCTCCCCCGCTTCGTCAGCCTCATGCCGGACCAGAGGCCCGGGACGCTGGCAGAAAGGATAAAGCAAAAGTCCAGGGTAATATACCCGGGGGTGGACCTCGAAAGCATCGAAGTCGAGCCGCTGATCAGGGAAGGCCCGCCCCTGGTGCTGTGGAACCACAGGTGGGAGTTCGACAAGCGGCCCCAGCTCTTCTTCAACGCCCTGTACGAGCTCGAGCGCAGGGGCATGGACTTCAAGGTCGCTGTGCTGGGGGAGAGCTTCCAGGCAAAACCCGAGGAGTTCCTCGACGCCCGGCAAAGGCTCGGCAAGAGGGTTGCGCGCTTCGGCTACGTTGAAGGCAGGCGCGAGTATGCGCGCTGGCTGCGAAGATGCTCGGTGTCCGTGTCCACGGCGGAGCAGGAGAACTTCGGCATTGCCGCGGTGGAGGCCGCCTACGCCGGGGCACGTCCCCTTTGGCCTGATGCGCTTTCCTATCCCGAGCTCCTGTCGGCTACCTGCGGAGATGGGCACCTTTACTCGGATTTCGGCGAACTTGTGCTAAAATTGGAGGAGGTGCTACGCGGTGACGTCTACGACCGGGCGCTGCACAAGCGCCACGCAAAGGCGCTCTCGCGGTTCGACTGGTCCCGCGTCGTCTGCCTATACGATGACATTATAGAGGAAGCCTCGCTGCGGTGAGGCTGGTCTCTACACTTGAAAACCGGGGATTATTGGTGATGGCTCTGAAACGGGAAGTTGTTCGCGTTGACCTGAGAAAGACCGAGGATCGCTCCTACGACATCGTCGTGGGTAGCGATATGTTCGAAAGCATAGGTCGGCACCTGAAGGATAAAAGGCTCGCCGAGCGCTACGTGGTGGTCTCCGACTCCGAGGTGATGAAGCTTTACGGGGCGGACCTGGCCCACGCCCTCAAAGCGTTTGGCCTCAAGGTGGACAGGGTCGGCTTCCCCGCGGGGGAGAAGTCCAAGTCCAGGAAGATGAAGCTCCACCTGGAGGAGCACATGCTGGGCATGGGGCTGGGCAGGGACTCATGCGTTATCGCATGCGGGGGCGGCGTCACCGGCGACCTGGCAGGATTCACCGCGGCCACCTATATGCGCGGGGTCCCCCTTGTGCAGGTGCCCACCACCCTTCTCTCCATGGTTGACGCGAGCATAGGCGGAAAGACGGGCATAGACGTGCCCGAGGGCAAGAACCTTGTGGGGGCCTTCCATCAGCCCAGCGCTGTATACATAGACGTATCTACACTCTCCTCCCTCCCCCGCCGTCACCTGGTCTCCGGCATGGCCGAGGTCGTAAAACACGCCGTCATCGGTGACCGCGCCTTCTTCAAGGACCTGGAGAAGCTGGCCGAAGAGGCTGTCGAGGGAGACCCAAATGCCCTGATCAAGGTGATCAAGGAGAGCTGCCGCATCAAAGCGGAGGTGGTCACCGCGGATGAAAAGGAGCTCGACTCCCGCCGGGTGCTGAATTACGGTCACACCTTGGGCCATGCTCTCGAGGCCGTCTCCGGATACTCAATGCTGCATGGAGAGGCCGTCAGCCTGGGAATGGCTTTGGAAGGGGCCCTGGCGCAGTCTCAAGGCTACTTTCCACGGGAGGAACTTGAAAGGCAGAAGCGGCTCCTTGCCAGAGTGGGCCTCCCGGTCAAGGCTTCGGTTGTGCTGCGGGCCCTGGTGGGAAGGAGGGTCAGTCCCAAGGAGATACTCGAGTATACGCACCTGGACAAGAAGTCCAGAGGGGGAATGGTCGAGTTCGTGCTCCCGGTCAAGATCGGCCAGATGAAAAGGCTGAAGCACAAGGTCGGAATACCTGTAAGCGACAAGACCATTCTATCCTTCCTTCGCATGAGCGATATCTAGCTCACCGCAGCCTCGTTCCGCCTTACCGGACGGGATAATGACCGCACTCGCGCGCTTCCTCAAGCATGGCAATAAATTTTTCCGGGCGCACGCCACCGTGGATCGAGCTCGATGAGCTCAACACAAACTCTCCACCGGGCGCGCATGAGCTCACCAGCCTTCTCACCTCGGAACGCACATCCTCTATGCTGCCCTGGCACAAGAGCCTCCCGCAGTCCACGTTGCCCCACAGGGACACCTCTTTTCCCATGCTCCGCTTCAAGCTCAGTATGTCCATGCCCGTGGCCGGTTCGATGGCGTGATACCCGCTCGCTCCCGGCTCCAGGATCAGCTCTTCCACCATCGTATCTATATTACCATCCGTATGTTTTATAAAAGGCATGCCCCTCGCCCGGCAATGGTCCACAAGCTCTTTCAAAGGCGCCGCGTAAAATCGCCTGAACATTGACCTGGAGAAAAAGTGGGCCGTCATCGAGGCGAAGTCCGTCCCGGCGATTATGCCGTCGAACCCGGCCTTGTAAAAGAGTTCAATATACCCTTGCAGCAGGAGGCCGTTCATCGCGCCCCCAACCAAGCAGCATCTCGCGGCCCATTATTGCCTCGGTCACTGGCTGGTTTATCATCAGCTCGAAGGCGGGCACGCGGTCCGGCTCATTGTGCCCTATGGCAAGCCTGACGCGGTTTTTCGCTTCTATTTCGTATAGGGGTATCTAGCCGGCCGGCTCCGTCAGAAGCTCCGCGATCCTGAGCATATTTACGGCCGAGCCTTTTCGAAGGTTGTCGGATTGTATCCATAAGTGTATAACGCGCGGGCTTTCCGGATCCGGCCTGATCCTGCCCACCAAAACCTCTTCATGGGCCATGGCCTCGATGGTGTCAGGGTACGATCCATTCTCCGGGTCGTCGACCACAATCACCCCGGGGGCTGACTCCAGCGCTTCCTGCACTTCCGCGGCCCCGGCTTCCTCCACCAGCTCGAAACGTGCGGACACAGCAAGGCCGCAGAACACCGGTGCTTGCACCGCGGTAACCGCCGTCGCAATGTCCGCGCCAAGCAACCGGGGAAGCTCCTCCATAAGCTCGCGCTCGGCCTCGGTGTATTCACCTTCGAATTGGCCCACGCATGGGAAGATGTTGAACGCTGACTGCCTGGGGAAGCGCTCTATCTTCATCTCCTGGTCGTTTAGTATGTCTATGGTCTGGCACTGGTGCTCCTCGAAGCCCTTGCGACCGAGCGTGGTCGAGCCGTGGACAACAGTCGCGGTGACGTGCTCGAGACGGAACCGCGCATGCAGGGGTGCGGCCACGAGCGCTACCGCCGTGGTCTGGGCAGAGGGGATGGCCACCATCCCTTTTCCCGGTCGTACATTCGCGAGCGTATCGGGGTTTACCTCGGCCACCACCAGAGGAACATCCGGGTCCGACCGGAACTGGCGCGAGGCGTCTATTACCAGGCAGCCCTCTCCCGCGGCCTGCCCTGCAAGGTCCCTGCTAACCATCCTGTGCGCAGTGAAGAAAACCAGGTCAACGCCCTTGAAAGAGTCGGCGCTCACCGGCTCTACCCTGGCCTCCTCCCCTTTCCACTCTACGGTCTCACCAGCCGTATTCCAGGATGCATAAAAAGCCAGAGACTCCAGCGGGAAGGCGTGCCTTTGCAATGCATCCACCAGCTCCTTGCCTACCAGGCCGTTTGCCCCGACTATGGCCGCCTTCAGTCGTTTTTTTTGCATATATCCATGCTCTTACTTTATCAGCCCTTTATCGGCGAGCTCTGAAACGCCCCTGTCCACCAGGTCTGCCACGTTCTCCTCCTCCACTGCCCAGTCCAGGAACCTGGGCATTCCCTGGTCGAGCGTTGTCCCGGCCTTGAAGCCAAGAAGCTGCTGCGCCTTATTGGTATCCGCATAGCAATGCCTGATGTCGCCCGACCTGAACTGTCCTTTTATCTCGGGCTCTTCCTCTCCTCCCAGGCCCTTGCGCACAGCCTCGGCCACCTCCATCACTGAGCTTGGACGGCCGGTTCCGATGTTCAGCGCTTGTGTCCCCTGACCCTGCCACTGCAGGGCTGCCAGGTTTGCCTCGGCGATATCGCGCACGTAAGTAAAGTCCCGCATCTGCTTGCCGTCCTCAAAGATGAGGGGCGGCTTTTTGTTTATGACCCTGGAGGCGACGATGGCCAGCAAGCCGGTGTAGGGGTTTGAGAGCGCCTGCCTGGGCCCGTAGACGTTAAAGTATCTGAGGGCCAGGGTGGGTATTCCGTAAGCCTTGCCCGTAACCAGCGCCAGGTCCTCTGTGGTCTTCTTACCTATGGCGTATATAGACTCGCATATGCGCGGCTTGCCTTCGTCGGTGGGTACTGGCTCAAAAATCTCACCGCAATGACATCTCAGGTCCCACTCGCGGCTCTGGAGCTGGGCGTCGGAGCGGACTCCGGGCGCAGCCAGCCCGTGCACCGGGCACCTGTATCTACCCTCGCCGTAGATTGACATGGAGCTCGCCACCACCAGCTTCTTAATCTTAGGTCCCTGGTCTACAATGGCCTGGAGCAGGGCAGCGGTCACGCAGTCGTTTCCGTGTACGTACTCCTCGATCTCGTACATTGACTGTGCCACGCCCACCTTAGCCGCCTGGTGGCAGACCATGGAGGCCCCATTCAGTGCGCGTTCGAGGGCCTTCCTGTCCCTCACGTCTCCATGAATGAACTCGACCTCGGGGCTCAGGTAATCCGGAGCCGTATCCCTTCCGCCGTGCACCTGCTCATCGAGCACGTCAAGCACCGTTACCCTGTAACCTTTCTCCAGCAGCATGTCGGCCACGTGTGAGCCGATAAAACCCGCTCCCCCGGTTATGAGCACCTTTTCCATAACAACATCCTTTCCATTCTTTTTAAGTACCCCGCCCATTTTTATAACCGGAGGATTCCATCCTTTCCGGCCAGCGCTTTTCAAGCTCTTCCAGTATAGCCCTTGCCATGGCCTCGCCGGTGCACCTTTCTTTAAAGAGCTCGTACCCTTTCTCGGCGATGCTTTTTGCAAGGTCCGGGGCTTCCTTCAAAGACCTTATTTTCGAGGCCAGGCCATGCGGGTCCCCCATTTGGCTGAGCATCGCGTTTATACCGTCTTGCAACAGCTCCCTGGATGCGGGGGAATCTCCGGTTATCACCGGCTTTCTCATGGCCAGGGCCTCGTATACCTTGTAGGGTATCACCCGGGAGGCCTTCTCTGTTCTGCCGAAGATGCCGAGACACACGTCTGCGCGGGCGATCTTCTCCACCAGCTCCTCGTGGGAGAGCCACTCTATAAAGGTTACGTTTTCAAGACCGGCGCGCTCTGCCCATTGCCTCATCCGGGGGTAAAGCTGGCCCTTGCCCACGAAGGTGAACCTTACGTCTTTGTCTTCTTTTAATATGGAAGCGGCCTGCAACTGCACGTCTATTCCGTGCAGCGGTATGTAAGAGCTGTACGATATGCACTCCAGTATTTGATCATCCTCGGGCCAGGGCCTGGGATAAAAGTTTTTCTCGTCGGTGCCCAGCGGTATGGCCACGAACTTTTTCCGGTCGATTCCGAACTCTCCGGCATAGTAGTCTACATGCGCCCACGTATCAAGTAGCACCAGATCGGACAGCTTCGCCGACCAGCGATCCACTAGCCTCAAAAGACGGGCGCGCAAAGATTCGTCCGCGTACAAGCCCCTGTCGCGCACCACCGTGTCGTATAGCGAGTAAAAAGCGTCGAACACCACCGGTTTCCGCCGTATCCATGCCAATATTCTCGCGGGGAATGCGTCCACGTGCCCTATGTATCCCACGAAAAGGAAGCCGTGATCGGGCAGGGCGAGGTAGCTTGCCAGGAGCCTCGCGTATGCGCGAAGGTATGCGACGGACTGGGAGGCCAGTCCCCTTTCCAGTGCCTCCATCTTCTGGTCATAAGTCGGCCACACGTCCACCTGGCAGGGAATGACCTCGACACCGTTTCTCCGGAGGCCGCTTATTATAGCGTTGTTCCTGGCGTACTCCTCCCCCCTGCTGTAAGTCCCGAAGTAGCATACCCTGATCTTGTCGTTATCCGAATGCATCGTGCTATACTTTTCAGCTTTTTACGTCCAGCTTATTCGGCGGAGGTCTTTCCGCCATCCATACGGCAAGCCTTGCCGCCTGGGCCGCGGCCGCTGCCAGCTCCCTTGCCGAGCGCACGTTCTTGATCCGTTTTATCAGGTATCCCGGCCGGAAGTAAAACTTCCTGTGGGCGGTCCTAACCACGTGGTCGAGCCTCTCCATTGTCCAGTAACCGTCGAGCAGGACCTGCCTCCTCTCCCCCAGCTCCGCGGGCCCCCTAGCGGGCATCTCGTGCACCCATCCTTTCTCTAATGCTTGCTGGTATAGGGGGGTGCCGGGAAACGGCGTCAGCACCCCGAACTGGGCGTAGTCGGCGCCAAGCTCGATGGCGAACCTGACTGTCTCCATTTCCTCATCGAGGGTCTCACCGGGTATTCCCAGTAGAAAGTATCCCAGTGTCTTTATCCCGGCTTCTCTGGCCATGGCGAAGGCTTCCCTCACCTGTCCGGGGGTTATGTCCTTTCCCAGAAACTCGAGGCCTTTTGTGCCCGCGGTCTCCACGCCGTACGCTATGACCTCGCAACCGGCTTTCCTCATCCACCCTAACATCTCCGTGTCCACCCTGTTCACCCTTCCCTCGCACTTCCACCTTATTTGCATTCGCTTCTCGACCATCATCTTGCAGATTTGTATAACACGCTCTTTTCTCAGGGTGAAGAGGTCATCGTAGATTATAATGCTTCGGGTTCTGGTTTTCAAAGCTATGCTCTCGATCTCTTCGAGCACGTTTAGTGGAGACCTTGCCCTCCATCTGCTTCCGCACACGTGCTTGTCGCAGAATACGCATTTGTATGGACACCCGCGCGAGGTTATCATGGCGGTCACCCGCTCTCCTCCAAACAGTGGATGGCGGTACCTGTCGTTGGGCAGCCCCTCCCTTTGCGGGAAAGGCAGCCGATCTATGTCCTCCACCCTGGGCCAGTCGCCTGGCGGGCCGGCCCGGCCGGGCACGATTACACCCGGCATCTCCACGTTTTGCGGACTCTCGCCGGATAGGACCTTCTTTGCGAAAAGGGGAAAGGTCTCCTCCGCCTCCCCGCAAACCGCGGCGTCCAAAGGCACGGGACACTGCTCGAACACCTCGGCGCCGATGGCCGAGGGATGCGCTCCTCCGATGACCAGGCACCCGGCCTCAGGCCTCAGGGCTTCAAGGGTTGCGTAGGCGGCGTTTGCGAGCGGCGTGATTGAGGTGACTCCTATTATACGCGGCCCAATATCCCGCGCCTTTTGCGCGACCTGCCCGGGCGAGAGCCGAAGCGCCTCTGCGTCGAGCACGGACGCGCTTATCCCCTCGGCCTCGATGCTCGCGCACAGGTAAGCAAGCCCCATGGGTGGCGTGGCTATCCTCGCGGGGGCCCTTGCGAGTGCGGGCGGGTTCACCAGCAGCACGCTCACGGCGGCTCCAGGGCGGCGAGGCTTTTATATTCCAGCCTGTAATTTTTTATCCATTGCCGCATCGCCTGCGGATGCACCTTTCGCCTATTTACCCATTCCCTCCGGCAGCGGTAATCCGCGGGCAGCCTTTTCACGGCGTGTAGGTACGCCTTGAAAACGGCGCCGACGCCGGAGAAAGCGGGACGATGCCGCGCCCGGACGGTAGCTCCTTCGCTTCCCCGTCGCCTTTTATTCTGTTTCGCCTTTTCGACGCCGATTATGAGAGCGGCGTACCTGAGCGCGGTGTACAAGGGACTTGCGAGTATGCATGTCCAGGGAAAGAAACGTAGGAGTATAGAGATGCGGTTCCTTTCGACCAGGTAGACCTTCCTGGGACCCAGCATTTGCAGGGTACCCCCTCCGGGCGTATGAATTACGCGGGCGCGGTCCGCTAATGCTGTATCGTATGCAAGCAGCCTGATCTTCAGCCCGAGGTCCGTGTCCTCGCTGTACGCAAAGAACTCTGGATCAAAGCCCCCGGCTTCATCGAATGCGGCCCTGCGCACGAGCATGGCGGCGCCGCTGGGAATCAGCACCTCCGGCCCCCGCACCTCGGAGTCCTTTTCAAAGTGGTACGCTCCCCTGCTGATTCCGTCGGGCCAGAGCCTTACCCCCACGTTGTCCAGCAGTCCAGGGGCGTCGCCCCTCAGTATCCTGCAGGCGACCAGTCCCACCCGGGGCCCCGCCCCCGCGGCCTCTATCATCCTCTCCAGCCAGTCGGGCTCGGCCCTGGCGTCGTTATTTATGAGCGCGAGCCACTCGCCGGTGGTTTGCTTTACGGCCTGGTTATTCCCCCGGGCAAAGCCTGCATTATACTGGAGCTGAATGAGGCGCACGCGTCCCCCGAACCTTTCTCGTACAAGGTCCGCGGACCCGTCCGCGGAGCCGTTGTCGAGCACCACGATCTCATCCGGGGGCCTTGTCTGGTCGAGCAGGGACTGGATGCACCCGGAGAGCATTTCCGCCCGGTTATAGTTCACCACCACGGCGGACACCCTGCTCACTACTCCTCTCTCTTTTTGGCAATGACCACGGTAAAGTCGGATTCTATTATTCCCTTGCGCTCGAGCTCGATCTCGAGCCGCGCTATGCTATTTAGTATTCGCACGTCGCCGCTATCATGGATGTTGAAGTTTCCTGCTATCCCATCGAGAAGCTGGTGCAACACAGCCCCTCCGTAGTCGCGGCGCTCGAGCACCCTGAACCTCTCCTGCACCAGGTTCATGATCTCGCCCGACCTTGCCGCTTCGAAGGGCGAGTCCCTGCCGGTCCCGTCCGTTGGCGGTTTGTGGACCCTCCTCTTGGTTCCGCACCCCCTGCGCAAGTCCTTTCTCAGCCTTTGGGGGAGCGCCCGTAGCAGCCGGTTTATTATACTTAGCTGCATATCTGTCCACTGGAACCGGGATGGTCCCACGAACTCGTCGAATAGGAGCAGCCCTCCGGGCGCGAGGGAGCCCCGCACCTGGTCGAGCAGGTGCTCGAGCCTGGTGAAGTGATGGAGGCTGCTCGCGGCCGAGACGAGGTCGTATTGTTCACTTTGCAGCTCGATATAGTTCACGTCCTCCCTCCTTAATACGAGGTTGTATTGGGGGAGCCTTTGCCGTACTCGTTCCAGTGCGTCGCCGGAGACGTCCACGGAGGTGAACCTCTCCGCCAGCCCCCTGTGAAAGGCGTGCTCTTCCAGGTCTCCATGCCCGCACCCGAGGTTGAGGGCGCTTTTAAATGCTTTCCGCGCGTAGTTGTCCGCGAAGTAATCCAGCCAGTTTTCATCCGGGTCCCCCGACACCCTGGCGTTGATATGTTTGCGTATAAGGGGGTGGTCCTGCCATGTGACCACGGCGCTTTTCCGCCTGGACCAGTGCGCTGCCTCGCGCTGCATGGGGGTCATTCCCGAGAGGGCCATCGCCCCTTTGCGCAGGATACGGTCCGAGCCTGCACGGGCGCGCTCGACCTGGTGCAGCGCCAGGCGCGCGACCTTCGCCGCCCGCTCGCGCTTTCTCACGGCGCCTCCAGCATGCTTTCATACATGTTCAAGAGCTTCTCAGCCCTGTCCTTCATTGAGAACATGGTGACCGCTCGCTCCCTCCCGGCGCGTGCCAGCTCCCTTGCCTTTTCCCTGTCCCCGAGCAGTGCGCCCAGGGCCTCGGCCATGCCAGCCGCGCATATATCCCTGTCCTCCGAGGGCTGCACCCACTGTGCGTTGTCCCCGATCAGCTCCCTGTTCACGGGTGTGTCGAAGGCGACCACCGGCAGCCCGCATGCCATGTAGTTTACGACCTTTCCATTCGCTTCAGTATTAGAGAGCTTGGGGGCGATCGCCACCCGGCCGAGGCGCAGGCACGAAGGCGCCTTGAAGTAGTCGAGCCTCCCAGTGAACGTGACCATGCCGTCAAGTCCGGTGCTCACGGCCTCCCGCCTGAACTTCTCCTCCGGGTACCCCATGACCAGAAAGTGAGCGTCTACGCTCCGGTCTCTCAATATCCTCGCGGCCTTGAGCGCGACGTCGGTTCCCTGGTAGTGACTGGTGACTCCCAGGTACACGACCACGGGCGCGCCCTCCGGCAGTCCCAGCTTTCTTCTCAAGCCGTTGTCCGGCGGTCCGGGCGAGAACCTTTCCGTGTCCACGCCGTCGGTCAGTGGCTCCGCAATGACGCCGCTGGCCTTCAGTGACTCGGCAAACACTCCCGCGCTTACGATGACCTTGTCCGCGGCCTTGTCTATGCTTCGCTCGACTGCTCGGAAGGCCCTCGCCGCGGCCCCCTCCGGTCTTATGAACCCGTGCTGCAGGCTCTCCATTGTGAGGGACCCCTGGTAGTCGAAGAGCAGGGGAATGGAGAAGCGCTTTTTCAGCGCTATTCCGGCGAGGCACCCCTCGTGCAGGTGTGCGTGCACCAGGTCGGGCCTTTTTTTTCCGCAGATGCGCCACGCCTTTGCCAGCACCAGTGCGTCGAGCAAGAGCCTTTGCCACGACGGACCTGGCCCCGCCTTGCTGTATCGTGCGGGGTTTTTAACCCTGGTGACCTTGATGCCGGTCGGGTCGTATCCTATGGGGTATGTGAGCACTTCGAGGTCAACGCCGAGCTCGATCAGATGCCTGGCCTGTTCGTAAATTCGCACGTGGCATCCCCGGTCGGAGAAGAAGGGGGTGGGAGCTATCATGAGCACGCGCGTCATCAACGCTGTTCCACGACTTCCTTTACAACGTAGACGGGCTTTTTCTGCGACTCGAAGTACGTCCTTATTGTGACTTCGCCCAGGAGCCCGAGCATGAGCAGTTGCATTCCCACGATGACGCAAAGCACTCCCAGGAAGAGGAAGGGGTTCCCGGTCATGTTCACGCCCTGTGCCATCTTCATGCACGCGGTGGCGATGAATGATCCCATTCCTGCGAGGAGTATGATGAGGCCTACGAGGCCGAATATATGGAGTGGGCGGGTGAAGTATCCGAGGAAGAACTTTAGTGTGATGAGGTCGAGGACCACGCTCAGCGCGCGGTTGATGCTGTACTTTGAGCGGCCGCCGGGGCGGGGGAGGTGGTTCACCTTGACCTCGGTAATGCGTGCGCCCATGAGGTGTGCGAGCACCGGAATCATGCGGTGCATCTCGCCGTAGAGTGCGAGCTCTGCGATTATATCGCTTTTATAAGCTTTTAGCGTGCAGCCGAAGTCGTGGAGACGCACGCCGGTCAGCATACTTATCAGTTTGTTGCCTGCCATAGAGGGGACCCTCCTCCACAGCCAGGAGTCCTTCCTGCGGCGGCGCCATCCGCTGACCACGTCGTAACCCTGCTCGAGCTTCTCCAGGAGCTCGGGTATGTCCAGGGGGTCGTTCTGTCCGTCGCTGTCCATGCTCACCACCACGCTCCCGCGTGCATAGTCGAAGCCGGCGCTCAGTGCCGCGGTCTGGCCGAAGTTCCTGCGGAATCGCACCACGCGCACGCGGTGGTCCCGGGCCGCCATGCTGTCCAGTATCGAGGGGGAGCCGTCAATGCTTCCGTCGTCCACGAAGACCAGTTCCCAGGGGCGGCCGAGCCCTTCGAGCGCCCGGCAAAGGGAGTGGTACACGCTCTCCAGGCACTCCTCCTCGTTGTACACCGGGGCCACCACAGACATCCAGACGTCCTGGCCGCGCTGCTCTTTTGCATGTTCCATCTAGTTTTATGATATGCCAATGGTGGGAAAGGTTCAAATTTTTGACGCAAGAACTCGAACGCCAAAACGCCGAGGAGGCCAAGATCGCCAGAAATCCATGTTTTTTTTCGATCATTCAATCCAATGAATTTCCTGTTTTTGCGCCTTTACGCCTCTGTGCGAAAAAGGGAATTTCCAGGTCTCAAACTAGAAAGCGGCGCCCTGGTTATCAGGGCGCCGCTTTTTTTTGCGTTTCAGCGACCGCGTTACTGCGATAGCACGTAAGCGGAGTCGCTTGAGTTGTACTCGATTGTCCTCTCGTTTTCTATGAAGTCGCGGTTGCTGTACATGAATGCGTGTCCCATTCCACCGGTGGTGTAGTCGCTGGTGTTGAACACGAGGGTGTTATATCCCCACTCGAGCTGCACGTTCTGCGACGGTGAGATCCCGTCCCAGATGTCGGGCACGTAGGCTGTGATGTTCCCGCCGGCGCCGTCTGAGAGGGTCCTGGACCCTGAGGCGGGCTCGGGCAGGTGCACGGTGACGGTGGAGCCTATGTTCGGTCCCTCTGCTTCCCAGAAGGTGTTGGCTTTGCAGTGGTATGATCCGGGCCCGCCTCCGTACCACTCGTTTATGATGCACTCGCCGAGAGGCGTGCCTTTGCGCTCGACCTTGTAGCGGATGTCGTGATCGCCGTCCAGTCCTCCGCAGATGTCTGCGCAAGCGGTGTTAAGGGTCAACTGGTTATTGGCGTCAACCGAGGATATGGTCACGGTGGTATCGAGGCAGGTGTGCTTCCTGGAGTTTATCACCAGATCATCTCCCCCGGCCACGCCCTGGTCCTGGAACATGGGTCCGATGTAGGGCCTGTAGGCATGGTAATGCCAGTTGTCTGTCGTGGAGGGATCATCGTAGAACGTGCTTCCCGAGCAGCGGCCGTACTTGCTCTCGATCTTGGAGACCGCGGACCACTTCCTGCGCCATCCCGAGTATGTCGAGCCGTCCGCTGCCACGGTCTCGATGCCTGACTCTCTCAGGCTCACGTTCCAGGTGTCATAGTCCCTTGCCGAGTTCTTCCACACTCCCTTTGCCGTCCACTTGAAGTAGAGCCGGGACCCGTCGCTTGGTATGATCCTGCCGGTCTCGCTTGTCTCGATGGTCCTGTCCCTTATCATCTCGCTGTTCCTCTGGATGGGAGAGGATTCTCCTGCGGTCCCGGCCCACTGTATCCCTGGGTAGAGGTACTGGTCCGGGTCGGGTTCTATGGCTTCCGGCATGAGCATGAAGTCGGTGGCCTCCAGGGCGGTCGTGTTCTCGGGCTCGGTCATGTTGTAGACCGAGAGCACTGATCCCGGATGGAAGTCAGGCTGTCCGAATGAGACCTCGCCGGACATGGAGCGGTCGTCCTTCCTGTGGTACAGGTGCTTGCCGCGCGAGAGCGCGAAGATGCCGGCGTAGAGCGTGGGTCCGCCCTGGTTCCTGGAGGTTAAGTTCAGGGTGTTGCCTTGAGTGTCGGATACCTCGCCCCAAGCGCTGGCCAGGTTCACGTGCTCCTTGGAGACCACTAAGCTGTCGGTGGGGGTGCCCACGGCGTCGCCCCACGGGTTGTTGCCGCCGGCCCAGAACTGGATGTCCCTGTTGCCCATCATGGGGGCTCCGGTGGACTGCATATAGAACACCTGGAAGGTGGTGAACTCGACGTCGTCAATATGGGCGTTGAAGAGCGAGAGCCCGGTCACTCCCATGCCCCGCTCGACGTTCAGGTCAGCGCCCATGAGCAGTATCTGGTTCGCCCTGTAGAACCTCTGGTCGAAGTCGCCGCCGATGTCGGTCTCCTCGGAGATGTTGGGCAGCTTGTAGGTGTGGGACGGTGTTGCGCCGCTCCTCATGTTTGCGTCCCTTCTTCCGGGGTCTATGGGGAGATCGCTGGTCAAGGTCATGAGTACCTTTCTGTCGTACGTGCCGTCGGCATCGTAGCCCAACTGCTGGGTGTACCTTGTGTCGCCCTCTTGCCACGGGTCGCCGTAGATGCTCTCGGCCTTCTGATTGTTCCCCTCGGTGTCGGTGTAATCCTCGCGAAGGTCAATGCCGCCGTTTGCATTGCTCCAGGCCAGGTCCGTGCCAACGCTGTCGGTCTGGTTGCCGGATGAGAGCCCGCTGGGCACGGTGTACCCTCTCCATCCCAGTGCACATGTATAGAAGGGGAAGGAGTAGAGGTCGAACACGGTCAGGTTGAACGGCCCGCCGTTGGCGTAGAGTCCGATTGACCAGAGCACCCTGTACTGTCCCGGATCGTAGAAGTGCATGGTGAAGTCCGTTATTCCGGGGTTAACGGACCAGTCGTCGCAGGGGGTGTTCCAGTCCTCTCTTATGATCTCGGGGGCCAGGAGGTTCGGCGGCAGCGCGGTCTTTGCCGGATACCTGGCGTCGTCCCTTCCGGTTCCCGTTATACACACGGAGATGGAGCCCTGCTTGTCAGGCACGTAGAAGATGGAGTCGAGCCCCTCCGCTATCTGGTCGGTGTCCCACAGGGTGGTGATGACCATGGCCGCCCGGAGCCTTGTGGGCGGGTGGAATATGGAGCCCACCGCGGTGTCGGTCTGGATGTCCTCGATGTAGGTGTCGAAGTCGGCCTCGGGTATGGTGCCGGACACGTCCGCCCGGTAGCGCATGAAGCCGCCGGCCATGAGCTTCAAGGCGCAGTTCATGTCGCGCGCGTCTATGTCGTGCCATGTCATGTAGCGGTAGTCGTCCGCTGCGTTTGCCGAGCTCCTGGGCGGCTCTGCGGGGCACTGCTCGAGGCCGCACTTGTATCCCAAGGTCAGCTCGTCAATGGGCCTGTCCGTCAGGGTGAGGGCGAGCTGTCCGGTGGTCGTTGTGAAGTACTCGCTTACGGTGTTTCCGCGTATCACCTGCACGTACACGTTGTCGGCGATGGGCGATCCCAGCTCGCGCCTGCTGGCGGTCACCAGCACGTTGCCGGGGACGGCCGTGTTGTTGGTGAAGTCATAGGTGCCGCCGCCGATGTAGCCCTGTGCAAACCCGCCGTAGGAGTCCGCGACGTCGTGCGCGACCAGCATGTCCCCGTAGAACACGGTGCTGCCGCTCGAGTTAGATGCCGTCACCTTGCAGTAGTGGGTGTCGCCTCCAACAAGGAATGCACCGCCGGTGTCGCACACCCATACTCCGCCGCCCTGGTCGGTGCAGTTGTAGCTGATGTTCGTCAGGTCCTCCGCCGTGCAGCCGGCGCTCATGCTGGTCGGGCTGTTGCTCACCTCCACGGTCAGGGGCTGGTCGTGGTGCGCGTTCAGCCGGTAGCGGTCAATGCCCCACCTGTTGGTGATGCTCGTGTCTATGGGGAACACCGCGGTGATCACGGGCGCCACGGCGCCGCCATCATCGTCGGTCACGGTCACGTCGCCCGTGTTGTCGGAAGCAGGGGAGCTGGTCACTACGGACTCGGAGCAACCGGCAGGGCCGGGCTCGTCGCCCGCGGTGTACAGGCCGCCCGACACTGAGCCTGTGGTGTTGCAGTCGCTGACGCTTATTGACCACGTGGCATCGGCTGTCAGGTCCTCGGTGCAGGTGTCCGACCAGGTGCGGATAAGGTCAAAGTTCGTGCTGGCGTTCTCCTGCACAGTGGTGGAACCGGGCTCTATGTTGGTGCTCACTATGGTGTCGTCGTTGTTAACCGTCACCGTAACCGGGCTGTTGTCGGCGCTCGAGGCTACGGAGGAGCCGCATCCCGCGCCGCACAGCTCATCGCCCGCGGTGTAGAGTCCGTCCGAGTTGATGGAGCTCGCAGCATTGGCGCATGAGTCCGCGCTCAGGGTCCAGCCCGCGCTCGCGGTGGTGTCCACGGTGCAACCGTCGGAGTAAGTCTGGAGCTGCTTGAACTGTATCTGCCCGTTCTCGAGCGTGCTGCCCGGGTCGGGTGAGGCCAGCTCGCTCTGGAGCGTGTCGTCGTTGTCAACCGTTATGTTAAGGGTGTCGGTAACTGTAGGATCGTCCACGGCGTCGCCTGTGAGCGAGCCGCTTCCGCCGTCGCCGCACGGTATCTCGTTCGCTTCAACCTTTGCCGTCAGAGTCGTGGAGCTCAGGATTGTGAGGTCTCCGGTAACCGACCAGCTCACCCCTCCTGCGTTGGTGCAGTCGTCCGTGGATGAGTCGGAGTAGGTGCAGGTCGCGGCAAAGAGCACCGAGGCGCCCTCGGACATGCTGGTGATGTCGGGATGGAGGCTTATGTCGGTGACCTCAACGGCAACAGCGTCGTCGTCGGTCACGGTCACGTCGCCCGTGTTGTCGGAAGCAGGGGAGCTGGTCACTACGGACTCGGAGCAACCGGCAGGGCCGGGCTCGTCGCCCGCGGTGTACAGGCCGCCCGACACTGAGCCTGTGGTGTTGCAGTCGCTGACGCTTATTGACCACGTGGCATCGGCTGTCAGGTCCTCGGTGCAGGTGTCCGACCAGGTGCGGATAAGGTCAAAGTTCGTGCTGGCGTTCTCCTGCACAGTGGTGGAACCGGGCTCTATGTTGGTGCTCACTATGGTGTCGTCGTTGTTAACCGTCACCGTAACCGGGCTGTTGTCGGCGCTCGAGGCTACGGAGGAGCCGCATCCCGCGCCGCACAGCTCATCGCCCGCGGTGTAGAGTCCGTCCGAGTTGATGGAGCTCGCAGCATTGGCGCATGAGTCCGCGCTCAGGGTCCAGCCCGCGCTCGCGGTGGTGTCCACGGTGCAACCGTCGGAGTAAGTCTGGAGCTGCTTGAACTGTATCTGCCCGTTCTCGAGCGTGCTGCCCGGGTCGGGTGAGGCAAGCTCGCTCTGGAGCGTGTCGTCGTTGTTAACCGTCACCGTAACAGGGCTGTTGTCCGCGCTCGAGCTCACGTCCTCCGAGCAGCCGGCACTACAGGGCTCCTGGCCCGCGGTGTAGAGCCCGTCCGAGGTGATGGAACCCGAGGTGTCGCAGGTGGTGGTCGAAATGGTCCAGCCCGCGCTCGCGGTGGTGTCAACCGTGCAACCGTCGGACCATGTCTGGAGCTGGGTGAACTGTATCTGCCCGCCCTCGAGCGTGCTGCCCGGGTCGGGTGACGCAAGCTCGCTATCGAGCGTGTCGTCGTTGTCAACCGTTATGGTGGAAGACTCGAGCATGGCGCCCTGGGAGTTCCATGCCTGCACGAAGATTGCGCCCGCCGGGTCATCCCCGCAAGGCACCTCGTCCCCCTGCATGAAGCCGTTGCCGCCGGTGCCGTCGCCCGTTATGGTCGAGCCCGCGGTCAGGTCAGTCGAGCACCCGTCGTCGCAGTTCTCCCACGCAAGGTAGTCCGTGGTCTCGCCCTCGAAGATGGCGGTTATCAGGGTGCGCGAGCCCAAGCTCTCATAGGACACGTGCACGCGCACGTAGTCCCAGGCCACGCCGTCCGGGGGGGGGCCGTCGTTGTTGGTGTACCGGACGTCCATGGTGGAGATCATGCTCTTGGTCCAGGTGCGGTCCGCGGTGATGTCCTCGGCCTCGTCGTTCCATGCCTGCACGTTGGAGGGGCAGATCGCGGTGTTCACAAAGGTGTTCTCGTCTGTGGCCCACTCCAGGCAGTTGGTGCCGCCGTACCCGCCCTCCGCGTACCACGAGGCCTCCAGCACCACGCCGGTGATGGTGGCCCCGTCGGGTATGCCGGTCACGTCCATGGAGTCGAAGTGCATGACGTCGTTCCTGTCGGCGAAGTAGGAGTTGTTCCCGCAGGTGTAGTTGAACGCCGCCGCGGGGTCCTCCTCGCCCTGCGCGTCTGCAATGCACTCGCCCTGTCCGCTGGGCGTGTCCGCGGTGTCAATGCTGGCCACGTACTGGTCCGTCGAGGAGGACACAGCAGTGCCCGGATCGTAAATCTCCAGCGCGCACACGTCGTCGTTTGTAACGTCAATGTCCGTCGAGTCGGACGAGTCCACCGAGCACTCGCTGTTCTGCGCGGTGACCGCGCCTGAGCCTCCCAGCGAGCACGGCACGTCGTCTGCCTGCACGTCCGCGTTGGTGTCGTTGTCAGCCAGCAGGATGACGTCGCCGGAGGTGCTCCAGGTGGCGCCTCCCACCGCGGTGCAGTCGTCGGTCGAGCTGTCAGAGTAGGTGCAGGTGAGGGTGAAGTTCTGGGTGGACCCCTCGGCCAGGGTCACGGTCGTGCCGGGCACCACCGCGATGGTGTCGCAGGTGGCTGCGCCAGCCTGCACGTTGACAGTGCCCGGGCCGTTATCAGAGGCTGGGTTGGTGCTGTCCACGTTCTCGGTGCAGTCCGCGCTCACGCTTGAAGCAGCAGTGTATAGACCGGAGTCCGGGTCTATTGATCCCGCGGTGGAGCAGTCGCTCACGGTGATGGTCCAGCCCGCGCCCGTGGTGATGTCCTCGGTGCACCCGTCGGACCAGGTCCTGGTAAGGCTGAACTGCACGGTACCTCCCTCGCTCACGGTCGAACTCAATGGCGCCATATCGTCGCTGGTCACCGTGTCGTCGTTGTCAACCGTCACCGTAACCGGGCTGTTGGTCGCGTCCGCGCTCACGTCCTCCGAGCAGCCGCCGCCGCAAAGAGCGTCGCCCGCGGTGTAAAGACCCGCTGCGTCAATGGTCCCCGAGCTGTCGCAAGAGCTCGCCGCTATCCCCCACGAGCCGTCGCCGGTGGTGTCAACCGTGCAACCGTCGGACCACGTCTCCAGCTTGCTGAACTGTATCTGCCCGCCCTCGAGCGTCGAGCCCGGGTCGGGAGAGATGTCCTCGCTCACGAGAGTGTCGTCGTTGTCAACCGT
>CAZYTX010000017.1:0-3069 GCA_964650485.1 uncultured bacterium | reverse complement strand
AGCCCGGGTCGGGAGAGATGTCCTCGCTCACGAGAGTGTCGTCGTTGTCAACCGTCACCGTAACCGGGCTGTTGGTCGCGTCCGCGCTCACGTCCTCCGAGCAGCCGCCGCCGCAAAGAGCGTCGCCCGCGGTGTAAAGACCCGCTGCGTCAATGGTCCCCGAGCTGTCGCAAGAGCTCGCCGCTATCCCCCACGAGCCGTCGCCGGTGGTGTCAACCGTGCAACCGTCGGACCACGTCTCCAGCTTGCTGAACTGTATCTGCCCGCCCTCGAGCGTCGAGCCCGGGTCGGGAGAGATGTCCTCGCTCACGAGAGTGTCGTCGTTGTCAACCGTTATATCAAGGGTATCGGTAACAGTAGGATCGTCCACGGCGTCTCCGGTCAGGGAGCCGCTTCCTCCTGCTCCGCACGGTATCTCGTCGGCTTCTACCAGGGCGGTGAGCGACGTTGTGCTAAGTATTGTCAGGTCCCCGGTGGCGGACCAGTCAACTCCCCCTGCATCTGTGCAGTCGTCGGTGGATGAGTCTGAGTACGTACAGGTTGCGCTGAAGAGCACGGTGGCGCCCTCGGACATGCTGGTGATGTCGGGATGGAGGCTTATGTCGGTCACGGAAACCGCGGTGGCGCCAGAGACTGTCACCACGATCTTTTCAGTGGCCCACAGGCTGGTCGGGAACCTCTGTCCCACGTTCCCGGCCATTGAGTCGCTGGGGATCATGACGTCCACGTATATCTCCGAGTCGCCGCACCCGGTGGTGTCCAGGAGTACGGAGGTTGTGGCACCGGCTGCCATGGAGCCCTGGTTGTAGTCGAACACGGTGTTGCCCCACACAAACTGGTCCGGCCCGTCCGCGGCGTTGGGGTTCAGAGTCCTGCCGAAGAGGAGTGCGCTCGTGCATGTGGTGCTGTTTCCGTCAATGCCGAATACCACGCCCCAGCCCACACGGTCGTCCGTGGCCCCGTTTGACACTGATGGGTCGTCGAACACCTCTGTTACCAGGCGTACGGTGTCGCCGTCATTTGCGCTGGGGTTCAGGGTCAGGATCCTGAAGTTTTGCGGCCGGCCCTCACCGGCTCCGGAGTTCCAGCTCCCAAGATACCAGTCCTGCAACACGGAGATGTCATCAGGACCTATAAGATCGTCTCCGGTGATCTCCTGGATGTCCCACGCAGAAGGAACGCAGCCGCTATAGTCCGCTGCTCCCCCTGTGTACGTTGTCTGAATGTTGGATATGTCGTCCGGGCCTATAAGGCCGTCGCATCCACCGGAGTCGCCGCATTGGTATGCGCCCGGAAGCTCCTGCTTTGCCGCGTGCGATGGCGTAAGAGCCAGCCCCAAAGCGCAAACCAGGGCAAATCCCATTACCAGAAAGCCAAACCTTTTCATCCCGTGCTCCTTTCCTTTCTCTAAAAAGTTTTTGGTTGTTACCTTACCTGAATCCCTGAAAAAACCTTTATTTTTCTATATCGTAATAGTACTTGATCTCCATACCTTCACAACGCAACAATGTGCAAAATCCATGCCGCTCACGGGCCGGACCCTGCATTCCGTTCCTTAAGCCTTTTTAATAATTGACAAATCCTTTAGCCTCAAGCTCGCTGTGATCTTTTTCCTGATCCTTTCTCCTGGCAATATTTGCGTGATTACGTGGACTTAGAGCATGAAAACTTTTCACCTGGCTCTAATCCTAGATTGCTTTTTATTTTAATGTTAACGAACTCTACATAGCAAACCTTCGCGCGCTTGTCAAGAAAAAAATTTAAAAAATTTTAGGAAAAAATCACTTGATCCTAAAAATCAAGAGCTTACAAGACAAGAAAAACCGGATTTTCCTGCGCGGAAAAGCATCTTGATGAGCTTCGGCCCATGCTGGTGTTTGACTTGGCCCCTGTTTGTGGTCTAAGCTTTAACATCATGCCCCACAAGAGCAACACCTATTACTACACGCCGATCCCTGGCAGCAGGGACCTTGTGACCTCCTCGCTCGAGGACGACCAGACCCTCGCTGCCATCGAGTCGGACACCCCTCCAAAGGGCCCGCCATCGCCTCGCCGGCTGTACCGCGGGGAGTGGCTGGGCGGCGCCAAGCTCGAGCATGGTCTTGCAGGACCATGGAGACTCCTGGACACCCTGCCGGAGGACCAGGCCCCCCTGGAGCAGGCCCTGTACCTACACCTGTTCAGACTCAGCTTCGGAAGCGGAAAAAACTTCTGCCGCGTATCCAAGAAGGAACTCATAAAAAGAACCCGCCTCTCGGACAGGCGCCTGAACGTGGTGCTCCAGGGACTGGTAAAAAGCGGATACATAAAGCCCCTCCACAGGAACACCCAGGGCACACTATACCGCGTGCGGCTCCCATCCGAGGTCCGCGGAGAACCGCCAGCACCGGGCGTTGTGATGGGAGAGATAATAGAGGAGAAGCCCGCTCCAGGCAAAATAGCCGGTCCAGGGAAAAAATCCGAACGCAAGACCACTGCTCCCGGCCGCAGGCCAAAGCCCGGCAGGAAAGAGGCTTTGAAGAAGAAGACAAGAAAGAGGCCGGTCGAAAGCCCGCTGAACGAGGAGCGCTTTGCAGACCTCTCCGAAAGCAGGCCCGGCGGCCCGGGCATAAAGGACATGGTGGAGAGGTTCTTCGAGACGAAGGGCAACAAGCCAAAGGAGCAGGAGCGACAGCTCGCGGTGAGCGTCTTGACCGAGCTCCTCGAGGACGGCTACACCCGGGAGGAGATCGCAAAGGCACTGGAGTGGTATGCAGAGAACATGGCCTCGGAGTCCGGGATCGAGCGGCTCCCATACCACATCCAAGAGGCTCTGTCGGAATGATTGCCATCTTGAAAGCACATTCAATCCGCCCCCACGACGCCTCTCAAACCCGCCCGATGAGTGAAGCATCTTCTATACTCTTCAGTATTAAAAGCCCCCGGATTTTCCCCGATCGTGAATCCAATAAAATCAAGCACTTGCGCATCACGGCGTCAACCACCGCTTGATTTGCCGTTTACACGTGTGAACGGCGCCGTTTACACCCGTAGCCGATACCGTTTCCCCCTGTAAACGCAAAAACACGC
>CAZYTX010000016.1:0-68643 GCA_964650485.1 uncultured bacterium | reverse complement strand
CCGGGGCGATATGGTCCCAAGTACTACTTGGCGGTGTATACGGCAAAGGGCGTTATGAAGGGCGCGCGATTCCGTAAGATGCTGATTTCGTTGGATTGTGGCACGAGGAAAAAGTTGACCGCGGGGCCACTATTTTATGACGGCGTTATATACCAGCCTGTACTGGTCCGCGGATGCCCGCCAGGAGTGGTCGTCGTACATGGCGTTCATGATGATCCGTTGCCACTCCTTCTTGTTCTTGTAGGTTGCGAGCGCAAGGTTGAGGGTTTTCCAGAGAGCTTCCGGGGTGTAGTCCTTGAACTTGAAGCCGTTTCCGGTTGCGGATTCCGGGTCCCAGTGCACGATGGTGTCTTCGAGCCCGCCCGTGGCCCGGACCACCGGCACGGTTCCGTACTTCTTGCTTATGAGCTGGTTGAGTCCGCAGGGCTCGTACCGGGAGGGCATGAGGAACATGTCTGCTCCGGCCTCTATCCTGTGTGCCAGGGTCTCGTTGTATTTGATGTTGACGCTGAGCTTCTGGGGGCAGTTCCTTTCAAGGTCCTCGAAGATGCGGTGGTACTTCTTGTCGCCGGTTCCGAGGAGCACGAACTGCATGTCGGATTCCATTATTTTATCCATGACCGCGGCCACGAGGTCGAATCCCTTCTGGTCCGCCAGCCTGGATATGCTGGCCACCAGTGGGACCTCGGGGGACTGCGGAAGGCCGAGCTCCTTTTGCAGAGCCTGCTTGCAGCGGGCCTTTCCTGCGAGGTCCCTTACCGAGTAGTTAGCTTCTATCTCTGTGTCGGTCTCGGGGTTCCATATGGTGTAGTCAATGCCGTTGATTATGCCGTAGAGGTCCCGGCTTCTCTGTGCGAGCACTCCTTCCAGCCCGTAGCCGTACTCGGGTGTCTGTATTTCGCGTGTGTAGCCTTTGCTCACGGTTGTGATGGCGTGTGCGGACACCAGTGCGCCCTTGAGCAGGCTGATCTTTCCGTGGTACTCGAGGAAGTCCACGGTGAAGTAGTCCCATGGCAGTCCGATGAGTCTCATGTCCCAGTGCCAGAAGATGCCCTGGTATCCCAGGTTGTGTATGGTGAAGACCACGGGAAGCCCTTCGAGGCCGGGCTCGTTCTTGCTTGTTGTATTGAGGTATATGGGCGCCAGCGCGGACTGCCAGTCGTGGCAGTGGATCACGTCGGGCTGGAGGAACCCGGAGCGCACCATTTCCAGGGCGGCCTGGCACAGGAACATGAAGCGGGCGCAGTTGTCCTCGTAGTCGCCCTCTTGTGTTTCGTAGAGCGCCTCGCGGTCGTAGTACTCGTCCATCTTTACGAGGTATACCTGGACTTTTGCGTTCAGGCTGGTATGGAGCACCTGGCCGCACTTGTCTATGTAATGGTCGCCCTGGAGAACCGGGAACTTGAGCTCCATGCCGGTGTGCTCCGGTTTCCACTTCTCTTCCACACCCCGGTAGCAGGGGATCACCACCGACACCTGGTCGCCGAGCTCTGCGAGCGCGAGCGGCAGGGCCCCGACCACGTCGGCCAGCCCGCCTGTCTTTGCAAAGGGCATCATTTCCGATGCCACCATCATCACCTTCATTTGTCCACCTCTCGTCCTTTGTCAGGGGACCACTATCCCGCCTCTTCCCATGTCCGGTCCTTGTGGTCCCTCATCGTCGGGCGCCATGGCCCGCTCCACCTCCCCGTTCATAAGCTCCACGAACAAGGGGGGGAGCGGCTGGCCGGGGTCCTCGACTGCAAGCCCCGCGGCCGCGGCCATCTTTGCCTTTTCCTCCTCACCCATGAGCTGGAGCAGGTAAGCGCAGGTAAGCAGCCTCTGTTTCCACACGTCCATGCCAACCTCTTGGACCGCTCTTTCAGCCTCCTTCTCGATCAGTTCCCGCTCGCGCTGCTTTTGCTGCTGGAGGGAGAGCTGGAGCGGGCCCTTTCTCATCTCGCTGATATCGGCGATGAGCCTGCCTTCCTCGAGAGGCATGATGCGCCAGCTCTCGAACATGCGGTGATCGAGCAGCTCCGCGCTCCTGTTCACCAGGCCGCGCTCTCCTTTGAGCTCATCCTGGTCAAAGTGCTCCCATACCGGGTGGGGGACCTCGGGCTCGTCCACGATCCCGATGGACCTCCTGCTTGCGAGGTAATCCTCGTTCTGGGAACGACCGCGGCGCCGGCCGCTCTCTTCAGCCTCGCGGACCAGCCTGCGGGCGAAGCCTGGCTCCACCTTCACGATAATGGCATGGGGGTTCTTTTTCGTGGACTCCAGTATTTTGTCAAAGCGTGGCCTCGAAACCTGGTATCCCTCGAACTTTATGATCCCTTCCTGGTCGCTTGCCAGGATGACGAAGAGGTGGTTTCTTCCGCGCATGGTCTTGAACAGGTACGAGAACATGGTGCCGGTGGAGTCGGGCGGCGCCACCCATGCCTCGTCATAGTGCTCCTCCTGCTCCGGCATCACAAAGGCGCGGGCCGACCGGAGGGGCAGTTGAGCCCCGGCGCTCTTTGCTCGGTGTATGGCCTTTGCTATGCGTTTTTTCCCTTCTCGATCCGACGCGTCCCGCTTCAGTGCCTCAAGCAGGTCGCTTTTCATCCACGAGGCCAGGTGCCTTATTATGGCTTCCCGGACCTGCCCCGGGAGCCAGAAGAAGTCGTTGGGATCGCACTCGGAGGCGTCCTCTTCGCACAGCGACAGCCAGGCCCGCATGGCCGCGATCATTTCCGGGCTTATGTCGTCTCCCTTGTCCTGCTTATGCCTGGCCAGGCTTATGAGCGCGGGCAGGGTGGTGGACTCCTGTTCAAAGAGCCTGTCAATGATCTCGGGCACGCCCTGGGTCGAGCTCATCTTTACGAGGCGCTCCGCGGCCTCGGCCTGCTGGTCCGGGGCGAGCTTTGTAAAGCGTGCCACAATCTCGTCGGCCGAGTGCGAAAACTCCGCGCCTCCGGGCTCCTGGGCAAGCAGCTCTTCGAAAAAATCCGTGTTCTCTTCTTGCTCGGACATAGCTACACCTTGCTTTACATATGCCTGGATTGAGAGTTATACACCTCTTGGTTGAGTAGTACCTCCAAATTATTTCGCCCCTTCAGGGCTTATAAGGATTCACTCAACTAAAGTTTTTCTCTCCCTTATAGTTTTTAACCACTCGGCCTCGGGGCGGCAAGCCCGGGGCACGCACAAGCTCTCAGTTCACTATGCTGGTCTCGAACTCTCCCCTGGTGGTGAATCCTCGGTCAATCCCCCTCCCGGGCATGACCAGGCGCCAGTCTACCACCGCGTCCGAGCGGATGAAAACGGGGGCGTTCAAAAACTTTCTGGCAACGGGCCTTATGAATGAGGGCAGGAACTCCATGGCGTGCAGCATGTAGTTAAAGTGTATGGACCTGAGCTCGCCGCTCAGCCCGCACTCCGGCTCTTTTACATTGATCACCATTCTGGCGGGGTAAGTGTAGCCCCGCTTCTTCTCGGTGACGTAGTCGGAGGGCCGCCTTTCCCAGTCGTCTGTGGCGTAGAGTATTTCGCGGTCCTTCATTATTATGATCCACGTTGTCCTCTCATTGCCGTACTCGGGAGGGGCCATGTAATCGAGGAAGTGAACGGCGAAGTGGTCGGAGAAGGACTTGAGTGCGAATATGTCCCTTACCTGCTCGTTCGGCAGTATGGTCTGCCTGTTGTGGTCGCAGTAGCCGATCCCGGTTATTTCCCTGGTAATGCGTCTTGCCCTTGTCCATGAATGAGAAGTAGATGCCTCGGTGGGTGAGGAGGTAGAGCTTCCAGAAGGTGAACTGTATCCTGGAGCTGGAGCCGTCGTCCAGGTAAAGGAAGAAGGTGTAGGTCCAGGTGAAGAAGCCGCCCGCTCCGGTCACGGGCGCGATCTCATCCTTTGCAAGGCCCTGCTCCGCCCTGGTCTCGACCCCTGCCTTGAAGTTGTAAACCTCTTTAGCTGCAAAGGCCCGGGAGCCGAAGGCAACGGTTAATAGAACACAAGCGATTGATCTTTGAATCACGGGGACGCTCTTTGTCTGATTTTCCTTTGGGTAGACGTTCCAGACATGATAGCATCCTGGGGGCCGGACTCAAAACCGGGGCATTGAAATTAAATAATTTACTTGACAAGTGATCTGTAATTTAAGTATAATTATATACAAAAGTTGTAGCGGGTTAAGACGACATCAAGAGCTTTAGCACCTACTTATTGCGGAAGCGAAAGCGGAGGCGGAAGAAAATGCCGAAAAATGCGCGCAGGGCCGGTATGGTGGTCGCGGTAGTGTCCCTCCTTTGCCTGGGAGCCAACAATCCCTTCAAGTTTTCCTCGGTCAGTAAAAAGGAGCTTGCGGAGCGGGTGGAGTTCCTGGAGAGGCAGAACGCCGAGCTGAGGAAACAGGTGGAGGACCTTTCCATGAAAGTGGAGCTCCTCTCGCAGAGGGTGAACACCATGTACGCGAGTGCAGGCAGGAGGTCGTCACGGCCGGGCCCGGCAGCGGTGGCCGGCGGCTCTCAGGTGTCTGGACTCGACGTGGTGAGGCTCTCGCCCGGTGATGCAAGGCCCGAGAAGAAAAAGGGCAGGCTCATAATAGCCCACTCCGACGGGGATTCCACCACCTTGATAGAACACAAGTCTTCCCTGCCCGGGACCGATTACGTGCCGCTCCCGGACCCGGAGAATACAATCGCAAAACACGGCTCAGGAGCCAACACGCCGGAGACCGGGGACTCGCTCGCCCGGCCGGCTCTTTCTGAGAGCGACGTGGAGGAGCCCGGCACGGGCGAGGCTGTAAAGGGGTCCAAGCAGGCCGGTCCTTCATTCGAGAAGATAAAGAAGCTGGTCAAGGACGGGGAAGCAGCCAAGGCCACACCCATGATGGAGAGCTACCTCGGGCGCAAAGGCGGGGAGCGCGAGGACCAGGTGGCTTTCTGGCTGGGGCAGTATTATTATGAACGCGGCGAGTATGAAAAGGCGATAAAGGCGTACAGGGTGGTCTCGGAGAGGCACGTGCAGAGCCTGGATGCTCCCGAGGCCCTTTACAAGACGGGTCTTTGTTTGCTTGAGCTTGACAGGATTGAGGACGCGGCCGACGCACTGCGGGAGGTGAAGATTTTGTACCCCTTCTCCAGCTTTGCGGAGGAGGCCGAGGACAAGCTCGTATCCTGTTGCAGGTAGCCGGATTTTGAAAGCAGGCTTTAAGAGGCCATATCAAGGAGGGACCAATAATGAATAGGGGGATAGCTGGAAAGGCTCTGTCGGTGCTGGTCATGATGCTTGTTGCCGGGCTGGTGCATAACGGCGCCGCGCAGGAGGAAGCGGCCCCTGAGAGGCTTGTGGGCGAGGACGTGACCATTCGCGAGATCGAGGTCGAGCTCGACACCATGGGTCTGATCTGGATTCAGGAGGGCAACGTAAAAAGGCTTGCCTACGTCGTCCAGACCGGGGACACGCTCTGGGACATAGCCGAACGTTACTTGAACAGCCCCTACTACTGGCCCAAGATCTGGGAGCGCAACACCTTTATAATCAACCCTCACCTGATTTTCCCCGGCGACATTTTATACGTTTATCCTGAGGGTTTGGCGGCCCGGGAGTATGCCGAGGTTGCGGAAGAGGCAGTCGAGGAGGGTCCTGCCAAAGAGAAGGCCGAGGAGAAGGAGAAGAAGGAGATAGTGTATAAGTCAACGGGCAGCCTGGGGTTCGTGGTGCTGGAGGAGATGGAGGCCGCGGGCAAGATCGTGGACAACAAGATGCACAAGTCCATGCTGGGAGAAGGGGACATAGTGTACGTGGACGTGGGCAAGGTTGACAGGGTTGTGAAGGGGGACCGCTACAGCATTTTCAGGGTCAAAGAGATGCCTGATAGCGAGAAGTACCTGGAGATTAAGCATCCGGTGACCGGCGAGGTCATAGGTTATCAGATACTGAACCTGGGCGAGCTGAAGGTGATCGAGGTGGAAGTGGACGTGTCCACGGCAAAGATAGAAGATTCATACGCGGAGATCCACAACGGTGACCTGATAAAGCCCTATTTCGAGCCCCTGGCGGAGAAGGTCAAGGTGAAGACCACGGATGTCGAGTCCCTGCACGGCTACATCATAGCAAGCAAGAGGGGCTCGAAAATCTTGGGCGAAAACGACATTGTATACATTGACAGGGGAGTTGAAGACGGAGTGGAGCGTGGCAACGCCTTCACGGTCTACAAGCCCTGCGAGCTCATCAAGGACGGGCTGCACGATGAGATGATAAGGATACCCGAAGAGATTCTGGGCGAGCTGATAGTGCTCAAGACCAACGGGCACACCTCGGTGGGCCTCATTACACAGTCCTATAAAGAGATGCATCCCGGAGAAAAGATATTCATGAGCAAGTACGACTCCTGGGAGATAGAAGGTGTAAGCCAGCCGGTCGAGGTGGAGGAGTGCATGAGAGACCCCGCCTGCAAGGTCATAACCGAGCAGGAGTATGAACAGGGCAAGGGCAATCCGTACTGCGAAAAGATGGAAGATAAAAGACAGAGGTGGAGGTTGAAAGACTAGTCTTCACGAGTAACCTCTAATGCAGTAGTCATCACTTTGTTCCCCGGAAGTAAAAGTGCTTGCATGCGCCTTTTTCAACCACGCTCCTTGATGACCGTGGCAGAGGCCTTGCCATGAAAGCTCTGGTCATTGCTTCCCACTCCATAGCCGCGGCGGGGATACGTTCCCTGCTGCGTGAGAGAAAAAATCCGGCCAAGGCGTTCATACTGGAGCGGGGGGAGCAGCTTTTCGAGTCCGTTGCCGAGCAGTGCCTGGAGAGCGGGGTGCGCTACTCCGAGGTCCGGGACCCGAATGACCCCCGGATGGAGGAAGAGGTAAGGGAGATTGCCCCTGAGGTTATGTTCGCCTTCGGCGCCCCTGCGGCAGTTGCCCCTAAACTCCTACCCGTTCCAACCAAAGGCGTGATAGGGCTGCATGCCTGTCTTTTACAGGACTGCCAGGGCTTATGCCCGGTGAGGGGGGCCATCTTGGATGACAGAAAAAGCACCGGGGTCACCATGTACCGCCTGGAAACACCGGACCGGGCACAGATAGTAGGCCAGGAGCGGGTCTGGATCGAAAAGAATTACACGGCCCTGTCCCTGTACCAGAAGCTTTCCGGGATCGCGGAAGGGCTCTTTGAAAGAAGCCTCGATCCCGTGACAAAAGGAGGGTCCGAACTGGGGGCGGTGGACCTTGTCCCCGAGGAGCGGCCTGGCTGCCTGGAGCCCGGGCAGGCGAGGATAGACTGGAGTGGCACGGCCTGGCAGGCATACAACCTGGTGAGGGCCATGACCAGGCCGTATACGGGGGCTTTCTCCTTTTTCATGGACAAGAAGATGGTTATATGGAAGGCGGCGCCGGATGACACCAACCTCGGCCTGCTCCACCCTGGGGAGATCGAGGCCGAGGAAGGCAGGGTGCTGGTGGGCGCCAAGTTCGGGGCCTTGAGACTTGATGAAATCGAGTGGAATGGGAAGCTTCTGAAGGGCGAAGAAATCTTCCGGGAGCTTGGGGCCTACTGGAGAGAGAAGTTCAAATGACTTATCATGACCGTTGTGGAGCGAGCATTGCATGACAAAGTGATGGATAAGATGGAGAGTGCGTGGCGGGACACGGCCGGGGTCGCGGCCGGGTGGAAGGCCCGGACCGGTGGCAAGGTCATAGGGCTGGGGCTCACCGACGTGCCCGAGGAGCTGGTCCTTGCCGCAGGGGCCCTGCCCATGACCATGATGGCGAGGGAGGTGCCGTTAATGCACGCTGACAGGCACCTGCAGGGGTTCGCCTGCTCGTACTCGCGCAGCCTGGTGGAGCTGGCCGAGCTCGGAGAGCTGGACTTTTTGGACGGTCTTGTCATGCCCTACGCCTGCGACACCACCAGGTGCATGGACCTGATATTCAAGTACATGCAAAAGTTTGCTTTCTACGACTGCCTGCGCATCCCCAGGAAAGGGCAGGGCGCCGGTGTTAAAGACTACTTCCGCGAGGAGCTTATGAGGCTGGGCCAGAGCCTGTCCGCGTTCACCGGGGCGCCGGTCACAAAGGAGGGAATCGCGGAAAGCATCCAGGCGTACAACAGGGTGCGCGCTCAGCTCTCAGCGATGAGGGAAGCCATGCGGGAGCGCCCCGGCTCGATAAGCGCCGGGACCTATGTCTCAGCGGTGCGTGCGGCCATGGTGCTGCCCCCAGAGGACGCCGCCCGGCTCACGGAGGAGGTTCTGAAAGAGGTCTTTGCGAATGCAAATAAAGTTGAGATGGCTTCGCCCCGGGTGGTGGTCGCCGGCAAGATTCCCGAGCCGCCCGGTGTGATGCGTCTTTTAGAGGAGTCCGGTCTGGCCGTGGTGGAGGACCACCTGGTGGTGGGCGGAAGATGGGTGGAGGCTTCTGCTTCCGGGTCAGGTGACCCGTGGGAGGCATTGGTCGAGAGGCAGCTCGAAAGGCTGCCGTTCTCGGGAATATGGGATGGGAGGCAAAACAGGGCGTCGCACCTCATGCAGAGGGTCAAGGACCTTTCCGCGGACGCCGCGGTGTTCCTGGTGCAGAAGTTCTGCGAGCCGGCTGAGATAGACCTGCCCGGGATAAAAGAGGAGCTGGAAAAGGAGGGCATACCAATGCTCGCTGTGGAGACCGACTTCAGCAATGCAAGCCTCGCCCAGGCCCGCACCAGGGTGGAAGCCTTCGCGGAGATGCTGAAAGAGAAAAGGGAGTGATAATAGACAGACTGCTGTAAATGAGCTGGCCCTACCCGGCCCCTTCGGCTATCTCTATCTTTTTCCTGAGCTCTTCTATCTTTTTCTCCAAGTCTTCTATCTCCATGACCTGGGAAGGGCGCACCGAGTGGGCGGGCAGAGCGGCCTCGCGATCCGCCAGCTCCTGCTCCAGCTCGCGGAGCTCCTGGTAAAGCCTCTTCTTCCCTTCTTCATCCATGTTTGCACTCCCTGCGGCTGCTTTATCTCTCGGGCTCGAACTCGATGTCCACGTTGTGCTCGTCAGACAAGCGGTCCAGGCCCTCCTTGAGCTCGCGGGGCTTTATCCCGGCCGGCACCGAGAGCAGTGCCTCCATGCTGAATATGGGTGTCCCGGACACGGGCGCGCGCTCGATGCTGGTGTCCATGGACTCGATGTTTATGTTGAAGCTATGCAGGAGACTGCTGACCTCGTGCACTATGCCCTGGTGGTCCATGCCCGAGGCCGTGATCCTATAGGGAAGCAGGTCTTCAACAGGGCCTTGCGCCCGGGCAGTTGACTTCTTCAGTGACACCTGAAGCCCGGTTTTCCTGCCGAGCTCGTCCGGGGAAGACACCACCTTGTCCACGGCCTCATCCTCGCCCGAAGCCTGGAGGATGATTGCGAACTCGCCGCCCAGCACCGCCATCCTGGACGACTCGATGTTCATGTCCCTGCTTGCAAGATAATCGCTCAGGTCGTCCACGATCCCGGTCCTGTCGGGACCGACCGCGGTGAGTATCAGGTACGCCTTCATGTGGCCCTCCCTTGTTCGCGCTTTCCGGCTCTCAATATATAACCGGGAAAAGATTTCATCAACCCTCGCGGTCCCGCTCGTCCTCAATATCCACAACCTTTCCTGTTCAATGTCTTGAAATGGGTAAACTGCACTTTTTCGCCGGTAACCAGAAGCCCGGCCTTGACTTTAAGCGCACTCTTTTTTAGGATTAGCTGACAAGAGGGATTTGAGGGCGGGCTCATACCAGTGTTTTATGAAACTTTCCTTTAATCAATATCTTTTTATGGCTGGCGTTTGTTGTGTTCTGCTGGCGCCTGTCTCTGAAAGCCGCGGCCAGTTGTGGCCCTCCGAGGACCAACGGCTTTCAAGGGGCGAGGTGATACTGAGCTACAAGGAGGCGCCTGACAGCTCCGTGCACGCTGTGGAGGGCAGGATCCTTCTCGATGCCCCTCCTGACCTCGTGTGGTCGGTAATAACCGACTACTCCTCTTTTCCCTCGATTTATCCTGACATTTCAAATGCCGAGCTTCTAAGCCGCGACGGTAACATAGTGCGGGTCAAGATAAAGATCAAGAACATCTTTCTCTTTCCCAACCTGGATTACGCAATGCTGGTGAGCGAGGACCCCGAGGACCGCTCCCTGAAATGGGACATGCAGGAGGGCAACCTTGAGCTGCTCTACGGCGCCTGCTCGATCCAGCCCTTCCAGGATGACCACTCCAGGACAAAGCTGGTCTATACCATGGCCAGGGACCCGGGATGGTTCCTCACACCCTCCTTCAGCACCGACCTTTCAAACCGATCGGTGGTGATCCAGAGGCTCCTGGGCCTCAGGAAAGAGGTCCGGGAAAGGAAGCGGGAGCTGGAAGAGAACGGCGAGGACTCCGGCATCAAGGCCAAGTGGAGAAAAGCTCTCTTCTGGTGGGAAAAGGAAGAGCCTTCCAGGGAAAAGGAAGGCCCGTAAAGGTTTCATCGGCGCTCCTTGAGCCAGCCTGATAAAAAGAGCCGGTCACTCTTGTTGCAGTATGCACTCCTGGGGGCAGATGTCAGCGCAGGCCCCGCAATCCGAGCAGTCCTCGGCCTTTATCACAAAGCAGTCGCCGTCCTCGATCACCGCGCCGTTCGGGCACTCGGTCTCGCATGCCCCGCAGGAGATGCACTCCTCTTTCACGATCACGTAAGCCATATCAGTCCCCTCCACTTGTCGCAAATAGTTTCGCCGTCCAGGATTGATCTTGGCGACCGGCTTCAGCGGCTTTATAACTATCAGCCTTGAAACGAAAGTTTAGACCAGAGAGCGGCCTTGGAGAACGCGATCAGAAGGAGCACCCGCCCTCCGCGAACTCGGCAGGAAGGGCCACCACCTCTTTCACCTCGGGTATCTTCTCCTTGAGGATGCGCTCCACGCCCATCTTCAGGGTCATGGTCGCGCCCGGGCAACCGGCGCAGGCCCCTTGAAGCTTAACCATCACTTTTCCGTCCGCTACGTCAACCAGCTCTATATCTCCCCCATCCCTTTGCAGCATAGGGCGGACTTCCTTTAAAACTTCTTCCACTCTTTCTTTCATGACATCTCCCTTCCCTTTTATTCCTTTTCCCTTTAAATATTATGATAAACATTATCCACGAACGTTGCAATCACCGAGGATAAAACTGCTCCTGGTGAAGACCGTACCACTCCCTCCATTTCTCCGGGCTCTCAAATCCAAGCTCGGTTATTTTCTGGAGAGCCTTTATCGCCTCCTTCCGTGTCCGGCCGCCCCGGTCAAGGGCCTGTACAAGCTGGGGCACGGCAAAGTCGCCGTACTGCACCACCTGGGCCCGGGCCTGATCCCGCACCCTGGCCCGGGGATTGTCGAACCTGTCTATGGCCTCGGAGATGAGCCTCTCCAGCTTGGTGGGGAAGACCCCTAAGTGGAAGATCTCGTCCGCGGTGGCCACCCCCAGGCTGAGGGTGTACAGCACCAGCACCATAAGGCCGAGGTCCGCCTTGTGCCTTTCCCAGAACTCTTTCACAGGAACCCTCCTTTAATATGCCGCTTGTAACAACAGGCAATTATAACCAAGCCCGGGCAATGTTACAAGCGGGAAACAACAAAGACTGGTCCTGTCGCAACCTTCGGAATACTTTTCAAGAATTCACCCGCTTTCGCATCTCTTGCAGGGGCACGGTCTTCTGCTTGCGCCGCTTCTGGATCAGCTTCCAGAAAGAGGCGCTGGTCTCCAGGACCACGCTCTCCCAGTCCCGGCCTTCCACCCCAATGAGAAGGTTTGCGCTTCCTCCACGCTCTTGCGGATACTCTTTTGAAGGTCTCTTACGCTGATCGTCTTCATGGTATCTCCTTTATCGCACATGCAAAGGCAAAGTCAAGTCTTTTTTCCATTTGCAAAATCACTCTTGTCAAAAAAGAAATTTTTATTTCGCACAGAGTAAAGAAAAGATATCTCATGGATTTTTGCTTACCAGAAATAGACCGCTAAGAGTGGAGGAATTTCCTGAATCTCCGAATGCTCTGTGTCTCTGTGTCTCTGTGCGATAACATTCTTTGCTTATGTCATCTGTCCTGGAAAGCGCTGATCCTTGATCATCTCCGCCCTTTGCGCATTTTTTCTTGACATGGTGTCATTATGGCACTATCAGATGAACTATCATGACGGAACACGGACACCTCCCCTGGGATATGGCCCCTGGTAACACAAGCATTTTTAATCCTTGACGCAGAATGTGATCCCCATGGCCCGGGCGGCAAGCACCTTCTCACCCCACGGGTCCACGAACTTCTGCCTGGATATGGCCTTCTTCAGGGGCACGGTGGTCACCTGGTTCCCGTGCAGGGCCACCATGCAGTTGAACTCCCCCCTGGCCGCGGCGTGGGCGGCAGCCACACCGAAGCGCGAGGCCAGCATGCGGTCGAAGTTCGAGGGCGACCCTCCCCTCTGCACGTGGCCCAGCACCGTGACCCTGGTCTCCTTGGCCATGAGCTTCTCGATCTCCTCGGCCACCCGCTGGGCCGCGCCCCCCAGCCTGACCAGGTCGAACGGCGGCCTGGAGCTCTGCACCGTGCTCACCTCGCCCCCCACCGGCCGGCCCCCCTCGGCCACCACCACTATGGACGACTTCCTGCCGACCTCCTCCCTCATGCGGATTTTCTCTATCAGCTTCGTTATGTCATACGGTATCTCGGGTATGAGTATGGCGTCCGCTCCCCCGGCCATGCCGGCGTGCAGCGCTATCCAGCCGGCGTCCCTCCCCATGACCTCGATGAACATGATGCGGTGGTGGCTCTCCGCTGTTGTGTGCAGCTTGTCAATGGCCTGGGTGGCCGTGCACACCGCGGTGTCGAACCCGAAGGTTATGTCCGTGGCCGACAGGTCGTTGTCAATGGTCTTGGGTATGCCCACCACCTTGAGCCCCTTCTCCCTTTCAAGCCTCTCGGCTATGGCCAGGGTCCCGTCCCCCCCGATCACCACCAGGGCGTCCAGCTCGTGCCGCTGGTAGGTCTCGGCAACCATGTCCGAGCAGTCCATGGACACCAGCTTGCCGCGCTTTTTCACCGGGAAGGCGAACGGGTTGCCGCGGTTGGTCGAGCCCAGCATGGTGCCGCCCCGGTGCAGTATGCCACGGGTGGACTCGTAGTCCAGCACCCGGTGCTTGCCAGGATAGATCATGCCCTCGAACCCGTCCTCGAAACCCGACACCTCCCACCCGTACACGTTTATGGCGGTGCGCACCACCGCCCGGATGACCGCGTTCAGGCCCGGACAGTCGCCGCCACCGGTGAGAAGACCTATCCTGGAGAGCTTGAAAGCGGACTCGTGGATGCGGCCGTACCTGGTGAGCGTGGTCTTTGAACCCCGGCCCTTGCCCGAAGAGGCGCGCTTCTTCGGGCCCGGGGCATTGATCTTCTTGCCCGAGCTCTTTGAGCCTTTCCTTGCTCCGCCCTTGTTTTCCTTCTCGCTCTTTGCCATACTTATAACCCCCTTTATTATTGCCGACTGGAATCATCAGCCTGCTTCCGGCTAAGCCCCAGCAGGTATATCTCCCTGCTGCTCTTCCTGGAGCCGGCAGGCTTTATGATCTTCACCTTGTTAAAAGACCCCCGGAGCATCCCCCGGAAGCTCTCGAACTCGGCGCCCTGGAAGACCTTGACCAAAAAATCTCCGCCGGGCTTCAGCATAAGCAATGCAAGATGCAAAGCCTCTTCCGCGACCGCCATCGAGCGCAGATGGTCCGAGCCCTTGTGGCCGATGGTGCTGGGCATCATGTCCGACAAAACAACGTCGAAACTGCCCGCCTCACCGAGCACCGCGTCCGGCTCGAGCTCGAACACGTCCGCCTGGATGAAGCGCTCGTTTTCAGAAAGTCCCCGCTCCAGCGCCTTTTTATCCACGCCCACCACCAGGCCCTTTACACCCACCTTGGCCGAGGCGTACCTCATCCAGGAGCCGGGCGCGGCCCCCAGGTCGAGCACCTTCATGCCCGGCCGGATGATGTGCTCCTTCTTATCAACGTGCTCCAGCTTGAACACGCTCCGGGCGGCAAAACCCTCCTTGCGCGCGCGCCTGGCAAAGCTGTCCGGCCGGGAGCGGTCCTCTCTTCCGCGTCTGCTCATGACAACATGTTATAGGATTGCGCCCCCAAAATACAAAGCTCGGAGACCGACTGCACCATGGGCATTGACTGGCGGGCATTGACAAGCGGATTGGAACGGGTTAAGTAATACACGATCGGCGGATTGTCTTTGCAATCTCGCCGGGCAAAAGGAGGAGCTAGGATGGCTCGCAGGGACAAGGTGATAATTACAGCGGCCCTGGCCGGCGGGGCCACCACCAAGGCCAACAACCCCAACACCCCCTACTCGCCCGAGGAGTTCGCCCAGGAGGCCTACAACTGCTGGAACGAGGGCTGCTCGATCGTGCACGTGCACGCCAAGGACCCGGACACGGGCCTGGCAACGCCCGACCTTGAAAAGATACGGCCGGTGATCGAGGCCATCCGCTCGCGGGCCCCCGAGATGATAATAAACATGAGCTCGGCCATTGCCGCGGGGCTCATGGCCGAGCAGCGCATCAAGCCGATCGAGGAGATGCAGCCCGAGCTGGCCTCTCTTAACACCAACACCATGAACTTCGCCATGGCCGACCACAAGCGGGGCAAGGTGATGATGGAGGTCATCTTCGAGAACACCTTCGGCATGCTGGAGCAGTTCGCAAGGAGGATGAGGACAGCGGGCGTGAAGCCCGAGCTCGAGGTCTACGACCCCGGCGGGATAGCCAACGCGCTCCTCATCCGCAGGCAGGGGGACGTGTTCGAGGAGCCCATGCACTGGCAGTTCGTGTTCGGCGTGGCCGGTGGCATGCCTTTCACGCCCATGGGCTACTGCCACATGAAGAGCCTCATACCCGACGGTCACACCTGGTCGGTGTGCGCGGTGGGTCCCAACCAGTTCCCCGCCATCATGCAGTCGGGTCTTGACGGGGGGCACATGCGGGTGGGCCTGGAGGACAACGTCAAGGTCCCGGGCGGTGAGCCGGCCAAGGGGAGCTGGGAACAGGTGAGGTGGGTGGCGCGGATCGCCGAGGTCCTGGACCGCGACGTTGCAAGCCCGGTCGAGGCCAGGGAGATACTGGGGCTGCGGCCCAAAGAGTAACTAAGGGGGTGCGAGCATGAAGGTTAAATGGAACGGACACGCGAGCTTCACCATCACCGCGGGCGACGGCAAGGTCATAGTGACCGACCCTTACGAGTCCGGGGCCTTCGAGGGGAACGTGGCATACGAGTCCGTATGCGACCGGGCGGACGTGGTGCTGGTCTCGCACGACCACGCGGACCACAACTGCGTATCAAGTATTCCCGGGAGCCCCGAGGTGCTGAAGGCCGGCGGGTCCGCAGGGGACATGGATTTCACAGGGGTGACCGCGGCCCACGACGACAAGGGCGGGGCCGAGCGCGGCTCTAACGTGGTGTTCGTGTTCGAGGTTGACGGCGTCAGGGTGGCCCACCTGGGCGACCTGGGTCACCTGCTGACCGACGAGCAGCTCGAGGCCATGGGCAGGGTGGACCTGCTTTTAGTGCCGGTGGGCGGGGTGTTCACCGTTGACCCCGAGGCTGCGTCCAAGGTGGTGGAGCAGGTAAAGCCCAGGCTGGTGATACCCATGCACTTCAAGACCGGGAAGATCGGGTTCCCCCTCCAGGGGGTGGACGAGTTCGCCCAGCGCATGACAAACGTCAAGAAGACGGGAAAGTCCGAAGTGGAGATCGAAGAGGAGGACCTCCCGGCGAGCGGACCAGAGGTGTGGATACTGGAGCACGCCATGTAAGCCGACGGTGTAAGCCGACCTGGAGAGGCGAATGAGGGACAAGATTAAGACCCTTGAGCAGGCCGCAAAGATCAGGGAGCAGGCCCGGGCAGAGGGGAAGAGGGTGGCCTTTACAAACGGCTGCTTTGACCTGGTGCACGCCGGCCACGTGGACTACCTGGAGCGGGCCGGGGAGAGCGCGGACCTGCTCGTGGTGGGCCTTAACAGCGACGCCTCGGTGAGAAGGATCAAGGGCGAGGGCAGGCCGGTGCTTCCCGAGGACGACCGGGCCGCGGTGCTGGCCGGCCTCTCCGCGGTGGACGTGGTGGTGATATTCGAGAAGGACGACCCGCTGGAGCTTATAAAGAGGCTTGTGCCCGACGTGCTGGTAAAAGGCGCCGACTGGGGGGAGGACGAGATCATCGGCGCCGATGTTGTAAAAGAGCTCGGGGGCAGGGTGGTGCGCGTGCCCCTGACCGAGGGCAGGTCAAGCAGCGGGGTAATCGAGTCCATCCTGGAGAGGGGGAACAAGAAGAAGCCTTTTGCTTGACATACTCAATGCGGGTCGAGCATGAACTTTATCATTGAGAGTGTGCCGCCCTTTTTCATGTCCTCGAGCTTCTGCTCTTTCAAGGTCTTCTGGTTGTTCTTGAAGTTAACGTCCAGGGCCACTTTTTCGTCCGGGTCCACCTCGGCTTTTACAAGCTTCTCCTCCCGCACGTACTCAAACTCTCTCCACGGGGCCTTTCCGTCCCAGCTCTCCCTTACGGTTTCACCGTCCTCGAAGGTCATCTCGATCTCCATTGGGAACCGGAACCCGCCCAGCCTCCTCACCTTGACCTTGCTTTGATACAACTTCACTTCCTTGTTTCCATCCACGCTCTTTTCTCCGCGCTCCTCTCCATCAATTGAAAGTGTGTAGTCGTACCCCTTGCCATCCGGCTTCTCCTTGCTCTCGATGCAGGATACGCAGTAGTCCAGCACCGCGTTCGAGTACAGGGCCTGGGAGAAGAACCAGTCCAGGTCCCGGCCCGAGACCCGCTCCGCCACCTCGATGAAGTCCCGGGTGTGCGGGTGCCTGAACCTGTACTCTTCAAAGTATGTACGCATTATCTGTTGCATGACCTCGCCCCCGAGATGGTTCTCCAGGGTGACGAGCATGAGCGCGGCCTTGGAGTATACCATGGCACCGTAGGTCGTCCTGGAGTAATAATCCCAGGCGTTCTTTACCACCGGGTCGTAGTCGGGCGCCATTGAATAGCTGAACCTGCGCATGGTCCTGTCCTCCACCTTGAGACCGGGCAGGTCAAGCAGGCTCCCTTTCCCGTAGATGTCTTCAACTATGCGTATCTCCGAGTAGGTGTTTATACCCTCGTCCAGCCAGGCCTCCTCGAACTCGTTGGACGCCACCATGTGGTACCAGAAGTTGTGGCCGAACTCGTGGATGATGACCATCTCCACTGTGCGCACCCCTTTTGGTATTCCCAAAAATGTGCCCGCGGTGATGAGTGTGGGGTACTCCATGCCCCCGGTGGCCCTGGCCCCGCGGCGGGGGTCCACCACGGTGAGGTTCGGAAAGGGGTAGTCCCCGTACCAGTCCTGGAAGTACCTGACCGCGAGCCTGGCCGCCTCCAGGTGCCGCTCCCCCTGGCCCCTGTGCCAGGGCTGCATGAGCACCCGTATGTCCACGTCGTCCTCTTTGCCGGTGAACTCCATGAACCGCGGGGAGGTCGTCCACACAAAGTCGTGCACGTCCTCGGCATGGTAGACGTGGGTGGCCGTGCCGTCTTCATTATCTTTGACCTCGACCTCCACCCCGGTGGCCCCCACCACGTTATCCTTTGGCACGGTGATGCTGACGTTATACACCCCGAAGTCGGCGTAGAACTCGGAGGCGTGGTGGTACTGGTGGCAGTTCCACTCCCCCTCCTCGTACACCCCGATCTTGGGGAACCACTGGGCCGCGAAGAAGTACTCCTTTTTCGCGCCAGAGCGCGCAACCGGCGGCTCCGGGAGCCTGGTGCGGAAGCGGACGTCGAGCTTTATGGTATCGCCCGGAAGCACAGGCTCGGACAGGGTTACCTGGATCACCGTCTTGTCGTCCTCGTTATCGTCGTCCGGGTGCACGTACTCCATGCTGTCCGTGAGGTCAGTTCCATTGGCCATGGAAATCCTTTCCACCTCGCAATAGCCCCACCCGTCTCTCTTCTTGAGCTTCTTCGCAGCATCCTCGCCGGCCTCCTTTATGAAGCTCGACCTGTTGTTCCTGAATGCGTTCTGGTAGAGGTGGAACCACAGCTCGCGGACCCTGTCATCCGATGTATTCAGCCAGGTCAGGGTCTCATGCCCGCTGATCAGCCGTTCGTCAGTGTCCAGCTCGACCTCCATGTCATAGCTCGCGATCCTTTGGCTCAAGGGCTCGGGGAAAAGCACGGTCCGGGCTGAAACTCCGGCTGCAAAAACCAGGGCCAGCGCTGCAGCGATCAAGGCTTTGTTTTTCATTTTCATCTTCCTGTCTTGACTTGGGCTTTTTTAGATGTGCCCGCATTTCATCACGCTGGTATCCATTCTTCTCCCATATAAAGCGGCAGCTCGGCCGCGCATACCGGCCCGGTCTCGACCTCCCTTTCCAGCAGCTCTTCCAGCGCGGGCGCTATTGTTGCGGCCAGGCCCGGCAGGATCACCCTGGGCAGGGCGGAATCCAGGAGCATCGGAGCGAGCGCGTCTCTTATCTTTTCCGGCTTCATTTCTTTGAACACCATTGCCATGTCCACGGTGTGGCCCATGGTGTCCACCGAGACCAGCCTCAATGGGGTGAGCGTGGTCGAGAGCACGGCCAGCACCACCGCCTGTGTAAGCTCCGAGTTCCCGGTCACCAGCACAGGAGAGTCCTGCTCAGGCAAGTTCAGCTCCAGCGCTCCCGGGGCCGCGGGCCTGGGCACGTCCAGGCTGGGCACCGCGGGCATGGCAAGACCGGCCTGTGCAGCCTGCTGGAAAGCCTTCACCTTCCATTCCGGCCAGTGCGGGCAGGGACCGTTCTTGACCCCGCCGCTCTCCAGCCTTTGCACCAGCTCGGAGAAAGTAGCGACCCTGCAGAGGTCGCAGGTCTCCCCCCGGCAGTACTTTTCGAACTTGATCCTGTCAAGGTATACGTCCGCGTCCAGGGCCATTACTTCCTCTTCATCCACACTGAAAAGGCGTTGTAAAGCTGTATGGGCACGGTCCGGGCCAGGAGAGAGAACCACCCCTTTGGAGGCTCGCGGAAACTCTCCCTGGGCTCCATCCGCACTGCCTGCTCCTTGTCGCAGGCCACCGCGCACAGGCCGCAGCCTATGCACCTCTCGGACAGGTGCTCGATGGTCTTCGCCCGGGTGTCCACCACCAGGGCCCCCATTGGGCAGGCCCGGGCGCACTTCCCGCAATAGGTGCACCTTCTCGGGTCAATCGCGGGCATGAAGTGGGGCGGCGCGATCCAGCCTGGCGCGTTCAGCTCGTTCACGGTCCTCAGCATGTGGCAGCAGCACCCGCAGCAGGAGCAGGAGCACGAGGACCAGTTACCGGACTCCTCGTTTATCATCCAGGTAACCAGGCCGTGCTCCTCGGCCTCCCTCTTGATCTCCAGCACGTCATTCCTCGATACCCGCTTCAGCATGTCCCGTGCGATCATGTCGTCGGCTATCTCCCCCATCACCGTGCAGTTCAGCATGGGCTTGTCGCAGCCCCTGCCCACTATCTGCTCGGTCATGCGGCACTGGCAGAGCCCCATCCCGAAGGAGTCGTACCTGTCAAGTATCTCCGGTAGCTTGTCCGATGGAAGGGCCATGGGGTGCACGGATATGGAGCGGTCAACAGGCACGTAGCGCACCAGGGCCGAGGGGTGTGCCGCGTAGTCGGCCAGGTAGGCCGTCTCGAAAAGGGCCTCGAAAAGCTCTGTAAAGCGGCGGTGCCACTCGGTGAGCGTGTCCATCGAGGTCCTGATAAGCACGTGCTCAAAGGTGCCGGGCGCCACCGGCAGCAGCATGTAGCGCTTGTCGCCGTCTTTTTTCCTGCTCAGCACCACCCGCTTTTCATGGGCAAGGGAGTCCATCACCGCCCGCACTTCCTCGACCGGCCGGCGGGAAGCATCCGCCAGTTGCTGAACGTTCTTTGCAGATAGCGGCTTCAAGTGCTGGACCAGATCCGCTTCCTCATCGGTGAACATGTGCAGGACCAGCTCCATGAGCTCATCGCACAGCGGCGGGCCGAAGAGCAGGGGGCTTGACAGTGACTTTGCGATCTCGATGTAAGCCTCTTTAACGCCCGGGTAGTCGCCCGGGGTCTTTGCAACAGCGGTCCTCTGCCGGGGAGGAGCAGGGCCTATCACCCCGTCCTTGACCTCGATCACCCGCCTGGACCTGGATTCCGCTTTACCGGATTCTTCCTGGGACATGACGATTCTCCCTGAATAAAGGTGTGAAAAAAGAATATCAGAGCATGGCTGCCCGTTGCAAAGGCGCCAACTAATGGTCAATGTACGCCGGTTTGCATGCCTCGCACAAGCTGCACCTGCCGGGCCTGCACGGGGGCGAGGTCTTTGCTTTAAAGGCCGCCTGGTACTCGCTCCACAAAAGCCCCTTTGACACCCCGTGATATAAGAGGTCCCACGGCAGGGACTCGCCATACTCCCTCTGCCGGTGCGCGTACCATTCGGGCGGAGGGAACTGATCGTACTCTTTCAAGATACGGGAGAGTGATTTTCCCGACCCCGCCGCCAGGGCCAGTGCCCGGCCGGTCCTGCGGTCACCCCGGGAGATCAGCCCCTGGGCCAGGGCCTCCCTGGCCGAGGTCCCGGACACGGCCACCCCGCCCAGCTTCCTGAGCTCGCGCTTTAAAAAATCCAGCTTATACCTCAGAGATTTCCCGTCCTCCATGGGGTGCCACTGGAAGGGGGTGCAAGGCTTTGGCACAAAGGGGTTCACGGACACCGACATTGCGGTGGCCCAGCCCCTTTTGCCCGCGCCCCTCGAGAGGGCCTTCTTTATCATGGAGACGAACGAGGGCAGGGCCTGCGCGTCCTCATCAGTCTCGGTGGGAAGCCCCACCTGGAGGTAGAGCTTGACCCTCTTTATTCCCGAGGCCCCGACCGTCTCCATGCTCTTTAGTATTGAGCCGTCCGGGAAAGGCTTGTTTATCACCCTGCGCAGCCGCTCGGTGGCGGCCTCCGGGGCCACGGTCAGGGTGCGGTGGCCGCATTCCTTCATGTCCTCTAGCAGCTCGGGCGTGATCTGGTCCAGGCGAAGGCTGGACACCGAGTGTGACATGCCAAGCTCGCGCACCCGTTTTCTTATCGCGTCGAATTCCGGGTGGTCGGTGGGGGAGGCGGATACAAGGCCGGCGCGGTCCCTGTGCGCCCGGCACTCGATGAGGGCACGGTCAAGGCGCGCGGGCGAGGTCCACCTGGGCGGCCGGAACACAAAGGCCGCGGCGCAGAACCTGCACCCGTGCACGCACCCGCGGGAGAGCTCGACAAGGCCCAGTCCCGAGAACTCGGCTTTTCCCGTGAACACCCGGGTGCGGGCCGGCTGGTGCGAGCGGGACACGGCCCTCTTTATAATCTCGGGCGCGGCATCCGAGAGCGGGGCCCTGCTCTCGATGGTCCCGTCAGCCTTGTATTCCACCTTGTATAAAGAGGGCGCGTAAACGCCGGGGACCCGGGCCGCGGCCTCCAGCAGCTCCTTCCTGGGGGCGCCCCGGCGCTCGCGGTACGCGGACACCAGCCCGGGCAGGACGGCCTCGGCCTCGCCCACTGCCACCAGGTCCGCGAAGGGGGCCAGGGGCTCCGGGTTCATAAAGCACAGCACCCCGCCGGCGACCGTCAGTGGCGCGTTCTCGGCTTCCCTCTTTGCCGGGTCCAGGGGGACACCTGCGCAAAGGAGCATGCGTGCGAGGTTCGCAAGGTCGGACTCGTATGAGATGGAGATGCAGATGATCTCGAACTCCGGGAGCTGCAGGCCAGACTCGATGGAGCCTTGAAAGTCCTGCACCACCCGCTCGCATACGATGTCAGGATAGGCGTTCAAAAGGTGGTAGAGCTGGTGGAAGCCGAGGCTGCCCATGGCCACCCGATAGGTGTTGGGAAAGACCAGGGCCGCGGGTATCCTGCCCTGGTGGGACTTTTTAATAGCGCCGGTCTCAGGGGGAGTCCTGCTTTCAGCGGCCTTGTTCATGCTCTAAATATTAACACAGGCGAACAAAGTCTGTAGATACATAAACAGTGGTCCAAGCAAGGAAAGGCTTTGTAAAGCCGAGAGTAATGCTCTTGTAACCTGAAACAAGGTGGTAATAACCGGGCCGCGCCTGTAACATATTGCGGGAGGAGCTTTGATGGCGGGCCATAAGAGAGTAAAGCCGCGGAGACCTACCGGCCGCAATGTCGCGGCCAAGGCATTGTGGCGGGTGGAGGTCAAAGACGCCTTTGCCGGGCTTGCCCTGGAGGGCCTCTTCCAAAAGCACGGCCTGGACCAGAAAGAAAGGGCCCTTGCAACCGAGCTCACCTATGGCGTTTTGAGGTGGCTTCTGCTCATTGACTTTTTTCTCGGCCAGGTCGCGGACAGGCCGTTGCACAAGGTGGAGAGGAGGGCGAGGATAGCGCTGAGGATGGGGGCGTACCAGCTACTCATGCTCGACCGCATACCGGCAAGGGCCGCGGTGAACGAGAGCGTGTCCCTGGCCCCAGCCCAGGCAAGGGGGTTCGTGAACGCGGTGCTCCGCTCATTGGCCGACAAAAAAGACAGGCTCGAAAAACCGGACGGGATCGAAGACCCGGTGGAGCGGCTGTGCATCGAGCTCTCCCACCCGGGCTGGATGGTGGAGGAGTGGGCCGGACAGATCGGGCTGGAAGCGACCCGCGAGCTTTTGCGGGCGAACAACAGGAGACCGGGGCTCACCCTGCGCGTGAACACGCTGCGCACCGGCCGCGATGTCCTTATTCGCACCCTGGCCAATGAAGGCCTGGACGCCCGGCCGGGTGAGATCTCGCCCCTTTCTGTCATACTCCCGGAGCCAATGCCTGCTCCCCGAGTCCCGGGCTTCGAGCAGGGGCTGTTCGCGGTGCAGGACCAGGCCAGCCAGTTGGCGCCCATGGTCCTGGACCCGAGACCCGGGGAGACAATCCTGGACGCGTGCGCTGCGCCCGGCACCAAGAGCTTCGAGATCATGCAGCTTATGGAGGGAAGAGGCAGGGTGATTGCCGCGGACGTGCACAAGGAAAGACTCAAACGCATGTCCGCGGAGGCGCAGCGGCTGGGCATAAAAAACGTGACCAGGGTGGAGGCCGACGCCTCCGTGGCCGTGGAGGAGTGGGCCGCGCTGCCCGAGAGGTTCAGGGGAATCAAGTTCGACCGGGTGCTGGTGGACGCTCCCTGCACCGGCCTGGGCGCCATACGCAGGAAGCCGGAGATCAAGTGGAGGCGAAGGCCGGGCGAGGCAAAGGAGCGGGCCAGGCTACAGCGCGCCATACTGACGGAAATGTCAAAAGCCTTGAAGCCGGGCGGCGTGCTGGTGTACTCGACCTGCACCCTGACCAGGGAGGAGAACGAGGGGGCGGTCGCGCCCCTGCTTCACTCGGGGGAGTTCTCCCTGGAGCAGCCGGCGCCGGGGGAGCGCTTCCGGACGGGGACGCGCTTGAAGGGGCTCGCCGAGCACAAGGTGCTCCGCACCTGGCCGCACCTTGCCGGCACCGACGGGTTCACAATATTCAAACTCAGGAAAGATAAGGGGTAATTATATCCTCGGTTATAATTGCATATTCTGAACATTATAACTTATTGGTCGTCAAGGCCCCTGAAGACATCTAATTTGATTTGCGCTTGAAAGGGATGCATTGTTAGGTGTTGGAGGGAAAATACATGAGACCATGGACAGTAGTTCTTGCAGTCTTTTCCGTATCACTGCTAGCGGGGCCATCCACACTCCCCGCGGCAAAGGGCGAGACCTCGTGGGTGTTCGACCTCTCCGGGAAAGGCGGCTTCTTCGACCTCCCCTTCCCCACCGAGCTTCGCAGGACCGAGGGCGGCGGGATCAAGGTTGACGACTTCCCCGACCCCCTGGGCCTCGCCATGGTAAGGAGGCTCAAGAGGGACTTTTATGAGGGCTACGGGTTCAGCACCGCCCCGGTCGTCTACTTCAGGTTCACCCGGGATATTAATCCGGATACTCTTCCCGGCCCCAAGGAGGTCATGGCAGGGGACGACCCGCTGTTCCTGGTGGACGTGGACCCTGATTCGGAAGAGCTCGGCAGGCGCTTCCCGGTCATGGCCCGGTTTTATCCTCGCAGCCCGCCCTGGCTGGTGCGCTCCGGCAACCTGCTGGCTATCATGCCGGTACCGGGCTTCGTGCTCCGGGAGGACACCCTGTACGCCGCGGGTGTGATGCGCTCTTTGGGAGACAGGCACGGGGCCCCGCTGGCAAGGAGCGCGGCGCTCGCAGAGTTGGCATCGGGCAGGGCGCCGCAAGGCGAGCTGGGCGCAAAGGCGCTCGAGGTTTACGGCCCGGTGCTTCTCGAGCTTTCAAGCCAGGGCGTGGCAACCGGGGACCTGTCCGCACTCACCGTGTTCCGCACCGGGGACCCCGCCGCCAGGATGATGAGGCTCTTCGACGGCGCGGTGCAAAAGCCGGTCGAGCTCGACACCCCCCTTGAAAAGACGCGGGAGTATGAGGGCTTTTGCGTGCTCCAGGGCGCATTCATGATGCCGCAGTTCCAGCAAGGCGAGAACCCCTTCCTGGGAAAGGAGGGGAGAGGCGACATCGCATTCGACGAAGACGGCAAGCCGGTGGTGCAGTGGTTTGACCGCACCCCCTTTTGCCTGACCGTGCCCAAAGCTAAGATGCCGGAGCAGGGCTTTCCAATACTTATCTATATACACGGCACATCGGGGCTCTCCACCCAGGTGGTTGACCGGGGCGTGGTCACCGAGCAAGGGGAGGGCCCGCCCCCCGGCACCGGCCCGGCAATGGTGCTGGCCCGCAGGGCGATCGCGGCCGCGGGCGCGGCCCAGCTACGGAACCGCGAGCGGGGCGGCACAGCCTCCAAGACCACGTACCACAACGTATTAAACCCAAGGGCCTACCGCGACAACGTGCTCCAGTCGGCTATCGAGCAGGCCCTGTTCCTCCGCTTCCTGCAAGGGGTGGAGATCGAGCCGGAAAAGTGCCCGGACACGGACAGCAATGGGCAAAAGATCAGGTTCGACCCGGGCATGATCTTCGGCATGGGCCAGTCCATGGGAAGCGAGACCCTGGGCCCGTGGGCCGGGGTGGAGACCGAGCTCAAGGCCGTGATCCACTCGGGCCACGGCCCTTTCAAGGCCCTGCAGATAGCCGAGGGCAACCAGTTCAACCTGAAGTACCTGAAGAAACGAGGGCTGGGCACGGGCGAGGGACTGCTGGGGCTGGACCGCTACCACCCGCTCCTGAACATGCTGGCCGCGGTCATGGCGCCCGCTGACTCATTCGCCTTCGAGCCCCATTACTACAAGAGGCCGCTGCCCGGAAGGCCGGCAAAGCATCTGTGGGTGTCATTCGGCACCGACGACCACTACTTCCCCCCGTCCACCCAAAACGCCTCCGTATTGAGCATGGGGCTGGACCTCATCGGACCGGCGAGGGTCCCCGGGACCCTTGAGATGATCGAGCTCGCCGGTCTCAGGCGCCTCGAGTACCCGGTGAGCCTGAACAGGAGTTCGCCCAAGGGCCCGGTGACCGCGGTCACGGTGCAGTACGAGAAGATGCCCCCGAAGGACGGGCACCACATTAACTTCCAGCGGCACGAGACCCGCTTCCAGTACTCGTGCTTCCTCTCGACCCTGGCCGAGACCGGGGCCCCGGTCCTGTTCGCGCCGGCGGAGAGGTGGGACGCGGAGTGCTCTCAGAGGGCTGAATGACCTGGTTGACAAAGGGACCGGGAAGCCGCTGATTTTACTTAACTTTGGTCCGGGAAAAAATTCAGGCGGCTCCCGGGGAGACGATAATGTGATAGCGTATAAGAGCCGCGGCCCAGCCGGGCGGGGACAAGGATCAGTAAATAACGAGGTGACAATGGCCTTCCCCGGAGTGGCCCACCGTCCTGAGAGCGTCAATGAACGTCAGGTAGTCCTCTCCTATGAGGCTGCCCGCAAGCTCGTCCTGCGTGACCGAGACTATGCAGTCGGAGGACGAGCAAAAGGCGTTCGCGATCGGCCCGAAGCCGAGTGCAATGGCGTTGACGCCCTCTCCGGGGGCTTCCTCGAAGTCCCCGAACACGTGGTCCATGTGGAAGGTCATGTATATCTGTCCGGTTCCGTCATTGGACACGAACCCGGCGTAGTTGTTGGGCCCGCAGTCGGTGTAGACGAGCTCTTCATCGAGCATGATCTCGAAATCCGCCACCGTGTTTCCGCTCGATGCCGTGCCGACAAGGATCATGGTATAGCCCTGGTACTCGTCCAGGTCCGCGGCAAGCGCCGGGTCCACGGGCTCGCTGTCCAGGGAAGCGGGGATCACCTGGAAGTCCACGGCGTTGTAGTCGCCCGCTACTATGCCGGTCTGCTCGCCCAGGAGGGCGGGCCCGGCCGGGTCGTGCAGGTCCACGAAAAATGCGCCCGGCAGGGGCACCTCGATGACAGCCTGGCCGGAGCCCTGGTCCGGTGTGCCGTGTCCCGCGTGCTGGGCGTGGAGTCCCGTTTCGGATGCGGGGTCCGTTTGGGTGTCGCTCGCGGACTGGAGGGTTTGTGTCTGCTTTGCCACAACCCGCTCGATGTTTACGAACAGGTGAGAGAACTCAATGTTCCAGCCGTCCATGCTAGAAAAGCCCTCACGCACGAACTCCTCGCCGTCGGCGTAGAATTCGAGGTTCCCCCTGCCTGGGTCGAAGAAGTTGCCTTCATACTCTTCCTCGTCCCAGCCGCATTGAAAAAGGAGCGCGATCAGTGCGAGCGCCGCCGTCGTCCATGCCGCCGATTTCTTTTTCATGCCCATTTGTCATCCTCCTGGTATTGGTTCAGGTGCATCATTTATTTAGAACCTTATGGACAGCGATATCCTCGCGGCCCTGGGAGTGCCGGGCGTGATATGGAGCCCGGTGTAGGAAAGCCCGTCCGGTTCCGGCCGTGATGTATAAGCAAAGGAGGTGTCGTCCCACTCGCGGTTGAAGACGTTGTCAAGCTCGAGCTCGATCTCCCACCTGTCAGCCTGGTATGCCGCGAGCAGGTCCATGACCCAGTACTCGCGGGAGCTGAACCCGAAGAGCAGCGGCCTTCCATCCTCCCAGCGGCCGCGGATGGCCCCGCGGACCCCGGAGGGATGGCGCACGGTTACGGTCTGGGTGGAGAGCCACTCGGGGGTCCCTGGTACGGGGTCCCCGGTTTCTACGAACTCAGCTTTTGTGTGGAAGAGGTCGAAGGCCAGATAGAGCCATTCGATGGGCCGGTACCTTAATTCGAGGTCCTGGCCCTGGCGGCGGCTCTCTCCTTTTTCGGTTGCGTATCCAAGCTCCGGCGCGAACACCAGTTCCTCTTCCTTGTCAGCGGCCCAGTAACCGCAGGCCACGCTGAGCCTGTTTTTGAGCAGGCTCGCCCTGGCCGCGGCCTCGTACATGCGGGCCTTTGGTATGGAATGGTCGGGAGGCGGGAGCGCGCTCTGTGCGGCCCTTTGCGTTGTGAAGCCGATGCCGTAGTTTGCGAAGAGGTCAAGGCTGTTCACTTTTGCGTTTTCGTTTTTTATCGGGCTTATCACCAGTGCGATCCTGGGGCTTATGACCTCGGCCCAGGTCCGGGACTCGAGGGGCTGGTCCTCAAGGGTCTGTGCCTGGTTTTGTACGTCCCGGGTCCCTGTGACGTCGTAGAAGACCCGGTCGTACCTGGCCGCGGCCATGACCTGGAGCCACTTTGCCGGCCAGACCATCTCCTTTACAAAGACGCCCGCGGAGCTCTCCGTGAAGTCGTAACTGAAAAGGGTGTTGAAGCGGTCCCTGTCACGGGTGTTGTACTGGGCCTGGTCAACCCGGTCGGAGCGGAGGTTGACGCCCACCTTGTGCTCGGCCTGGACCCCGGCGAGGTCGCTTTTTACAGCGGCCCAGAGGTCCGCGCCGTAAAAGGACCTGTTGTCTCTCATCTCGTACTGGTCGCCCTTTTCAGGGTGGAGCAGGTAATAGGTGTAGTTGGAGAAGATGAGGCTTTCGCGGTCCTGGTAATATGCACGGGCCCCGGCGACAAAGTCCCGGCGCTCCCGGGAGAGTGTGAGCCCGAGTATGCTGCGGTAAGACTCTCCCCCGCAGGAGTGGTCAACTGCATCGAAGCGGTCAAGCCAGTCAAGCGCGATCCATTTTGCGGGCACCACGTCCGCGGCATCGTATTCGCTGTTGTAGTAGGCGGCGAGCACCCTCGCCACGTTTCCCTGACCGAAGGGCCTTGTGAGCATGAGGAATGCCCGGGAGGCGTCCATGTTGCCCGGCTCGGTGAAGCCGTCTGTGCGCTCTCTGTCCGCGGCCGCGTGCACGTATGCCTGCCCGGCACGGGCCCCGGCCTGCGCCATGATGCGCCAGGTGTTGAAGGAGCCGTAGGTGGCCTTTGCCCGGCTTTTATCGGGCATGACCTCGGGCACGAAGTTGATCGCGCCGGCCACGGCGAAGTTGCCGTACTCGGGCTGGTACGGTCCTTTGATCACGTGCACGGAGGAGAGGGTCTCGGGTATGATGAAGAACAGGTCCAGGTAGCCCTGGCCGTGGACGTGGGAGACCTCGTTCAAAGGGATGCCGTCGAAATAGCCGGCCAGGTCCTGGCCGTGCTCGGCGTCGAACCCGCGAAGGAAGTACTGATGGGCCTTGCCCCCGCCGGTGTGCTGGTTTACGTGGATGCCGGGGATGAGACGCACCAGGTCCGAGGGGTTTTGGCGGGGGAAGTTCAAGAAGTCCTTGTCGCGGATCACCCGGTCGGAGTATGCGGTGATGGGCTTTCTGGCCTCGACCTCCACGGTCTCGATCTCGAGCCCTGCCACGGTGTCGCCCTGGGCGGGATCCTGGGCCATGGATGCCGCGGGCGCCAGGCACGATATCATCAATATCAAGGCGGCGGTTTTGTAAGCAAGAGCTTTTTTCACGGGGGCCGGCATAATAGCACCTTTTAATAAATCGTAGCACTATATTACGGGGCCGCAGCGGTCTTGTCAAGTAAAAAATGCAAAACATTGACAAAAAATTGCACTTGACTTGACAAAGACATGAGTGCTGCTATTATTAAGCTTGTACTTCAAGCTCACTTCCGGCGTTTCCCAGACATCTCTAGGTTCCTTGATCTGATTCCGGAAGCATAATATAGAGTCTTTGATGTGGGAATTTAATACGTGTGACCGTGTTATGACGAGTTGACTCGTGTTTAAGTGCCCTTTGTCCTGCTTGTCCAGAGTAAGAAACTCCATGGAGCCTTTCCCCTTGTGAAGGAGCCGGAGGTGTACTTTACCTGTATGCTTTCATTGTTACATCCCTGCGGGTACAGGGAAGAGAGGACATTTATTCAAGGAGAAGGATATGCCACGCAACAACAAAAGCAGTAGCCAGGAGTCCAAGACAGACTCGAGGCCGGAATCCCGGGGCGAGTCCAGGGAAGAGTCCGGCAACAGGAAGCCGCAGTCCAAGGCATCTTCCGAGCTGAACTTGAAGGACCTGAAACAGAAGAAGATCTCCGAGCTCTTGGAGATCGGCAAGGAGATCAACCTCGAAGGGGCCGCGGGCATGCGCAAGGCCGATCTGATCTTCGCCATTTTGCAGAGGCGTGCGGAGCGCGACGGTCTGATCTACGGCGAGGGTGTGCTTGAGATACTGCCGGACGGGTTTGGATTCCTGCGCTCACCCACTTACAGCTACATGCCCGGTCCCGACGACATCTACGTCTCCCCCAGCCAGATCCGCAAGTTCAACCTGAAGACTGGCGACACCATAGCCGGCCAGATACGGCCTCCCAAGGACTCGGAGCGCTACTTCGCCCTTCTCAAGGTGGAGGCCATCAACTACGAGGACATGGAGTCCGCCAAGGACAAGATCCTCTTCGACAACCTGACCCCGCTTTATCCCTCGGAATGGATGGCCATGGAGCATGATCCTGAGGAGTTCACCACCCGGATACTGGACCTGATCTCGCCCATCGGCAGGGGCCAGCGGGCCCTCATAGTGGCGCCGCCCTACTCTGGCAAGACCGTGATCCTGCAGAAGATCGCAAACGCCCTCATGAAGAACCACCCGCGCCTCTACCTTATCGTGCTGCTCATTGACGAGCGGCCCGAGGAGGTCACTGACATGCAGCGTCTTGTCAAGGGGGAGGTCGTGTCCTCGACGTTCGACGAGCCTCCGCAGAGACACGTGCAGGTGTCCGAGATGGTGATCGAAAAGGCCAAGCGCCTGGTCGAACACAAAAACGACGTGGTGATCCTGCTTGACTCCATCACCCGCCTGGCCCGTGCCTACAACAACGTGATCCCGCCGTCCGGCAAGATACTGACCGGTGGAGTGGACGCCGCGGCCCTGCAGCGGCCCAAGCGGTTCTTCGGCGCCGCGCGCCACGTGGAGGAGGGGGGCAGCCTGACAATAATAGCCACCTCCCTGGTTGACACCGGCTCTCGCATGGACGAGGTCATATTCGAGGAGTTCAAGGGCACGGGCAACTGCGAGATTCAGCTCGACCGCAGGCTGATGGAGAAGAGGGTGTTCCCGGCCATTGACATCAACCGGTCCGCGACCCGCAGGGAGGAGCTTTTGGTGCCCGAGAACGTGAGGCAGCGGGTGTGGCTGCTTAGAAAGGTGCTCTCGCCGCTGTCCACCATAGACGCCATGGAGTTCCTCCTTGACAAGCTCGCAGGGACCAAGTCAAACGAAGAGTTCCTGAACTCGATGAACCAATAAGACTGCCTTCATTTTCTCAAGGGCGCCATTGCGGTGGTCCCGGTCTCTTTTCTTTCCAGCGGGTGGCATCTGAAGCAGTTTCCCAGGCTGTCTGGCTCTGATGCCGGCTCCTTTTTCAGCCTTTCGTACAGGCGGTGGCATGTAAGGCACCTGCCGTGCATGGCCTGCTCGTAGCCGGGGGCCATGTGGGTGAAGTCCTCGATCTTGTACTCGGCCATGCCCTTCATGGGCCATTCCTTGTCCTCGCCGTGACACTCGATGCACTGCTTTGCGTTGCCCTTGCCTTTTGGCAGACTTAAATCGTGGCACTCCTTGCATGACCTCTTGCCGCCGTAATACTCCTGGTGGTACTCGTGGTCGAAGATGTCGGTGTCAAGGCCCATGTCGCGGTGGCAGCGGTAGCATGGGGTGGAGTGGTCGTCGGGCAGGTCGAGGTGATGGCACTGTGGGCACGACTCCTCGCCGCCGAACTCCTCCTGGTGCAGCCGGTGGGGGAACTCGGCGAGCTCATCCTGGTCGTTGCCGTCAATCCTGAGTATGGTGCGCATCACGTCCACGCCCTCGGGCGCGTCCACGGGCTGTGGCTTGTACTTGAAGGGGCTCGCCGCCTGGTCGCTCATGGCAAGGATTGAAAGCGGTATGGTCACCACCACTATAAGGCTTATTCGCACAGCGTCGGGTCCGGTCAGAATCTCCAGGAGCTCGGGCAGGGTCCACTGCCTGGCCTGGTCGAGGTGCGCGCCCTCGGCCTCGGGCGCGGCGCAGGCCTCGGGGGACTCCAACACGTAGAAGTGCTCGACCACGAACAGGAATGCCAGGGCCGCGGCCGCGAACACCCCGATGCTGAGCAGTATCTCTGAGAGGGAGGGAAAGTAGATTGTGCCCGCGCTCCTGAAATAGCCCACTATGCCGGTGTCCAGCCGGTGCATGGTGAGACCGAGCGCGCCCGAGAGTCCGGCGATTGCAAGGCCCCTCACGCTCCTTCGCCACACCGGGACAATAAAAATGATTAGCGGCACAAACACCTGGAGCGCGAGTTCCACCCAGAACACCGCGCTCTCCCAGCTCGCCTCGGGTCCCAGCGCATAGGTCCACTTGTCGTGGATAGTGAAGTCCGCGGCCCTGATAGCGAAGTAGACTATAAGAATTCCCGCGGCCCCTTTGGCAAGGCCCTCCAGAATGGAGATGTTTACGGCTTTGCCGTAGAGCTTGGAGTATCCCAGGACCACTGCAATAAGCAGGCACAGTCCCCCGGCCATGGCCGAGGTCAAAAACTCGATGGGTATCCACGTGGTGAACCACAAGGGGTGCAGCCTGGTGGGCGACACCATGAAAAGCGAGCCCAGGGAGCTGTGGTGCAGGGATGAGAGGGTGATGCCCAGGACCACGATGGGCAGTATTATCTCGTGGAGGAGGTGGCCGATCCTCTGCCAGGGCAGGCGCTCGAATATTATGGGCAGTGTCTCGATGGCCGCCACCATCCAGTACATGGACACGCACCAGAAGACCTCGAACAAGAAGGAGTGCTCGTTCCACATGAAGAAGGGGTGCCAGAACCTGTGGGGGAGCCCTATGTCGAACAGCAGGGCGGAGAGGCTTGCGGTGTAGCCCAGCACCGCCACCAGCACCGCGACCCTTGCCACCGGCCGGTACTTCTCCATACGGAAGATGTAGATGATGCACGCGGTCACGAAGCCGCCGGTTGCCAGGGCCGCGCCTGCCACCATGTTTAGTGTCTTCCACATTCCCCAGGGCAGGGCGTCGGTCATGTAGGTGGAGGCCCCCAGTCCGAAGAACATCCTGCCCAGGCCGGCCACCACCGCGGCCGCGGTCAGCACCCAGAGCACGTCCTTGACCCTCTTTAGCAGGAAGTTGTCCTCCATCACTCGCCCCCCTCGTTTTTCTGTTCGGAGGGCTCTTCCTGGCACACCTCGTCCAGACCCGCGGCGCCCGGCTCAGGGGCCCCGGGCCCGCCCCGGTCGTGCGGCCCCTGGAGCTGCGAGCGCCTTCTTATCACCCAGATGCCGAAGAGTCCCGAGAAGACTATGCCGAACTGGAAGGGGGTGACCATCACCCAGGAGTGGTTCATGTGTGGGATGGAGCCGGTGGCCAGCTCGGGCACGGCCCGCTTTGCAAGCTCCTCCTTCGAGGGGATGCGCAGCACCTCGCCGAGGGGAACGTCGGAGATGTAGAGCACCGATGTGCCCCCGAACTCGTGCTCTCCCCAGATGTGGTCAATGTAGAGGCCCGGCTTCTCCTTGATCCTTCTCCTGGCTTCCTTTATTAGCTCGTCCCGATCCCCGAATATGGTGGCGCCGGTGGGGCAGGCTGACACGCACGCGGGCATGCCCCCTTCCACCCTGCACTCCTCGTCCATCTTGCACTTTCTCACGTATGGTATGGTCTTGTCCCACTCGTATCTTGGGATCATGAACGGACATGCCAGCATGCAGTAGCGGCACCCGATGCACTCGGACTCCTCGTACACCACCGGCCCGTCCTCGCGCTTGTGGAAGGCCCCCACCAGGCATGCCGATGCGCACGAGGGCTCGATGCAGTGCAGGCACTGCTTGCGCACGGTGCGGCTGGTTCCCGGGACCCGTACGATTGAGGTGAGCCGGTTGTTGGATAGCCCGTCGCCAACCTTGAACCTGGTGGGCAGGTCGGGGGGCAGTTTGTTCACCTGGTTGCATGCCTGTACGCACCTCTCGCACCCGATGCACTTGGTCACGTCGGTGAGGATGCCTTTCATCTTTGTCTCTCGGGAGCGGGCCTTGCTCATCCCTCCTCCTGTTTAATAACCGCTTTATCTTTGGCTTTCTCGATTGTGAGGTCCACGCACTCCGGCGGTCCGATCTCGAGCTCGTCATGACAGTTGTTGCACGCCTTTTGCAGTGCCTCTGAAAACACGGGCGGCTCCTGCCGAAGCTTTCGGGCCAGCGGCCCGGGTCCCCTCCTGCCGTGGCAGTTAATGCACGACTGGAACTGATCAGCCTCCTCCGGGCATGCCAGCGAGCTCTTGCACACGGTGAATGGAAACCCGTCTTTTCGCAGGGTGTTGTGGTGGCACTCGCGGCAGGAGAGCCCATAGCTGGTGGCGTGCTCCCTGTGGTCGAAAAAGCATGTCTCGCCCTGGCTGGCGCCCCGGAAAAGCTCGGGCCCGGCTGCACCGCGGGCGTGGCAGGTTGCGCACTCTTCCTGGTCGCGCGGCCCGTGGAAGCCGGACGACTCTGTATGGCACTGGGTGCACCTTACGTGTGTGGCTTCTCGCAGGCTGGGCGCAAACCCGTAGTCCCCGGCCCCGTGGCAGCGGTAGCATGCGAGCTGCGGCTCGTCCGCCTGGTCCATGTGGTGGCATCGGCTGCATTCGAGGCCGGCGAAGTCGGCGTGCCTTTCGTGGCTCCACATGACCGGGCCCGCGGTGCCGCCGTGCATAAACGACGGGTCCGGCTGGTGGCAGTCGTCGCATATGACCGGCATCCTGGTGGTGAGCCCGGCGTACTTTGTGTTATGGCACTCCAGGCACCGGGTGTGGATCGCCTGGTCAATGCTGGGCGGCGACTCCTCTCCGCCCTTTTCCGGCCAGGGCTCCATGTCCTGGTGGCACAGGGTGCAGTGGCGCACCCCCTTTTCAGGGTCGTCGGTTGTGTGGCATGTATGGCACTCGCCGTGCTCCAGTGTCTCGTGGTTCTCTGTGCCGGTGCTCATTGACACCGGCATGGTCTCGACCGGCTGGTGGCACTCGCTGCACGGGCGAAAGTCCTCGGGAGTCTGTGCTTCCTTGTCCTTGTGGTGGCAGTAGTCGCAGTCCATCTCTGTCATGATCCTGGAGTGGAGCCTGTGGTCCCAGTCCACCCTGCCGTACTTCCCGGCAAAGCTCTGGGAGTGGCAGTCAAAGCAGAGCACCGGGCCTTGTTTCATGGCCTTGTGGCACCCCACGCACTTTCCGTGGAAGGCCTGCATGGCGTACGCCGGCTCGGACACACCCTCGATGTCAACATCGGGCGGGGGCGGCGTAATCCCGAACAGGGGGCCGTTTATGATGGCGTACTGGTTCTCGATGAGCTTGTGGCAGTCGGTGCAGGGTCTCGGGTTGGTCACTCCCTTGTGCTCCTTGTGGTGGCACACGGTGCAGTTTGCTATGTCCCTCATGCGGGCGTGGAACTCGTGGTTCCACACCACGTCCCCCATGCGGGCTTCGAGCACGTGGTCGGTGCCGCCCGCGGGCCTGAGGAACACCCCGCCCGCCCCCGCGGCCACCAGCACCAGTATGGCTCCCAGCAATACGCCTGCTTTGATTTGCCTAGACTCCACTGCTACCATCCTTTTACAGGAATGCTTATATTTTCAACGGCCGGTGACGCAACATGCCAAGATACGGCACAGTCCTTGAGATAACAGGAGACCGCGCGATCATCACCACCTCCAGAAGGGGGGTGTGCGACGGGTGCACCGAGCGGTCCAGGTGCTCCTTTGACTCGGCGCTGGGCAAAGACTCGCCCGAGCGGGTCACGGCCATAAACACCATCGGCGCACAGCCGGGCGACGCTGTCGAGTTCGACCTCACAGGCCGCACCGAGCTTAAAGTGTCGTTTGTCATCTGGGTGGCGCCTCTCATCGGCCTTGTCGCAGGCGCTGTTACGGGATCCATTTTTCATGATCTTGTCTCTCTCTCAAAAGACTTTGCCACCTTCCTTGGGGCGGTTGCCGGTCTTTTTCTTACCCTGGTCCCCATGGTTATCCTGGACCGCAGGCTGGCCCATGACCAGCGCCTGGTGCCCCATATAACCAGGAGGGTTGACCCGGCTTCCTGCCCGGACCTCCACAGGTGACCGTAAATGCATCCTGCTACCCTTGCTCGATGACTTCGGGTAGCGCACACAGCTTGTCTGTGTGCGCGAGCGAAGCGAGCAGGATGAAGAGCACGGCCCGTTGAATTTTCCTCATTATGCCATCCATTATATTCAACCTGCGCCTGTCGGCGCCCACATAGCAAAAGCTATGTGGGCTACCCGGTCAGGGCGAGTTCCTGAGCAGCCCTTCCAAAACCTCCATGTACCCCTTGTCCCTGCCGCTCTTGACCTTTAAGTGCTCCTCCCTCTTCTTGTCCGGCAGGTAGCATATGGTGCCGCATCGGAGGCACCTTGCAGCCTCGGCCTGCATCAGCTCCCCGGTAAGGGGCAGGTCAACCTCATCGAACGTCTTTGTCCTCTGCTCCACCGGCAGCTCCGGCTGCGGCACCCTGGGTTTCTTGGACACGCCCTCCACAAACACCTCTTCAGACTCCGGCATGCGCGCGGGCTTGAAATAGGCGCCCTCAGGGAAGGAGAGGTCCTCCCCGCGCAGGTGCTTGTGAATGGACCGGGCAGCACGCCTTCCCGTGCCCACCGCGTCAACCAGAAGCGCGGGTCCGCTCCATAAATCTCCGCCGGTGAATATATGCGGTATGTCCGTCTGGAGCGTGGCCTCGTCTGCCTCGATGGTGTTCCACCTGGTGAGCTTGAGCCCGCGCTCGACCAGCTCGTCCGGCTTCCAGTCGGCCTTTGGTTTCTGGCCGATGGCGGCTATCACCACGTCCACGTCAAGCATCTCCTCCGAGCCCTCGATTGGCACCGGCCTCCTCCTGCCGGAGGCGTCGGGCTCGCCCAGCTCCATCTTGATGAACTCCATCTGCTTTACGCGGCCGTCCTCGTCACCGATAAGCCTCTTTGGCGCAGCCAGGAAGTGGTAGACCACGCCCTCGTGCTCGCCCGCGTCTATCTCCACCTCGTTCGCCGGCATCTCCTTCCTGGTGCGGCGGTATAGCAACACCACCTCCTTGGCGCCCAGCCTGAGCGACGAGCGGCAGGCGTCCATGGCGGTGTTGCCGCCGCCGACCACCACCACCCTCTTGTCTATGAGGTCCACGGTGTTTCCGAGCTCGCGCTGCTGGAGGAACTCGGTGCCTTTCCACACCCCGTCCAGGTCCTCGCCCTCTGCACGCAGGGACTGGTTGTCCCATGCCCCCATGGCCAGGTATATGGCCTGGTACTCCTTTTCCAGGTCGGCCACGGTAAGGTCGGTGCCCAGCCTGGTATTGGTCTTTGCCGTAACGCCCAGGTCGAGTATCTCTTTTATCTCGAAGTCGAGCACCTTTTTGGGCAGCCGGTACTCGGGTATGCCGTACCTGAGCATTCCGCCCAGCTCGGGCATGCCCTCGAATATGGTTACCGCGTGCCCCAGCCTGCGAAGGTAATATGCCGCGGTGAGCCCCGAGGGGCCGCCTCCCACCACCGCCACCTTCTTTCCCGAGTCCGGGAGCATGGAGGGCTTCTTGCGCTCGGGCAGGGCCATCTCCCAGTCGGCCACGAACCGCTTTATGTAGTTGTGGTGCACGGGCTCGTCCTCGATGGCGGCCCTGCGGCACCCCTCTTCGCAGGGGGCCGGGCACACCCTGCCGCATATGAGCGGCAGCGGGTTCCTCTCCTTGATCACGTTCACCGCTTCCTCGTACCTGCCCTCGGAGGCCAGCTCCACGTAAGCGGGAATGTTTATCTGCGCGGGACAGAGCTGTGTGCAGGGGGCCATGCACTGGTCCCGGTTTACAAAGTGCAGCAGCCTGTCGGAGAGGCTGAACAGCTCGATCACGCCCTGGGGGCACACCCGCTCGCAGGTCCCGCACCCCACGCACTTTTCCGGGTCCACCACCGGCACGCCTTCCGGCCCCATCTCCAGGGCGTCGAACGGGCAGGCGTCAACGCAGGTGCCAAGCCCCAGGCACCCGTGCGAGCACACTATGTCGCCCCCGTAAAGCTCGGCCATGGCCCGGCAATCAAGGGCCCCGTCGTAGTAGTACTTCCTGCCGCTACGCTCGCCGCCGGCGCAGTAGCGCTCGGCTATCTGCGGCTCCATGAAGCCCACGTCGCCACCCATGACCTCGGCCACCTTGGCCGCGACGTCGGGCCCGCCGGCCACGCAGGCGTTCACCGGCGCCGCGCCCTCGACGATGGCCTCGGCGCAGGCCGCGCAACCGGTGAAGCCGCACCCTCCGCAGTTGGCCCCGGGCAGGGTATCCTCCACCATCGCCACCCTGGGGTCTATCTCCACGTAAAAGGCCTTGGCAGCCACCGCAAGTATGGCCGCGGCTACGAGCCCGATGCCCAGCATGGCAAGTGCAGGATAAAGATATACAGGCATCATATCATCCCCTTGAAGGCGAAGAAGGCGAGGGCTATAAGCCCCGCGGTCACCAGCCCGATCCCTGTGCCCTGCAGCGGTTTTGGCACCGGCGATATCTCGAACCTCTCCCGTATGCCGGCGAAGAGCACCAGTGCCAGGCCGAAGCCGGCCGCGGAGGCCACGGAAAAGATCAGGGTCTGTATGAGGTTGTACTCCTCGTTTACGTTTATGATGGCCACGCCCAGCACCGCGCAGTTGGTGGTGATGAGCGGGAGGAATATGCCAAGCGACTTGTAGAGCGCAGGTATGCTCTTTCGGAGGAACAGCTCCACGAACTGCACCAGTGTGGCGATCACCAGTATGAATGCCAGGGTGCGGATGTAGTCTATGTCCCAGGGTTCGAGCACGTACCTCATTACCACCCAGGTGATGAGCCCTGCGAGCGTCATCACGAAGACCACGGCGAAAGACATGCCGATGGCGGTGTCCATCTTCCTGGACACTCCCAGGAAGGGACAGTTGCCAAGGTAGCGGTGGAGCAGGATGTTGTTTATGAATATGGCCCCTACTACCAGTGCAAAGGTGTCCATGCGCGCGCCCCCTTACCTTGTAAGCCTTCCGAGAAGGTTCATGATCCCCAGCATGAGCCCCAAAGCCACGAAGGCCCCAGGGGCCTGCTGCAAGAAGTCAAAGGGCTCGAAAGGAATTCCCAGCTTGTCGAAGAAAGCCAGCCCGAATATCTCGCCCTTGCCGAATAACTCCCTCACCGCTCCCAGCACGGTCAAGGACAAGGTGAACCCGAGTCCCATGCCCAGTCCGTCCGCGAGCGAGGTGACCACGTTGTTCTTCTTGGCGAAGGCCTCGGCCCGGCCCAGTATTATGCAGTTGACCACGATGAGCGGTATGAATATGCCCAGTGCCTCGTTCAAAGGGAAGAAGTATGCCTTGGTCACCATCTCCACGCACACCACAAAGGTTGCGATGACCACTATGTACGAGGCCACCCTGACCTCGTCGGGTATGATCTTCCTCAAGGACGAGATGATTCCGTTCGAGCAAAGGAGCACAAAGGTGGTGGCAAGGCCCATGCCGAAGCCGTTCTCCGCGGTGGTGGTGACCGCCAGGGTGGGACACAGGCCCAGCACGAACCTGAAGGGAGGAATCTCCTTCCAAAGCCCCTTTACAAACTCTGTTCTAACCGCGCTCATTTCATCGCCCGTTCGATTTCTTTGTGGTTCTGCTCGTAAAGCTTGACCGCGGCTCGTAAGGCCTCTGCCACCCCCCTGCTGGAGAAGGTGGCCCCGGTGACCGCGTCAATGTCACCCCCGTCTTTCTTTACCTTCATGACAGCGTCTTTGCTCATTCCCCTGAACTGGAGCCTGAATGCCTCCTCGGTTATCCTGCTGCCCACGCCCGGGGTCTCCGAGTGCGTGGTGATCCCGATGCCCACCAGGTCGCCGGTGTCTAACTTAAAGCCGACCATGACCCCGACTTCTCCCTCAAACCCCTGGCCGCTTTTTTCCAGGGCCACCGCGTAGAGCTTGTCATTTTTTTCCAGGGGGAACAGAGTCACCGGAGTCCCGTCGTCAAGCTGCACCTGTTTCCTTTGCTGGAGCAGTTGCTCTTCCAGGGCGGCCATCTCTTCGGGTCCCAGCTCCTCTTCCGTGATGCCCTGATAGATGCTGGTGACCGCGGGTATCTTCTTGAAGCGCAGGATGTTGTTCTCCACTCTCTCCTCGGTAAGGGTGTTGAGCCCGCCCAGAACCAGCCCGCTCCCGAGCGCTATGCAGGTGAGCACCACAATCATCTGGGCGAACTTACGCATTCTGCACCGAGACCTCCCGCACCCGGGGCCGGACCCTGTCCAGCAACGGGTTTAAGATGTTCACCAGCAAAATGGCGAATGGCACCGCGTCCGGCCATACGCCGTACACCCTTATGAGCATGATCAATGCTCCCGCGGCCACCGCGTAAATCCAGACGGCCGCCTTGTTTGCGGGCGAAGAAGTGGAGTCTGTGGCGATGAAGAAGGCGGCCAGTATTACGTGTCCGGTTATGATCTCCTGCCAGGCACCCTGCCACCACGTCATGTCTTGGGCCAGGTCCGGGACAGCCAGATGGAATATTGCTGCTGAAGCGGCCACGCCCGCGATCACTCCCACTGGTATCTGCCACCTCGCATGCCCCAGGGCGATGAGTGCCACGCCCCCCAGGAAGGTGAAGAATATGGCCACCCAGTGCTGTGCCGCTATGCTCTCCATTCCCACCGGGTAGATGTGGTGCTGCCATGAAAGGAGGATAATGAGCCAGCCCACAATTGCGGGGTGCATGGGGTATCCGCCGATGCCCCCGAAAATCTGCTTTCCCACCACTATGGTGATTGCCACCCCGATGACCAGCACCCACCATGGCACGGTGGGGGGCATGAGCACGGCCATGACAAGGCCCATGAGGGCCCCGTGACCGTTGGTTACGTGATACGGCTGCCGGAAAAGAATCTGTACGGCGTACTCGAACAGCATGCCCGTGCCCACCCCCAGGGCCAGTACCCCGAGCGCCCCGAAAAAGGAGAGCACCGGGGGCGGGACCCCCAGCTCCTGCATGAGCCTTGCAGTAAGGGAGAGCATGGCCGATCCCGGGCCGTAGCGGGCCGCGGCATCAGGCCCGAACCCGTAGGCTATGGCCCCTGCAATCGCCGCAGGCCCGAGCAGCAGCACAAAGGCAAAGTTGGTCTTTGTAATGCTGGATCGGCTCCGCCAGTGCGGCGGCGGGCCTACTGTTAACAACGGCTCCCGGGACATCAACCGCTCCCTGATACCTGTTGCCCTGTGGATGCCTCGGACCCTTCGGTTCCAGGCTCCTGTTCTTCCTGTTCTTCCCTTTCAGACTCGGTCTGCCTGGCCGCCCTGTTCTTTTGCACCTCGCGCTTTGCAAGCCTGAGCCACTGCATGAGCGGCCTCCTGCCGGTGCAGGCCCATGCGCACAGCCCGCACTCGATGCAGCTTTCCACCCCCATGTCCTCGGCCCGGTCGAACATTCCGTACTCCGCGTACCTTCCGAGCAGGTGCGGCTGCAGGTTCACCGGGCACACGTCCACGCAGGCCCCGCAGTTCACGCAGGGCTCGTGGCTCCATGCCACCTGTGACTCGTGCGGCGCCAGCATGATGGCGTCCACCCCCTGGTCCACCGCGGTCTCGAGCGAGTACTGGGCATAGCCCCTCATTGGCCCTCCGGCCACCACCTTGTCGCGGTCCCCGGGATATAGGTTCAAGTATTGGAACACGTCCTTCAGCCTTGTGCCCAGGGGTACGTTCAGGTTACGCCTGGCCCGGCCGGCCCCGCTTATATAGGTCACCACTTTCCTGTCCTGGACCTTGCCGTCCCGCACAGCGTAGAAGGCCGCGAGCGCGGTCTCCAAAGCCACCACCCGGGCCGCGCCTCCTGAGCGCATGGCCACCATCTGCTCCAGGGAGTCCGGGTATGCGGGAGGGACCGGCAAGACCTCCACACCTGTGCCTCCGGTTTTATTCGATGCCTCGCTGGATAGGGGTTTCGGGACCGCGAGCAGGGTCTTGTCCGGGCCTGTGATCCTTGAGAGCATGGCCGCGGCATGGATCGCATCCCCTGAGCGCTCCCTGAAGAGCTGCATGGATGAGCGGACCTCGGGCTCGCGGTCCGCGGCCAGCATGATCAAGGTCTGGATGGAAACGCCTGCCTCCGGCCCGATGAGACGTGACAGTGGCCTGGGGACAAGGGAGTTCGTGAGAACACCGGCCCGCCTGATGCGCTCCCATATCTTTTCAAGCTGCTCTTTTTCGGGGTCCAGGCCGTCGAAGGCCTTGGCAGATGAGTCCCCGGAAGGCTCGATCATGATAGCACGCCCGGTCTTTGCGCCTCGGAGGTCGGGGGCCACAATCACGCCCAGGACCTTGCCCTTGACAGGCGAGGGCAGGGTCTCTCCGGCGCCGTCGTGCGCCAGGAACTGGCCGGTGCTGACCTCTTCCCCCTGGTCCACGAGCGGCCTCATGTCAGGGCCGGCAGGCGCTCTCAAAGAAAAGCTTAGAGCCTCCGGCATTGGAAAGTCGGAGATGGGCAGAGGCTCGATATTGATCTCGAGCCTTGGCTTCTTGTACCCTAACAGCAGGTTCGCCAGGTCAGCAAGCATCTACTTTCTCCGAAGCTTTTAAAGCTGGAGATGTCGGGAGTTGTTAGCGGGAAACTTTCAAGGACCCCAAACTTCCCGGCGTCCCCATGGCAACTTTCCCAAAAAAGGGCGGTCTGACTTGAACTACTCCTTGTATCCGCGAGACCTTTCAAAGAAGATGACACAAAAGCATGGACTATTCTAAAGCCGGGCCGTCATTTTTGTCAAGTTGACATTGGATGTCGAGCGCGTCCACGATCCTGTCCACCAGGAGCAGGTTGGAGACCTCGTTCGGGTGAAGCATGTCCACCAGGAAGAAGTACAAGCGATTGGAGCCCAGGAACTCGTCACCGTAGCGCGCCCGGAGCCTCTGCACCCGGGGCCGCATGCGCTCCTGCTCCAGCACCCGGCCGGGGTGGTTCAGCGCTTGCTCGATAATGGAGCTCTGGGAGACCAGCGCACAGCCCGTTTCCGAGGCCACCGCCCTTATGATCGCGCGGTACTTCTCTTGCGTGCCCCAGGGCTCGACCAGGATGGTCCGCGCGCCGCTGCCTCTGCACAACCTGTATATCTCCATGAGGTTATCGCGGAAGTCTCGCGAGGGGACCCGGGAGCGCGCGAATGTGCCCGCCCTCTTGTCCTGGGTGAGAGTGGAGAAGGAGGCGAGTATGATCCTTCCAGCGTGCGACATGTGCAAAAGCTCGGTCAGGGGGTCGGTGAGCTTTTGCTCGATGGGCTGCCAGGACCCGGGCCGACCCTGCATGACCTCGCGGTCAGGTGAGAAGCGCAAAGGGCCGGACATGCGCAGCCAGTAGTACATGGCGTCGTTGAACCCGAACTGCACTATCACCGCGTCGGGTGAGAAGGAAAGCAGCTCGCGGTCGAGCCAGATCAGCCCCTGCCTGGAGGTGTAGCTGGGGAACCCGGCGTTCATGACCTGGGCGCGCACCGTGGAGCCCTGGCTATTTAGGCGGTCCTCCAATAGATATGGATACGTGGACTCCATGGCAAGGTCCCAGCCAAAGGTGATGGAATCGCCAAGACAGACCACCCTAAAAAGTGAGCCGGGCTTTGAACGGGAATACTCCTCACGGGAACGCATATGATGGGAGTTGACCCTGACCTTGATCTCCTTGAGAGGCGGACGGTCCTTGATCGAGGGGCTTTGGAATATAATCTCCTCTATTGCTCCAGCGCGCAGGCGGGACCACCTGAAGGGGTCGGTCTCAACCAGCTTCATGTACTCGAAGCTCGGGTAGTAGATGATCCTGAGAGTCAGCTCGAACAGGGCTATTACGGCGAGGACCACCGCGGCCGAGCGATATGAAAACCGGAGTATGCGCCTGCCCAAGGAGTGATGAGGGCCTTTGCAATCACCTCGGCTGCGGGCGGTTTTGCTGGAAGTCTCGGTCATGTCTCAAACTTATCACGTCCCGGGGCCAAGTTGTAAGATAATGGTTCCATCCCTGCTCCTGGTCGCTGGCTCTGTCTACGGCCTCCCGACGTGGCTCTAATCTGTGCGACGTCATACCGTCGGTTGTTGGAGGGGTGCTGCTCGTGCGCTTCCGCCCGAGGAGGCCGCCCCTATGGCCCACTTATTCAGGCCCTTCGTGGCTCGTCTCGGCCCGGCCGAAAAGCGCCCGGAACCTCGATGTCGCCCAGCTCCAGTGCAGGTACAGATGGAGGGCCAGCACGGCCACCAGGGAGAGCGCTACCCAGAAGTGTATGTCGCCCCAGTCGTGCCTGCCAAGGCCCAGTAGCAACTCCTGGCCCTGGCCGTCGTTCAGAGACCTGCCAAGGCCCCGGCCGCTGCCCTGTCCTTGGCCGCTTCCGGGCGGCAGCACCCACTTCATGATGATCCCGGTGACAGTTAGGATGAGTATCTGCACGAACATCAGGAGGTTCAGCCAGAAATTCTTCCACTTTCTTTTCATCTTAATCCTCCGGCCGAGCAAAAGCGCATTTGTAAAATTGTAAGACAGCGGCAAAAGTGTGACAACTTCTCGTCAATAATACGCCGCAAACCTGGATTTATTGACTTGCATGATGCAGTCCGCGTTATAATCGCCAGGCAGGGAGGAAGACAGATTGAGCGAGTTCGGGCTCAAAAGGGTGCTGGGTCTTTTCGACCTGGTGGCCATCGAGGTGGGGACCACCGTAGGCGCGGGCATATTCTCGCTCACCGCGCTGGCCGTGACCTACACCGGGCCGTCCGCGCCGCTTGCCTTCATTGTCGCCGCGGTGCCCATAGTCTTCATCATGATGACCGTGGGCATGCTGGGCTCGGCCATGCCCACGACAGGCGGGACCTACCGCTACCCATCGCGTCTTTTCTCGCCCCTGTGGGCGGTTGTGGGGGTGTGGTGCTACGCCCTGGGCCTTGTGCTGGGCGCCCTGCCCATGTACGCCACCGAGTGCGTGCACTACCTGAAGGCGGTTTGGCCCTGGCTTCCCGCCAGGCCGGGCGCGATCGTGATCCTCACCGTGTTCTACCTCGTCAACCTCCTGGGCATCTCCCTGGCCGCGTCCTTCCAGGCCATCATGGTGGCCGTGCTCCTGGGCGCATTGGTGTTCTTCGGGGTCTCCGGGTTCCAGGAGTTCGACCCCACCAACTTCGCCCCTTTTTTCCGGGGAGGCGGGGGCGGCTTCGTGCTCGCGGCGTGCATACTCACCTTTGCCCTGCAGGGCTCGAACTCGGTGATCGAGCTGGGCGCGGAGATCAAGCGCCCGGGCAAGAACATACCCCGCTCTCTTCTCATAAGCATCCCCCTGGTGACTTTTATCTACGTTCTGGTTTCATGCTCCGCAGTGGGTTCGGTGGACCTGCACGACTGGACCACCGGGCCACAACCCAGCCTGGCCCAGCCGGCAAAGGAGTTCCTCTCATGGCCGGGCTTTTTGTTCTTCCTTGTAGGGGGCGCCATGTTCGCATTCACCACCACCATCAATGGAACATTCATGTGGGCCACCAAGTCCCTGATGGTGGTTGCCAAGGACGGGCTGGTGCCGGAGGCTTTTGCCAGGACATCCAGGCACGGCACACCCTCGCTCTTTCTCACCCTTCTGTGGGGCCTCTCGATCGCCGCGGTGGTCATGGACGCGGGCATAAAGACGTTCGCTTCATACGCCACCATCGGGGGCATGATAATATTCATACCCTCGATGATAGCGGCCATGCTCCTGCCAAGGCGCGCGCCTGAGCTTTACGGCCTCTCAGGCTACAGGCTGAGAGGGGCCATGCTCTACGTTGCGCCCGTAGTGGGGGTTGTGACTTCAGTGCTGCTTATAGTAGTGCTGCTCTTCGACCTGGGCGTGTGGGCCATACCTTTTGCAGCATGGTTCGGCCTGGGTTTCGTGTTTTACTTTGCAAGGAAGAGGGCCATAGAGAAAAGCCGCGGCCAGCCCATGAAGACCATGATAAACAAAGACCTGCATGCGATGATCCGGGAGTCCATGCAGGCCACGGATGAAAGAGATGGGGGAGGAGTTTGATGCGGTGTTGACGTCTGCTTCCCGCAAAGTTTATAATTGGTGGTCAGGGGATTTATAATAAACATGGAACCGGGTGGGGGCAGGTAAAATCAAATCATTAAAATAAGTTGGAGGTAAGGTTATGAAGAAGGCACTTTTAATGGCGGGGTCGGCTCTGCTTGTAAGCTCCTTGGTGCTCTTTGCTTCTTGCGAGAAGGAAGAGGAAAAGGCAAAGGAGTCGGCTGAAGAGATCAAGGAGCCGGAAACCAAGGAACCGGCTCAGGAACAGGCTCAGAAGAAGCCGGGACCCGGGCGGCGAGGCCCCGGCGGCCAGGGGGCGGCCGCGGGGGTGGAGCCGGTATCTCCTGCGGAGTACTGGGAGATACAGATCGAGAGGCTCGCGGCAATAAGCGATCATTACAAGAAAACCATAGACATCTATGAGAGCGAGGAGCCAGGTTCCGAGAAGCTGCAGGAGGAGCTGCGCAAGCAGAGGATGGAGCACCAGAAGAATATGCGGGATATATTCACCTCCCACGGGGTCTCGGGAAGGGAGTTCTACGGCTCCGGGACCGAGGACAGAAAGCAGCTATACCAGACAAGGCAGCAGCACCTGCAGGATAACGACGAACTTAAAAATAAATACAGAAACCTTACAAGCGAAATCAGAGAGCTTAGAGAAAAAATGAAAGAGTACATGGAGCCAAAGGGCGGCCAGCAGAAACAGCCGGCAAAAGAAGAAGCCGAAGAATAGAGGAATAAAGGCGCTCGCAGCTCATAGCTGAACTGTAAACGCTGCAAAGACCCTGTGAAGAAGTAGCGGCTCAAGCGGAGAACATGCAGAGCCAAGGTAAAACCTGCGCAAGGCTCCTCGCCGGCGCAATGCTTGTACTGGTGGTTTGTATCAGTGCCCCCGCTCTTTCTATTTCCGGGCAAGACGACGAGGAAAAGGCCGGGCAGGTCGAAGATGACAAAGACCGCGCCCAGGAGCCCCTCCCTCCCGAGAAGCACTTCAAGCTGGCCCTCACAAAACAGCGCCTTATTATTTCCAGCAACAGGCACATACTCCGCATTCTGAGGGCCCATAACAACGACCCCATGAGCGCGATGAGGGACCTTAAAATTCATTACCAGGAAAGGGCGGCCATGCTGGATAAGCTCTACAGGAGCTGCGGTGTCTCACCTGTTTTTTACCGCCATTCCAACCCCGGGGAAAGTGTGCAAAGGCAAAGGGCGGAGTACCTGGATCAAAAACCCGGGGTCAGGGAAGAGCTGGCCAAAAACTCAAATAAGATCCGCTCCCAGGAAAGGGAGGTGTGGCTTTCCATGTCCAGGCTGTGGACCGGCACGAGAGTAAGGCATAGAAACTAACTTTTCTTCCTTGGCGCTCTTGGCGTTTGGCGACGCAGGCAGGAAATAAGAGTTGTTTTGGAAAAGAGTGGAAGATGAATAAACCGAAAGCCCTGACCGCGCTAATCACTTTTCTCATTCTGTGCGCACCGGCCTGCACCGAGCGCGAGCCCGGCTTTTACGAACGGGCTGACAAGGGGTTCTCCATAAAGTTTCCCCCCGAGTGGGGGGTGAAGGAGGACGCCTACGGCCTGGACGTTGTGGGGCTATCTCCGCTCCGGTCGGCTGAGGACAAGTTCCGCGAGAACGTCTCCGTTGCATCCGCCAAAATGGAAAAGCCCCTTGACGCTCAGGGCGTGCTGGAAGCCAACCTTCCCTCCATGCTCGAGATGATTACCGACTTCAAGATAATCGAGAGGGGAGAGGCTGAGCTCGGGGGCAAAGAGGCCGCGTGGATCGAGTACACCCAGAGGCAGGGAAGGAGACGGCTCCTGGTCAGACTCTACGCGGTTCCCGGGAAGGAGACGGCATACCTTATCTACTGCACCGCGGAGCGGGATACGATGAAATTTTTCGAACCAGAGTTTAGAAAGATCGCCGAAAGCTTCAAGGCGAAAAAATGAAGGGCATGAAAATCGCTTCGCTTATCATTGCAGGCCTGCTCGCCTGCGCGGCCTCTGGCCCGTGCGAGAAAAAGGACAAAAATGTCCCCCTGACGGACGGGCCGGTGCAGGCGCCCGCGTTCCCCGGCGAGACCAAGAGGGTGTACGCCGGCAGTGCAAGCCTGGCGGTCCCTGAAAACTGGGAGGTTGTAAAGCGCCGCGGCAACCCCCTGCTTTTCTCCCACCCGCCCGGGGCGGGGCCGGCAGGCCCCATGGCCAACCTGCTGATCGAAAACATGACCCAGAGGATGGAGCCCTTTGACTACCTGCAGGCAAACATCATCGGCATGAGCGTGTCAATTAACGACCTGGAGATAGCGCGCGTGGGCGCCGGTCTTACAGGAGGCGAGTCATACGCCTGGATCCAATACAGGTACACGAGAAGAGAAGAGCCGGTGGAGGCCCTGGCATTCTGCCAGACCCGGGATTACCAGGCCTACGTGGTCACGGCCATATGCCCCCGCTCAGAGTTCATGGAGCAGGAGCCGCTGTTCAGGGCCATAGGACTTTCCCTGCGCATCGGCCGCCGGCCCTTGTAATAATGAGAATGCCATGGGTTCGAGGAGCGGCATCATAACCCTGGTCACGGACTTCGGGCTGGAGGACTCATACGTGGGCGTAGTCAAGGGCGTGATCCTCGGCGTCTTCCCAAAGGCCGGGCTGGTGGACATAACCCACCAGGTCCCGGCCCAGGACGTGTACGCCGCGGCCTGGGCGCTCAAGGACGCGGCGCCGTATTTCCCCCGGGGCACGGTGCACCTCGCGGTGGTTGACCCGGGCGTGGGCTCGGAGCGTAAGGGGATAGCACTCTCTTCAGGGGGCTGGTTTTTCGTGGGGCCTGACAACGGCATATTCTCGGCTTTTCTCCCCGCGGAAGAGGCGGTGGAGCTTAACAGGCCCGGGCTCTTCCTGCCCGAGGTCTCCGCGACCTTCCACGCCAGGGACGTGTTCGCGCCGGTAGCCGCCAGGCTGGCCGCTGGAATGGAGCTCTCCGACGCGGGGGACGAGGTCTCGGACCTCGTGAGCCTGGGCCTGCCCGAGCCGATAAGGCAAGGCGATCTCATAAGGGGCGAGGTTGTCCGGGTTGACCGGTTCGGGAACCTGGTGACAAACATACCGGCCTCCATGATCCCGCAGGGGACCGCGCCGTTTATCGAGGTGTGCGAAGAGCGGATAAAAGGGCTGTCCGCATGCTACAGCTTTGCGGACCCGGACGCGGTCATAGCCCTTGTCGGCTCGGCCGGCCGCGTAGAGGTCTCGGTGAAGAACGCTTCCGCGGCGCAGGCACTGAACGCAGGAGCCGGGGACGAGGTGGTGGTGAGGCTGAACTTGAAAACGATTTGTTAGCACAACCTGTAAACCATGTGTTGTCTCTTGACATAAAAGCTGTGTGCGCTACCCCGATTAACTTTTAAATCATCAGTGGCGAAAGAAGCGGAGGGCCCCGCCTTATGATGGAAGCCTTCAATACCTTGGTCGAGACGGTTGATAACTACCTGTGGAGCTATGTGCTGGTGGTGCTCCTTGTGGGCACGGGAATATTCCTCACCATCAGGATGAGGGGAATACAGATACTGGGGATCAGGCACGGCATCAGGCTCACCCGCGGGGTTTACGACAAAAAAGAGGACCAGGGGGACCTCTCACACTTCCAGGCGCTTTCAACCGCGCTTTCCGCTACGGTAGGAGTGGGCAACATCGCCGGGGTGGCCATTGCCATACGCTACGGTGGCCCGGGGGCGCTCTTCTGGATGTGGGTCACCGCCGCGGTGGGCATGGCCACCAAGTTCACCTCGTGCACCCTGGCGGTGAAATACAGGACCATCCACGACGACGGCGCCGTGTCCGGAGGGCCCATGTACTTTATCGAGCGCGGACTGGGACCCTCATGGAAGTGGCTGGCCGTGACCTTTGCAGTGTTCGCCGGTGTGGGGTCCTTCGGCGCCGGGTGCATGGCCCAGGCAGGGGAGCTGTCCAGGGCCTTCCTGGCCCTTTTTCCCGCCTTGTCTTTCCCGGTGGGAGGCATAGACCTCGGCAGCACCGCGGTGGGCCTGGTAATGGCCTTCATGGTGGGGCTGGTGATAATTGGCGGCATCAGGAGGATCGGAAAGGTTGCCAGCCGACTGGTCCCCTTCATGAGCATCTTCTACGTTGCCGCGGCCGTGGTGATAATTCTGCTCAACCTGAAAGCGGTTCCCGCGGCGCTTCAGCTCGTGTTCCACGATGCATTCACCGGTACCGCGGCGACTGGAGGGTTTGCAGGCTCCGCATTCCTCTTCACCCTGCAGATGGGGGTCCGCCGCGGACTTTTTTCCAACGAGTCCGGACAGGGCTCCGCACCCATAGCCCACGCCACCGCCAAGACCGCATACCCCGTGCGCGAGGGCTACGTGGCGCTCCTGGAGCCGTTCATAGACACCATCATAATATGCACCCTCACCGGGCTGGTGATAATACTCACCGGGGCGTGGACTGAGCCCGGGGACATCAACGGCGCGGACCTCACAGCCTTTGCATTCCGCACCGGGCTCGGGGACCTTCACACAGTGGCCGACACCACCAGGCTGGGCCGGCTGCTGGTGACCTTCGGGGTGATCCTCTTTGCATACTCCACTTCCCTGTCATGGTCTTACTACGGCGACCGCTGCGTGGGATACCTGTTCGGACTGCGCGCGGTAAAGTTCTACAGGTTCGTTTTCTGTACTTTCCTGGTGATTGGTGCCACCATAAAGATTGACCTGGTGTGGAACCTCTGCGACGTTATGAACGGGGGAATGGCCATACCCAACCTGGTGGCCTTGATACTGCTCTCAGGAGTGGTATGGCAGGAGCTTTCGGAATATCGTAAAAATATACCCGGATTTGACCGGGAGCTTGAACTAGGCAGCGGACCCAAAGGAGAGAGGAGCGCGTGAGATGCCTAAACCGGACCTTAGCAAGACAAAAGACCAGGCCGCCAGGTACCTAAGAAAGGGCCAGTGGGACAAGGCCCTGGAGAAGTACCAGGTCCTGGCCAAGTACCAGCCAAAGGACATGCGCGTCAAGATGAAGCTGGCGGACATCCATACCAGGCTCAAGAACATGGAGGATGCATTCAACCTCTACGAGGAGGTCGCACAGACTTACGCCGACGACGGGTTCCTCATACAGGCGGTGTCCGTGTACAAGATAATCGAGCAGCTCGACCCCAAGAGGGAAGGAGTGAAAGAGAAGCTCCAAGAGCTCAACCAGGCTCGTGGTATCAGCGCGGCGCCGCGGCCGCCTGCCACGCCTCCGGACGCCGAGCCGGGACTTGTCGCCGCGGCGGTCGATTCCGAGGAGGGCAAGAGCCTGGAGGAGGAGATCGAGGATGCAAAGCAGAGGCGCGAGGAGGATGAGAAAGCGCCTGAGAGGCGCTTCCCCGAGACTCCCCTCTTCGGGGCCCTGGGCGAGGAGGAGTTCAACCAGGTGGTCTCCAGGTTCCAGGTGGGCACCATACCCAAGGGGACCATGTTGATCAAGGAGGGGTCCAAAGGCGATTCCTTTTTTATAGTGAGCCAGGGAGACGTGCGCGTTTTCCGCACCCATCCCAAGAGCGGCAAGAAGATAACACTGGCGCACCTGAAAGACGGCGAATTCTTCGGGGAGATGGCCTTCTTCCTGGACTCGGTAAGGACAGCGAGCTGCGAGACCGCGCAGGAAACGGTACTGCTCAGGATCAACCGCAATGACCTTGACCAGTTGATCGAGAAGTACCCCAACATCAGGGCCGTCATGTACGACTTCTTCAAGAAGCGGGCGCTGGATCAGGTGTGGAAGACCGTGGCCCTTTTCGGAAGCCTCGACCAGGAGGAGAGGGAGGTTTTGGCCAACAAGTTCGAGATGATGGTCGCGGACCCGGGCACCGTGCTGATAAGGGAAGGCGAGGAAGGCAGCTACCTGTGGATAATCTTCTCGGGCGAGGTGGAGGTCACCACCACCCACGAGGAAAAGGGACCGGTAAAGCTGGCCACACTGGGACCGGGCGAGTACGCAGGCGAGATATCCCTGGTGCAGGGCAAGCTCAACACCGCGGACGTGACCACGTCCAAGAAGTCCGTGCTCTTCAGGCTGCCGCGGCCGGTGTTCAAGGAGCTGTTGGCCATACACTCGACCATGCTGGAGGACCTCTCCCAGACCATAGAAGGCAGGCTGAAGAACACCATCGAGACCCTGCTCAAGGCATGAAAAATTGCGAGAGAGAACCCCCCCTGAGTATAGAACAGTCAAAGAACGACCTTAGTGCACTCGTTACCAACATCCAGGGCTTTTCCACCGAGGACGGGCCAGGCATACGGACCACGGTGTTCTTCAAGGGCTGCCCCTTAAGATGTCCCTGGTGCCATAACCCCGAGGGCCTCACAGCAGCGCAGGAGCTCGTCTTCTTCCAGGACAGGTGCATAGGATGCGGCACCTGCAAAGAGTCGTGCGAGCGCGGGGCCCCCGTGCCGGGCGGACCGGAGGCGGAGAAGTGCATAAAGTGCTTTTTGTGCGTGGACGCCTGCCCGCCCGCGGCCCGGCAGGTGATGGGGCAGTGGTACACGGTGGGCGAGCTGTTCGAGCAGGTGATGCGCGATCGTGTGTACTACGAGACCTCCGGGGGAGGGGTCACGGCCAGCGGGGGCGAGCCCCTGCTGTGGGGGCATTTCCTGGCCGAGCTGTTCAGGATGCTGAAAAATGAGAACGTGCATACCGCACTGGATACGAGCGCCGCAATAGGCGAAGATAGATTGCAGCGGGTGCTGGAGAACACCGACCTGGTGCTCCTGGACCTGAAAGTGATGGACCCGGAAAAGCACAGGGAGATTGTGGGGGTCGAGCTCCCTCCGGTGATCGAGCACATAAGAATGATAGACGCCTTTGGTGTTCCCATAATCATCAGGGTGCCGGTGGTGCCCGGCTACACCGACTCCGAGGAGAACCTCCTTTCCATGGCCGAGTTCGCCAGCGGACTCGAGTCGCTTCAGAAAATCGAGCTGCTCCCCTACCACCGCATGGCAGAGCCGAAGTACGCACAGCTCGGGAAACCCTACACTTTAGCGCACATCGAGCGCCCCTCTGACGAGCACATGGAATGGGGCCGGGACGTCTTTGTCAAAAAAAAGATAAATGCGGTGATCGGGGGAAGGGATTAATTTATAAATCTTTCAACGCGGGGACTATTCCTGTTGAGTCGGCCGTGAGCACCGCGCGGTTGATTGCCAGGGCCGAGAGGCGCGCTGCGATTACGCCGATGCGGTTCACGTCCGAGGCTTTTTCCCCGGTGGAGAACGCGAACACTATGTCTCCGTCAAATGTGGAATGTGCCGGGGACAATGTCCTTGCCATGCCCGCTGAGGCCATGCGCGCGAGCTTGTTCGTGTCCACCTTGGAGAGGCCGGCGTCGGTGGCCACCACCAGGAGATTGGTGCTCTCTCCCACCGGCGGGCTGTCGGGCGCGCCCATGCCGGAGAGTATGCGGGCGGAGTCGGCGAAGGCTCCCGTTTCCGGGTCCCTGGCCCCTGCCAGTATCCTGCCGCTCTCGATGTCGAGCACGTCTCCCAGGTTGTTCACCACCGCGAGCGCGCCCACCGTGACCCCGTCCCCGGTCCTCGCTCCGGCGGAGCCCACCCCGCTCTTAACCGCGTTCTCCATTCCCAGCACCTTGCCCACAGTGGCCCCGGCGCCTGCGCCCACAGAGCCCGTCTCAACCGGCCCGGCTCCCGCGGCCTCGCACGCCTTGTAGCCGAAGGAAGCATCCGGCCTCACCTCGTGGCTTTTGAATGAGAGGTCGAAGATGATTGCCGCTGGCACGATGGGCACCACCGCCACCCGTGCCAGGTATCCTATGTCCCTCTCGGCAAGGTAGCGCATCACCCCGTCGGCCGCGGCCAGCCCGAATGCGCTCCCCCCGGAGAGGCACACGGCGTGGCATTCCTGTGTCACGTGCAGCGGGTCCAGTACCGAGAGCTCCCTGCTCCCGGAGGCCATGCCGCGCACGTCCACCCCTCCCCTGGCGCCGCTCTCGAATATGAGCACGGTGGTTCCGGTGCCGTGCTCGATGTCTGAGAAATGCCCGGCCTTCACGCCCGGCACCATGGTGATGGTGTCCGCGTACTGTTCGCTCATGTTCTACATTTAAGCGCAAAGGGGAAAAGAACGCAAAGAAAGATCAGTCTATGCGCTCGTATCTCAGGAGGGTGTCCCCTATCTCGATGAAGTAGTTGTTCCTGATCTCCATCTCCCTGACCGGCTTGGTGTTCACCACAACCGGCCGGGACTGGTCCAGGGAGACGATGAAGGTCTGGCCGGCGAAGAACTCGATCCTGGCGTGCCTTTGCAGTATGGCCGGGTCGTATATCATGAGGTCAACGTCATCCGAAGGGGGGTCCGCGGCGCCGATGATGAACTCCTGGGGCGTGAGCAGAAAGGCGTCCGCGCCGCTTGCGAGACGCACCGAGGTGACCGCTGCCTCGCGTTCCACTATCCTTGCATCGAAGGTTTTGCCCTGTCCCAGGCAGAGCTTGTCCCCGGACAGGAGGATTATCTCTTCTGTGAGCGGCTCGTTGTTCCTTGTTGTCCCGTTGGTGCTCCCGAGGTCTGCGAGGCGCACGGCCTCGTGCTCGATCTTTATGAGCGCATGCTTCCTTGATATCCTGTCGTCGTCAACCACTATATCGCACGAGGGGTCGCGGCCCATGAGCATCTGGGTCCCGAAAAGAAGGATGATCTGCTCTTCGCTGACCTTGTGGCCCATCCTCTTCTCGATGTAGAGCGCGGCGCGGAAGGGCCTTCCTTCGTCGGTCGGCGCGCCGCCCGTGCTTACCCTTGTGTAGTTACTTCCCGGCATGGGTCAATGTACGGGCAGGTTGATCATACCGAGCTCGATGGCTTTTTCCAGGAACACCAGCACGGACTGTGGCACGACTCCCAAAAACACCACGAAGAAGGCCATAAGGATATTGGCCAGGTAGGCGCCGGTCACCGGCACCGCCCGGCCCGGGGGCTCGCTCTCGGGGTGGAAGTACATGACCACTATAACGCGCAGGTAGTAGTAGGCGCTCACCACCGAGTTGAGCACGGCTATCACCACCAGCAGGTAGAGCCTTACGTTGACAGCGGCCTGGAACAGGTAGAACTTGGAAGCGAACCCGGCCAGCGGCGGGATGCCGGTGAGGGAGAGCATGCACACAGCCATGACCACGGCCATGGCCGGGCTGCGCAGGGACAGCCCGGAAAAGCCCTCCAGGGTGTCACCTCCCTTCTTCACCCTCTCCACCGCGGATATGACCCCGAATGCGCCCAGGTTCATGAAGGCGTAGATCACGAGGTAGAAAAGAATCGAGCGGGCTCCCTGGTACACCCGCAGCACCGTCTGGCCCTGATCAGCCACCTCGCCCACGAACAGGAACTGTCCCGCGGCTATCATGGCCGTGACTCCCACCAGGAGATAGCCGGCATGGGCGATGCTGGAGTAAGCCAGCATCCTCTTCAGGTTTGTCTGCGCTACAGCCACCAGGTTGCCCAGGGTCATGGTCAGGACCGCTAGCACGTAGAGCACCACGTACAGGCTCCCGAACCCCCACAAGGGCATGAAACAGGTGAGCACCAGCCGGACCATGGCGGCGAAGGCCGCGGCCTTGACCGCGGTGGCCATGTAGGCTGTGATGGGCGTAGGCGCTCCCTCGTACACGTCCGGCGCCCACATGTGAAAGGGCACCGCGGCCACCTTGAAGAACAGCCCCGTGAATATGAGCATGATACCCCCGATCAGGGTAAGGTACTCTGTGATCCTCGCTCTCGGGCTTTGCTCGACCACCTGTGCGAAGGAGTGGAGGTAGCCCATGAGCGAGAGTTCGCCGGCCTCGGAAGCATTGCTGAGCGCCTTTTGGTGCAGTGGATCAATTATATTGTTGACCCCCCCGAACACCTGCTCGTAGTCTATGGCCCCGGTGGCGCCGTATGCCAGGGCCATGCCGAAGAGCAGCACCGCGGAGGCGAAGGCCCCCACCAGGAGGTACTTGATGGACGCCTCGCTGGATTTCCAACTGTCTCGCTCGATCCCCACCAGCACGTAGACCGCGATGGACATGGTCTCGATCCCGATGAAGAGTATCATCAGGTCGTGGGCCGCGGCCATGAGGCACATGCCGATGGTCGCTATTACTATCAGTATGTAGTACTCGCCCCTGTGGCCCTCCTTGTCCTTGAAGGCGGACAAAGACAGGAGCACCGCGACCGAGGCGGCGATCAGGAAGAGGAAGTTGAAAAATGAGCTGTAGGCGTCAAAGTAATACTGTCCCTGGAAGGCCCTGGCCATCTGGCCTTTGCCCACCAGCCTGTAGAAGTGCAGACCCAGTTGCAAGAAGATGGTGGCAAGGAGGCCGATGAAGGTGAACACGCCCACGGCCCGGGGCCTGGCTCTCCAGAAGGTCATGTCAAGCACCAGCCCGCCCAGGGCGAGTAGACCCAGTAGTATGGGCACCATCAGTGCGTAAAGCTCGAAACCGGCGATATTGACGGTCATCTTTTCATCCGTTCGTACAGTTGAATGGAAGGCTTTTCTTCATCAGCCAGCAGCTCCCTGCCCCTCTGCACCTGCTCCACGAACCTGTCCACCGTGGCCTCGGACTTGGACAGGAAGGTCTTGGGATAGACCCCGATCCAGACGATGAACACCAGGATCAAGAGGAGGTAGACCACTTCCCGGGCGTTCAGGTCGGAAAGGTTTTTGTTCTCCTCTTTTGTCACCGGGCCGAACATCACCCTCTGGAACATCCACAGCATGTAGCAGGCCGCGAATATGACCCCGGTGGCCGCCAGTACGGTGACCAGCTTGGCATAGGGGTGCTCCGCGGCGTAAGTTCCCGCCAGGATCAGGAACTCTCCCACGAACCCGTTCAGCCCGGGCAGCCCGATGGATGACAGGGTCACGATCATGAACACCGCGGCGAACACCGGCATGACCTTGGAGAGTCCGCCGAACTCGGAGATCAGCCTGGTGTGCCTGCGCTCGTAGATCACTCCCACCAGGAGGAACAGTGCCCCGGTTGAGAGGCCGTGGTTCACCATCTGTATGAGCGATCCCTGCACCGCGGTGGAGGTGAGTGCGAACAGCCCCAGCATGACGAAGCCTAAGTGGCTCACGCTGGAGTAAGCCACCAGGCTCTTCACGTCCTCCTGGACCATGGCCACCAGTGCCCCGTAGATGATGCCGATCACCGATAGTGTCCAGATTATGGGCAAAGCCTCGTAAACCGCGTAGGGGAAAAGGGGCATGGCAAAGCGCATGAACCCGTAGGTGCCCAGCTTCAAGAGCACGCCCGCAAGTATGACCGAGGCCGCGGTGGGGGCCTCCACGTGCGCGTCCGGGAGCCAGGTGTGGAAGGGGAACATGGGCACCTTGATGGCGAAAGCCAGCGCGAACGCGCCGAACAACACCAGTTGCAGTTCACCCGCAAGCGGCTTCCGGGACAGGATTGCGGTGATGGCCACGATGTCGAAGCCCTGGACCTCGGGCAGGAGCGCCAGGTATATGATGGCCACCAGCATGAGCACCGAGCCGGCCATGGTGAAAAGGAAGAACTTGATGGCGGCGTAAATCCTGCGGCCCCCTCCCCATACCCCTATGAGGAAGTACATGGGTATGAGCATCAACTCCCAGAACACATAGAAGAGGAAGAGGTCCACGGAAAGGAAAGCTCCCAGCATGCCCGTCTGCAAGAGGAGCATGAACAGGTGGTAGGCCTTTACCCGCTCCGTTATGTACTTCCACGAGGAGAGGATGACCACCGGACCCAGCAATAGCGTCATCTCCACCAGGAGCAGGCTTATGCCGTCAACACCGAGGTGATAGTACACGTCCAGCCCGCCTATCTTGAACCACAGCCTCTTCACCTCGAGCTGCATCACGGCCACGCCCGGCTCGAAGCTGAACCACAGCCAGACCCCGGCCGCAAGGTCCGCGGCCATGACCAGCAGGGCCGCCCACCTTATCAGGGTCTCCCTGTTGTCCGGCAGAACCCATAATATCAGGGCCCCCGCCATTGGGATGAATACTATGGATGTAAGAGTCAAGTCCACCTGAATAACCTCGAAATCAAGAAAGCCCCATGTAAAAAGTCAATATGGCCAGTGCGCCCAGCACTATCCACACGATATATGTCTGCACCTCGCCCGTCTGGAGGAGCCGGAAGGCCCTTCCCAGGGCCCTCACCAGCCGGGCCAGGCCGTTCACAGCCCCGTCAATAACGTGCACGTCCAACAGCCGGAAGAGCACGAAGTAGGAGCCGAACTTGAAGGGCTCCACAACCGCGGCGTCGTATATCTCGTCCACCCAGTACTTGTTCAAGCTGGCCCGGTAAAGGGGCCCCGTCTGCTCCGTCAGCCGGCCCACCCTGTCCGCGGCGAACCTGTAGAGCAGGTATATGGCCAGGATGGCGCCCACCGCTATGGCGAATGACACCATCATCAGGCCCATCTCCGGGCCGTGGCAGTCCTCGCAAATCCCGCGCGCGTGCCCGGCCGAATGCCACATGGGCTCGAGCCAGTGCTCCATCATGGCCCCGCCCCCCAGTATATGCGGCCAGTTGAACACCCCCCCGATCACCGAGAACACCGCGAGTATTATGAGAGGCACGCTCATGTTCCATGGGCACTCGTGCACGTGTGACTCGGCCTCCGGGTCCATGCGCGAGGGGGTGAGGAAGGTGAGCATGATGAGCCGGGTCATGTAGACTGCGGTGCAGGCCGCGGCCAGCAGACCCACGGTGTATATGGCCCGGCTGAAAGCCTCGGTGTGCACCGGGCTTGCAAAGGTCTTCCACAGTATCTCGTCCTTGGATATGAATCCCGAGAACCCGAAAAAGCCGGAGATGGCAAGCCAGGCCGCGGCCATGGTGATGAAGGTCACGGGCATCTTCCCGGCAAGGCCCCCCATCTTGCGCATGTCCTGCTCGCCCAGCTCGTGGATCACCGCGCCCGCGCCCAGAAACAAAAGGGCCTTGAAAAAGGCGTGGGTGACAAGGTGGAATATGCCCGCGGTGAAGGCGCCCATTCCCATGGCCGTGAACATGAAGCCCAGCTGGCTTATGGTCGAGTATGCCAGCACCTTCTTGATGTCGAACTGGGTGAAGGCGATGGTGGCCGAGTAGAGCGCGGTCAAGACCCCTACCGCGGCCACCACCATCATGGCCACGGGCGAGTGCACGTATATGAAGTTGAGCCTGCCTATCATGTACACTCCCGCGGTCACCATGGTGGCGGCGTGTATTAGCGCGGACACCGGTGTGGGGCCGGCCATTGCGTCCGGCAGCCACACGTAGAGGGGAATCTGCGCGGACTTTCCCGTGGCCCCTATGAACAGGGCCAGGGCAATGAAGGTGGCAATGGATATCCCGATGAGCTTCTCGTTCACGAGCAGTCCCGAGTTCGCGGACACCCACTCGGCCATTTGGTTTATGTCCAGGGTCCCCATGAGCCAGAAGACGGTGAAGATGCCCACCAGGAACCCGAAGTCCCCTATCCTGTTGACTATGAAGGCCTTCTTGCCTGCGCTGGCCTTCTTGTCGTCTTCGTACCAGAAGCCGATGAGTATGTACGAGCAGAAGCCCACGCCTTCCCAGCCCACGAACATGAGGGCGATGTTCGAGCCCATGACCAGCACCAGCATGGCGAAGGTGAAGAGGTTGAGATAAGCGAAATAACGCGCGAACGCCGGGTCGTGGCCCATGTAGCCGGTGGAGTAAAGGTGTATGACCCCGCCGACGCCCGTGACCACCAGGCACATGATCGCGGACAGGCGGTCGAATGTAAGCCCGAAGGAGGCATCGAGCCCGCCGCCTGCAATCCATGTGAAGAACTCGTACTTTATGAAGCCCTCGGGATGGGACTTCAAAAATGCGAACAGCCACAATGAGAGGATAAAGGATACGAACACCGCGGCTACCGCAATCACGTTGGTGAGCATGCGGGGCCATCTGTGCTTCAAGATCAGCCAGCCCATGCCGTTTACAATGAACCCGGAAAGGGGCAGCGCCGGGATCAGGACAAGGGCCAGCTTCACGCTCGTGGAAAGCTCCTCAACGGGTATCATGTGCAGTGTCTCGTGTCCCATGTCTTTACCACTTCATAATGTTGAGCTGGTCCACGTCCACGGTGGCCTTGGTCCTGTATATGGTGAGTATGATTGCAAGGCCCACCGCGACCTCGCAAGCCGCCACCACCATGGCCATGAACACGAAAACGTGGCCCGTCATGCTCCAGCGGAAGAACGCGAATGATGCGAAGACCAGGTTGGCCGAGTTCAGCATCAGCTCCACGCTCATGAATATGACCAGGGCGTTCCTCCTGGTCACCACTCCTGCCGCTCCTATGCCGAAGAGCACGGCCGAGAGCACGAGGAAATGACCCAGGCCGATCTGAATCATCATCCCTCCTCCCCGGGCCCGCGCCTTATCAGCACCATCACCCCCACGATTGCGGCCAGGAGCAGCATGCTGGCCGCCTCGAAAGCCAGCACGTAGCGGGAGAAAAGGACCTTGCCCACCGTGCCGGTGGCCCCGAACTGCTCCATCTGCCTGAGCCTTCCCCTGGCCGCGGCCTCGATAAAGGCTATTGACTTCTGCCTGGCTTCCGTCCTGTCCTTGAAATACTGCACCAGGTCAGGCGGGACCTCTATATTTTCAAGGCCCTGTCCTTCCTCGATATTCCTGAGAGATTGCAAGACCCCCTTGGAAAAATCGTTAATCAACACCTCGGTCATGTCGTCGAACGGCTCCGGCCACTCCACAAAAGACTTGACCATGGGGTCCCTCAAGGTAGCCAGCACGTCTGTTGCAACCAGCGCCTCTTCCCTGGGCCCGAACTCCTCGTCAGGTTCCAGGGGCGGGACCTTCACCTGGAACTCGCTCGGGCGCCACCCCCTCTCGATGAGGAAGAGGGTGAGCTCCTCGGGCGTGGACTGCGCCGGCAGGTGTATGGTCCTGTACCCGGAAACCGCCACCGCCAGCAACACTATGAGAGCTAGGGAGCCCGCGGCGCCGGCCGCCTTTATAAGGCCCGGTCTTGCCTTGCCAAGCTGTGCGGGCCCCTGGTTTATAAGCATGATGATCATGAGGAAAAGCACCAGTATGGCCCCGGCGTAAAGGAGCACCTGTATGGCCGCGAGGAAGTGTGCTTTGAGCAGCACGAAGGCCACCGCCACCGCGAACAGGCACAGCACCAGGCTGATGGCGTTTATCACCGGCTGCCGGTGCCACACCACCATGACCGCGCTTATCACGGCCACCGCTGCCATGGCGTAAAAGGCTATCGAGTATAAGATGTTCCCGCTCATCTCACCAGTCCAGGAGCTCGTCCCTGGTTATTATGAACTTGTCCGGAGAGTACTCGCAAAAGCGCATCTCCATGGTGTCCATGAGTATGGCGTTCACCGGGCAGGCCTCCACGCACATGCCGCAGTAAACGCACCTGAAAAGGTCTATGTCGAAAACCGCGGGCATCTTCTCGTCCACCCCGTCGGTCCTCTCCTGCGCAATAATGTGTATGCACTCGGAGGGGCATGCGGTTGCACAGCACATGCAGGCCACGCATTTCACCGTGCCGTCCTCGCGCTTGTTCAGCCGGTGCTTGCCGCGCCACCTCGGGGCTATGGGCCGCTCCTGCTCGGGCCAGTAATAGGTGACCGTCTCCTGCTTGACCAGCCTGCCCACCACGGGCAGGAAGCCTATCACGTTCACCCAGAAGTGGCGCGCGGTTATGGATATGCCCCTTGCGATCTCCGGGTAGTACACCCTCTCCAGCAAGGAGTACATGTCCGGCCGGGCAACCTTCTTGGCCATCAGGCAAGCCCCCTTGAGAATACCAGCACCACGCCGGTTATGACGATATTCAAGAGGGCCAGTGGAAGAGCCATCTTCCAGCCCATCTTCATCACCTGGTCGTAGCGGAACCTGGGGAATGTCCACCGCGCGGTGAAGATAAGCCACAGAACCGCCAGTACAAAGACCGTGAACTTGCCCGCCTGCAGGAGCGAGATGATGACCCCGGTCCAGTTCATGCCCATGGCGCCTGCAAGCCAGGTCTCGGACCAGAGGAGGCTCCAGCCCGCGATCTCGATGCCCTGGGAGTCAACCCACGGTATCTGCCAGCCTCCCAGGAAAAGGGTGGTGATAACCACCGAGAGCATGATCATCTCCACGAACTCGCCGAACATGAACATGGTGAACTTGAGGCTGGAGTACTCGGTGAAATAGCCCGAGATGATCTCCGACTCGCCCTCTGGCAGGTCAAAGGGTACCCTTTTTATCTCCGCCATGCCGCAGGCCAGGAAAAGAAGGAAACCCAGCGGCTGGGTCACGATCCCCCACTTGGGGATGACGCCCCAAAGAAGCCCGCCCTGCTGCTCGACAATGGTCCCGAGCGACACTCCCCCGTAAACCATGAAGACGCCCACCGCGGAAAGACCCAGGGCGATCTCGTAGGATATCATCTGGTTGGCCCCCCGGAGACCGCCCAGGAAGCTGTACTTGTTGTTGGATGACCACCCGGCGAGTATCACCCCGTACACCGCCAGGCTGGCTATGGCGAACACGAACAGCATGCCCACCTCGAGGTCCGCGACCACGAAGTTTATGGTGTAGTCGGACAGGTGGAGCACGTCCCCCTCGAACAGCCTGCCGATGAGCCAGATGTCCTCCGCGGGGATGTCTTTCCAGTGAATGGTAAGCGGTCCTGCAAAGGGTATCACCGAGAACACTATGATGGGCACGACCAGCGCGATCATGGGTGAGAGCGTGTGCAAGAGCTTGTGCGCTCCTTCTGGTACGAAGTCTTCCTTCATGATCAGCTTCACCGGGTCGGCCAGGATGTGGAACAGGCCGATCAATGTGAAGTTCCTGCCCAAGAGCCTCAGGTTGGCCCGGTTGGGTCCGACCCTGTCCTGGATCATGGCGGAGAGCTTGCGCTCGACCCAGGTCATGAACCCGGCCAGGTTCAGTATGCCCCCGAACACCAGGGCCGCCCACACCAGGGCCAGCATGAACTGGAACAGGCTGTCCAGGGTCATTGTGTTACCCCCGTACTCATGCCACCAGCCTCATGCCCAGCGTCCGGGCCAGCTTCTCCATCACCGCGACGTGCGTAAGGGCCTCCCCCAATGGAGGGAAGGCCTTCTTAAAGGTCTGGCGCACTCCCTCGAAGTTAACAACCGTGCCCGAGCTCTCCGCAAAGCTTGCCGCGGGCAAAGCTACTTTTGCTTTCTCCACCGCTGGCGAGAACTGGGGGGATACCACTATTGCCGGCGCAGGCATTGACCCGGGCAACGGGTTCGGGCACACGGTCTCCAGGAGAAGCACCGTGGTCCCCTCCGGGACCGAGTCTGCGGGCTGGTCCACCCCGAGCTCGTTTAACCCTGCGGTGTTCGAGTTCATGTCGGCGCGCCGGAGTATCTCATCCTCCCAGCCGGGCTCGCCCGTGTGGATGAAGAGCTTTGCCCCCATCTTCTCCTTGAAAAGCTTTAATGCCTGGCCGGCCTCCTCCATGGAGAGGCTGGCTGAGAGCACCACTGCCAGGTTCTCGCCCGCCTCTTCTATGATGCCTTTAGCTTCCTCCAGAGCCTTGTCCCAGGACACCCGGAGCTTCTTGCCCTCCTTGTCAATGGCCGGGACCAGAAGCCGGTTGTCGTTTATTGCGTGGTAGCTCATCCTCCCTTCGTCGCACAGCCAGCACTTGTTCACCTGGTCGTTCCTTCTCGGCCTGTACCTGTACACCTCGCTCTTCCTGTGGTCAATGAAGATGTTGCAGCCCCGGGCGCACTCCGGGCATATCGAGGGGGTCGAGCCCAGAAACCACACCCTTTGCTTGAACCTGAAGTCCGCGCTGGTCCACGCACCCACCGGGCACACGTCGGCCAGGCAGAGCGAGTAGGGGGTGTCAAGGTCGTCTCCAGGGAAAACCGTGAGATCGGAGTGGTCCGAGCGCTCCACCACAGTGATCCGGTCTTCGCCAACCACCTCGCACATGAACCTGATGCAGCGACGGCAGAGTATGCACCGCTCGGTGTCCAGCACCAGCTTCTTGCCCACCTTGATGTTCTTCCTCTTGTTCACCTTGTCCGAGGGCCCCGCCCTTGCGGCCGCAAGGTCGTAGAGCATGTAGTAATCCTGGAGATAGCACTCCCCGGCCTGGTCGCATATGGGACAGTCTATGGGGTGGTTCTTGAGAAGGAACTCCATCACCGCCCTGCGCGCGTCCCTTACCGAGTCGTTCTGGGTGTCAACCTCCATGCCCTCCTTGACAGGGGTGTTGCAGGCAAGGGAGAGCTTGGGCGGGCCCGGCTGGATGTCAACCAGGCACATCCTGCAGTTGCCGTCAATGGACAGATGAGGGTGCCAGCAGAAGTGGGGTATGAACACCCCGTTCTCCAGCGCGGCCTGGAGCACGGTCTTGCCCTCCTCGACCTGGTACTCTTGGCCGTCAATCTTTATGGTCACCGTGCTCTTTTGTTCCTGCTCCGCCAACTTTAACTCCCTGTCCAAATCCGTCAGGACCATTCCACCGGGTATGGCTTTTCCCTGGGCCCCTTCTGATTGTTTATGTAGTCCTCGAACTCGGGCCTGAACTTCTGGATAAAGCTCTTCACCGGGGCCGCGGCCGCGTCGGCCAGCGGACAGATGGTCCTTGCCTCCATGCCCACGGCGAGCGAGAGCAAGAGGTCCAGGTCTCCAGACTCGCCCTTTCCATCCAGGATCTTCTTCATAACCTGGTCCATCCACCCGGTGCCCTCCCTGCAAGGAGAGCACTGGCCGCAGGACTCGTGGGCATAGAAGTGGGTGAGGACCCTCAAGGTATTCACCATGCAGGTCCCTTCACCGATCACTATTATCGCTCCCGAGCCCAGCATGGAGCCTGCATCCGCCAGGGACTCGTAATCCATGTTAAGGTCCGGGCACTCATCCGCGGTGAGTATGGGCGTGGAGCTCCCGCCGGGTATCACCGCCTTTAGCTGCATTCCGGAAAGCATGCCCCCGGCGTGATCGTTTATGATCTCCATAAGCGGGGTTCCAAGGGGAAGCTCGTAAGTGCCGGGCTTGTTCACGTGGCCCGATACGCAGAAGAGCTTGGTGCCCGCGCTCTTCTCGGTCCCCCACTTCCGGTAGGCCTCCACTCCCTCGCTGATTATGTAGGGCACCGAGGCTATGCTCTCCACGTTGTTCACCGTGGTGGGCATGTCGAACACGCCCCGCTGGGGCGGGAACGGGGGCCTGATCCTGGGGTTCCCCCTTCTTCCCTCGATGCTGTTTATGAGCGAGGTCTCCTCGCCGCATATGTAGGCGCCGGCGCCCATGTGCACGTATGCATCCAGCTTGAAGTCGCTGTCCATCACCCTCTCGCCCAGGCACCCCTTGTCATACGCCTCTGTTATGGCCCGCTCCAGTCTCCTTGCAGGCTCTGCGAACTCTCCCCGCACGTACACGTAGCAGGTGGACGCGCCCATGGCCCAGCATGATATGATGATCCCCTCGATCAGCATGTGGGGGTCGCGCAACATGATCTCGCGGTCCTTGAAAGTGCCCGGCTCGCCCTCGTCCGCGTTCACGCACAGGTACTTTGGCCGATCGTCCTTGGGCATGAACATCCACTTTCTGCCGGTGGGGAAACCGGCGCCTCCGCGTCCCCGCAGCCCCGCGTCCAGCACGGTCTGGGCCACGTCCGCAGGCTCCATTGCAAGGGCCTTCTCCGCGGCCTTGTACCCGCCTCCCTGGATGTACGTATCTATCTCGTGGGAGTCGGGCTTTTCCCAGTTCCTGCTCAGTATGTGATAATCCTCCGCCATGTCTTCGAAGCTCTTACTCCAGACTATCCAGTATCTTGTCCACCTTCTCCCCGGTAAGGTCCTCGTAATACTCGTCGTTTATCTGCATCATGGGCGCGTTCCCGCATGCTCCCAGGCACTCGACCTTCATCAGGGTGAACCTGTTGTCCGCGGTGGTCTCGCCTTCCTTTATGCCAAGCTTCCCGGAGATGTAATCGAACACCTGGTCCGCGCCCCGCAATGCGCATGATATGTTGGTGCACACCTGCACCAGGTACTTGCCCACCGGCCGCTTGTTGAACATGGTGTAGAAGGTGGCCACCCCGTACACCTTGGCCGGCGAGCTCTCCGTGACATTCGCCACCAGCTCCATGGCCTCCAGGTCTATCAGCCCGAACTCGCGCTGGGCAATGTAGAGCGCCGGCAGGATGGCCCCCTCCTTCCTGGGGTATGCCTTCAAGACATTCTCCAGCTCGGCCCTGGCAGCATCCGAGAACTCGAGCGCCATTACCTGTCCATCTCCCCGCCGATCATGTTGACCGACCCGAACGTGGGTATGATGTCCGCCACCATGTACCCTTCCAGTATCTCTCCCAGCGCAGCCATGGGAGGGAAACACGGCCCCCGGCACCGGCACTTTACCGGCTTGTGGCCCCCCTCAGATACAACGTAAAAGCCGAGCTCGCCGTTGCCGCCCTCCACGTAGCTGTACGCCTCTCCCTTGGGAACCTGGATCCCCTCGTAGATCAGCTTGAAGTGGTTTATGGTCCCCTCGATGCTCTCGTACACCTTTTCCTTGGCTGGCGGGGTGAAGCGGGGGTCATCCACGCATATCCTCCCCTCCGGTATCCTGGAGACCGCCTGCTCGATTATGCGCATGCTCTGCTCCATCTCCTCCATGCGCACCAGGTAGCGGTCATAGTTGTCGCCGTTCTCCCCGATCGGTATCTCGAAGTCCATCTCATCGTAGACGTGGTAAGGATGTGCCTTGCGAACGTCATAGTCCACGCCGGTCGAGCGCAGGAAAGGACCGGTGATCCCGTAGCTGATCGCGTCCTCCTTGCTGATCACACCCACGTCAACCACCCGGTCCATGAACACCCGGTTCTTGTCGAAAAGACCCCGGATCTCCTTCAATATCCTGCGGGTCTCTCTCACCGCCTGCCTGGAGCCTGCGGGGAAACCCTCGGGTATGTCCCAGCGAGCACCCCCCACCCGTGTCCAGGAGTTGGTCACCCGCGCCCCTGTGGTCGCCTCCAGGAGCTCGTAGAAGTACTCCCTGGCTTTTATGAAGTAAAGGAAAGCGGAGAAAGCGCCCAGCTCCATCATAACCGCTGCCAGGCAGGTGAGGTGGTCGGTCACCCTGCACATCTCCGAGAGTATCATCCTGAGGCACTCGCACCGGGGCGGGACAGTGAGACCGCACAGCTTCTCCACCGCCATCACGTACCCCACGTTGTTTATGATGGGGGACACGTAGTTCAGCCGGTCGGTGTATGGCACGATCTGGTTCCAGCGGTGGTCCTCGCACTCCTTCTCAAAGCCCCGGTGAAGGTAGCCCGGCTCCACGTCGCAGTGGACGATGGTCTCCCCGTCAAGCTTGAGACGCATCTCGATGATCCCGTGCGTGGCCGGGTGGGACGGGCCCATTATCATCTCCATGTGCTCGGAGTGGATGTCTTTGGTGGTGTCCCTCGCCATGATCTGTTCCCTACTCGTTCTCGCCCTGTATGAACCTGGGGTCGTGCCCGTGGGGGGTCTCGTCCATGACCCGCGGGAACCTGCGCTCCTCGGGCGCGCGCAACGCCACCCTGGGCTGCCTCCCGTCAATGGGGTAGTCCTTGCGAAGCGGATACCCCTTGAACTCGGGATACAAAAGGAGCGGCCGGAGGTCACCATGACCTTTGAACTTGATACCGTACATCTCGTGGCACTCGCGCTCGAACCAGTCCGCGGCCTTGTAAAGCGGGGTGAGGCTGTCTATGGCCGGGCCCTGCCCGGGCAGCCGGGCCTTCACACGCACCCTCTTGCCGGTCTCCATGTTGCGGAGGTGCAGCACCACCTCGAACCTGGGAAGGCCCTCCTCGCGGCCGAGGAAGTCCACCGCGGTAAGGTCCACGAAAAGGTCGAACCCGAGCTTATCCTTCAGGAACCGGACAACCTCGAGCCACTTCTCGGGCTTCACTCCGGCGGTGTCGTCCCCCAACTCGCTGTGGGTCAGCTCCACAGCGTCATTGAAGCGGTCCTTCACTTTGTTTATAGCTTGTTCGCTCATGGGAGAGCAAACCTCGCAGGGTCCTCGTGCGCGTCAATCTTCTCCTTCTGTATGAGCTCCTGGAGCTTTATCAGTCCGTCCAGCACCATCTCCGGCCGGGGCGGGCACCCGGGTATGTAGATGTCCACAGGGATTATCTTGTCCGCGCCCTGCACCGTGGCGTAGTTGTCGTAAAACCCACCGGTGCAGGCGCACACCCCGAAGGCCACCACCCACTTGGGCGCGGTCATCTGCTCGTACACCGTGCGCAGGATGGGGGCCTGCTTGTGGTTGATGGTGCCCACTACCAGGAGGAAGTCCGACTGCCTGGGCGTGAACCTGGGGAACTCGGCCCCGAACCTGCCGATGTCGTAGTGCGAGCAGGCAACGCTCATGAACTCCATGCCGCAGCAGGCCGTGACAAAGGGGTACTGGTAAAGCGAGAACTTCCTGGCCCAGTTGATGAAGAACTCCGCCTTGGTGGCTATGTACTCGAACCGCTTGATACCCCGCTCTATTCCCATTCCAGGCCCCCCTTGGCCCACACGTAGAAAAGGGCCAGAGTAAGGACTCCGAGAAATATCACCATCTCGATCAGGGCGAAAAGACCGAGCTGGCCGTACACAACCGCCCAGGGGTACAAGAACACCGCCTCCACGTCGAAGAGGATGAAAAGAACGGCCACGCCGTAGAACTTGACCGCGAACCGAAGGCGAGGAGTCCCGCGCGACGGGTGCCCGCACTCGAAGGGCATGTTCTTTGCCGGGCTTTGCTGCACCGGGCCGAACAGAACCGACATCAGCACGAAGGCCACTGCCAAGCCTCCAGCCAGGACAAGCATTGCCAGTATGGGCGCGTAATCTACAAGCGTCATCTCAAACTTCCAGGTCGGGGATTTGAACTCCGCGCAAAAGAACTCTGTTTAATTCCCTTTGGGAGCCACAGTCAAGGAATGCAATTATATCTTTCTTTTTTCAAATGTCAAATGTATGAAAAGCAAATAGGCTCAGCTTGACAAAAGGAGGTCCTTTGCTAGGCTAGATTCATGCGGGGCGTGGCGCAGTTTGGTAGCGCGCCTGCTTCGGGAGCAGGAAGTCGCTGGTTCAAATCCAGTCGCCCCGACCATT
>CAZYTX010000015.1:2014-71510 GCA_964650485.1 uncultured bacterium | reverse complement strand
GGAGTATACCAACAAAACTTGCAACCGTCAATATCATTTGTGAAGGACTACTAGTTAGCCGCTGCCCGCTTACCTCACAACTCACAACTCAACCGTACAGAGGTCTTCCTCTCAGAAGGCCCGCTCCGAAATCTCCACCATGTCGCGGTTCTCGGACTTTATGGTGGTTGCGATGGCGTCCACGTGGGGGAGGAATGTGTCAATGAAGAAGGTGGCCGCGCGCACCTTGCCGGAGTAGTACGCAGCCTCGTCCGACTCCTCCACCAGCGTGCTTTTTTTCTCGTCGTCCTTGGCCCCCTTGTCCTCGAACAGCGCTTCCAGCTTCTGGTCCGCGATCAGTAGCTGCTCGGCTAAAAGCCATCCCACCAGGGTATGCCCGAACATCTCCAGGAAGGGGGATGCGAACATCACCGGGAAGCCCTGGTCCCCGGCCATGCCCTTTGCCGCCATGAGCTTGGTTATCTCGTCCACGGTCTCGATGGCCTTGCCCACCTTCTCCACCGCGGCCCCGTGCTTCTTATGCCCCTTGTTCTTTTCCACGAACTCTCGGAGCATGGCCATGAAGTCGTTGTAGGGCTTCATCTGCTTCTTGATGTTGAGCACCTTCCTTCCCACAAGGTCGAGCGCCTGTATGCCGTTGGCCCCCTCGTAAATGGACGAAATCTTGCAGTCGCGCACGTACTGCTCCACCGGATACTCCTGGATGTAACCGTAACCCCCGTACACCTGCATGGCCAGGTTGGTGACGATGTAGCCCTGCTCCGAGCAATAGGACTTGATCACCGGGGTGAGCAGTCCCAAAATGTCCTCGTGCTCCTCCTTTTTCTTCTCGTCCTGCTCCATCTCAGATAGCTGCGAGTACCACACCCCCCGGTAGATTAGCGCGCGCATGCCCTCGACCAGGGACTTCATGGTGAGCAGCATCCTGCGAACATCCGGGTGCTTTATGATCTCCACCCGGGGTGCGTTCACGTCCTTCATGTCCTCGATCCTGGTGCCCTGGATGCGCTCCTTTGCGTACTGGAGCGCGTGCAGGTAGGCCGCGGAGGCGCTGGCAGCGCCCTGCAGCCCGGTGCCTATGCGGGCCTCGTTCATCATCTTGAACATGTACTTGATGCCCTGGTTGAGCTCGCCTATGAGCTCGCCCACGCACTCTCCCTTGTCGCCGAACACCACCTCGCAAGTGCTGGCCCCGTGGATGCCCATCTTCTCCTCCACCTTGGGGGTCTCCACGTTGTTGTACTCGCCCATCGAGGAGTCCTCGCCCACCTTGTACTTGGGCACGATGAACAGGGACACGCCCTTGATGCCGGGGGGCGAGTCCTCGGCCCTGGCCAGCACCAGGTGGACCACGTTCTCCACCATGTCGTGGTCAGCCCCGGAGATGAAAATCTTGTTGCCGGAGATGCTCCATGTGCCGTCGTCGCGCTTCTTGGCCGAGGTCTTGAGGTCGCCCAGGGCGGAGCCGGCCTGGGGCTCGGTCAGCGCCATGGTCCCCTGCCACTTGCCCTCTACCATCTTGGGCAGATACTTCTGCTTCTGCTCGTCGTTGCAGTAGGTCTCCATGAGGTGGCCCGCGGCCCGGGTGAGGCCGGGATATATGGCGAACGCCACCGAGCCTGCCACCAAAAGCTCGTTGGCAACGATGCTGATTACCTCGGGCAGGTCCTGGCCTCCATACTCCTCGGGGGATGCAAGACCCATCCAGCCGCCCTCAACCATGGTGTCATAAACAGGCTTGTAGGAGGGAGGGGCCTTTACCTGGCCGTCCTCCAGGTGAACGCCCTCCCTGTCGCCCTCCACGTTGGCCGGGTAAACCGAGCCCTCGGCGAACTTCAGGGCCTCCTCAATGATCATGTTGAACTCGTCCTTGCCATAGCCCTTGAACACCTCGTGGTCAAGGTGTTTTTCCAGGTCGAGCTGCTCCCATAACACGAACTCGATGTCTCTCTTGTCAACTATTTTTCCCGGCATCTTGGACCTCCTCTGAATTTGTTTTCACTTCCCCCGACCCAGAACTTCACCTCTGATCGGGACACCATGATTATATATTTCTATATCTTGAATCAGGCCCTCATTATTCTATCAGACCCGTTTATTCGACCTGTTTTCCTGAAGAACCCTCGTTACTGAATGAACATTCATTCATTAAAGTCAATATAATTTACCACATTATCAAACGCGATGCAAGCAAAATTAAAGCGCACAGGTGATGCAACTATTTGTGTGTCAGGGACGTGATTAGCGGAATCCGCTCTTTTGTCAAGGAGCATGCCCGCCGGAGGCGGCAGCCTTCGGTCGAGGTGCCGCACCTTTCCCAGGCAGCACTTGAGCCCGTTGCGGATGTCCCGGAGTGAGCCGGCGCCCGCCAGGTGGCAGAAGATCATGGACACGAACTGGCTCCAGCAGGTGAAGCCTTTTGCCTTGTACTCGGCGTTGTGCTTTTTGACCAGGGATGCGAACTCGGACCGGGGGAAGTGGTGGAGCAGTTGACTGAAGAGACTGGATACGCGTAACATAGTCTTGTCCTCCTTTTGGTTGTGGTTTTTGGGCCATGATAACCCAGTCCATTATGCCACAAATTCAGGAGGACGTATTTATTCTATTTATTCAGAGGCTACTTTGACAAGACTGAAAGTAAATGACATTTTAATGTTCTCCACTTGCTGTCTTTGGTGTTTGTGGAAACATGAAAGGAGAAGGACTGATGCCGGCGTTGTACGAGAAGGCCAAGAAGGTGAGGAAGATGATCATGGACCGGGTTGTGGCCGACGGCACGGTCCCCAAGAAGGCGGAGATATCCGAGGCCCTCTCCATGGGCCCGGATGAGCTCTCCGGGATCATGAGGGACCTGGAGGCCGCGATCGTGGTGGGCCTGCAGAACGAGGCCCACGCCGGCATCGAGTACTTCCAGGAGGAGAAGCTTGCGGAGCCGGTGCCGGAGGTGGGCGAGGTCTTTTACGCCCGGCCCTTTGCATCTTTCAAGAACCACTACAGGATCGAGGTCGAGGGCGAGCAGAAGTGGTATGGCGAATGCGCGGTGGAGGTTTGCGGCATCTCCTCCATGTTCCCGGGCAAGGAGGTGAAGGTGAATTCCGTGTGCCGCTACACCAAGGAGCCGGTCGAACTCGTGGGAAAAGACGGAAAGCTGCTCCACTACTCGCCCAAGAGCCTGCGTGTGCACTTCGGTGTTCCACTCCGGTACATGCCGGACGACGCGGTGGGCTGGTGCGACTTTAACAGCTTCTTCAGCTCTGAAGAGGCGGTGGAGAAATGGAGGACCAAGCACCCCAATATAAAGGGCATCACCAGGGACCCGGAGACAGTGGCCGACTTCGTGAGCCTGGTGGCCAGGGGAAGGCTTAGCTACGACTACCAGTTCAGGTTCCCCCTCTTGCGATACCTGTTCCAGGGAAAGAAGTACGGGTTCACAAGGCCGCTGCCCGGCCTGGGCGTACACGTTCCCGACCCCTTCTTCATGCCCACCTTGCACACGGCTTTAGAAGCCAGGCGAAAGGGGTACAAGCCGTTCATCGGCGTGTCCCTGTTATAGGGAAAAAGGGCCTTAAAGAACCCGCGACCCGCCTTGGCCCTTGCAACATCTTCCCCCCACATTTATACTAATATGTTGAGTATTTTTGCATGGCTAGTCCTGAGAAAAGGGAGTTTTGATATAGATGTCAGTAATGTCCAGCCTAAGCTCGATCGCGGTCAGGATCTTCGGGTCCAAGAACGAGCGCGTGCTAAAAGAGATATGGCCCATAGTCCACGAGATCAACGCGCTCGAGCCCGAGTTCGAGTCCATGACCGACGAGCAGATGAGCGGCCTGGCCGGGAAGTGGCGGAAGCGCATCTTTGATAAAGACTGGGATGCTGTCCAGGAGGAGCGCAGGAACTTCACCGACGATGACTGGGACCGCTACATGAAAAAGCTCGACGGGCTGTTACCCGAGGTGTTCGCCGCCACCAGGGAGGCTGCCAGGCGCACCCTGGGACAGCGCCATTACGACGTGCAGATGCTGGGCGCCATCGCCCTGCACCAGGGCAAGATAGCGGAGATGAAGACCGGCGAGGGAAAGACCCTGGCCGCCACCTGCCCTGTGGCCCTGAACGCCCTGCTGGGACAGGGGGTGCACGTCATCACGGTGAACGACTACCTGGCGCGGCGCGACGCCGAGTGGATGGGACCGGTGTACAACCTGCTGGGGCTCTCCGCCTCCTCCCTGCAGCACGACATGCCCGACGAGGAGAGGAAGCAGGCCTACTCCTGCGACGTGACATACGGGACCAACTCCGAGTTCGGGTTCGACTACCTGCGCGACAACTTGAAGCACCGGGCGGAAGAGATGGTGCAGCCCGATCCCCTCTACTACGCCATAGTTGACGAGGTTGACTCGATACTCATAGACGAGGCCCGCACCCCGCTCATCATATCCGGGGAGGTTGACCGGGACGACACCAGGGCCTATGCCGAGCTCAGGCAGCCGGTGGAGCGGCTGGTGAAAAGGCAGAAGCAGATAGTGAGGAAGATTTTCTCCGAGGCCCGCCGCCTGCAGAAGGACAACGGCGCCAGCGAGGAGTACTACTTCAAGCTCTGCCAGGTGCAGGCCGGAGACCCCAAGAACAAGGAGCTGTTCAACCTCATCGCCTCCAACAAGGAGACAAAAAAGGAGATGGAGCGGGTGCAGAACCAGCTCCGCATGAACAAGACCCTGTACGAGCTGAAAAAGGGGCTGCTCTACGCGCACAACGAGCAGGACAACTCAATCGAGCTGACCGAGGAGGGACAGGAGGAGCTCGTGGGCATCATCGGAGACGTGTTCGTGCTGCCCGAGCTCTCCACAGCGGAGGACGAGATCAACCGTGACGAGAGCCTGTCCGCGGAGGACAAGGCCGCCAGGCTGGACGAGCTCACCCGTGACTACCAGGACAAGAGCGAGAAGCTGCACGTGGTAAGCCAGCTCCTCAAAGCCTACAACATGTTCGAGCTGGACGACGAGTACATGGTCGAGAACGGACGGGTGGTGATAGTGGACGAGTTCACCGGCAGGAAGATGGAAGGGAGAAGGTACTCGGACGGGCTCCACCAGGCCATCGAGGCCAAGGAGAACCTCTCAATCGCAAAGGCCACACAAACCATCGCCACCATCACCCTGCAGAACTACTTCCGCATGTACAAGAAGCTTGCCGGAATGACCGGCACCGCGGAGACCGAGGAGGAGGAGTTCCACAACACCTACAAGATGGACGTGAGGGTCATCCCCACCCACATGCCCATGGTGAGGGAGGACCATTCGGATGTTATTTACAAGACCGAGAAGCAGAAGTTCGCCGCGGTGGTGGAAGAGATCGAACAAGTCAACGAGACCGGCCAGCCCATACTGGTGGGCACCACCTCGGTGGAGAAGTCCGAGCGGCTGCACCGCATGCTAAAGAACCGCGGCATACGCCATAATATCCTGAACGCCAAGCACCACGAGAGGGAGGCAGAGATAGTGGCACAGGCCGGCCGGCTGGGAGCGGTCACCATATCCACCAACATGGCCGGACGCGGCACAGACATCATACTGGGCGGCAACCCGGAGATGATGGCCAAGACCGCGGCCAAGGGGGACGAGGAGAGGTTCAAGGAGCTCATGGCCAGGTTCCGCGCCGCGTGGGAGGACGAGCACAACAAGGTGGTGGACCAGGGGGGGCTGCACATCATCGGCACCGAGAGGCACGAGTCCCGGCGCATTGACAACCAGCTCCGGGGACGATCCGGCAGGCAGGGGGACCCGGGAAGCTCTCGCTTCTACCTCTCACTCGAGGACGACCTCATGCGCATCTTCGGCTCCGACTCGCTGGCAAAGATAATGGACAGGATCGGGATCGAGGACAACGAGCCCATCGAGCACAAGATGGTGTCCAGGGCCATACAGCGCGCACAGGCAAAGGTCGAGCAACACAACTTCGAGATCAGGAAGCGGCTGCTGGACTACGACGACGTGATGAACCAGCAGCGGGAGATAGTCTACGGGCTCCGGCGCGACATCATGAGGGAGGAGGGCATCCAGGCCCGGGTGGAGGACGCCGTCACCCGGGTGGCCGAGGACATCGTCTACTCCTTCGGCGACGAGAAGACACCCGAGGAGGAGTGGGACTGGAAACAGATGACCCTCAAGGCGGCGCAGCAGCTCGGGGTGGCCGTGATCCTGGACCCGGAGAAGCTGGACTCCACCCACCCGGACGACCTCGCAAGCATGATAGCAGAGCAGGCAATAAAGTCGTACCAGCAAAAGCGCGAAGCCATCGGAACCGAGACCATGGACCAGGTGGAGAAGGACATATACCTTTTCACCATTGACTCTTTGTGGCAGGACCACCTCCTGGACATGGACCACCTCAAAGAGGGCATCGGACTGGCGGGATACGGGCAGAAGGACCCCCTGGTCGAGTACAAGCGCGAGTCCATAAACCTGTTCCAGGACTTCGTGTTCAACGTGCACTCCGAGGCCGTGCAGAGGATCTCCCGCATCCAGCCCGTTGACCCGGAGCAGGAGAGGATGGAGAGGAGGCGCAGGGCAATACGAGGCATGAGGGCCGGAAGGGGCGGAAGGCCGGCCATGCCCGCGGCCCAGGCAGCGGAGTCAGCGCCCGACGGGGGCCGCGAGCCCATCAGTCCAGCGGAAGACGAGAAGCCCGTGACCTTCAGGCACGAGGTCCCCAAGGTGGGAAGGAACGACCCCTGTCCCTGCGGCTCGGGAAAGAAGTACAAGAAGTGCTGCGGGGTGTAAGCGCCATACTGATGAGTGTCCCCGGGGTTTGTACTACTTTTCATTGCTGTCCAAGATAGGTATGAGCAAGGTTTTTTCGCACAGAGGCACAGAGAATACAGAGCTGGATGAACAATAAACGGGAACATACGCTATGTTATTTTTCTTTCCTCTGTGCTCTCCGTGCCTCTGTGTGAATAAAAAATGTATGATTCTATTTAAAGGCCCGCTAAGATGAAGGTCGCCCTCATATTCCCCCGACTCTCAGGACAGGTGCACGGCATGTGGCCGCCGCTCGGCATCATCACTCTGGGCACCATACTTAAAAAGGCCGGCCACCAGGTCACCTGCCACGACACCAGCTTCGAGCCCGACACAAACCGCGTGGTCAGGATGATCCAGGCCGAGAGGCCGGACGCGGTGGGCGTGTCTTTCCTCACCGACTTCTTCCCCGCGGCCGAAAAGGTAATAAAGGCCGCCAAGGAGGCCGGCGCGGCCACCATAGCCGGCGGGCCGCACCCCACCATACTCCCGGAGGACACCCTGTGCAGGATACCGGAGCTCGACTACGCGGTCATGGGCGAGGGCGAGGACTCCCTGCCCGCGCTCCTTGACGCGGTCCGCGGGCATACGGACCCGGATGGGATACCCGGCCTGGCCCTCCGTCGCGGCGGGGAAGTCGTGAACACCGGACCGGCGCAGCCCGTGGACCTGGACTCCATACCCGTGCCCGATCGGGACCTGTTGGACGTGCACAAGAGCTACCTGCGCGCCAGGGCCATAAACCTGCACTCGGCACGCGGCTGCCCCTACAGGTGCAGGTTCTGCCAGCCCACACTGGAGCGTATGTTCGGGAAGAAGGTCCGCTTTCAAAGCCCGGAGAGGGTGGCCCGGGAGATACGAGAGTGTCACATGAAGTACGGCATCCACGACGTGTTCTTCCACGACGACACCTTCACCATAAAGAAGGGCTGGATGATCGGCCTGCGCGACGAGCTCGACCGGGCGGGTCTGCTGCACGAATTCAGGTACGTGGTCAACTCCCGGGTGGACACCTTCGACCGCGAGCGGGCCGCCGTCTTGAAAAGTATGAACGTGTACTACGTGCTCTTCGGGATCGAGTCCGGCTCGCAGAAGGTCCTGGACTCCATCGGCAAGGGCACTACCGTGGAGCAGGCCAGGGAGGCCTTCCAGATATGCAAGGAGCTCGGGTTCAGGACCCACGCTTACGTGCTCCTGGGCTCGCCCGACGAGACAAAGGGGGCCCTCCTGGAGACCGAGCGGCTGATAAAGGAGCTTCGGCCCAGCACCATGCACGTGTCCATCTACACACCCCTTATCGGCACCCACCTGGCAGAGAGGTGCGAGAGGGAAGGCAGGATCATGGTCAGAGACTACGCGGACCTGGACTACTACCTGCCCCGCACCGGCTCCGGCGACCCGCCCGTGAAGATAGACGGGCTCGAGTACCAGGACCTCTTGGACTCCCGCGCGAGGATGCTGAGGAACAGGAAGGCCTTCATATTAAAGGACAACATGGCGCAGCTAATAAAGGAATTTGTAAAGGAGCCCTCGCTCGACAGGCTGATATTCAGATACCAGTTCTACAAAAGGATGCAGCACTACTTCGGGTGAGGCTTTGGTGATATGACTATTTCAGCGGCTAAAAAAGAACCGTGTGCGGTTGACGTCACGGTGACCGACGAGTTTTTAAAGGTGCGCCTGGCTGACGGGCGCGAGATTTCCGTGCCCCTGGAATGGCTTCCAGCTCTGAGGGATGCTTCTCCTGAGGCGCGTAGAAATTGGCGCCTGATCGGAGGGGGAGTGGGAATCCATTGGCAGGATTTGGACGAGGACCTTTCCGTGGAGGGGCTGCTGTAATAGATTTAAGGGGTGAGGGTTTTAGTTGTGAGGGACTTGGAACCCCTCACAACTCACAACCCGCATCCAGTCCCTCGCTTCCCGCTGATTACTCTACCATCCTGATCTCAAGGGTGTAAGGTTTTTCTGAATTTCCTCCCGATCCTCTGCATGCGCAATTACCTGATGAAGAGGTACATACTTTTACATAATAATCCTGATTGGGCTGTACATTGAATTTGCCTCCGGTCTTGGCTGCGCCGGCTTGAACCCTACTCGTTTGACCAAATTGTTGCCGGTTCTGGTCGTAAAAATGCAGACAAGGTTGAAGGTTAAGCGTGGGGTTATGGAATGTGACCTTTACTGTGCCGGACCTGCTGAACCGGACCTTGTAAACATCCTTGTCGTTTTTCGGGTTGATGGTGCCTTTTATTTTCCCGGGGGAGACTGTGGTGGCCTCAGTAAGTGATTCATTGGGCTCATATTTATCACCCACTCCGGCAAGCTCTATCTTCAGGGTGTAATACTTGCTGGAATTTCCTCCTGATTCTCTGCATGCGCAATTGCCTGATGAAGAAGTACATGCTGCTACATAGTAATCCTGATTTGGCAGGGCGATAATTTCTCCACCGACCTTTGCAGTTCCGGGTTGTACTCTACCAGTTCCCCCAAAGCGTTCCCTGTTCTGGTTGTAAAAATGCAAACAAGGACGAAGGTTGGTGGTGGGGTTAAGCAAGGTGACATTCACCAATTCCCTTTTGTTCGAGGCAACGTGGAACTTGTAAAAATCAATATCTCCTGCGGGCTCGATTGTGGCTTTTATGGTGGCTGGCAACTCGACCTGGGTGGGGCTCAGCAGGTCCTCGTTGGGCTCGTACTTGTCAATCCTTACACCGCTTTGTTGCCTAACCCCTCCGGCAGCCTGGGCGGTCTCTCCCCCTTCGGAGGACCCCTTCTTTTCCTCGGCCTTGTCCTCGAACTTTTCAGCCAGGCCCGCCGCCTTATCCGCGGTGTCCACCGCTTTATCCACTTCCTTCAGCGAACAGGCGTAGGTCCCGACTAAAAAAAGCGCCGCGACCGACAAAGCGAAAACCTTTGTCTTCATGACTTCATTCTCCTTTTTTGATTTTTCACCTGCGTCCGGAATCGGACATTCTTATTCATGTTTGCGTGAATAGTAGCCGGATGTGAGATGAAAGTTTCAACTAGTTATGGTATAATATGAAAAGTTTTTCTGTCAAGAGCAAGCTTTATTTTATCTTGATTCAAATGTTAATAATTATGCAAGGCCGCCTGTTTAAACTCTTTTCTTTTTATAAGTCTGTACCGTTACAGAACTTCAGGGAACGCATGGCTTTCAAGAAAGACTCTTAACAAATTGAATGCATGAGAGACACTCAACAGAAAAGACTCCCGGCCGGGTACACGGCACTGGTCCTTGGCATACTCCTCATCCTGCAGGTCTGCCTCACCCTATCGTCTTTCAAGTCATTTGAACACATCGTAAACACCCGGCCCGTACTCAACGTTGACTTCTGCTCGCAGTACTACTGGGCGAACGCTGCCCGCGAGCTTGCGAGCGAGCACGGCAGGATGTGGGGTTACGACCCCTTCTTCATGGCCGGCTATCCCCTGGACTTCGTGTTCAACTCCGCTTTGCCCGTGCAGCTTGTCGCCGTAGTCTTTAAAAGCCAAGACCTCGCCCGCATCATCAAGCTGCTCTTTATCGGGAGCTTTGCGCTGGCCCCCCTGTCGCTCTATTTCTCCATGCGCTGGTTCGGGCTCGGCCGCGGCCCGGCACTGTGCGCCTCCGCCCTGGGCGTAGTATACTTCTGGGTATCGGAGTGCGCCTTCTTCGGCCGCATGGGCATGATCTCCGGCGCCTTCCTGCTCCACTTCTTCCTGGTCCCGCTCTCGCTCATTTACCGGTTCATGCACCTCAAGGAGAACCGGGCCTATGCACTGCTCCTGTTCGCTTTGGCCGCCTCCCTCACCGTGCACAAGACCGCTTTCGTGCTGGTGCTGCCGATCGCCCTTGTATGGATACTCATGTTCTCGCCCTCGCTCCGGCCCCGGGACCTCATGCTCCTTGTGGGGGCGTTCGCGTTCGTTCTCATGGTGAACCTCCACTGGCTATACCCCTTCTTCAGGTTCATGCACCTGAAGACCCTGGACCCCGCAACCACCTTCTTCCAGAACGTTGACCCTTTCAGGTGGATAAAGGACATGGTCCCGCTGCAGCCCTTTTACGCCCTGCCCCTTGCCAGGCTGCTCATCGTGGCCACAGGCATAGGCGGGCTCTTCTTCATCAGGCACAGGTCGCCTGCGCTCGCCGCGCCCCTGCTCGCTGCTGTGGTGTTCTTCCTCCTGCTCTCCTACTTCGGCTCCTTCTCGGAGCGGCTCATGCATTTGCAGCCCTACCGCTACGTGACCGCATACTTTTTCATGTGGCTGCCGGCAAGCGGCTGGGGCCTCAAAAGGGCAAGCGACTGGATCGCGGCAACCCGCATCAAGGGGGGCCGTGCCATAGCCCTGGCGCTCTTTGCCGCGGCCCTCGCCGCATTGCTCCTGCTGCCGAGCTTCCTTGCATTCAGCCGCGCGGCGCCCCTTACAACAACGCTCGACAAAAACAGCCGGGAGCTGGTCTCGTGGGTGCGCGAGAACACCGACAGGAGCGCCCGCATCCTCATCGAGGACATAAACGTGTGGGAGGGGCAGTACTCGGACGTATACGGCGGCGCCAGGCTGGTGCACCTCTTGCCCCTGCTCACGCCCCGGGAGCTCATCGGCGGGCCTCTCCCGAACGCATTCATAAAGCACCACTACGCCGGGTTCCACGACGGGCTCCTGCTCACGAGGCCGGTGTCCGAGTACACCGACCAGGATCTCGACCGGGCCATGGAGCTCTACAACATAGGCTGGGTCGTATGCTTCTCCGCATCCTCCAGGGAGCGCATGTCAAGATACCAGGGCGCGAGGCTTTCCGAGACCTTTGGAAAAATCGAAGCCTACGTCCTGGACCGCGAGCGCGACTTCTTCCTGCAGGGCTCGGGCAGCGTAAAAGCAAAGCTCGGAAAGATCGAGCTTTCAAGCGTGTCTACACCTTCGGGGCTTGCGGTGGTATCCTATCATTGGGTGGACGGCTTGCAGTCCTGTCCACCGGCCGAGCTTGTGAAGGTTTCAAAGGGCGGCGATCCTGTGGGCTTCATAGGAATAGTTAATCCCCCGCAAGAGATCACCATCGGGCTGGGCATTTGATTATGCATACACGGGTTGTCAAAGTATCCGCGGTGATTCTTGCAAAAGACGAGGAAGCCACCATTGAGAGCGTGGTGGAGAGGTGCCTGCCCCGTGCGGACGAGGTGCTGGTCATTGACGGCCGCTCCAGGGACCGCACCCGGGAGCTGGCCCAGGCCGCGGGCGCCAAGGTTTTCGAGGACAGCGGCCTCGGCAAGGGTGACGGCTACCGCACCGGCCTGGAGAAGGCCTCGGGAGAGGTGGCGGTTTTCCTGGACGCGGACGGGTCCCACGACCCGGACGACATACCCCGGCTGGCAGGCCCCATTCTTTCCGGCGACCTGGACATGGTGATCGCATCCAGGTGGCGCGGCGGCTCGGACGACGTGCACCCGAACTTCACCCACTTTGTCCGCGACCTGGGCGGGAACCTCCTGGCCATCGCCATATCTTTCCGTTTCAAGGTCGAGCTCACCGACTGCCTGAACGGCTTCAGGGCAATGGACAGGGAGAAGGCGCTGTCCCTGGGCCTCTCCGCATACGACTTCGATATCGAGCACGAGATGGTGATGAAGGCGTTGAAAAAGGGGCTCCGGGTGGGAGAAGTGGGGAGCCACGAGTACGCGAGAGCAGGGGGGAAGTCAAAGCTGCCCACCTTCAGGAAGGCGCACAAGTTCTTCATAAGACTGTTCCGGGAGATGGTATGAGCTTGCGTATCCAGATGATAAACCCGCCCGCGGCATCCGGCGTGGACATGGTGCGCGAGGGCAGGTGCATGCAGAGGGCCGGGGCATGGACCGCGGTGTGGGCCCCCATATCGCTTGCCACCATCGCAGCGGTGCTGGAGGATGAAGGGGCCGGGTGCCGGCTGGATGACTGCATCATCGAGGGACTGGACAAAGACGAGCTGCTCCAGCGGGCGCGTGCTTTCCAGCCCCGGATGTTCGTTATAAACACCGCCACGCCCTCCATAGACTCAGACCTCGGGCTCGCGGACGAGCTCAAGAAGGAGTTCCCGGACTCAAAAATACTGGCCATCGGCATCCACGTGACGGCGCTGCCCGAGCAGTCCTTGAAAACAGCGGCCGGCCTGGACGCGGTGGTGCGGGGCGAGCCCGAGCTCACCGTGCGCGACGCCGCCAGGGCCGTGGAGCGGGGCCAGACACTAAAAGGCATACCCGGCATGTCCCTCCGGGACGGAGACGGGTTCTCGCACGGTCCCGACCGCGAGCCGGCCGTACTGGACCAGCTCCCTTTCCCTGCCTGGGGCCTTGTAAAGACGCATCTCTACAGGATGCCCTTCTCGGCAAAGCCTTTCCTCTTGATAGGCACATCCAGGGGGTGCCCCTATCACTGCACCTTCTGCGCGGACCCGGCCTACTACGGCCACAAGCTGCGCACAAAGTCGCCGGAGAGGGTCGCGGCGGAGATCGAACACGTGCGCGAGGAATTCGCCATATACGACTTCCTGTTCTGGTCCGAGTCGTTCACCCTGAACAGGGAGTGGGCCGCCCGGGTGCTGGAGGAGATCATAAAGCTCGACCTTGGAGTGCGCTTCGTGGTGAACTCGCGCACCGACCACGTGGACCCCGAGCTGCTCGGGCTCCTGCACCGGGCCGGGTGCTGGATGATAGGCTTGGGGCTGGAGTCCGGTAGCCAGCGCATACTGGACCTCATGAACAAGAAGGTCACGGTCGAGCGGAACCGGCAGGCGGTCGAGCAGGCAAAGAAGGCCGGGCTCCAGGTCACCGCCCACATGGTGCTGGGATACCCGGGGGAGACCGAGGACACCGTCAGGCAGACCATTGATTTTGCATGCTCGCTCCCGCTCGACTACGCCCAGTTCTACTGCGCCGTGCCCTTCCCGGGGTCCCCCTTGTTCAACACGGCTTCAGAGAAGGGCTGGGTCGAGCAGGAGCCCTGGCACAGGTTCGAACAGAACTTCGCGGTGATGGACCTGCCCGGCATGAGCCCGGCCGAGCTCCAGGCATGGCGCAGGCGCGCCTACCGAAGGTTCTACGCGAGCCCCTCCCGGGTGTGGCGGGTGATAAGGCGCGACGTGGGAGTGAGGGGGATGCCGGCGTTCGCCAGGATGGTGATCGAGTTCAGGGGGTGGGTGTGATGGACATGCAGTGGATGAAGCGCATTGACCGCTTCGCCGGAGTGCCCATATGCGCCGCGCTCACCCTGTACGAAAGAGCCCGGGGCAGGGACAAGGCTAGGCCCGGCGTTAACCCCCGGGCACCAGACCTTAAAGACATCGGGGTGATAAAGTTCTGGGGCATGGGCAGCCTCATCCTTGCCGCGCCGGTGTTCTACGCCATGAGGAACACAAACCCCGGCGCCAGGATACACCTTATTACCCTGGAGCAGAACAGGGGCATTGTCGAGCTGCTCCACATCGCGGACCAAGTGCACTACCTGGACCTGCCCGAGAGTGCGCCCGGTGTGGCGTGGAACATTCTCCGCTTCTTCTCCTCGGTCAGAGAGATCGGGCTGGACGCGGTGATTGATCTCGAGTACCTCTCCCGCTTCTCAGCCATAGTCACCAGCCTGTCGCGCGCACCCGTAAGGGTCGGCTTCCATAGCTGGGACGTGTGGAGAGGAGACCTGCACAACAATCAAAGGGCCTTCAACCCCTATTGGCACGTGACCTTGAACTTCATGAACCTGGAGAGGGCCCTTTGCAATGACAGCGACGAGCCGAGTCCGGTGAAGCTGAATACGAAAGGAGATGAGAAGGAAAGGGCCATGGCACTCCTCCACAGGAAGGGCGTGCAGGAGGGTGAGCAAGTGATCGCGGTAAACCCGAACGCGTCCACGGTGGCGCTTGCGCGCAGGTGGCCGGAGGGCCGCTTCGTGGAGCTGATTGACAGGATTAACCGGGAAGCCCTGGGAAGGGTGGTGCTCCTGGGCACGCCCGGTGAGGCAGAGTTCGTGCAAGGGGTGCGCAAGAGGGCCCGGGACCCAGACGCAGTGGTGAGCCTTGCAGGGGAGTCGTCTCTCCGGGACCTGGTAGGGGTGCTCCAGAGATCGGACCTGCTTATCACAAACGACAGCGGGCCGCTCCACCTCGCGGACGCGCTGGGCACAAAGACCGTGAGCTTCTTCGGGCCAGAGACCCCGCAACTGTTCGGGCCACGGGGCCCCGGACACGTCGTGCTATACCGGGGCATAGACTGCTCGCCCTGCATAAACATCTACAACGCAAAGACGGTGAGGTGCATGCGCGATGAGCCCGAGTGTCTTACAGGCATAAGCGTGGATGAAGCGTTCGCCGCCGTTAAGAGGGCCCTGGGGGAAGCCGGTTGAAGATACTGCTCTTGAACCCGCCTGCCCGGGACGTGGTCATCCGGGACTACTACTGCTCCAAGCACACCAAGTCGAACTACCTGTTCCAGCCCATTGACCTCCTTATGCAGTCCGGAATACTGGCCCGGTCATGCGAGGTGCACGCCATTGACGCGGTGGCAAGGAAGCTCTCCACCGATCAGTGCATGCAGGAGATTGAAAAGATCGGCCCCCAGGCGGTGCTGGGCCTGTGGGGCGCGGTCACCGACTCCGGGGACAAAGCCTTTTACAAGGAGCTCGCAGCCCGGGTTGACGCTGACCTCTTCATAACCGGCGAGGTCTTCCTTGACAGGCCGGAAGAGTGGCTCCGCGAGCACCCCTTTGTAAAGGGGGCCCTTCTCAGGTTCGTGAGCAGCGGGCTTAAGACTTACCTCGACACGGGCAGGGCAGGGCCGGACCTCGTGGTGCGCGAGGACGGCGGTGTTAAAGGCGACTTTGACCCGGGGCCTTCACAAGAGTTCTCCCTGGGAAGACCGCTCCACGAGCTGTTCGGACACAAGGGCTACAGGTTCAGTTTTGCCAGAGGCAGGAGGTTTGCCACCGTGCTCACGGACTTCGGCTGCCCCTTCAAGTGCAGCTTCTGCGTGATGGCATCCCTGGGATACAGGCTCCGGCCCTGCGCCGAGGTGATCGAAGAACTCTGCTGGCTTAAAAACCGCGGGGTGCGAGAGCTGTTCGTGACCGACCAGTGCTTTGGGGCCCGCAGGAAAAGGTCGCTCGAACTGCTGAAGAAAATGGCTGCAAAGGCGCCGGGCATGGGATGGACCACCTTCACCCGGGCAGACCTGCTCGACCCCGACCTTGTGAAGGCCCTTAAAACAGCGGGCTGCCACACCCTGATCATGGGGGTGGAGAGCGCGGACCAGGACATCCTGGAGGCCTACCGCAAGGGGCTTGCCATGGACAAGGTGCGCCGGGGGTTCGAGCTGTGCAGAGAACACAAGATAAGGACCGTGGCCACCTTTATAATCGGGCTGCCGGAGGACACCGAGCACACGGTGCGCGCCACCATGAGGCTTGCACGCGAGCTTGACCCCGACTTTGTGTCCTACAACGTGGCCGTGCCCAGGGCGGCCACCGGGCTCAGGACAACGGCCGAGGACGAGGGCCTGGCGGCCCGGGGTGTTGACCCTGACCAGGCCGGCGAGGTTGTGTCCATGCGCACCAGGGCATTGTCCCGGCAGGAGGTTGCCGCTCTCAAGGCCGAGGCTGTGCGCGACTTTTATCTAAGGCCCGGCTACCTTGCAAGGAGGCTCATGTCGGTGAGGTCCTTGCCCGCGTTTTTATCCGAGGCCGGGGAGGGCGTATCCTTGATCAGGAGGAACCTGGGCAGAAGATGAAGCTGCTGCTGGAAATGAAGGACGCCTCCATGGAGATAGACGCGGAGCCGGGCGCCAGGCTGGACGACCTCATACTGTCCGCGGGAGTGCTGCTTGACCGGCCATGCGGGGGAAGGGGCAAGTGCGGGAAGTGCAGGGTCAAGGCCGGCGGAGAGCTCTCCCCGCTCACTGAAAACGAGCTCAAGCACCTTGGCGAGGACGAGATCAAAAAGGGCATAAGGCTAGCATGCCAGACAAAGGTGCTTGGAGAGGCCCGGGTGCAGATGGAGGCGCCCGCGGTCTTCACTGACAAGTCCTTTTCAACCGGCGCGGACCTGTCAAAGGTCCCCGGACCCCTCGGCCTTGCCATTGACCTGGGCACCACCACGGTGGCCTGCTTTATCACGGGGCTCGAAGAGGGCAGGGTGTTCGCCGGCCATGCAACCCTGAACCTGCAGACCTCGCACGGGGCAGAGGTCATGTCCAGGCTGGGCTTTGCAGAGAAGAACCAGGAACTCCTGCGCGAGCTGGCCTGGAAGAGCGTGGCAGAGGCTGCCCGGGGACTCGGGCTGGATGCGAGCGCCCGCCAGCGGGTGGAAAGGGCAACCGCGGTGGGAAACTCGGCCATGCACCACCTGGCGCTTGGGCTGCCCGTGGGTACGCTCCTGCGCTCACCTTTCGAGCCAAGCCGCACCGGGCCGGTCGAGTACAGGCCCGAGGCCATCGGCTCGTTGTTCCCGGGGCTCTCAGAGGTCCGCTTCGCGCCCTTGATAGGCGGGTTCGTGGGCTCGGACGCGCTCGCCTGCATGCTTTCCTTCCACATGGAAAAGGAGTGCAATGCTCTTGCCATAGACCTCGGCACCAACGGCGAGGTCATGCTGGCAGCCGGCGGCAGGCTCATGGCAGCGAGCACCGCCGCGGGTCCCGCGTTCGAGGGGGTGAACATAAGCTGCGGCATGAGGGCTGGCCACGGCGCCATAAGCGGGGTTAAGTGGAGCCGGGACCATGGGCTGGAGCTCTCGACAATTGGCGGCGGCAAGCCAAAAGGGCTCTCCGGCTGCGGGCTCCTGTCCGCGGTGACCGCGCTTATAGAGGCGGGCGCCATAGAGCCTTCCGGCAGGATCGCGGAGCCGGGGAGCGCGCCCGGGATAAAGATCATGGAGGGGCGGGACGGGAAGAGTGTCATGCTCTCTCCCGGCATATTCCTCTCCCAGAACGACGTGCGCGAGCTGCAGAAGGCAAAGGGCGCCATCAGGGCGGCCGTGGAGATACTGCTCGAGCGCGCGGGAATGGAGACTAAGGACCTGGAACGGGTCATACTGACCGGCAGCTTCGGGGGTAAGATGGACCCCGCCGAGGTGATGGACATAGGGCTGCTGCCCGGGTTCAGGCCGTCTTTTATACATTCCATTCCAAACGGCGCAGGGCTGGGCGCGGCCATGATGCTCGACCCCGAGATGTTCGATACGGCGTGCGGCATGGCCGAGAGGACCCGGCACGTGGAGCTCAACCTTGACCCGGACTTTATGGACCGCTATGTTGCCAGTATGATATTGTCTTCAAAAGAACAAGGAGTTTCAGGGGCCTTGTAAAGCTGATTCAAGGAGGAAGCGAGCATGAGCGATCTCAGGATCACTATGGGGAAGGGAGACATAGCCAGACAGAAATGCGACCTGCTGGGGCTGGTTTTCGTGGAGGACGAGCTCGGGCTGTGGCCCGGGGCAAAGGCGGCAGACAAGGCCACCCGGGGCGCGGTGTCACAGAGCATCAAGCGCGGCTTCAAGGGCAAGAAGGACGAGGTCATAAGCATACCCGCCGGAAAGGAGTCGCCTTTCGGCATGGTAGTGATGGCCGGCCTGGGAAAAAGGGACAAACTGGAGCCGGAGAGCTATCGCAAGGCCGGCGGCCTGGTCACGGGCGCGCCTGACAAGGGCGAGAAATTGACCTGCCACGCAGAGCTGCGCGACCCTGGCAAGCCGGGGCTATCCCTGGCCGAGGTCTCGCGCGCATTCGTGGAAGGCGCGATATTAAAGAGCTACCGGTTCCTGGATTACAAGACCAAGGACAAGAAAGCTGCGCCGGTGTCCACACTGACCCTGTTCGGCGACAGCAAGCTGAAAAAGGGCATCAGGCCCGGCGAGATAGCGGCCCATGCCCAGTGCGCGGTCCGCGACATGATAAACCGGCCCCCGGGCGAGCTGTACCCAGAGCTTTTTGCTAAAGAGGCCCGAAAGGTTGCCAGGGACGCCGGCCTAGAGGCCACAGTGTGGAAGGAGCAGGAGCTTAAAAGACGCAACATGAACGCTGTCCTGGCGGTTGGCAAGGGCAGCCATAACCCTCCCCGCCTGGTCATTGTGAAATACCAGGGCGCGGCCAGGAAGGGGCTTGACCTGGTGTTGGTGGGCAAGGGGGTCACGTTCGACTCCGGGGGCATATCCATCAAGCCATCATCCAACATGGACCAGATGAAGGGGGACATGTCGGGCGCGGCGTGCGTGCTGCACGCGGTGGCCGCGGCAAAGAAGCTGGGCCTCAAGGTGAACGCCACCGCGGTGATGCCGCTGGCCGAGAACCTGCCCGGCGGAGGGGCCCAGCGACCGGGCGACGTGATCCGCACGGCATCGGGTCTCACCGTCGAGGTCATGAACACCGACGCCGAGGGCAGGCTGGTGCTGGGGGACGCGCTCCACTACGCGGTGTCATTGAAGCCGAAGCACGGGGTGGTGGACGTGGCGACCCTGACCGGGGCGTGCGCCATCGCTCTTGGCAGCCAGGCCATCGGGCTGATGGGAAACAACGAGGAGCTCCTGGGAAAGATCAGCGCGGCCGCGCACGCCTCCGGGGACCGCACCTGGATACTGCCCGCCTGGGACGAGTACGAGGAGCTGATCGAGTCCAAGGTCGCGGACATCATAAACACCTCCACCCGCAGGGAAGCCGGCACTATCGTGGGCGGCATGTTCTTAAAGCAGTTCGTGGGCGAGGCCCCCTGGGCCCACCTGGACATAGCATCGGTGTTCTGGAACCCCAAGGCCGGGCCGTACCTGTCCGGAGGACCGTCGGGCAGGGGCACGCGGCTGCTTATCCGGCTGATCGAGAACTTAAGGTAGAGCGCCGCAGAGGGGGAGGAGTTTTCCATGGCTGGCTTGAAGACATTTTTCGTGGTGAACCCGAACGCGGCCAATTGCCGGGCAAAGAAGCTGTGGCCGGAGATAAAGTCGCTTGCCGAGTCGGTGCTCGGCAAGGTCGAGTTCGGCATGACCGAGGGGCCGTGGCACGCGCCGGAGCTGGCCAGGAAGGCGATCAAGGACGGCTTCGAGATGATCGTGTCCCTGGGCGGCGACGGGACCAACAACGAGGTCATAAACGGCTTCTTCGAGCATGGCGAGCTGGTAAACCCGGATGCTGTATTCGCTGTCGTATGTATGGGCACGGGCTCGGACTTCATAAAGACCATCAAGGTGCCAAGAGAGTTCCGCGACTCCGTGGCCGTGCTCTCCGAGCTCCCGGCAAAGCCCACCGACGTGGGGAGGATGACGCTCAGGGACCACCGGGGCGAAGACCTGTCCCGCTACTTCATAAACATCGCATCCTTCGGCGTGGGCGGCGAGGTTGACGACCGGGTGAACCGGACCACCAAGGTGTTCGGGGGCAGGGTGAGCTTCATGATCGGGTCGCTGCGGGGGTCCCTGGCCTACAGCAACAAGAGGGTGAGCATAAGGCTGGACGATGGCGAGCCCTTTGAGCGCAAGGTTTTCAACGTGGCCGTGGCCAACGGCCAGTACTTCGGGGCCGGCATGCGCACCGCGCCCGGGGCCAGTGTGGACGACGGGCTCTTCGACGTGGTGGTGCTGGGTGACCTCTCCTTCATGGAGCAGGTGAGCCTCATGCGCACCATCTATACTGGAGACCATACGACACATCCCAAGGTGGAGAGCTTCCGGGCCGGCAGGGTGGAGGCCGACTCCGAGGAACGGGTGCTCCTGGACGTTGACGGGGAGCAGCCGGGCATGCTCCCCGCGAGCTTCGAGGTCATCCCTCAAGCGGTCAGGGTAAAGAGGCCGTGAACTCCAGGGGTCGTAAAGACTTGATCCCTCCCGCCTCACATATGATACAACATACCGTGGCCTCATGGCGTCGTTGCGAGCCTTAAAAACTCCGGGTTGATAATGCCAGGCGATTGCAGTTAAATAAGTATAGAGTTTTAGACCCGCTGCACAGCGGTGACAAAGGGGGCTTTTATGCAAGGAGGCGCGGGCGGGAACAGCATGCTACCCATGTCGGAGATCAACGTGACCCCTCTGGTGGACGTGATGCTGGTGCTGCTCATCATCTTCATGCTCACCGCTCCCCACCTGCAGCAGGGGGTCTCCGTAGACCTTCCCCAGGTCACCATGTCCGCTTTTCCGGTGAAGACGGACGAGCTGGTGATAACTGTGACCGAAGGCAAGAAGGTTTTCCTTGACGACATCGAGGTCGAGGTCGAGAGGCTGGGCCCGGTGCTCGAGGAGACCCTGTCCGGCCGCGCCGGCAAGGAGGTGTACCTGCGGGCCGACCAAGACGTGCCATACGGGTTCGTGGTGGGGGTGATGGCCGCGGCCAGGAAGGCGGGCGTCCCGGGCCTCGGCATGGTGACCGAGCCCGAGGAGATCGAGACCAGGTGAGCTCTTATACTGTTGCATATGGGAAGCGGGACAAAGAGGTCACGTGCTCCTTTTTGAAGGCGGTGGCCGCCTCCGGGTGCGTGCACCTCGCGCTGCTCTGTGTTGTCGCGCTCTCCAGCCGCTGCGGCCGCGAGCCGTGGCTTTCGGATCACTCCATTCAGGTGAGGTGGGTCGCGCCCATGCCGAAGAAGGGCGCGCCGGCCAAGGCTGATGATCCCGGGCCCGCCTCGCAAAAGCCCTTGCAAGCGGAAGCACCAAAACCGGAGCCCAAGAAGATTGCAAAGCCGGTGATCGAAAATCCGGAGGAAGAGAGCGAAGAGCCTCCCGAGAAAGCGGCCGAAAAGAAAGAGCCGGAGCCCGAGGAGCAAAAGAACAAGAAGCCGGTGAAGGAGGATGAGCCCGAAGAGCAGAAGGAGCCGGAGGAGGAAAAAGCCCCTGGCGAGGAGGACGGAGGGGAAGAGGGGTCCTCCGATACTTTTCCGGATGCAAAGCGGGACGACATAGATCTTGCGAGGAACATGGTCTCCGGCCGCGGCAGCCTGCAAGGCTCAGTGGACGGGAGCACGGCCTGGGGCCTTGCCATGGCCGGGGTGAAGGGCGACGTGAGGATACTGCACTACAAGAGGCTCGCCGGCATGGAGCTGCTCCGCTCCTGGGACCTGCCCGTGACCGTGCCCCTGAACCAGGGCCTCCACTTCGACGTGCTCATAAAGGTTGACGAGGACGGCAAGGTGATGGGATACCAGGTGCTCCACGAGTCTGGCAACCCTGACATGGACAAGTCGGTGATGGCTCTTCTTGCGAAGATAAAGAAGCTGCCGCCTCTGCCGCGCGAGGTGGAGGAAGGTGTGCTGGAGCTGCCCATAAGGTTCGTGCCCGAGGACGAGGAGCCTTACTAGGTCTGCTATTATATGAAAAAGAATGCACTCATAACCGGGATCACCGGCCAGGACGGGAGCTACCTGGCCGAGCTGCTGCTGGAGGAGGGCTACCGCGTGTTCGGCCTCGACCTGGAGGTCTCCGAGCACAGGACCGCATGCATCAGTCACATACTGGATGACATAGAGCTCATACAGGGCGACATGCTGGACGGGGACTCGCTCGCAAAAGCCATGAAAGCCTCACAGCCGCGGGAGGTCTACAACCTCGCGGCCATGAGCTTCGTGCCGGACCACAAGGAGCAGCCCCTGCTCATGGGAGAGCTGAACGCCCTGGGAGTGACCCGGGTGCTGGAGGCCGTGCGCGCCGCGGGGCCAAAGGTCCGCTTCTTCCAGGCAGGGTCCTCGGAGATGTTCGGCAACGTCACCCAGTCGCCGCAGAACGAGAGCACACCTTTTTATCCGCGCAACCCCTACGGCGCGGCCAAGGCTTATGGCCACTACATGACAAGGTACTACCGCGAGAGCCTGGGAGTGTTCGCCTGCTCGGGCATACTCTTCAATCATGAGTCGCCGAGGCGCAGCGCCAACTTCGTGACCAGGAAAGTCACCCGGGCCGCGGCCGCCATAAAGCTGGGCATCGAGGAAAAGATCGAGCTCGGGGACCTCTCCAGCAGGCGCGACTGGGGCTTTGCCGGGGACTACGTAAAGGCCATGTGGCTCATGCTGCAGCAGGATGCGCCCGACGACTATGTCATAGCCACCGGCGAGCAGCACACCGTGCGCGACCTGTGCGAGACTGCATTCCAGCACGCGGGACTCGACTGGAAAGACCACGTGATAGTCAGCCCTTCGCTTGTGCGCTCTGCCGAGAAGGGCCGCCTGGTGGGGGACCCTGCCAGGGCCGGGGAAAAACTCGGCTGGACCCACCGGACAAGCTTTGAAGAGCTCATCAAGATGATGGTTGACAATGACCTCGCCCTCCTGCAGGATCAGGCCGGGAGCTAGACTTGCCAGAATTCTTCTTCTCTATCCACCGGCTGGTAAAGGGAAGGGTGAAGGGATCGCCAGGTCTTGTGGACCCTGTCAGGCGAGAGCTGTATTTCTTCGAGGACCGCGCCCCCGTGCTCCAAGACCTTGACTTGGACGTATGTCTCGACTACCCGCAAGGGGTTTGGGACGAGACTTTTGCGCCGGCCTTCTCCTGGCATGGCAGGCACATGATGGCCCGCTGGCAGGTGCACGCGGGAGAGCCCTCGCAAAGGCCGTTTGCTCTTAAGGTCACAGGGAACGCGGCGACCCGGTTCATCGTGTCCAAGTGGATAGTGGAGCCGGCAATAAGGATCGCGGCAGAGCGCAAGGGGGCCCTCATGACCCATGCCGCCGCCCTATCGGACGGGGAGCGGGCCGTGCTGGTGGCCGGACCCGGCGGCGCCGGCAAGACCACCTGGGTGCTCAGATGGCTCGATGCCGGGCGCCCCTTTGCCGGAGACGACTTCTCGCTGCTGGACGGCCAATACGTGCTCGCATACCCGACCCCCCTGCGGCTGGGCGCAAGGCACCTCGCATCCAGAAGCGCCACAGCAGGGCTCTCTTCCAGACACAAGCTGGACATAGCCCTGCGCACGGCTCTGCGCCATGCCTCAATGAAAAGACTGAAGATGTACTTCAAGGCAAGGGTAGAACTCCTGGTCCCGGAAATAAACATCGCCCCAAAGAGCGCCCTGGCCGGCGCAATATGGCTGTCCGGGCCGGCAAGCAAAAACAAAAGCCCGGCGCCACTGGCCCCCGAAGACATGGCCGCGCGCATGGCGCGGACCGACTTGGAAGAGATGCACGGGTTCGGCGAAAAGCTCTTTAACAGAGGGTTTTGGGAGGACCGTTTGCAATGGGTAAATGCCGCTGTGTCCGGCCTGCCGTGTTTTGTCTGCGCCGGGCTCCCACCGAGAGAGCCCATGGAATCAATGGACTCGCTGATTGCGTGGCTGAAAGATAACTAGTCACGCATCAGGCGAGCGCAGGATTATCAGGGTGGCCTGCTTTGGGCAGAAAAGCCTGAAGGGCCAGCCCACGGTGCCTGTGCCCCGGCTCACGAACGTGGTCTTTCCACCCTGCGAGTGCAGGCCCTCCGGATACTTATACGTCATATGGGCGAGACCCGGGCCGCCGAAGGGGAGCTTGAACTGGCCCCCGTGGGTGTGGCCCGAGAGCACCAGGTCCACGGGCAGGTCCTTGTAGTACTTGAAGTCCGAGGGCCTGTGCTTCATCAGTATCACCGGGGCCTGCTGCGGGCAGTCGGCCAGTATACCGGGCAGCTTTTTAGTTGCCGGGCCCTTGCCGGCCCAGTTCACGCCCGAGTCCTCCACGCCGGCCAGCACAATCGCCGAGCCTTTGTCCGCGAGGCTGATCCACTGGTTCCTTATCATCCCGAAGCCACGGGCCTGCATGCGCCTGGCCACCGCCTCCCTGCCCGTGTAAACGTCGTGGTTGCCGATGATGGCGTACCTTCCCAGCCGGGGCTCGATCCCCTCCATGCAGTCCGCGAACGCGTGCACGTAATCGGGGTTGTGGTCCACCATGTCGCCGGTCACCAGGAAGAGGTCGGGGTCCATTTCCCTTATAGCTTTTCCTATGTGGCATATCTCCCTGGCAGAGTTCCACCAGGCAACGTGCGGGTCGGAGAGAAGCGCAACCCTGGCGCCGTCTTCGGAAGCCGGCAGGCCAGGAAGATCCACCTCCACGGTGTTGTACTCCGGCGGCCGCACCGTGTCGAACAGACCGTAAAAGCTGAGCGACCACCAGGCAAGCACCAGCGGGACCAGCACCCATCTCATCACGCTTATAATAGCCTGGGCGTGGAACAGCCAGGCAAAAAGCCATCCCAGTATGACCAGTGGACCGGCGATAAAAAGGAAAGTGATCCAGTTGAACTGCCAGGCAAAGCAGGGCCTGACAACGAGCGCAGCAACCCAAAACGGAGCCTGCCTGGCGCCGGCCTGCAGCCAGAACAGGTACGGCAGCGGAAAATTGAAAAGTATGAAAGCGAATATGACCGGCCACGCCCAGCCCGAGGGGAGCTTGAGCCCGCGTATAAAAACAAAAGCGGCTAAGGCCTGCAGGGCCAGCACCACTGCAAAAGCCCCCAACCTCGCCGCAGTCTCCATGCGTAACATCCTGTGACAAGATGAGTCTTTGACCGGGCCGATCAGTCGAAGTCCTTCATGGCCTCGTACATCCCGGCCTCCGACTCCACCACCTCGCCAGGAAGACGCGTCACCGAACCGTGACCAAGACCTTCCAGCTTTAAGCACTCCACGTACGTCTGCGCGGTCCGCTCCAGCAGCGCGCACACGTTGAACGCTTTCTTCAGGTTCTTGCCTACGCAAACGTTGCCGTGGTTGGCTATGAAGACCCCGCCCTTGTCGCCGAGCGCCTTGACCACGTTTTCGGCCAGATCGTCCGTGCCCGACTGACCGTACTCCGCCACCAATATCTCGCCCCCGATGTAGGGCACCAGCTCCTCAACTATGGGAGGCAGCGGAAGCCGCAGCACCGATAAAACCGTGCTGTAGAGCGCATGGGTGTGGAAAACCGCGTTCGCGTCCGGCCGGGCCTTGTACACGGCAACGTGCAACGGCAGCTCGAAGCTGGGCGCGTTCTCAACCTCGATGACCTCGTCCCCCTCCTCGTCGCAGACTACTATGTTATCGGGCACAAGCTCGTTGTACTTTATACTGGTGGGTGTTATAACATAGTGACCCTCCTCCCCGGGGACACGTACGCTCACGTTGCCCGAAGAGCCCGTGACCCACCCCTCTGCCGCCATCCTGCGTGCGTAATCGCACACATCGCGCCGAAGCTCGGCATACTTATCACTCATTGGCTTAAACCTCCTCGTTACTAAAACACTTCCCTGACGCAGACCCGGACAGTAAAAGGATTATAAACGAGGGCAGAAGCGAAAGCAAAACGCCAAGGCACCAGAAAAGACGCCAAGGAAGAAAAGGCAAAGCGAGGGTCAAAAGCGAGCAAGCCCCCTCTTTTTTTGCCATGTCCAAATCCAGGTTGACTTTGCCAAGGCCTTGAATCAATCCTCCTGATCCTTTTAATTCTTCGTGCCTTTGCGACTTTGTGGTAAATTTTCCTGATCCTGTTTTGGACAAGAGTGATGCCATATATCTTTGCTCTTCTTGTATTGGCGCCTCTGATCAGCTATTTTTATGACATGGTGTATGGGTTGAGGGTGGCCCACATAGCTTTTGTGAGCTGCCCGATAGACAAAAAAGCATCGGCAGAAAGGAGCCCGCCATGACAGAAGCCGTAGAAAGCCTTCCAGAAAAAAACAGGATCCCCGCACCCCAGACGACAGAGCCGCAATCCCGCACTCATGCCCTGCGAAAAATGATCCTGGACGCGCCCTACGAGATATGCATCGAGCGGGCCCGCTACTACACTGAATCGTATAGGGGCACCGGGGGTCTGCACCCTGCCCTGCGCGCGGCCCGGGCTTTCGCCCACACCCTGGAGAACATGACCGTATACATCCTGGACCGGGAGGCCATAGTGGGCAACCGCTCGGGCAAGCTGGTGGCCGCGGTGATACCGGTGGAGCGGGGCGAAATCAACCTGGTGCTGGAGATGGAACTGGAAAAGCTCCTCACCCGGCCGGACAGGCCCTACCGCCTCTCCGAAGACGAGAAGCGCGAGCTCATGCAGGACATCCTACCCTACTGGCACAGCAAGACCATACGAGAGCGCAAGAAAGAGCTCTGGAAACAAAGCGGCCTATACTTTCCCGTAAAGCTCACGGCAAGAAGCTCGCTCGACCGGGTGCGGGGCTTCGGGCTGGGCGCCGTGTACAAGCAGGTGCAGAGCGCGGGCGGGAACCCCAGGTACATGGCCCGGGCCGGGGAGGAGATACCGGTCAACAACCCGGGGCTGTGCATGAACGTGTTCGACGTGCAGGGCCACCTGGTCATAGGTCACAAGAACCTGCTGGAAGGAGGGTTCGAGGGCGCGAAGAAAAGGGCCGGGGAGAAGCTGCAGGAGGCGGGCAATGACCCCGAGGCCGGGGCTTTCCTCGATTCCGTTATCATATGCTGCGACGCTGCCAGGGTCTTTGCGGGGCGCTTTGCAAGGCTGGCCGAGGAAAAGGCGAGAGAGCAACGGGACCCGGCGCGCAAGGCCGAGCTTATCGCAATAGCCGAGCGGTGCAGGCGAGTGCCCTGGCATCCCCCGGGCGACTTTCGCGAGGCCCTCCAGTTCGTGTGGCTCACCCAGGTCATGGCTCTCATATCATACGGGATGCCCAGCGTGTTCGCGCTCGGACGCATGGACCAGTATTTGTGGCCGTATCTGAAGGCGGACCTGGAGGGAGGGAGCATCACCGAGGAGCAGGCGCTCGAGCTTCTGGAGGAGCTGATCGTAAAGCTCTCCTATAACGTGATCGTGCTGCCTCCTTACGGCAAGCAGACCGGGTCCGAGCTGGGCGCGGACAACATGGCCGTGACCGTGGGCGGGGTGGGCCGCGACGGGGAGGACGCCACCAACCCGCTCTCATACCTGTTCATCAAGGCCACCACCACCATGCAGCACATGACGAACTCTATGTCTTTCAGGACAAGCGAAAAGTCGCCGGATGATTACGTGGAAAAGGTGGTATCCATTCACAGGAGCGCCAACGGCCCCTCCATATTCAACGACGAGGCCATCGTGCCGGCTCTCGCCGACTCCGGCTACTCCATCGAGGACGCGCGCGACTATGCAATCATCGGGTGCGTGGAGCCGACCTCGCACGGGAACACCTTTGGCTGCACCTCGGGAAACGACGTGTCTTTGGTGGGCGCTTTCGAGATGACGCTCAACAACGGCTACCTGCGCATGGCCGGCAGTCGCTTTGGACCGAAGACCGGTGACCCGCGAAAGTTCAAGACCTTCGACCAGTTCATGGAAGCTTATAAAAAACAGGTGGCCGCGTGCGTGGACCTGATCGCCAGGGCCACGGACCTCAAAGACCGGGCATACGCGGAGATGCTGCCCTGCCCGTTCGTATCCCTCACCCTGAAGGGGTGCATCGAGAATGCGAAGGACGCCACCGTGGGAGGGGCCCAGTACAACTTCAACTCCATCTCTGGCCGGGGCCTGGCCACTGCGGCGGACTCCCTGGCCGCCATAAAGGAGATGGTATACGAACAGGGGAGCGTGTCCATGGCCGAGCTCCTGGACGCGCACAGGAATAACTTCAAGGGAAAGGAGAAGCTGAAAGCGCGGCTCAAGACCAGGGCCCCCAAGTACGGCCAGGACGACGACCGGGCGGACGCGATCGCGAGCGAGGTGGCGGAGTTCTTCTGCACCGAGGTCATGAAGCACAAGCCCCTTCGGGGCGGCATATACAGGCCAAGCTTCTTCTCGTACGGCATGCACGTGTTCGAGGGCACGGTGCTTGCGGCGACACCGGACGGCAGGAGCGCGGGCGAGCCCGTGTCCAACAGCCTCTCCCCATCGAACCAGGCCGAGAAGAAGGGGCCGGTGGCCGCGCTGCAGAGCGTTGCCAAGTTAAACCACCGGCTGGCGCCGAACGGCTCCTCCACAAACGTAAAGTTCCTGCCAACCATGCTCGCCACCGACGCGGGCGTTAAGAAGGTGGCGGCAATGATAAGAGCCCACTTCAGGCAGGGTGGCATGCAGGTGCAGTTCAACGTGGTGGACGACAAGGTGCTCCGCGAGGCACAGCAGCACCCGGACCGGTACAAGGACCTTGTGGTCAGGGTGTCGGGCTACTCCGCATACTTCGTTGACCTGGGCAAGCCGGTCCAGGACGACATCATCCAAAGGAGCGCGTTCTCGGGACTATGATATTAATGTTATATCAGCAAATGAGGGGCAGCATCAGCCGGTGGCGCACGCAGGTTTTTAAAGAGGCGGCACAAGGCTTTTGAGTGCCCTTTGCATACAGACCCGGCGTTGGAGAAATAGAACAAGAGCGACCGGCTACGCCCCGCACGGTTGCAGACAACCGGGTGGCAGCACTCGCCGACTCGGCGGTTCCGATGCCGGCATATGCATGGATAATATATGTTTGAGCTTAAATATATCCTAATGATAAAATCAGGGCAGGAGGTGAGAAATGCTGCCACCTGCTCAACTCAAGCCCCGGTTCAGTCCCGAGGAACTGGCGGTGTGGGTGCGGGAAGCGCCCGGCAAGGACGCCTATCAGAGGCGGCTTGCCATCTGGTTGACTCATCCGCGCAAGCCTGCTCCTGAAATCGCTGATCTCTTTGCCGAGGATTACTGCCATACGTTTGACGACGAATTAGTATAAGGCAACCCGGTTTTGAAAGCCCTACCCGGGAGGCAGGTACCAATTCATGGTGCACAACGAGGTAACAGTGCGCGTGAAATAGATTGACCTTTCAACCGGGCCCGCCTATGATCTCGGCCACCAGCTCAAGCATCTCCTCGAACCCGAAAGGCTTTACAAGGTAGCTGTCGAAAAGACTTGCCCAGTCCTCGATACTCTCCGCGCTGGTCGCGGTCAAAGCGATAATAGGGATGTGGCGCCAGGAGGGGTTGTCGCGGATTTTACGGGCGGCCTCGTCACCCCGCATCTTGGGCATCTCGATGTCCATGACTATCAGGTCGGGGATAAGGTTCGGGTTCTTCGAAAGGTACTCGATCGCCTTGTTGCCGTCATAGGCGACCTCCACCTCGTAGCCCCTCTGCTCCAGCTCGTCATAGGCCGCGCTTACCAGGGTGGGGCTGTCATCAACCACCAGTACTCGTTTCATCGCCTCTCCGGGCCTCCTTATAACACGTATATTAAATCATAGCGTGCGAGCGGTCAATGCCCAGGCCCGCTGCCTTGCATGGCCCCGCTTTTATCCTTGCGCCTGCTTACCAGGAAAAGCACCAGCGCAAGCAGTATCAGCAAGAGTGCTGAGGCCGGGTCCTGCCACGGCCCGGCCCAGCCGGGCCCGACCTCCATGGCATCCAGTAAGGACCCCGGCCCCATAAACGAGCGCAAAAGACCCAGGGCCATGCCCACGAACGCGGCGCCCCCTATCAACCCGGAGGCGAACAGCACGCCCCGCTCCTTTACCAGGGAGTCGGCGCCGCCCGCGCCCTCCTCTTCATGCCCAGCTTTTTCATCGCCTTTGGCCGCTGTTTTTCCATCCTCCTCTGCCTCTCCTGCGCCGCGCCTTTCTATGAGCCACCTCACGAATCCTCCTCCCAAAATGGGCGTGGTCAAGGAGAGCGGAAGATAAAGGCCCACCGCAAAGGGGAGCGAAGGCACACCCACCAGCTCGACCACCGCGGCCGCGGCCGCGCCTATGAACACCAGTCCCCAGGGAAGGTCTCCCGCGAGCACGCCCCTCACCACCATGGACATGAGGGTGGCCTGGGGAGCGGGCAGGGCCTCCGAGCCTATGCCGTAGGCCTTGTGCAGCCGGAGCACCACCAGGCCGATGACCGCGGCCGAGGTCAGCACCCCGATGATCTCGCCGGCCTGCTGCCGCCAGGGGGTTGCCCCCACCAGGTACCCGGTCTTCAGGTCCTGGCTGGTGTCCCCGGCAATGGCCGCGCTTATGCACACCAATGCGCCCACTGTCAGGGCCGCGGACTGGTGTCCCGGCCCGGTCCAGCCTGCCAGCTTGAATATCAGCGCGGTGAGCAGCAGGGCCCCGATGGTCATGCCCGAGACCGGGTTTGAGCTGGACCCGATGAGGCCCACTATCCTGGAGCTGACCGCGGCGAAGAAGAAGGCGAACACCAGGGCCAGCAGGGTGGTGCTCCACTCTCCAGGGGCCATTGACTTCGGCAAGAGCGCCATGAGCAGCACTACGCAGGCGAGAAGGAAAATGATCACCGGGCCGGGCAGGTCCAGGAAAGCCTTGTCCTTGACCGAAGCCCCCCGGCCGGAGGGGACCAGGCCCCGGAAGACCTCGCCTGCGCTGGACACTATCACCGGCAAAGAGCGCACTAAAGTCACCAGCCCGCCGAAGGCCACTGCGCCTGCTCCTATATAGCGCACGTAATGATGCCAGAGCTCGTGCGCGCCCAGCTCGGACACGGGAAGGGGCGCCGGGAACACAGTGCCCCCGCCCGGTCCCCCGAACAGCTTGATCGCGGGTATGAACACCAGCCAGGCAAGGGCCCCGCCGCCGAACATGATCGCGGCCACCCGCGGTCCTATCACGAATCCCACGCCCAGGAGAGCGGGCGACGAGTCCGCGGACACCTCGGCCGCGGGTATCCTCGGCAGTTCCCAGGCGGGACGCGACTTCCAGAGGCCCATGCCGCTTACCAGGAACTCGTACGCCGCGCCCAGACCCAGGCCGGAGAACACCAGTCCGCCGCCCGAGCCTCCCTCGCGGCCGGCAAAGAGCACGGACGCGCACGCGGTGCCCTCCGGGTATATGAGCCTGCCGTGCTCACGCACTATCAGGTAGCGGCGCAGAGGGATCATGAGGATGATGCCCAGCACGCCGCCCAGAGAGCCCAGCACGAAAATCTTGAGCACCCCCGGTGAAAAACCGAGCAGTATAAGGGCCGGCACCGTGAAGATCACGCCCGCGGCCAGGGACTCGCCGGCAGAGCCCACGGTCTGCACCATGTTGTTCTCGAGGATGCCCGCGGGGGTGGCCAGGCGAGAGCGCGCCAGGGCCCGGAATATGGACACCGCCATCACCGCCGCGGGTATGGACGCGGAAACGGTAAGCCCCACCTTGAGGCCGAGGTAGGCGTTGGCCGCGCCGAAGAGCACGCCCACCAGCACGCCAATCACCACGGCCCGGACGGTCATCTCGGCAATGTTGCCGGCTTTTTCCATGCTACATGTTTTATCGGATGGCCTGGGAGCGGTCAAGTTGACAGGTATGTCTGGTCATTGATCAGTTAACAGTTATTCGCAGGTCACAAAATAATATGATGAATCAATCATTGTCCCGAGAGGGACATCCGAGAATAGCCCGCCCGGTTATTTTTGCATGCGCCTGCGTTTCAGGAAAGCCTTTTGGCGAACCTGTTCACCGACAGCGCTATCATTATGCTGGCGAATATGACCAGGGCCGCGACCTGGGGCCACAGGTCCACTACTCCTGCGCCTTTTAGCACTATGCCCCTCACTATCACCAGGTAGTACCTCACCGGCACGGCGTAGGTCACCACCTGCAGCCAACCCGGCATCGAGCGTATGGGGAAGATGAACCCGGAAAGGATTATGGAGGGCAGCAGGGTGGCTATGAGCGATGCCATCCACGCGGTGCGCTGGGTCTCGGCCAGGGTGGATATGAGAAGGCCCATGCCCAGGCCGCCCACGATGAACAGACCCGAGAGGACGACCAACAAAGATACGCTGCCCCGGAAGGGCACGCCGAAGAAGAGTACGCCCGCGCCCAGTATTATAAACAGGTCGGCGAAGCCCAGGGAGAAGTAGGGGATCAGCTTGCCCAGTATGAACTGGTTGCCGTGCAAAGGCGAGACCATGATAGTCTCGAGAGTCCCAAGCTCGCGCTCCCTCACCACGGACATGGCTGAGAGCACCACCACCGTGATCATCATGATGATGGCCACCAGCCCGGGCACGATGAATGTGGTGCTTTCGAGTTCGGGGTTGAAGCGCACCCTGGGCTGGAGCTGCACGGGCGGGAACTGCGACTTATCCAGGAGGCCGGCCTTGAACACCGGTCCCAGGGTCTTGTCCATGGCATACTCCTGGAGCACGCCCTGGGCGTGGCCGAGCGCTATGGTGGAGGAGTTCGAGTTGGACCCGTCAACCAGGAGCTGCACCTTGGAAGCATGCGCGGAGCCCAGGTCCCGGCTGAAGCCGGGAGGTATGACCATGATCATCCACACCTCGCGCTCCTCCATCATCCTGGCCGCATCCTCCATGCCGCGGTAGCTCACCACGAAGTAGCCAGAGCCCGAGAACCTTCGCGCCAGCTCCCGGGACTCTTTCGTGTTCGAGCGGTCAACCACGGCCATGGGTATGTCTTTTATGTCAAGGGTGATGGCGTACCCGAAAAGCAGGAGCACGGCCACCGGCAGCACCAGGGTGAGGCTCAGGGCGCGCCAGTCCCGCCTAATCTGGATGAACTCCTTGCGCACCAGGAAAAGCATGCGCCTCAAAGCGAGCGCTCCTTGGAAAGGGAAACGAACACGTCCTCGATGGTGGGCTCGATCCGCCTGAGCTCGTGGACCTGGAGCCCGGCGTCTGAAAGCGCCCGCTCGACCCGGGGCATGGCCTGCTCATCGGACGTGGTCACTATGTGGATGGTGTCCCCGTAGATGTTCACGTCCACAAGCTCTGCGAGCTCTCGCAAGCGGGTATAGGCTACGTTGTTCATGTCAGTGCGCAAGGTCATGACCTCGCCGCTCATCTTCCTGGACTTTATCTCCGAGGGGGAAGCGCAGGCGGTGAGCTCGCCCTCCATGATAAAGCCCAGCCGGTGGCAGTGCTCGGCCTCGTCCATGTAGTGGGTGGTCACGAACAGGGTCACGCCCTGGCTCGACTTCTCGTAGAGGAAGTCCCACAATGTCCTCCTGCTCATGGGGTCTATGCCCGCGGTGGGCTCGTCAAGGAAGAGCACCCTGGGGTCGTGGGATATGGCGCAGGCAAGGGCCAGCCGCTGCTTCCACCCGCCCGAGAGCTGCCCGGCAAGGAACTTCCTGTACCGGGTCAGGCCCAGCTCCTCGATCAGCCGCTCGCGCACCTGCTTCGACCCGCGGCCCAGGTAGATGCCCGAGTAGAACTCGATGTTCTCCTCCACTGTGAGGTCCTGGTAGAGACCGAAGTGCTGGCTCATGTAGCCGATCACCTTCTTGATGCTCTCGGCCTGGTCAAGGATGTCGAACCCTGCCACGTGTCCCCGGCCGGAAGTGGGCTGCAAAAGCCCGCACAGCATCCTTATGGTGGTTGACTTGCCGGCGCCGTTGGGTCCCAGGAACCCGAATATCTCTCCCCTGTTGATGGCGAGGTCTATCCCGGCCACGGCCACGTGGTGGCCGAACTCCTTTCTGAGACCGCTCACCTGGATGGCGTATGAGTCCGCGTCAAGTTCCATAATTCTTCCGGCGCGCTCCCGAAATAGGTGGCATAAAAAATTGTCTCGCACAGAGGCACAGAGGACACAGAAGAAGAGAAATAAATCTCAGAGATTTTTTCTCGCAATAAAAATTCCGAATCTCTGCATCTCTGTGTCTCTGTGCGAAATAAACATCTTATTGCGGAGTATTGCAGATGCTATTTGGCCCCTGTTTGCATAAACCTCACGTCCGCGGGAAGCCCGGCAACAGCCCATTCCCCCGGGTTTTCCACCGTGACCGTGACCTCGTACACCAGGGTGGTGCGCTCCTCCCTGGTCTGCACGCTCTTGGGGGTGAACTCCGCTTCTTTTGACTTGTGCGACACCCTGCCGGAAAGCTGTTTGCCGGGAAAGGAGTCCACCATCACCGCGGCCTCCTGGTCAAGAGAGACGCGGCCCACCCGGTCCTCGGGAACGTAGACCTTGACCTCCATCACGCGATAGTCGGCAAGGGTCATCACCAGTCCGCCGGTCATCACCAGCTCGCCAGGCTCAACAAAGAGCTCCACCACCCTGCCGGAGAGGGGGCTCTCCATGAGCGCGTCCTTCACCTGTATCTCGTAGAGGTCCACCTTGGCGCCTACGGCGTCAACCTTTGCGAGCTGCGCTTTCAACTCCTCGTCACGCACGCCCTTCAATACGAGGTCGTATTGCTGCCCGGCCCGCCCCACCTGGTCACGGGCAAGGTCACGCGCGGTCCTGGCCCTGTCCAGCTCAGCCTCGGAGACGACATTGTCGGCCCGGAGTCTGGCCATCCTCCCGTAGTTCTTCTCCGCCTCTGAAAGCTGGGTGCGGGCCTGCTCCAGGAGAAGCCTCACCTGCTCCACCTCCTGAGAGCGGGCCCCCTCCTCCATGGCCGCCAGCACCGCTTGCTGGGCCCGGAGCTCGGCACGGGCGGCCCGGAGCTGGAGGTCCAGCTTTTCCCGGTCAAGCTCGCACACCACCTGGCCCTGCTCCACCCTTTGGCCCTCTTTCACAGGCATGGACAACACCCTGCCCGTGACCTCGGCTTTGAGGTCAACCTCCGCGGCCTCTAAGACACCGTTGTAGAGCTCCTGCTCTCCACCGCCATCCCCGATAACGAGGTAATAGGCAATAAGGGATAAGACAACCACCACAACAACGGCCGCTATAATCACTGCTCTTTTCTTTTTGATGAAATCACCCGGAAAAAAAATTTAAGACTCTCTTTAATGTTATCCTCTTTGCATGCCCCCAGTCAAAAGCTTTTTGAGGCTTTGCCGGAATTCTGGTATATATCTTATGTAGCCTTTACTGCCGGAGGGGATACCATGCCTGTTTGGGACGAGGTTAACTGGGAAGAGGCCCACAAGGAAGCCCTGGAGCATTTCAAGACCCTGCTGAGGTTCAACACCGTGAACCCGCCCGGAAACGAGAAGCCGGCCGCGGAGTACCTGGCGGACGTGCTTTCAAAGGACGGGATCGAGCCAGGAGTTTTCGACAGCGCGCCTGACCGGGCCAACATGGTCTGCCGCATCAAGGGGACCGGAGAGAAGCCGCCGCTTCTTTTGCACGGCCACCTTGACGTGGTGGGGGTGGAGCAGGACAAGTGGAGCGTGCCGGCTTTCGATGCGGTGGAGAAGGACGGCTTCATCTGGGGCAGGGGCGCGGTGGACATGAAGAATATGGTGACCATGAGCCTCATGTGCATGCTGCTCATGAAAATGGCGGGGACGCCACTCAAGCGGGACCTGATCTTCTGCGCGGTGTCGGACGAGGAGGCCGGCGGAAAGCACGGCTCGCAGTTCATGGTTGACAACCACCCGGACAAGGTGAAAGCGGAGTACGCCTTCGGAGAGATAGGCGGCTTCTCCATGGAGATGGAGGGGATGCGCTTTTACCTTGTGCAGGCCGCGGAAAAGGGGGTGTGCTGGTTCAAGATAAAAACAAAGGGAGAGCCGGGACACGGCTCCATGCCCGACCCGGAAAGCGCCCCCGTAAAGGCCGCCCGCATCGCCGCCATGCTGGGCGCGAAAAGGCTGCCCCAGCACAACGTGGAGGCGGTGGAGCGGTTCGTTCACAAGCTGGCCCCCAACCTCGGCTTCCCCAAGGGCGTGGTGTTCAAGCTGCTCTTGAACCCTTCGCTCTCGGGCCTGATCCTGGACAAGGTATTCCCGGACAAAGGGGTGGCCCGGGCATTCTCGGCCCTGCTCCACAACACCGCGAACCCCACGGTGCTGCGTGCGGGCGAGAAGACCAACGTGGTGCCGAGCACTGCCGAGGTCGAGGTTGACGGCAGGATACTTCCGGGCTTCTCCATTGAGGAGTACCTGGCAGAGGTGAGAGATCATATAAAAGAAGAGGTTGAGATCGAGGTCATGCACCAGCTCACCCCCACTCACGCACCCGCGGACGACCCCGTTTTGGGATTGATGGAGCAGTGCATAAAAAGACACGACCCCGAGGCCGTGGTCCTGCCGAACCTTGTCACCGCATTTACAGACGCCACCCACTACAAGAAGCTCGGGATCAAGTGCTACGGTTTCTCGCCTGTAAAGCTGCCGCCTGACCTGGCACTCACGGCCCTGGCGCACGGACACGACGAGCGCATACCGGTGGACGGCTTCAGGTTCGGGCTGGAGGTGCTTTTCGAGGCGGTGGCAAGGGCTGTGACCTGACCCATGCGCTATATTATATAAAGCGGGCCGAGATGAAAGTAACCATATGCAAAGACGGTGACGAGCTCGGAAGACAGGCCGCGGAGCACGGGGCGGACCTCATAAGAAAGGCCTTATCCGACAACGGCTGGGCCAACGTGGTGCTGGCCTCCGGGACCTCGCAGCTAAAGATGCTGGAGACCCTTGTCAGTCTGCCCAGCATCGAGTGGTCCCTGGTAAAGGGCTTCCACCTGGACGAGTACGCGGGAATACCCGCGGACCACCCCGCTTCTTTCAGGAAGTACATGAAGGAGAAGTTCGTATACCAGGTGCCGGTGGCCGAGTTCGACTACATTAACGCTGATGACGACCCTGCAGCCGAGTGCCGCCGGCTGAACCATGTCATGCGCAAGACCGAGGTGCACGTGGCTTTCGTGGGCGTGGGCGAGAACGGGCACCTGGCCTTCAACGACCCGCCCGCGGACTTCGAGACCGAGGACCCATACATTATCGTCCGCCTGGACGAGAACAGCCGCTCGCAGCAGGTCAAGGAAGGCTGGTTCGAGAGCGTTGACCAGGTCCCGGAAAAGGCGGTGTCCATGTCAATAAGTCAGATCATGAAGTCGCACTCCATTGTTTGCTCGTGCCCGGAGGAGAGGAAGGCCGAGGCTGCAAAGGCGTTCATCGAGGGCCCGGTCACGCCCGAGGTTCCCGCGTCCATCCTGCAGAAGCACCCCCGGGCCTTCGTTTACCTGGACCACGAGTCAGCCTCGCTGCTGGCTAAATAATATGATATAATATTCCGTCCGAAGGGGGTATAAGCAAATGGGTATAGGCAAGGAGATCCGCAAAGAGCGGATCATGAACCGCGAGACCGGCAAGACCGTGATCGTGCCCATGGACCACGGGGTCACGGTGGGGCCGATCAAGGGTCTAACAGACCTTCCCGAGGCGGTGGAAAAGGTGGCCGAGGGGGGCGCCAACGCCGTGGTCGAGCACGGGGGCATGGTGGGCGCCGGCCACAGGAAGTACGGCCGCGACATAGGGCTCATCGTGCACCTGTCCGGGAGCACCAGCCTCTCCCCGGACCCCAACCGCAAGGTGCTGGTGTGCTCGGTGGAGAGGGCCATACAACTGGGCGCGGACGCGGTGTCCATACACGTGAACATAGGCGCGGAGAACGAGGGCGAGATGCTGGAGGCATTCGGCAGGGTGGCCGAGGACGCGCTCTTCTGGGGTATGCCCCTCCTCTCCATGGTGTACCCGCGCGGTCCCAAGGTCGAGGACGAAAAAGACGTGGAGCACGTGAAGATAGCCGCGCGGCTGGGCGCGGAGCTGGGCGCGGACCTGGTCAAGGTGCCTTACACCGGCTCTGCCGAGTCCTTTAAGACGGTGGTCGAGGGGTGCCCGGTGCCGGTGGTCATAGCAGGCGGGTCCAAGCTGTCGGACGAGGACACCCTCAAGATGGTCGAGGGCGCCATCAAGGCCGGGGCCGCGGGGCTATCCATGGGGAGAAACGCCTTCCAGCACGAGACCCCGGCGAAGCTGGTCGCGGCCGCATGCGCCATCGTGCACCAGGGCAAGAGCGCGGACCAGGCCATGAAGGTCCTCAAGGGTTGAACAGACAGCGCATGCAGAAAAGGAGCATGTAATGGCCAGGACTTTCTGGGTCAATGCCAGACCGTATAAGAAAAACGTGGTGACCGCCGCCCTGGAGAGCGGGGCCGAAGCGGTGCTGGTGCCAAAGGGCCAGACCGACAAGGTGCATGCGCTCGGGCTGATGAAGACAGTGGCCCCGGACGGGGACTTAAAGCTCGGCCAGGACGTGGTCGAGCGCAAGGTATCATCCCAGAAGGACGAGGCCGCGGTCATGCGCGAGCGCGCGGACAAGGTGATCGTAAAGACCAGCGACTGGAAGGTCATTCCCCTGGAGAACCTGATCGCAAAGCGGGGGAAGGGGCTGCTGGCATGGGTGCGGAGCGCGGAGGAGGCCGGCATCGCCCTGAAGATAATGGAGAGGGGCGTGGAAGGCGTGGTCCTGGACAGCGACGACCTCTCCGAGATTAAAAAGACCGCGGCGGTGATACGGGAGAAGGGCGAGAAGCTAAAGCTCGTCCAGGCCACAATAAAGTCAATAAAGCCCCTGGGAATGGGGGACAGGGTGTGCGTTGACACCATCACCAACATGGCGCCCGGCCAGGGGCTCCTGGTGGGCAACGCAAGCTCGGGCATGTTCCTGGTGCACGCCGAGAACGTGGAGACCCCGTACTGCGCCACCCGGCCCTTCCGCGTGAACGCCGGCGCGGTGCACGCATACACCCGGGCGCCCGAGGGAAAGACAGCCTACCTCGCGGACATAAGCATAGGCGACCCGGTTTTGATAGTTGACCACAAGGGAAACACCGAGGTCGGCTTCGTGGGCAGGGCCAAGGTGGAGAAAAGGCCCATGATGCTGGTGGAAGCGGCCTACAAGGGAGAGCCCCTGTCACTGGTCATGCAGAACGCAGAGACCATAAGGCTGACCCGGCCGGGCGGCGAGCCCGCATCCATCACCGAGCTGAAACCGGGGGACCGGGTGCTGGCGTACCTGGAGCAGGCCGGCCGACACTTCGGGGTCAAGATCGAAGAGACCATAGTGGAGAAGTAGGGAATTCATAGCCGGCTCATGAGCTTTCACATCCATCTGCATGCCTCCTTTCCTCCTTAACTTCACACAAAACATAGCGCAAACAGCTATGTGGGCTGACCCCGCTCACTCCCCTCCTTGACTTATCGCACACCGTGATTATCTAACTTAGTAAGTTAAGGAATGGAAAGGCTAGCCATGACCGACGGTGAAGTGAATACACCCGGGAAAAGACAGAGCTTTGTAAGGGTGAAAGATAAAGCGGGCAACGAGTTCATCTGTCCGCGGGAATCCCTCAAGGACCCCGAACACGCCACCGAAGACGAGCTCAGAAACTGCATTGACGACGCCAGGGTAGCGGTCGAACCGGGCGGCTGATAAAGACGGGCCGGCTGACAAAAGCTCATACCTTGAACCTTCCCGCCTCCTCCAGCATGGCAAGGTAGTTCGAGACGGGCATGTAGTTTGTGATGGAGTTGCCCGAGCCGAATGCATAGCGGCCGGGCATGCACCCGGAGAGCACCCCGCGGCAACAGGCCCGGAGAGACTGCTCGTCCATCCTGGCGAGGTTGTCCACGTCCACGCCGCCAAGCGCGGCCACCCTGTGCCCGTACTCCCTCTTGAATTCGGCCACGGGTATGATCTGGTCCTGGAAGGAGTGGAAAGCGTCTATGCCCACGTGGTCAATAAGGTCGTCCATCACCCCGAGCAGGTTCCCGCACGAGTGCAGCCAGAACATCTTGCCCTCGGAGTGCGCGATCTGGGCGTACCTCTTGAACCAGGGGAACACGTACTCCCGGAGCTGGTCCGGGCTGATCATGGTGCGGGACTTGTAGCCCAGGTCGTCCGAGTGGAAGATGAGCCCCGCGGCATGGCTTTTTATCGCCTGCAGGTAGAAGCCCTCCACTATCTCTCCCCACTTGTCGAACACCGCCTTTACAAGGTCGGGCTGGTCAACCAGGTTGTAGAACAGCCCCTCGTAGCCCATGAGCCTCTCAAGCACCTGCTCGTAAAGGCTGCAGTTCACGGCTATCTTCATGCCCTCCGGCAGGGTGCTCTCCCAGAACTCTGCCCATGCCTCCAGGTTCAGCTTCAGCCCGTCCCAGTTGAATCTCTCGAAGTCATCCCAGGAGGCGATCTTTCCCCTGCCCTCCTCCGCCCACAGCCTCTTGCCGCGCGAGAGCTCCGCGGTGTCGTCGGCGATCCTTAGCGAAGGCGTGGTCATGAAGAGCAGGTAGCCCATGGGTCCGAGGTCGGTCACGAAGTCGTACCCCATCCTGTAAAAGAAGGACGCGTACTGCTTCCAGAAGAGCCTCTCCTTTTCCCCGGCCATGGGCTGGACCCCCTTGCCTTGCTTGAGGGAGGCGCTGATCTCGTCCGGGTGGTAGGCCTCGGCCAGGGTCATCATCTTCTCGTTGAAGAGCTTGTCAAGCACCCAGGCGATGACCTCGAAGTCAACCACCAGCTCGGCAAGGCGGACCTTCTCGGGCTCGATCTCGCCTTTTATCATTGCTTCCATGGCCTGGAAGTCGGGCTTTGGTTCCCGCGGCTTGAACTCTTTCATACTTTCCGCCTTAGAGGGTCTATCATGGCAAGTTAGTATGTCTATTGTCAAGAAATCTCATAAACTTTCTTTCAAGTTGACATTTCCATAAGAGCGTAAAATACTGTAGTGCCATAAGGAGAGGCAAAGATGCCTTTTAAAAGGATTATTCTTTTTCTTGGTGTTGCGGCTGTATGCTTTGGCGGGAGTTTTTCCGATGATGAATCGGTCCAAGGAATTGCCGGCAAAGAGCTTGTTGAAAGCTCATTCACAGTGGCGATAAGGAGCTTCCAGCAGAACGTAACCGTGGACGCCACTCTTGAACAGGTCTTCAACTACCTTTCCAACCCCGCACATGTCAGTTTGCCCACCACCAGTGTGGAACAGGAAGCAGAGATTACAGTCGGTGATAAATCCACTCCACTAGGCGAGAGCATCCGGTTTACGGCGTGGAAGCTCTTTTACAAGTTTACGGGCAGGATGATACTGGTAAAGAACGACCAGGAGAACACCTGGTTCTTATGGCACAGCCCGGAGATATTCCAGTTCCGCAAATGGCGTTTCGAACCCGTGGGTGATAAGGTCCGCATACGCATCGACTCCGGTTTACAAGTGCCGAGCCGCGGGTTTTTAAGCCACATCGAGAGCATCACCCGTCTTTTCATTGACAAGGGTTACAAAGACATGGACCTTCAGCTCGCGCGCATGCAGGCGCATTTCAATCCCGGCCTGGACCCGCAGGAGGTCGTGTCCAAGGGGCTTCGCGGCGAGATATTCGACACCATTTATCCCGCACATGAAGTGAGTGTATGGATTGACGCCGGCATGGAAGAGTCCGTGGCCTGGCTAAAAAAAAGCGGCGCCCAATTTCTGCAGCTCGTCAGATCAAACGATGGTTGCCTATACAGCTTCCCCGAGGACAAGCCGGTGTTTCATTGTGCGGCCTACTCAGAGCATGGCCACTCCAGGCATCCTCTTGACACATTTACGCTGATAAGCAGCGAGGAAAAGCTTTACTCTCAAAGGGTATACCTTGTAAGCCCGGAACAGTTGGGGTTCATGGAGATCAAGCTCAAGCCTAAAGCAAATGGGACTTTGCTTCAGGTGTTCGCCTTGATAGAGCTTCCGGATACATCCTCCCCGGCCAGCATGGAAAGAACCATCCAAATGTCAGAAATTCCGGAAAAAATTACCAAGTGCGCCCTCTACATAAGAAACGGCGTGGAAGGGTGAGCCGGCAAGCGGAGCATAGCCTTGCAATTGCATCAATGAAGCGAAGACCTATTCCCGTTTCTCGCACACACGGGCCAGGGCATCCTCCAGGTCCGGTATTCTGTCCTGGCCCCAGAAGAGCTCGCCGTTCACGTGGAACAGGGGCACGCCCCAGTGGCCCAGCTCCAGGAGCCTCGTCACGTTGTCCTCGATGCGCCGGTGGTACTCGGGGTTTTCGAGCGCGGCCCTGCACCCCTCCCAGTCGAGACCCACTGAGTCGCACACCCTCTTGAGGCCCCTGTCCCCGGCCACGCACACCCCTTCGGCCCAGACGGCCCTGCTCGCGGCCAGCACGAACTCGGAGAGCCTGCCGCTCTCTTTTGCGTGCTCGGCCACGTAAAGACATCGCAGAGCACCCTCGCCAAGAGGGTCGTATATCTTTCCGAAGGGCATGCCCAGCCGCTCGGCTTCCCTGGCCGCATCCAGCAGGATGTAGAGCCGCTTGGCAGATGGCAACGGCACCCCCCTGGTCACCATGGGCCGGACCCCCCGAAAGACCAGCTCGACGCCGTACTTCTCCGGCAATGCGAACGCGCGCGGCCCGGCCAGGTAAGAGTAGGGGCTTCTGAATGAGAAGAAGAACTCGACCCTGATCTTTTCCATGGATCACCTTCCCAGAAAGTCGAGCCGCTCTTCGATTGCCTCCAGCCGCTCGTGTGCAAAGTACCACTGGCCATACACCAGGGCCGCGGGGACCTCCCAGTGCCCCTTCCTGCGGAGCCTCTTCAAGTTGGCCTCGAGCTCCTCTGCGTACTCGGAGGGGTCATCGAGCGGGTCAATGCCCACGGTGCGCTCGTATATTTCGACGTATGACCCCGGCCCGGGCTCCTGGTCCCTGGCCCAGAGCATTGCCATGGCCCGCTCGGAGAAGTCGTCCATGCACATGACCTCCCGGGCGCTTTCAGCCCAGGCGGCAAGGAAGAGGACCTTGTCGGGATCGAGCGGGCTGGTCCTGTTTATCTCCACCCCGAGCCTCTTTCCCAGCCTGGCGGCGTCCGCCAGCGAGTAGGCCCGCCTCTTGTCTATGTCAGGGTCTCCGGGTATGCCGTGCTCAGCCAGGGGGAAGAGCTCGATCTCAAGCTCCCTGTCCGAGACCAGCTCCATCATCTTGGGCAGGGCTATGGCGCTGTAGGGGTCGTCAAATGCGAAGTAGAACTCGATGGTCCCGCTGATCCCCAGCATGCGCTCGAAAAGGGCCTTCCCCTTGAACCGCCTCTTTGCCCGGCTCAGCCTTACAACGGTCCTGGGCAGCAAAGCCCTGCCAGGCCACTCAATGACGCACCTGTCCATAAATCCTTACTCCTGCTTACCCCCGCATATGATAATGCGGTTGTTCATGAAACCGTAGTCGCCCCCGTCCTGGTCTCTTCTGAAGTCTATCACCCGGACGCCTTCGAAACCCGCCCGCTCGGCCAGGTCCAGGATGGACAAGCGGTCATAGAGCCTCACCTGGTAGGTGCAGTCCCTGACCAGGCCCCTCTCTTTGCTCATCACCAGCTCGCGCGTGTATACGGAACCGTCATGGAGGAGGCGCTGCCTGCACACCACTACGTCCTCCCCCGTCTCGTGCCAGGCCAGGGGCGAGAGCTTGCTTGCCCGGCCTCCGTCGGTCACGTCCAGCACTATCATCCCGCCCGGCCGGAGCACCCTGTGGGCCTCGCGGAGAATGTCAAGGTCCGCTGACGGCTCCCAAAGGTAGCCGAGCGAGTTGCCCAGTATGAGCACCCGGTCGAAGCACTCGCTCTCGAGTCCCGTGCTCCTGGCGTCGCCCTGCACGAACTCTATATCGAGCCCGCGCTCCTCGGCCTCGGCCCTGCCCTTGTCCAGCAGAAACTCGGAGTAGTCGAACACCGTGCACCTGCACCCTCTGCCGGAAAGCTCCATGCTGTGCCTGCCGTGGCCCCCGCACAGGTCCAAAACCTTGTGGCCCGGGCCCAGGCCGGCTATATCAGCCACCAGCGCGGCCTCTTTCCGGGTCACGTCCGCGTCGCACACCGACCGGGCGTCGGTCAAAAGGTACACCTGGTCGAAAAGGGTCTTCCACCAGTCCGGGTCGGGATGGAGGTCCATTACCCCTCCGGGTGGGCCCCGAAGCTGTAGAGCCCGTCCGAGGCGATGATGGCCGCGGACCCGTGCCAGGGCTGTGATCTGGCTATCTCCAGTTCCTCCGGGTCAATCTTTATGAACCTCTCCAGCGCGCCCTGCTCCCACATCTTCTCCAGGGTAAGGCAGTCCTCCCACATGGCCCTGGAGTAACCCTCCAGTGCTTTCAGTTGTCCGGGTGTGAGCACCCGGGGCCGCATGGCTATCTTGATGGGTCCCAAGAGGTATGTGAACCTTTGATCGCAGGCCATCTGCTCCTGCATGGCCTGAATCCCGGCAAGGTCAGAGTAATCCATTCCCGCGATGACCTCGTTCATGCGCGTGACCGCTTCACGCGGCGACACCTCGGAGCGAAGCACTGCCAGCGGGTGCATGCCTCCTCCGCTTCCCACGTTGGTGGGCACTCCCCCGATCCTGCCCAAAAAGCCCAGCAGCCCCTCCGCGCCGATAAAGCAGCGGAAGTCGGTCTGGAACCTCTTCATGACCACCGCGCCAGATTCTTTGTCCGGCCCGGGAACGTCCTCCCCCCACAGGGCGAGCGGTATCTTCTCCTGCACTATGTAGTTTTCGGCCTCCAGGGCCGCCTCCACCGCGTCCTCCTTGTCAACGCCGCCAACCTTCACGCCCTTGCCAGAGTAGCCCCGCTCGGGCTTCAGCACCAGCCGCTCCCAGTTCTTCCGCGTCCACTCGGGCAGGTCCTTTATCTGCTCCCCTTGCGGACCTTCGGTGGAGCGGCCATAGAACTGCCGGGTCCAGGGAGTGCGCCTCACTATCTCGGGGTGGAAACGGCCGCTCTCCGGACCGGTCAATACCTCGAACACGCTCTTTACGTTTATGGGCTCGGTGCCGCGGGGGTTTATAACCATGCCCTGTTTCACCGCACGCATGAGCGGGTCCAGGCCGTGCTTCTTGTGGAGCGAAAGCAGCACGTCGGAGTTGAAGTCCATGAAGATGATCGAGACCGGCTCCCCCTTGTAGCAGGGCGCCCCGTTTTCAAGCTCCAGCTCGTGGGGAGCGAACAGCGCACCGCTGATGCCGTCCATGGAGTCGAGCTGGGCCGCCAGGTTGATGTTCTCGGTCACGTCCTCTAGCGACTCCTCCTCCGCAACCACCGCTATCAGGCCCGGGGTCGAGCCTCGCCTCTTCTTATGCTCCCTTACGAGCATGTGCGCCAGGGTTATCACCGGCGACATGTACGGATGGTCAAAGTCGAGATCGACGCCGACGGGCTTTATGCTGTTGATCCTCTCCCACACCTTTTTGCCTATCTCCTGCGTGGTCCTCTGGTAGTCCCAACCGCCCGGACTCCCCAGGTTCCATTCCGAGTGGAACCCCTGGAACTGCGCCGGTTCAATGTTGTTATTCGCAAAACTCATCTGTTTTCTCGCTCCAGTATTCTCGAGAGGTTATCAAAGCCGATCTCCCCCCGACCCAGCACCGCTTTGGCAAACTCCGCGGGGTCCATGTGAGACCGGCCATAAATCCCCTCGAACTTTCTGAGGCCGAAAGCATAGCATAGCTGGTATCCAGGTTTCAACGCATACCTTTTTGCAAGCGGCAGGGCGCCCTCCTTATCAAAGCCGGCCTCGTAAAGATACCGGGCGGCATCATCAAGGCTCATGCTCCCGGTCTGTATCCCTATGTCCACTTTTCCGCGCACCGCCCTGAGCAGGTGCCTCTTGTTCAGCAGTATGAGGTCCGGGCCCGAGCTCAAGCACCCTGTCTGCGCCAGCAGCCCCTCGGCAAAGCACGCCCATCCCTCGTAGAAAAGGGGGAACTCCATGGGCCGGCGCAGCCTTTGCACGAGGCCCCAGCGGGTGGCGTCCAGGAGGTGATGCCCGGGCCAGGTCTCGTGCGCTGTGAGCAGCCGATAGTCTCGTTGCAGGGTGTGGCGAAGGTCGTGCGAGAGCCCATGGCTTAGGATGAAAAACGTCCCGCCCCTGGGAGGGCGCCCCGGCGGCATGCTGTAGGCCGCGGCGCTGCGCACGGGCCGGAGGTGCGGAGGCACCGGCGCCACCCGCACCGGATTGGTCCTTACAAGCTCTTCTGTTGCAAGGCCCGCTTCAAGGCAGTGCCTTGCAAGGTCCTCCACCGCATCCCGGTAAAGACCGACCAGGCCGGCCGCGGGCAGGGGCTCCGCGGGCATGTTAGCCAGGACCTCGCGCCAGCTCGAGCCGGGCTCGATTTTTCGGGCCAGCTCTTCCAGTACAGCGGTCCGCTCCTCGATCTCATGGTCAAGCTCGGACTCGACCTCCAATGCCCCGGCGCCGCACCAGATATGGTCGCGCACTATGCGCTCGTAGAGGTCCGGGGCAAGCAGCAGGTCCTCCGAAGGCTGGAGCTCTTTCAGGCCGCGCTCGAACCGAGCCATTGCCTCGGCCGCTGGCCCGGCCCCGGGGGTGTCCCCGGCCAGGCTGGCAAGCCAATCCCTGGTCCGGCCGGCCATCTCGATGCCCAGCTCGAGAAAGGGCAGGGGCGCCCGCTCGAGGTTTCTCATGCCCTGGGAAAGGAAGCCGTCCAGACCCCTGGCCCGCTCCCGGAAGAGAGAAGCGTCCTTGCTCTCGAGAGCATGGGCAAGGCCCATGCAGGCCACTGTCAGATAGAAGGTGGGCTCGCGGGCGTGGAAGCGGCAAAGCTCTATCTGCTCCCGGATTATGAGTGCGGCCCTGGAGAGCATGGAGGCGTCAATAACGGTGTCCAGGTCGGCGTTTTTTTCACCCACCCCTGCAAGCAGGCTTTCCCACGAAGAAAGTTTCTTGATCACCTGCTGGAGGGTCTCGGGCGAAAAGTCGTCCCAGCTTGCAGGCTCGTCCCGCCCTGGCAGTGCCTGGGGGAAGTAGTGGAACTCGTCGCTCATGGTGCATACAGGGAAAACCCGGGCCAGCTCGGCCATCATCTCGTCCGCGATCATTTCCACCGATCTTCTATGTTCTTCCGCAGAAGGCATGTTAATCCCATCACTACTACATTCCAAGAATTATCACATGTTTATGCTTTGCCAAAAGAGGCGCCTTTTCTGCTTGACTATGTTATCGCCTCCTCATAACATGGTATGCGAAGATGCAAAACAAGCGCTTTCAGAGGCCCGGGCACACGGCGCCGCAAGGGTATGACCACTCGAAGTACAAAAAGCCATCGGTGGCCTGCGACGTGGTTATAGTCACCTTTTCAGACGAGAGGCTGAAGGTGGTCTTGATCCAGCGCAGGCACGACCCTTACAAGGGGTACTGGGCCCTCCCGGGCGGTTTCGTGGAGATTGACGAGCCGCTGGAGGTGGCGGCCCGGCGCGAGCTTTGCGAGGAGACCGGTCTCAAGAGGGTGAGCCTGATACCTGTCGGCATGTTCGGTGACCCGGAGCGTGACCCCCGGGCCAGGGTGATCTCCGCGGCATACATGGCGCTTGTGAGGCCGCACAGGGCGAGGCCCCGGGCGGGCGACGACGCAAGAGATGCCGGGCTGTTCCCCTTGCGAAGGCCGCCCGAGCTGGCATTCGACCACCCGAAGATACTGGCCGCGGCCAGGGCCAGGCTGCGTGAGCTGGCCCTGCTCACGCCCCGCATGTTCGACCTCCTGCCCGGGGTGTTCTCAAGGGAGTCCTTTTTGGCGCTCTGCCAGGAGGTCATGGGAAAAAGATATGAGCCCCGGGCCTTTTTCAGGGACATGGCCCGGGTCCCCTGCCTTTCCCGGCAAGGAGAATCAGGGGAGAAGAGCGGGCTTTATCGCCTGGACAGGCCGGGTTTTCAGACGGGTGATTTCATCTTCCTTGCGAGAAGGACGCGCTGACAAATGAAGGGACTGACAGCAGGGACCGCATTTATGTTATGCATAGCCTTCCTGCTGGCCCAGGCGGTCCATGCACAAGGCCACTGGAAAATCACCCAGCTCACCTCCTGCACCGGGGGAAAGAGCTTTTCGCCACGGGTGAGCCCGGACGGCGAGCGGGTGTATTTCGTGTCAGACTGCTCCCTGATCCCGGACCGGGGTCCCGGCGGACAGCAGGTGTACATGTGGGAGGACGGCGGGATCAAGAGGCTTACCAGCGAGCATAACTGCATGTTCACGGACCTGGCCCCGTCCCCTGACGAGGATGCGCTGGCGTTTTCTTCCAACTGCTTCTTCCAGGGCAAGAACTCGGGAAGGGGCATGGAGATAGTGGTGATGGAGCTGTCCGGCAAGGTTCGGGTCATCACACAGGGAAACGGTCTTCCCAGCGCCAGCCCCTCGTGGTCCCATGACAACAGGCGACTGGCCTTCGTGTCACGGGCCGACCTTTCAGACAAGAACCCGGACGGCAGCCAGGAGATATTCATGGCCGAGCTCAACGCCGAAGAGATAAAGGTCAGGCAGCTAAGCGATACATCGGGCAATGGAATATGCGAGGCGCCCGCGGTGGCTGCGGACTCGGTGGTGGCAAGGTGCAAGGCGGACGTGGCCGGCACCGCTGCGCCCGGGGAAACGAGCTCATTGCCCGTTATTGTGGACGGAAGGAGCGTGGGCGGGAACCCGGACCTTAACTACGAGCTCATGAGCTTCAGTTTCAAGGGAAAACCCAGGCAGCTAACCCGCACCGAGACCTGCGAAAACGGGCCGCCGGCCCTGCACCCTCAGGGCAGGCTCATAGCATTCACCTCGAACTGCGGAAAGGAGCGCATGACCGGGGAGTTTAGGCCCAGGCTGCACTTCATGGCACAGAGGGCCGTGCCGGCGGAGCCCGGGCTGCATTTCCAGGCGGGGCAATTGAGGTGGAGCAAAGACGGCTCCAGGCTGGTGTTCTCCTCCCCGCTGAGCACGGGCGTGGCAGCGGACGATGTGAACCCGGAGCGCAACCCGGAGATATTCATCCTCGACGTGCCGGTTGAAAAGATGATAAAAGCCGTGTCCGAACACAAGAGCCCGCCCCGGACCATGCCCTCACCCGTGACCGATTTTCCCTTCGGGTTCTCTAAAAGCCCGGACATAAGCCGGGATGGAAAGACGGTGGTGTTCGTATCCTTTGCAAACCTGGATGACAAGAACCAGGACGGCGGCCCCGAGATAATGAGGGCGGTCTTTGTAGAAGAGGAGTGAAAGGAGGTGCGCACATGGCAAAGTTCTTCCTGGTAAGGCACGGCCAGACCGCCTGGAACAAGGACCAGCGTTTCCGGGGCAGGAAGGACGTTCCCCTCTCCGACCAGGGCCGGAGGGAGGCCGAGGCGGTGGCTGATGCGTTTTCGAATGAGAGCATAGACTATATCTTTGCGAGCCCCTTGTCGCGGGCCATGCAGACGCTTGAGCCCCTGGCATCGAGGCTGGGCAAGGAGGTGGTCCCCCTTGAGGGGATCATAGACATGGACTTCGGCGACTGGGAGGGCATGGCAGGGGGGGAGGTCAAGGACAAGTACCCGGACCTTTTCAATGCCTGGAAGGAGGCCCCCCACACCGCGGACATCCCCCGGGGGGAGAGCCTGGACGGGGTCCAGGCCAGGGCCATGCGGGCACTGTCAAGGCTGGGGATCGAGCACCCGGAAGCGGCCATTGTGCTCTGCTCGCACCGGGTGGTGTGCAAGCTGGTGATGCTGGGACTGTTCGGTGCCAGGGCGGACAAGTTCTGGGTGGTGCGCCAGGACACCACCTGCATAAACCGCTTCGAGTACGACCCGCCCCGGGCCGTGGTATACGCCATGAACGACACCCACCACCTGGCCGGGCTGGGCGGGACCCTCAAGGCGGACTTCTAAAAACTTATAAGGCCCCCGAGCCGGTTGTTCTTCTTGTCCATCTTGGCGCCCACCGAGCTGCCGCATATCGAGCAGACGTAATCGTATTTGTCGCCGTCCGAAAGCACAAGCAAGAGCTTCTTCCTAACAGGCACCGGCTTCTGGCAGCGCGGGCAGAAGAGCTCCGAGGCCTCCCATTCCTTGAACGTGGATGACATGACCTATCAAACCGCCTTTCAAGTCTTTCTATATACATATTTTACACGCGCTCCCGGTCCATGCCAGCGACCCGCAGGCAAGGATTCAGAGCAGTGCTTGCGAAAAACCCAAAATTATGATAAAAAAACCTGATATTGTGTCCGGCGGTTGGAAGCGGGGCACAATTCGTTTCAGGCAAGAGGTTCGCTCCGGTCGGCCCGGGGCGGAAGTTTTAAGAAGTACGGAATAAAGGAGGTAGACTGAAATGGCGTTGAAATTCGATCTGAACAAGAAGTTTTACGAGGACTGGCAGATCTCGGAGATGGCCGAGAAGCAGATGAAGTCCCCCCATCAGCTTGCCGACGAGCTCGGGATCAAGGACGAAGAGCTCATACCCATGGGCAAGCGGGTGGCAAAGGTGGACTACGGCAAGGTGGTGGACCGGCTCAAGAACCGGCCCAATGCAAAGTACATTGACGTGACCGCCATCACCCCCACCCCCCTGGGCGAGGGCAAAACCACGTCCTCCATGGGCCTGATCGAGGGCATGGGCAAGCGGGGCCTGAAGGTGGTGGGGGCCATACGCCAGCCGTCCTCGGGGCCGACCTTCAACATCAAGGGGAGCGCCGCAGGTGGAGGCGTGGCCCAGTGCGTGCCCCTTCCCGAGTTCTCGCTGGGGCTCACCGGCGACATTGACTGCATCACCCAGGCCCATAACCTGGCCATGGTGGCCCTGACCTCGCGCATGCAGCACGAGTTCAACTACGACGACAAGGTTCTGCGCTCGAAGAAGCTCAAAAGGCTCGACATAGACCCCAACAACCTGGAGATGGGCTTCGTGATTGACCTGTGCGTACAGGCGCTAAGAGACATAGTAATCGGCATAGGCGGCAAGATGGACGGGTTCATGATGGAGTCGCGTTTCGACATAACGGTTAGCTCCGAGGTCATGGCCTGCCTTGCGGTGTTCACCGACATCAAGGACTTCCGGGAGAGGATGGACAAGATAGTGGTGGGCTACGACAAGAAAGGCGCCCCGGTGACCACCGGGGACCTGGAGGTGGGCGGGGCCATGACCGCGCTCATGCTAAAGGCCCTGAACCCCAACCTCATGCAGACGGTGGAAGGGCAGCCGGTGTTCGTGCACGCGGGCCCGTTCGCAAACATAGCCATCGGCCAGAGCTCGATCGTGGCGGACAGGGTGGGTCTCAAGCTCAGCGACTATCACGTGACCGAGTCCGGGTTCGGGGCCGACATCGGGTTCGAGAAGTTCTGGAACTTGAAGTGCCGCTTCTCCGGTCTCAAGCCCCACTGCGCGGTGCTGGTGGCCACCATCAGGGCGCTGAAGATGCACGGCGGCGGGCCCAAGGTGGCGCCGGGCAGGCCCCTGGACGAGGCTTACACCAAGGAGAACGTGAAGCTGGTGTCAAAGGGCGCGGAGACCAACCTGGTGCACCACATCAAGACCCTGAGAAAGGCCGGGATCAACCCGGTGGTGTGCATCAACGGGTTCAGGCTGGACACCAAGCGCGAGGTCAACGCCGTGCGCAGGATAGCCGAGCAGGCCGGTGCAAGGGCGGCCTACTCCGAGCACTGGGCAAAAGGCGGCGACGGGGCACTGGAGTTCACCGACGCGGTGGTGGACGCCTGCAAGGACAAGTCCAAGTTCAAGTTCCTCTACCCGGACACCATGCCGCTCTCTTCCCGCATACAGAAGATAGCCAAGGACGTGTACGGTGCCAAGGACGTAAGCTACACCCCCGCGGCCCAGGCAAAGCTGGAGAGGCTGGAGAAGGACCCCGAGGCCAAGAAGCTGGGGACCTGCATGGTAAAAACTCACCTCTCACTCACCGACGTGCCCGGAGTGCCGGGCGCCCCAAGGGGCTGGACCCTGAACATCAGGGACATCCTCACATACATGGGAGCCGGCTTCCTGGTGCCGGTGGCGGGACCGATAAAGCTCATGCCCGGCACCGCCTCGGACCCGGCCTACAGGAAGATAGACGTGAACCTGAAGACCAAGAAGGTCACCGGGCTGTTCTGATAAGTTTCGGGTCAGAAGGAGGAGAAGGCGGGGCCTTTACGGGTCCCGCCTTTCTTTGATCGGCTGTTCCTGGCGGCCATCCCTACCATGTCCCCCGGAAAGTATATATAATAACCAGTGGATGATGACCGCTCTGCAGTAATGCAGCGGAGAGATTGGGAGGTGTACATGGACGAGGGCGAGCCCATACACGAGAGCCTCATGAGGAGCGCGGAGATAAAAGCGCTCTTTTACGAGCTGCCCCTGTTCATCATGGCCGTTTTGGGGGCCGCCGCGCTTGCATACCTTTACAAGGAGCTGGTCATGCGCTTCGACCCCATGCTGGAGACGAGGATGCCGGCCTACCTCATGGCGGCCCTCGTCGGCATCGTGCTCATATGGGTCTTCTGGGCGGCGAGCTTCTACCCGAGAAAGGTGGTCGTCTACGAGGACGAGATACTCTTCGATATGCTCTTTGGCAGGCGGACACTCCGGGCCGAAGACTTGAAAGGCGTGCGCGAGTTCTCGGAGATGGAGACAAAGAAGACCTTTTTCCGGCCAGGTTATGCAAACCTGACCCCCGCGGTCAGCGGGGCCCTGGCCGTTGAGAAGAGCAAGGGAAGGGTCTGGGTGCTGAGCCCCGAGGACCCCGCGGCGCTCGCGGGCGCGATCGAGAGCGTGCTCAAGAACCAGGAGCGGGCCTCGAACCGCACCGCCCCGCCACCGGGCTGAGGAGCGGACGCGGCCGGGCTGTCATTTGCCTGTCGGAGGTTTTTTAAGATGGCGGACAAGAAATCTTCCACCCACTCAAAGGTCCAGTGGGAAAAGGAGGCGCTGGAGCCGCACCTTGCGAAGTCACCCGAGAGGAAAGAGCGCTTCAAGACCGTGTCCATGCGGGAGATACCAAGGCTGGTCACCCCCCACGACCTGCCCGGTTTCGACTACGAGCAAAAGCTCGGCTTCCCGGGCCGGCACCCCTATACACGAGGAGTATACCCGACCATGTACAGGGGAAGGCTCTGGACCATGAGACAGTTCGCCGGGTTCGGCACCGCCAGGGAGAGCAACCAGCGCTTCCACTACCTCATGCAGCAGGGGGTCACCGGCCTGTCCGTGGCCTTCCACCTGCCCACCATCATGGGGCGCGACTCGGACCATCCCCGCTCCCTGGGCGAGGTGGGGAAGGTGGGCGTGGCCGTGGACACCCTTGCAGACATGGAGACACTGTTCCAGGGCATCCCTCTCGACAAGGTCACCACCTCCATGACCATAAACGCGCCCGCGTCCATACTGCTTTCCATGTACATGGCAGTGGCCGAGAAGCAGGGGGCCCCGGCAGCGGAGATCGGCGGCACCATACAGAACGACATACTGAAGGAGTACATCGCCCAGAAGTCGTGGATATTCCCGCCCCGGCCATCGCTGCGCATCATCACCGACATCATGGGATTCTGCGCCGAGCGCGTGCCCAGGTGGAACACCATATCCATATCCGGCTACCACATCAGGGAGGCGGGGAGCACCGCGGCCCAGGAGCTGGCATTCACCATAGCCGACGGCATGTGCTACGTGCAGGCCGGCATTGACGCCGGGCTTCCGGTGGACGCCTTCGCCCCCCGGCTGTCCTTCTTCTTCAACTCCCACAACGACTTCTTCGAGGAGGTGGCGAAGTTCAGGGCCGCCCGCAGGATGTGGGCGAAGATCATGAAGGACCGCTTCAACGCCAAAGAGCAAAAGAGCAGGATCATGCGCTTCCACACACAGACCGCGGGGTGCTCGCTCACCGCACAGCAGCCGCACAACAACGTCATACGCACAACTATACAGGCACTGGCCGCGGTCATGGGCGGCACCCAGAGCCTGCACACCAACTCCATGGACGAGACCCTGTCCCTGCCCACGGAGGAGGCCGTGACCGTGGCCCTGCGCACCCAGCAGGTCATCGCCGAGGAGTCGGGGGCGGCCCACTCCATAGACCCGCTGGCCGGCTCGTACTACCTGGAGCAGCTCACCGACCGCATGGAGGACGAGGCATGGGACTACATCCACAGGATCGAGGAGATGGGAGGAATGGTCGCGGCCATCGAGAAGGGGTTCCCGCAGCGGGAGATAGCCGACGCCTCATACCGCTACCAGCTCGCGGTGGAAGAGGGCGACCAGGTGATCGTGGGCGTGAACAAGTACGCAACCGAGGACTACCCGCCGGTGCCGACCCTCAAGATCGGGGAGGAGGTCGAACAGGAGCAGGTCGAGGCGCTGAGGAAGGTGCGCGCAAACAGGGACCCGGAAAAATACAAGCAAAGCATGCAGCGGCTGGAGAACGCCTCCCGCGGCGGCGACAACCTCATGCCCTGCGTGCTGGAGGCGGTAAAGGCATACGCATCGGTGGGAGAGATATGCGACGTTTGGAGGGCGGCCTTCGGCGAGTACAGGCCCCCGGTGCTCTTCTGAGGACGGGCGGCCGTGGCGGTAACACGCATAGCTTGCTATGTGTGCGACCGAAGGGAGCAGGTTGGATGGAAAGGTGCACATGATTGTCATTCCCGCCATAGACCTGAAAGGGGGCAGGGTGGTCAGGCTCGAGCAGGGCATGATGGACAGGGACAAGGCCTACTCGGACGACCCTGCTGCCGTGGCCCGCAAGTGGGCGTCCATGGGCGCGGAGCTCATACACGTGGTGGACCTGGAGGGGGCGTTCGCCGGAGGGCCCGTGAACAGGGAGGCGGTGCTCGATGTTGTAAAGGCCGTGGATGTCCCCGTGGAGCTGGGCGGCGGCCTGCGACGCATGCATACGATAAAGTCATACCTGCAGGAGGGCGTGCACCGGGTGGTGCTGGGCACCGCGGCGCACAAGGACCCCCAACTGGTGGAAAGGGCGAGTGAAGCTTACCCGAAAAGGATAGCGGTGGGCGTGGACGCCAGGGAGGGGAAGGTCTCGGTCAAGGGGTGGGCCGAGCTCACCGACGTCCCCGCGGCCGAGCTGGCCGCGCCCTACCAGGGAATGGAGGTGGCCGCCATCATATACACGGACATAAAAAGGGACGGCATGATGACCGGGCCGTCGGTGGAGAGCACCGCGGACCTGGCACGGAAAATAAGCCTCCCGGTCATAGCCTCCGGGGGCGTCAAGACTATCGAGCATATTATGCAGATTAAAAAGCACGAGGAGGACGGGGTCATAGGGGTGATCACCGGCAGGGCCATTTACGAGGGGACCCTGGACCTGGCCCGGGCCATAAAGATTGCAAAGGACGCGGGGGAATGATCTCAGGCAAGCGCCTCCAATACCCTATAATATACACGCCTTTGTGCGCGGCCGGTCTCCTGCTCTGCTACTGCGGGGTGAAGGCCTTGCCGGAGCCGCCGCTGGTCCCGGCGCCGGCCAGGCCCGGGGACCTTGCCGCGCTGGTGCGCGAGGGTTGCGTAGAGCTGTCCTGGACAGCGCCGGAGGAAAAGCCCCCGCAAAAGGTGGCCGCGACAAGCTACCAGGTGCTGCGCGCCGAGGAGCCCGGCCACAGGGGATCGCCTTCGTATATGGTCATTGAAAGCACGGACAAGACCCGCTTTTCCGACTGCTCCCTGGAGCACGGCCGGGCCGCTCTTTACAAGGTCCGGGGCGTATCAGCGGAGCAGGAGAGCGGCGAGGCCGCGGGGCCGGTGAAGGCCATGAACCCGCAGCCGCCGGGTGCGCCAAAGAACCCCGCGGCCGAGCCGGGCGACGGTCACGCGGACGTAACATGGCGGCCCCCGGAAGGCGCACCACCCGGCCTCTTATATAACCTGTACCGGACCGGGAGCCCGGCACTCGAGTCCTTCCATCCAGTGAACCCGGAGCCCATCGCCGCGACCCGCTTCTCCGACGGCCCCGTCGAGAACGGGGCCCAATACTTCTACGAGATAAGGGCAATGATCCAGCCGCCCGGGTACCCGAGTGTGGAGGGGCCGCCGGCCCGGGTCAGCGTGGTCCCGGTGGACAAGGTCCCGCCCGCGGCGCCCAAGGGGGTGAGCGCCGCCTGGACCGGCGAGGGTGTTCAGCTTTCCTGGCTTATGAACCAGGAGCCGGACCTCGACGGGTACCTGGTATGGAGGAGGAGGCCGGGAAAGACCGACTTCAAGCAGCTATTCCTCGACCCCCTGAAAGAGACCGGTTACCTCGACCGGACCGCCAGGGCCGGCGCGGAGTACGAGTACGCGATCACCGCGGTGGACAACGCGGCGGCGCCCAACCAGAGCCCTCCGTCCAGGCGCCAGCGGGTATACGTAGAACCATAGTGTGGAAGCTCACGCGCCGCAGCACTTCTTGTACTTCTTCCCGGAGCCGCAGGGGCAGGGGGCGTTCCTGCCGGGCCTTTTCCCCTCCTGCTCCGCCTGACCGTCCCTTTGCCTCACCATCTCCGCCCACTTCTCCATCTTCTCTTGCGAGCATTCGAACATGGCAAGGTAGGACTCGCAGAACCGGCTCTTGCCCGGGCCATCCGCCCGGTGCGGGAGCCTGTCCTTGAGACAACCGCCGAAGCACCAGGCGTACCACCTGCACCGCCTGCACTCGGCCGGGACCTTCTGCTTGGCCGCGGCGAACTTGTGCATCAGGGGGTGCTCGAAGAACTCGCCCAGCCGCTTGTCGCCCAGGTTCCCCAGCCGCCACTTCTCCTCCACGAAGAAGTCGCAAGGGTATATGTCCCCGTTGTACTCGACCACCAGGTAGGAGCCGCACTTGTCCTCGAAGGTGCAAAGACCCGGGCTGCCTGTAACGTGCATGCTGAGGAGCGCGTCGAAGTTGCGCTCCGACACCCGGGGGAAACCCTCCGCGGCGTACTCCTCGAACACCCGGCAAAAGAAGCGGGCCAGCCCGTCGGGCGTGGCCGAGAAGGGCATGACCTCGCAGCTCTCGGGGTGCGTCTCCAGGCAGGGTATGAACTGGATGTAATCGAAACCCTGGGCCTTGAAAAACCGGAAAACCTCGCGGCCCAGGTCCTGGTTATACCGGTTCACCACGCAGAGGATATTAAAGGCCACGCCCCGCCTTTTCATCACCTCCGCGGCCTCCATCACCCGGTCAAAGGTAGGCCCTCCTCCCGCGCTCTTCCGAAAGCGGTCGTGAACATCCCGTGGTCCGTCCAGGGAAAGTCCCACCACCACCTTGTAGCGGGAAAGGAACCTGGCCCAGTCGTCGTTTATGAGGATGCCGTTGGTCTGGAGCGCGTTGCCCACCACCTGGCCGCCCTTTCCATTGTCCATCTGCGCGCGGATCACGTCCTCGAAAAAATCGAGTCCCATGAGGGTGGGCTCGCCTCCCTGCCATGAAAAGATGGTCTCGGCAAAGCGGTAGGAGAGGAGGTCTTTCACCAGCAGTTCCATGACCTCGCGGCTCATGCGGTGTTTTTTCTGATCGGGGTAGAGCTCGGGCGTGGTGCTCCGGTAAAAGCAGTACTCGCATGCAAGGTTGCAATCGCCCGCTGCGGGCTTTACCAGCACCTGGAAAGGCTTCATGCATTCTAGATTAGCAGACCCCGGGCGGCCTGCAAAACTTTTCGCGGTCAGAGCCTGAAGAACACCAGCCACAGGGTAATGGTGAAAAGTGAACTCAGGGTGGCGCCGATAACGACCGCGGAGGAAAGCTGAGAATCGCCTCCCATCTCCCGGGCCATGATGTGGCTGGCCACCGCGGTGGGCGCGGCCATGAGCAGCACCGGGAACTGCAGCGACACCCCGGAGACCCCGGCCATCCTGAGCCCCGCATAGATAAGCGCGGGGTATATTATCAGCTTGATAAAAGAGATGAGGGAGGCCGCTCTCAGCTCGGTGCGCAGCCTCTGAACGTCAAGCCCGGCGCCCACCACCAGGAGCGCGAGCGGCATGGCTATCCTTCCCAAGAGATCGAAGGTGCGGTCCGCGAACACGGGCAGGGCAAGGCCCAGCGCGGAGAAGACCATGCCCCCGGCGCTGCCCAGGATGAGAGGGTTCAACACCACCTCGCGCGCAGTCTTCCAAAGCAGGGACCCGGGGCCTTGCGCGCTCTTATGCGGCAGGGAGAGCACCAGCACGGCAAGGAGGTTGTACACCGGCACCATGAAGCCTATGAGCACCGCGGCCGGGCCCAGAACCTCCTCGCCAAAGGCGTTCATGATCACCGGAAGCCCCACGAACACCATGTTGGTGCGGAAGACACCCTGGGCGATCACACCCCGGCGCTCGGGCCTGGTCCATGCCGCGAGCGCGTATGTGGCGGAGGCTGTGAGCACGGTCACCAGCGCTATCCAGGCGATGGAGCCCATGTCAAGTGCCCGGGACAGGTCCGCCCCTGCCGCGCTCCTGAAAAGCAGCGGGGGCGCGGCAACGTAAAACACCAGCCTGGAAAGAACCGAGACCGCCTCCGGCCCCATAAACCCCCTGGAGCCAAGGGCGTAGCCCACCCCGATAAGCAGGAAAACAGGCGAGACTATATCTATGATCTCGATTACCGGATGCATGGATCAGCCCTCGGATGCAAAGCTCTTCATTATAAGCCCGGACCACTGCTGTCCAAAATAAAGCTTTCTTGTTTTTTTGTTAGCGCTGGATTATAGTATAGTTAGCCGGCAGGACATTATTAGCCTCGTGTAAAGCTGAGTTGTAAAGCGCGGAGATGAAATGGGGAATGCGAATAAGAATTGCGCCCGCTGCGGCATGCTCTTGGACAGCGGCGAGACCAGCTACGCGGTGACCATAAGCGCGGTGGCGGACTTCGACGGGGCGCTTGTGCCGCCCGACTCGCCCAAAGAGATGTCGCAAATGTGGAAACAGGTTGAGCGAAAGAGCGAGCAGGAGCTCTCGGACGAGGTCTTTCAGAAGGTCTCCTTCTTCCTTTGCAAACCGTGCCGCGACCAGTGGATTAATGCTCCCTTCGGACTAGATAAAAAGGACGGGGTCCCTGAAACAGGGCACGTTCATTAAAGGACCGGGAAAATGGCCGACGTAGTTGATAATGCCAAGAAGCAGATAGACCGCTGGATTGCCATACTCACCACCATGGGCATCATCCTGCTCATTCTCTACATACTCATACTCATACCCACGGTGACACTGGGCATCATAGGGTACGCGCTGGCCGGGGCCTTTGTGCCCACGGCCAGCATGATAGCCATCCACGTGATGCTCATGAACAGGCGCTGGAGGGTGGCGCAGGCCTTCCTCGACCATGAGCCCGGGCCCCAGGGCGAGGTCTCGGCCCAGCAGGCCCTCAAGGCGGTGATGGACTTCCCGGTGAAGATGCCGCTTTTCGGGCTGGCCGCGTGGGCGGCAGGTGGCCTGGGCGCGGTGCTGGGCGCCCTGGTGGCCACCGACGGCAAGCTGCGCTTCATAGATGGAGGCACCATCTGGGTCGGAGTGGTGGCCGCGGCCCTCATAATAACCATCTTCCAGTTCTACAGGTGGCGCTCCATCGTTGACCCGGTGGTGGGGCTTATCATACACAGGAGCCCCGAGGTGCTCGACCAGGAGCTCTCGGTCATGCGGGTGCCTTTGAGGTCATTCCTCTTGATCACCCTCATACCCCTGGTGGTGCTGAGCCTGTTCATCGCCGAGCTGGCCGGATACAGGCAGGCCGCGGCCGCGCTGCAAAGGTGGATAGGGAAGCAGCACCTCTCCGAGGTCAGGGAGCGGGCGGAGAGCATAGACTGGGACAGGCTGCACCGTGACCCGGGCTATATGCAGGAGGTCACGAGCGAGCTTGCGGCCATGCAGGATGACACTCGAAACATTTACCTGGTGGAGGACACCGGTGAGGGATACAAGGAGCATCTGCGGCGACAGTCCTTCCTGGACATTTATCCCGAGGTGATGATAGACGTGAGCAGGGACAAGGCCAAGGACTCGACTGACGGCGTCTCCCTGGAGTTCAACCCCTTCGGGGCCGAGGTCTCGGTGTTCAAGCGTGTGGTGACAGGCGAGGGCGAGCATGCCAGGGAGTACTTCCTCATGTACGGCTACCCCTGGAGCAACTACAAGGGCCAGCTCTCCACTTTCAAGTGGATATCAATAGGGCTCATGGGGGTGATAACACTTATCAGCATAGGGGTGGGCGCGGCCATAGCCTCGGACATCTCCTCCCCCATCTCCCGCCTGGTCGAGTTCACCAAGGAGGTGGGCGAGGGCCAGATACACATGGACGTGTTCTTCCACGCCAACGACGAGGTGGGCGACCTTGCCCTCAGCCTCCGCGACATGAGCGGCCGGCTGGGCGGGGTCATCCGAAGGATAAGGGAGGCGGCAAAAAGCCTTGACCAGGCCACCGGGTCCATACAGCAGGCCTCGGAGTCGGTGAGGGACGGGGCCAAGCAGCAGGTGCAGGCCCTGGAGGACGTGGCCACGGCCATAAACCAGATGGACGCCAACATCCAGGGGATCGCGGACAACGTGGAGGTGCTCTCGTCCTCGGCCGAGGAGAGCTCCTCGTCCGTGTTCGAGATGAGCGCCGCGGTCAAGAAGATAAACGAGAGCGTGGACATCCTGAACCAGTCCATAAACGAGGTCTCCAGCTCCATAAACGAGATGACCGCTGCCCTTGACCAGGTGGCGGAGAACGTGAGCGCGCTCTCCAGCGTATCCGAGGACACGGCCTCCAGCATGGCCCAGATGGACGCGGCCATAAGGCAGGTGGAGAAGAACACCAAGGACACCGCGGAGTGGAGCGAGTCGGTGATAAAGGACGCGGAGAGCGGCGTGGACAACGTCTCCCAGGTGAGGCAGGAGATGCACGAGATATCCGAGGTGGTTCACTCGGCCCAGGACGTGATCGAGAGGCTGGGATCAAGGGCGGACGAGATAGGCAAGATCGTGCAGGTGATAGACGACGTGGCCAACCAGACCAACCTGCTTGCTCTTAACGCCGCCATCATCGCGGCCCAGGCGGGCGAGCACGGCCGCGGCTTCGCCGTGGTCGCGGACGAGATTAAGCAGCTTGCCGAGAGGACCTCGGGAAGCACCCGGGAGATACACGGTCTCATAAAGGGCGTGCAGGAGGAGTCGCAGCAGGCTGTGGGCGCCATCGAGGAAGGCACCAGGGCGGTGGAGAAGGGGGTCAACCTGGCCGAGCAGGCCAGCGGGTCGCTTGCAAAGATCATGGAGAGCACCAAGCTGGCCATGGAGAGGGTGCAGGGAATAGCCAGGACCACCAGGGAGCAGACCGACTCCAGCAGGCAGGTGAGCCAGGCCATGGAGAAGATGGCGGAGATGATAAACCAGATATCCGTGGCCACCCAGCAGCAGTCCAAGGGGGGGGCACAGATTTACAGGTCCACCGAGGAGATGAAGAGCGCCTCCCTGCAGGTGAAACGGAACGCCGAGGAGCAGCTCCAGGGATCCAGGCTCATCACCAAGTCAATCGAGAACATCACCGACATGCTATACAGCATCAACCAGGCCCAGCAGGACCAGAAGCAGGGAAGCTCGCAGGTGCTCAAGCTCATGGACAGGATTAACGTGGTCAGCCAGCAGAGCGCGGAAAGTTCAAAGAAGCTCTCCGAGGTGGTCGAGGCCCTGACAAGGGAAGGCGAGACGCTCCACGCCGAGGTGAAAAGGTTCCAGCTCTTCGTGGAAAACAATGGACAAACAAAGACTGGCTGAGGAGCTCTTGCACGCGGCACGGGCCGCGGGGTTCACCGTGAGGGAAGCCGCCCTGCAAGAAAGGGACGCAAAGGCCAGAAGCGGGTGGGCCCTGCTAAAAGGCTCGCCCGTGATATTCGTGGACCCAAAGCTTTCCACCTCCGAGAGGCTCGAGCTCTTTGCCAGCGCGCTAAGGCACGCGGACCTGGAAAACCTCTACCTCTCACCCGCGGCCAGGCACGTTATAGAAGACCACTCCCGAAAAGAGCCCTGACCAGCCCCATGAAAAGAACCCCCAAACCCAAAGCCGGCCTCCTGGACTCACTGGGCCGATTCAAAAAGGCCAGGGTCATGGTGGTGGGCGACATCATGCACGACATCTTCATATGGGGACGTGTAAAGAGGATATCCCCCGAGGCCCCAGTGCCCGTGGTCGAGGTGCACAGGGAGACGGCCCTGCTGGGCGGCGCGGCCAACGTGGTGGGCAACGTGCGCGCGCTCGGGGCAAAAGCCGTGCTCGCCGGGGTGGTGGGCACGGACCCCGCGGGTGAGGCCGTGTTGCGCGAGCTCGAGCGCATCGGCGCCAGGGGCGCTTGCGTGCACAGGAGCACAAGGAGGCCCACCGCGGTCAAAACCAGGATCATCGCCCACCAGCAGCAGGTGGTGCGCTTTGACCGCGAGGACCCGAGACAGCTAAAGCCCTCCACCTTCAACAAGCTGTGGAGGTCCATAAAAGACTCCATAGGCTCGGTGGACGCGGTGGTGGTGTCCGACTACCAAAAGGGGCTGGTGAGCGAGAAGCTGATGGAGAGGCTCAAAGGGCTGTGCAGGGAAAAAGGCAAGCTCCTGGTGGTGGACCCCAAGCCCGCACACGCCGACTGGTACCGGGGCGTGGACCTGATAACGCCCAACAGCCAGGAGGCATCGGTCATGACCGGGACCGGGATCGAGACTGATGAGGACCTGGAAAGGGCCGGAGAGATGCTTCTAAAGCGACTGCAATGCAAGGCACTGCTCATAACCAGGGGCGAGAAGGGGATGAGCCTCTTCCGGAACACAAAGAAGCCAGCGCACATACCCGCCCGTGCCAGAGAGGTCTACGACGTCACCGGCGCCGGCGACACGGTGGTGGGCGCCATGGCAGTGGCCCTGGTCGCGGGCATGGACATGCTCGATGCCACAAAGGCGGCCAACCTGGCCGCGGGGATAGTGGTCGGAAAGATCGGGACCTCGGTCGCCACGGTGGAAGAGATCAAGCAGGCCATGAACGCCAGAAAGACAGGCAACAGGAACTGAACTTTAGAAACTTCATGATGCTTATAAGGACTGATGGGCCGACGGTCATTAGCCCAGGGGTTAAGTTTTGCAACAGGCATTATTCAGCGTTGCGCCGTGGCGACGTTCGGTCAAAAGATCCCCTGTCAATGCCCGTAGCTCATCCCTCCACGCAGTCCGCGAGCCACTCAGCCGGGTCCATGGGCGTAAGCCGCCGCCTGATCTCGAAGTACAACGAAGGCCCGGAAAGCGAGCCCGTGTCACCCACCAGCCCGATAACCTCGCCCCGCTCGACACGACCTCCTACCCCGGACCTGAACTCCGCCAGGTGCCCGTAAAGGGTGTAGAACCCGTTGCCGTGGTCAAGGATCACCAGGTTGCCGTAGCCCATGAACCACTCCGCGAACCTGACCACGCCAGATGACACCGCCCTCACCGGCGCCCCTCCTCCGGCGCCGATCTCTATGCCCTTCTGCATGGTCACGGTTAAAAAGCGCGGGTGCACCTTCTTGCCGAACTCGGAGACCACCTCGCCCGGGGCAGGAAAGCACAGGGAGCCCTTCCTGGACTCGAACTCACCACCGCTGGAGCCCTCTTTTGCAAGCTCCTCGATAAGGGACTCAAGACGCTCCGCGCTCCTTTTAAGCTCGGCAAGGAGCTGCTCGTGCGCCTCCCGCTCAAGGTTCACCTTGCGCAGCATGCCTTCATACGAGCTCTTCTGCCTGGCAAGGGCCCTCTCCTGCTCGAGCTCGACGCGGTGCAGGGAATCGAGGTCGCGCCGCTTCTCCGAGAGCTCCTCCTGTGTTTCAAAGAGCTCGGCCAGCAGCGTCTTATAGGACTCCACCTTCTTCTTATCGGCCAGGAAAAGGTCCTCCAGGTAGCGGGCGCGCCTGGACAGAGCGGAGATGCTCTCCGCGCCCAGCCAGAAAGAGAGCGACCCGCGCCTCTCGAAGCGGTAGCGGGCGGAAAGACGCTCTCCCATGCTGCGCTTTTTCTCCGCGAGCTCCGCTTCAAGATCGCTGATCTTCTGCACCAGCTCCCTCTCCTGCTCCTCGAGGTTCCGCTTTTTTGCGGCCAGATCGGAGAGCCGGGACCGCGAGCGGGCGAGCTGCCTCTTCAAGGCCGCGAGCTTCTCAAGCAGCCGCCCCTCCCTGCCCATGAGCTCATCCAGGGCGCGTCTCTCCCGTTCCATCTGTTGCCTGGTGCGATCGAGCTCCCGGCTTATCTCGGACCGCTTCACCAGGCCCTCGGAGCCATACGCCAGACCCCAGGCCGAGACCGCAAACAGCACCGCGGCAGCAAGGGCTTTCCCAGGGCTGCGCCCCTGGCGGGGCGTGCCCGGGGCTATAGACCGTCGCTCTTTCAGAGCTTTAATGGTTTTCCGCTCCACTTTCAAAAGGCAACCCACAAAGCTCTGCTTTGTGGGCGAGCGGAGCGAGCAGGTCATGTGCACTTCACCAGAATTTTTCCAATGTCTTCTTGCTCCTTCCTCCACAACCTGCTCCCTTCGGTCGCACACATAGCAAAGCTATGTGTTACCGGGTTTCATTGCATCTTGAGGAACACCCTTACCCTGCTCATGCTCCCGGCCGCGCCCATGAGCGCTCCCGCTCCCAGAATGGCCCACACTGCGGGGGCGGAGAGGAACACCGGTTCGAACCCGCCCAGCAGGCCAGGGAAATGCACGCCCTGGAGACCCATGCGGAAAAGCAGCCACAAAAGCGCGCAACCCGTGCAGGACGCTGCAACGACCTGGAGCACACCCTCGATCACAAAGGGCAGGCGCACAAGGGCCTTGCCCGCGCCCACCAGCTTCATGATCCCTATCTCCTCGGCCCGGGCGTACATGGTCAGCCTGATGGTGTTGGACACTATGAATGCAGCGGCCATTGCCACCAGCCCCCCTATGAAAAGCACCGCGGCCCGGGCTATCCTCCCCGCGGCAAAGAAGCTCTCAAGGAGGCGCGCACCGTAGTCAACCTCGTCCACGCCCTGCATCTCTTGAATGGACCCGGCCAGCTTCTCCACCTCCTGCATGCTCCTTGCTCCCGGGTCCAGGGAGAGCACGAAGCTTGCAGGCAGCGGGTTCTCCTCCATGCCGTCCAGTATCTCCGCCCGCTCTCCCAGCATGGCGTGGAAATCGAGCATGGCCTGGTCCTTGTCCACGTAATCAAGGGACACCACGCCTCTCTTCTCCAGAAGCTCCTCTTCAAGGGACTTTCGGGAAGGCTCGGACAAGCCGTCGGAGAGGTAAACGCACACCTCTATCTTGTCCTCCCAGTGTCGGGCCAGGGCCCCCAGGTTGACGCTCACCAGTGCGAACAGCCCCAGGGTGAGAAAGGCCGCTGAGATGATGGCCATGGACACCAGGTGGATGCCGGTGTTTCCCGAGAGGTCCCGGCCGGCAAGCCTTAAAACGAAAACGGCCTTGCGGATCATGCCGGCTCTCCCACCCCGGCCCGGGCCAGCCTGCCCGCCCGCACCAGGGACGACTCGTCGTGACCGTCGGAGCTGATCCTGCCCTTGTCCAGTATGGCCACCCGCTTGCTCATCCTCTCGATCAGGCCACGGTCATGGGAGGCCACCACTATGGTGGTCCCACGCGAGTTGATCTCGGTGAACAGCCGCATGATCTCGATGGTGATCTCGGGGTCCAGGTTACCGGTGGGTTCGTCCGCGAGCAGGATGTAGGGGTTGGTGATGATGGCCCGGGCTATGGCCACCCGCTGCTGCTCGCCCCCGGAGAGCTTCAAGGGATAGGTCTCCAGCTTGTGGTGCAGCCGCACCATCTTGAGCGCGTGCCACACCCGGCGCTTGATCTCCCTGCCAGGGAGCCCGGTGAGCTCCAGCACGAAGGCCACGTTCTGGTACACGGTCCAGTAGTTAATGAGCTTGAAGTCCTGGAAAACCACCCCGATGCGGCGCCGCAGCCGGGGCACGTCGCGCTGGCGGACCCTGGAGATGTTCCTGCCCTCGATAAGTATCTGCCCGCAGGTGGGCTGCTCAGCGGCGAAGAGCAGCTTCAAGAGCGTGGTCTTGCCGGCGCCGGAGGCCCCGGTGATAAAGAGGAACTCGCCCTTCTCGATCTTCAGGTTTATGTCGGAAAGGGCCTGGATGTCCGGAGCGTAGCGCTTTCCCACGTGATAGAGCTCGATCATTTGTGCACCCGCAAGAGCATAAGCAGCTTCTACTATTAACTGTTACAGCTTAACCTGGTTCCGCGTTCAATCCTCGTCCTCGTCCATTGACTTTGAAAGAAAAGACAAGATGACCTCGTCAAGGCTCTTGTCCGATATCAGGTCAGCGCCGAATATGTCCTCGTCTTTCAGCTCCTCGTCTTCGCTTATGGTGATGGTCTTGGTGGCGGGCTTCTCTTGCGGCGTCCCGGCCGGAGGAGGCGGCTCAGGGGCCTGCGGTCCGGGAGCGGCAGGAGCAGCCGGCGGAGGGGCCTCAGCGGCCGGCTGTTCGCACACAGCTCTCTCAGCCGCCGAGGGCTCGATACCCAGGTATGAGTCGAAGGTCCCGTTCTTCAGGTCCCGCAGCATCTGCTTGTGCTGCTCCTGCATAAGCTCGCGCACAACCTCCTCCAGACGGTCAAACCCCAGCACGTCCTTGTAGTCCTTCTTCTTGCGCGCCACTATGTTGCCCTTTACAAAGAGCAGGGTGATGATGTGCGGGTGGTCAACACCGCTGTCCTCGGTCTGGATGTGGAAGGTCTGGCCCTTGTAGCATACGTTGTGGTTGTAGCCGGGTAACATTTTTCCTGCCGATAGACGCCTCTTTTGCAAGGTATCTTAACAAGTTATTTTAGTTCAGCACGCGGAGGTTGTCAAAGCATCCTTGTTTTATGTCAATTGCCCTGATTTGCACCTGCACGCCCTGGAAGAGGTGGAAAGTATTTTTTCCATCTCTGCGGTTTTATGTTTAAATTCCAAGAAGGCCCTAAATTATGCACGGAGGTTGACATGGACTGGAAAACGTTCAGCGCCGCTTTTGTGGCCATCCTTTTAGCGGAACTTGGGGACAAGACCCAGCTTGCAGCCATATCTTTCTCGGCAAAGAGCGGAAAGCCCGTATCCGTGTTCCTTGCGGCAATGCTGGCGCTCGGTGTCGTCACCCTGACCGGAGTGCTCGCGGGCGAAGCCCTCGCCAGGGTGGCCCCCATTGACTACGTTAAGAAAGGCGCCGCCGCCCTGTTCGTGGTCATAGGAGTGCTGATGTGGTTCAAGGTTTTATAGCCCCTTGCACCCTTGAATGCTTTGTGGCCGAGTAGAGCAGCTCGCCTGCTTCATCGCAAAAGTCGAACTCCGCCCTTGCGCCGCTGCCCTCAGCAGGCCTCACCAGGATGTAGAGGAACCCGCCCGAGGGCTCATTTGAGGTATAGGGCTGTCGTATCTCTGCTTCTGGGTCGGACCCGTTTTTATCGCCGGGCTTTACCCCCAGCCTCGAGTTGGCGTCAACCAGGGCCCCGCACGAGAACTCATCGAACCCGGAGGGGTGGACCGAGTGGTACTGCCAGTGCCTGTCACCGCACACAAAGTAAAGGCCCTTGTCCAGGAAGCCCTCCTCCTTGGCCCAGGAGAAGAAGCTGTCGCGCTCGTGCCGGAAACCCCTTAAGTCCGTGTGGTTGTCCCTTTTCCTCTTGTCGTCCGGGCCGATGAGCGGCGTGGGCGAGACCACGATCTTGAAAGCCGCGTCCGAGCCCATAAGCGTTTCCTTTAGCCACTCCCTCTGCTCCTCTCCCCATAGGGATTTCCCCGGCCCGTCGGGCATGTTGTTGGGCGAGCGGAAGTCGCGGCCTTCCAGGAACCAGACCTGAAGCTCCCTTGTCACGCGGCGGGTGCGATAAGTCCTTGCACCCGGGTCGCCGGATGCCGCGACCGGAACCTGCTCGATGAACACCCGCTTTCCAAGCTCCGGCCCCGGCGGCATCACCCCGGTGTTGTCAGCGTCGTCATAGCGGAAGTCGTGGTCGTCCTTCTCCCAGTAGACCGGCACCTTTGCGAACAGCTCGAGGAACCTCTCCTGCGCGAACTGCTTATGCCACTTCCTCCTGAGAGCGGAAAGGGTCATGGCCCGGAACCCGTGGTCGTAGTACACGTTGTCACCGGTGGCCACCATGAAGTCGGGGGCCTTCTCAAGTATGGTATCGAGAGCGGGGTAGCCCAATTCCTTGTCAGCACCCTTGTACTTCCTCGGGCCGTTGTGGAACCGGTAATAGTTCATCCCGGTCACCACGGCGAACCGCACCTCTTCGGAAGCCGCGGGGCCGGGCAGCGTCTTGAAGCTCCGGGCCGGGCCGGGCCTCGCATGGTCACGGTCTTTGCCGAAGACCAGACGGTAATAGTAGAGACTCCCGGGCGAGAGCCCCTCCACCTTTGACTTTATGATGAAGTCAGTATCTGGCCCGGCCTCGATCCACTTCGTGACTCTCGACGCAACGAACCCCGGGTCCGCAGACACTTCGAAGCGGGCATACCCGGCCGCGCCAGGCACGTCTCCCATCCAGTCCCTTTGGCATCCCGTGAGCCGCGACTGCAATATGACGCTCGTATCCGTAACCTCGCCGGCCATCTCGCCCTGAAGGCGGCATACCTTAACCGCCTCACATTGGCTTGATATCAACCCCGCCAAAAGGGTGCAAAAAGCCGTGCAGTAAAGAACTCGCGCCATGATATCAAACACTCGTTTCATGATGGCGGACCCGCAAGCATGGGTTTGCGGGAAAAGCCCGGTCCGGGCGGGATGAAAAAGTGACCCCGAGCAGGCAAGACCACTGGCTCAGGCATGCCCTTTTTGTTAATGCAGCTCCCTGAAAATGCCGCTGTTGGTGTAATGGGCCTCGTCCTCGGGAAAAAGGTAGTCCTCGATCGCACCGGGACTCAGGAGCTTTTCAAGGTCCATGAGCTGGATTATCAGACGGATGAGCCGTACCCTGTCCCCGGCCTCGATCTCGCGCTCTCCCATAAGGAGCAGGCTTATATCCCGCGGAGGCAGTTTGTATTGCCAGCAAAGTTCTAAGTACTCGTCTTTTATTGACAAATACCAGCTCTTCAAGCCCTTGGAAGCCCTCAGTCCACTGCTCTCAGGCCTTGTGTTTTTATGCATCGTAAAATCCTCCCTCGCCTCTTAAAAGTTAATATAAAAGAGAGCTGTTAATTTATTACAGCAATTATGATGCCAAGTTCAAAACAAGAGCTGATTCTATAAATTCCAACTATAAATCAAATCTTTGCGACACCTGACCCCCTCCAGCACATTTTCAGTACCGGAAAATATAGTAAAAAGGTAATGACAGTGGAATGACCGGGACAATTATTGCAAACCATGGTCTAATCTTCCGGCTGCACGTCATTACCCCACCAGGTAGTACCTGGAACCATATCGCCCCGTCTCTCTTCATGATGTTGCTT
>CAZYTX010000015.1:0-1914 GCA_964650485.1 uncultured bacterium | reverse complement strand
AACCATATCGCCCCGTCTCTCTTCATGATGTTGCTTCGTGCACGGCGATGGGTCGCTTTGTAAGCAGGGACCCACTGCCCACCAGGTAGTACCTGGAACCATATCGCCCCGTCTCTCTTCATGATGTTGCTTCGTGCACGGCGATGGGTCGGTTTGTGAGCAGGGACCCACTGCCCACCTTTTCAATTGGTCTCCACCCGCCGAAGGTTTGTTCCAGGAACCGGGCCACCGCCAGGGTGAGGTGGTCGTTCCACCGACCGGCCACCACCTGCACCGAAACCGGCAGACCGTCGTGCCGGTGGAACACGGGTATGATGGTCGCCGGGAACCCGAGCACGTTGAATATTCCCGAGTACCCCATCCCCATGAGGGAGAGCCATATCCAGGTATGCCTGGGCGCAGGCCCAGGGAACACCGGGCAGATGAGGACCCCGTCGTCACCCAGCCTCTCCTCCATCTCCGCCTGCATGGACCAGGCAAGCTCCAGCATCCGCTTGTTCATCCACCTCATGAGCTGGCCCGGCTTCTCCACCAGGGCCACCAGAAGCGCTGGCAGGGTCACCTTCGAGCTCCGGGCCACGAACCGGAAGACCTCCCTCCCAAGGGTCACAGGCTCCTCAGCAGTCCCCAGGAAACCCGTGAAAGGCTCGGGGTTCTCCGACATGGCCGCCTGCCAGATGTACACGCTCCGCTCCACTCCCCGCGGCCGCCAGAGTTCCACCGGCGCCCTCTCGCCAGCCAGCGCACCCGCGGCCATGCCGATGGCCCTGCGCACGTCAGCCCCTGGGCTCACCTGGCCGTTGTCGTCAAAGTAATATGCCCTCACCTTCTTAAGGTCCACAGACTCAATGGACCCCAGCTCCCGGTCCTCCACCACCGGGTCCTTGCCGTCCGGGCCGGCAAGCAAAGGCAGTATATAGGCCAGATCGTCCACACGCCGCGCAATGGGCCCGTAGGTGTTGTAGTTGGCCAGCGGCCCCAAGGCCGGCGGCCAGTGGCCGGTCCCGGGCAGCATCCTGGCGGTGTGCTTGTGACCCGCCACCCCGTTGAAGGCCGACGGGTACCTGATGGAACCCCCGATGTCAGCACCTATCCCGAAGGGCGACCCCGAGGCCGCCACGATCGCGCCCTCGCCTCCGCTGGAGCCGCCCGCGCCCCTTTCGAGGTCATAGGGGTTCTTTGTCCTCCCATACACGTGGTTGTAGGTCTCGATCCACATGGAGGCCTCGGGAACGTTGGTCTTGCCCATCACGATGGCGCCAGCTTGCTTCACCCGCTCAACCACCGCGGCGTCGTAATCCGCCACCATATTCCGCCTGGCCCACACTCCCCCGGACCACGGCAGACCCTTCACAGCGTAGCAGTCCTTTATGGTGCAAGGCACTCCCAGCAGCGCCGGAAGCTCACTCCCCTGGCACACCCGCTCCTGCGCCTTCTTCGCCTCATCACGGGCATCCTCGAAGCGCGTCTCGACCACCGCGTTGATCCTCGGGTTCACCTCCTCGATCCGGCTTATGTGCGCATCCAAAGCGTCCAAAGGAGAGAGCTCGCCGTCCCGTATCCGGCGCGACATCTCAACAACGGACATACTTAAAAGCTCGTCCATCATGACCTCCCTGTTAATATCATACTACAAAAGGAGTAATCACTATATAACAAAATACACCCCCATGTAAAAAAACGAAATTTTTACGCACCAGCAGCCGAAACTTTAAAAAAAACCGCCCCCGGAAAACGAAACCCCGCGTTTCCAGCACCTTGGAAAACACGCCCCCCGGGCCCGAGCCGTTTGCCGTATACCCGTGTGAACGGCGCCGTACACCCGTGTAAACGGTATCGTTTACATGGATAAACGGCAGCGTTTCCCCCCGCATACGCCAAAACACGCCGCCAAGTAGTACTTGGAACCATATC
>CAZYTX010000014.1:0-73621 GCA_964650485.1 uncultured bacterium | reverse complement strand
CAAAAACAAGTCCTCTGTAAGGCCCCCGTTTAAAAACGCCTTGAAAACATCCTCCACCTGACCGCAGGTATAAGGGACCACTTGCACTCCCGCGGTGGTCAACGCTATCTCCAAATGCCGGGAAATAGCGCCGCATATAAGAACGTCCACTCCCAGCCGAGACACCTGCCTGGCCCGAGAGAACGGATCGCGGTATGAGAGCTTGTCTTCATTCCGTCTAACCTCTTTGCCAAGCTCCAACTCGATTACCAGCAGGTTTCTGGTCACGTCGAACACCGGCGAGATGCGGCCCTGCCAATGCGCAAGAGCGACCTTCATCGCTCATTCAAAGAGCAATCAACATGCCAGCTATTGACAGAGTGCTTAAAAGGGCTTTGAAACGAGGATCATGTCTCAAGAGCGGCCAATAGATTTCAAATCATATGCATGCAATTTGCAATTTTTAAGAGAAGAGTAACTTGCAATGTGCAAGAGTCAAGCTATGATATTTGTATATGGAAAGGGCGCTTGATAGATTCAGGCACGGCCATCATGAGGTGATCCTTGACTCCATCAACGAGGGGGTTTTCACCGTGGACCTTGATTGGAGCATCAGCGCTTTCAATCGCGCTGCCGAGCGTATCACTGGAGTGAGCAGGGACAATGCTCTCGGCCAGCCGTGTTACGAGGTGTTCCGGGCCAGCATCTGCGAGGACGCCTGCGCGCTAAAAAACACCATGGCCACGGGCAAGCCCATAGTGAACGCCACCGCGCACATCATAACCCAGCACGGGCACCGGATACCCATTCGCATCTCCACTGCTCTTTTGAAAGACGATGACGGAGCGGTGATCGGAGGAGTCGAGACCTTCCAGGACCTGACCCAGGTGGAGCAGCTAAGAAAGGAGCTCGAGGCCCGCTACACCTTCGAGGACATCATCGGCCGGAGCCCGGCCATGACCGACCTTTTCAAGGTCCTGCCGCAGGTCGCCGGCAGCGACTCCACGGTGTTGATCGAGGGCGAGTCAGGCACCGGCAAGGAGCTGTTCGCGCGCGCCCTTCATAACCTGTCCCCCCGGAAGAACAAGCGCTTCGTGCCCGTAAACTGCGCAGCCCTTCCCGACACCCTGCTCGAGTCCGAGCTTTTCGGGTACAAGGCAGGGGCCTTTACCGACGCCCGCAAGGACAAGCCGGGCCGGTTTGCCGTGGCGGACCGCGGCACCATATTCCTGGACGAGATCGGCGACGTCTCGCCGGCCATGCAGGCCCGGCTGCTCCGGGTGCTCCAGGACAAGAAGATCGAACCCCTGGGCTCGGTCGAGCCGGTGCAGGTGAACGTGCGGGTGGTGTGCGCCACCAACAAAGAGCTGGGAGAGCTTGTGCAGGCCGGCAGGTTCCGGGAGGACTTGTTTTACCGGGTGCGCGTTATTCACATAAAGCTCCCGGGGCTGCGGCATCGCCGGGAGGACATCCCCTTGCTGGTGGACCACCTGGTGAGCAGGTTCAACCGCACCCAGGACAAAGACATCGCCGGCGTGTCTGACACGGTCATGGCAAGGCTGATGGAGCATGACTACCCGGGCAACGTTCGCGAGCTCGAGAATATCATCGAGCAGGCCTTCGTACTGTGTCAGGGAAACATGATCGAAATGCACCACCTCCCTTCCGAGCTCCGGCCCGAAGAAATAAAGACGGGAGAATACGGCTCCGCCACCACCCTGAATTCCATGGAAAAGATAATGATCGCCGAGGCCCTGCGCCGACATGGAGGCAACCGCAAACAAGCTGCGCGAGAGCTGGGTATTGACCAGAGCACTCTGTACCGCAAAATGAAAACCATGCACATTAAGCCCGTCCATAGAAACGCAAGCCGGAAAGGCTGAATTTGCAATGTGCAATCAGCTTCCAGGTTCTCTGGATTATGTCGTAGGCCCTATCCTCGGCTCCTCCCTCGAAAAGTCAATATTTTAAGTCTCTTAGCTGGCAAACAAGTCACTGATCTTCAATCGGTATGTATATTGCGTCATTACATTTAAGGGCTATATGCAAAAGATCATTGAGACCGCTTGTTTTTTGGCTATTCATACATCGTGGTGGTACAGGCCTCAAAGAATAGTAAAAGGAGGCTGTTTACATGACCTGTAAGAAGATGATGGGCAGGAAAGTATCCATTGGCCAGTATTGCAGGATCAATCGAGAAGTAGCCTGATTGCAGTTCTGAATCTTTTGATTCGAATCACCGCTGTCAAGAAGGTGACAAGAAGGACGTTTAATCCTTTTTTCTGTCTGAGAAAAGCCCGTAGCGCACGCTCGTGAAATGAACCGGGAAAAATAGACAGCTACTTCAGAGAAGGATGGACGGAACCGAGCGAAAAGCGGTTCTTTTATAAACCGGAGGAAAGGAGAAGAGATGGTAAAGGATGTCACTGATCAGGATTTTGCAGAAGAGGTGCTGAAATCGGACGTTCCGGTGGTGGTGGATTTCTGGGCGCCGTGGTGCGGCCCCTGCCACATGATCACGCCCATAACCGAGAAGCTATCAGATGAGTATGAAGGAAAGATAAAGTTCTGTAAGCTCAACGTGGATGAAAACCAGAAGACCGCCATGGACTACGGGGTGATGAGCATACCGCTGCTCCTGTTCTTTCGCGGGGGAGAGAAGGTTGACGAGAGCCTGGGAGCTATTCCAGAAGAAATGATCAGGCCTAAGGTGGAGGCCCTGGTTTGATAATTTCGGCCGGTTAGTGCGGTTGTCAGCTTTGTGGATATAGTGGGGAGACGCTAAATGGCACAAGTCAAAGAAAAATACGAATACATGATCGTAGGGGGCGGACCGGCTGCCCGCATCCTTAACCACTACCTGCACATGTTCAACCATGATGCAAAAGTGGCAGTAATCAGGAAGGAGGATCGCATCGCCAACCACTGCTCGATTCCGTACATCCTTGACGGCACCGTGCCACTGGACAAGGGTGGCCTGACCTCCGACCAGATCGTCACCAGGTTTGGCAGTCGCCTGATAAAGGAGAAGGTGATCTCCGGAGATACCAGGGAAAAGTATGTGGTGACTGCGGAAGGAAATCGCTTTGGTTGCGACAAGCTCGTTTTCGCCACCGGCGCCGAGGAGGCCGTTCCCCCTGTCCCGGGGGCCGAGCTGCCTGGTGTTCTCAAGCTGCGGGACATTGAAGACTTCCGCATTGCTCTGCGGACGCTGCCGGAAAAGCTCTCAGTTGTTATCCTGGGCGCCGGCTACGTGGGATTAGAAATAGGGGCGGCACTGCGTCGCCTTGGAAAGAACGTGGTGCTGGTGGAAATGTTGCCGCACGTAATGGGCGACCGTTACGACCCTGAATTCACCTCGCGCATCGAAGCAGCGCTTGAGAATGAGGGCATCCGCCTTCACCTGGGCAAAAAGGCCGTCCGGATCGGCGGTGACGATCAGGTGGAGTTCGTGGAGTTGGAAGACGGCGCCCGCATAAACACCGGCGCTGTTGTGATGGCCGCCGGCGTCAAGCCGCGCGTGGATTACGCCGGGGAGTTCGGGATAAAAACGACCAGGGACGGCATTGTTGTGGACGACTTCTTCCGAACCAATATCCAGGATGTCTACGCCATAGGCGACTGCATAGAGACTCGTTCTTTCATCACCGGCCGGCCCTTTCCCGGAAAGCTCGGCAGCACTGCGGCCCAGATGGCGCGCCTCCTTGCCATGAACTTAAACGGAAATGAAATTCCTTTCAAAGGGGTAATCAGCCCCGCCTGCACCAGGATATTCGATGTGCAATTCTGCCAGGCAGGGTTCACGGAAAAGGATGCCCTGGCACAGGGAATAGACGTTCGCACCAGTAAAACGGAGAACACGGATATCTACAGCAACATGCCTCACAAAAAGCCCTTATCCGTCAAGCTGATCATCCGCGAAGATAACCGGCAACTGATCGGAGGCGAATTAATCGGTCCGGTGAACTTTGCCGGCTTTGCCGACTGCCTGGGTCAATTGATTTACAGGAGGGCTTCGGTGGAAAATGTCGTAACCATGGATTTCTCCACCCATCCGGAGATGACGCCGAATCCCGCAAATTCTTACCTGATGCTTGCAGGCCAAAAGGCATTGGAGCAATGGCTCTAAGATCCGATATGTAAAATGGACAGAGAAGGGTAAATGGGACTCATTTGTGCATGCGCTTCGGACAACGGAAAAGATTTCATTGACAGGCATTTTGGGGAGTCAAGGTATTATTTCATTTACAAGATAGACGAAAGCGGAATATATTTTATTAAAAGAATTCCCAATACCTCCGTGGAAGAGAAGACTCACGCTGATTCGCGGAAAGCCAGAAGTGTCTCTGCAATCCTTAAAAGCGAAGGTGTAAGGGTTGTCGTATCCCGGCGTTTCGGACCCAACATAAAGAGGATTAAAGCTCATTTTGAGCCTGTGATTATAAAAGAGGGGAATGTGGAAGACGGCCTGAGAAAGGTTTTTGATACTTTAGGCCAGCTTAAAAAAAAGGTGTCTGAAAAGGGGACAACGGAAACTAATGGAAGATAATGACAGCCGGCAGGTTCACCGGAAACCGAAGAGACTCGGGCAGGAGATGGACTAGCAAAATGACTCCCTGCGCTGGTTCTGTGTGACGCCGGACAATTGTCTGGTCACGCGGATGAAAAATTTTAGAGGGGGTTTGACTGCGGCGGCGGACCAATAGTATATTAAGTTGTATGGGGTTTTTGATATGAGCATAGTGGACACGCTAAAGGAGGCCCTTGGCATCATCAGGACCATGCCGGATGTCAACCTTGGCAGAAACGATCCTTGCTGGTGTGGAAGCGGGAAGAAATATAAGCACTGCCACCTGGAAGCAGACGAGAAGAAACGCTCGGCCATCCTGGCCAGGAACGTGTGCAGGGGGCCCACTTGAAAGCGGAGCTAACGGGACGAGTTCCGTCCCTCGCCGCCATGCAGGCTGTTTGAACAAGGTCCCCATTCGATCAAAGGCAGGGTTTATCATTTCATCAGGGACACAGAGCCATAAAACCAGACAGCAGCTTTACGAAAACTTGGAGAGGCTTGAAAAAGAGTTGCAGGAGAGGGAAGCCGTCCTTCCTGCACACTCGGTCCGGCCTCACCAGTTGCTGGAGATCGAAGAGCTGGAAGAAAGGATAAAGCGGCTCAAGGATGAGATTAAAACAAAGGAACAGGCTGAGTAAGACCATGTATGGCAGTTGAACGGGACAGTCAATCATTCAACCTCCAATTCTCTAAGTGTCCTCATGGGGGATTCCCCGCACGTGCAGCATCAGGTGCTCGTAGCCATCAACATCTTCCAGCCAGCCGTAGTTGGCGTCGGCCAATGTTGATTTGGCCACGCGATTTGGCAGGCCCATGTGGTATAATTTTTTGTGGTGGGAGTTTAGGGTGACCTCGATGTCGCGAAGGGATTCCCGATGACTGAGTTGGGCAAAGGCCATGCAAAGAAACTGGCTCCAGCATGGGAAGTCTCGGACCTTTTTGTTGCCCTGGTAACCCTCTACGCATTTGTTGAACTCGTAACGAGGCAAAACATGGAGCAGTTGAGAAAAAACGATCTTGCCCGTATTCATATCGGCTACCTCCAGACCAATCTTCTGGAGGATTGTAGCCTGAAAACAAGGGTGTGAAGTTGAAATCGAAAAATCGCATTTTAAGTGAATTTGCTTTTTGTTTTAACAAGTTAAGTCCTATACCAAACGGCTTAACCGGACAGTAGTGGTGTGCCATGTGTCATATATTGCAGCGGCGCATTACATGTACTAGATTACAAGAATGAGGGACGGCTCCTGCTCCCGAATGCCGCAGCACCGAAGAGACGGGACAGAGCATAATGCAAGGCGCTCGCATACTCATAGTTGACGACGAGGAGGTGACGCGCAAGGGCCTCACCCGCATTCTCTCCGGTGACGGGCACCAGGTGTCCGGCGCCAGGGACGGCAAAAGCGCGCTTTCGCTTCTTTCCAGGAACGACTTCGATCTGGTAATCACCGACCTGGTGATGGAGGAGATGACCGGGCTGGAGCTGCTTGCAAAGATCAAGCAGCATGACCCTGATGTGGAGGTGATCGTGGTGACGGGGTACGCGTCCATTCCCACGGCCATCGAGGCCATGAACAAGGGCGCCTACCATTACCTGGAGAAGCCCTTCCGTGCGGAGGAGGTCAGGCACCTGGTGGCCCGTGCCCTGGAGAAGCGCTCGCTGAGAAGGCAGGTGACCGAGCTTGAGAGTCGGGTGAGGGGTCACCCCGGCGAGCCCGTCTTCATCGGCGAGAGCAAAGCGGTGCAGGAAATGGTGCGGGTGATAAAGCAGGTGGCTAAGACGGACTGCAACGTGCTCATCACCGGCGAGTCGGGGACGGGCAAGGAGCTGGCTGCATCCCTGCTTCATTTCCACAGTCTTCGGAGGGAGGGCAGGTCCCTTGCAATAAACTGCGGGGGTTTTGCCGAGGAGCTTCTGGCAAACGAGCTCTTCGGGCACGAGAAGGGCGCCTTCACCGGGGCCGCCACCCAGAAGGCCGGGCTGCTGGAGACGGCCAGCCAGGGCACGCTCCTGCTCGACGAGATCGGGGACATGCCGCTCTCCATGCAGGTCAAGTTGATAAGGGCCATCGAGGAGCAGGAGATTATAAGAGTGGGCGGCAACCAGCCGGTGCCCATTGACGTGCGCATCATCGCCGCCACCAACCAGGACCTGAAGAAGGCCGTGAATGCGGGACTGTTCCGCCAGGACCTCTTCTTCAGACTGAACGTGATCTCCATTTACATCCCGCCCCTGCGGGAGCGAAAGAATGACATACCCCTGCTGGCTCATTTCTTCCTCAACCGGGCGGTTAAAAAGACCGGCAGGGAGGTCAAGGGGTTTTCCGAGGACTCCGTGAAGGCACTGGTTGACTACGATTTTCCGGGCAACGTGCGCGAGCTGCAGAACATCATCGAGCGTGCAGTGGCCATGGCCCGCGAGGAGCACATCCAGGTGAAGGACCTGCCACCGGACCTGTCAGAGATGGAGGTGTTTTCATTTGAACAGCCGGACTCCCACATCAAGACCCTGGAGGAGATAAAGCGCGATTACATCCAGTGGGTCTTGAACCGGGCGGGCCGAAATAAGACCAGGGCGGCAAAGCTGCTCGGCATAGACCGGGCATCCTTATGGAGACACTTGAAGCGCCGCGAGATCGAGGACTGAACTGTTGCAAATTCCAACATTATGGTTGAAATGTGCATCATGTAATATTTTGATTTTGTTTTAGATTACTTGCCCTGAATCCCCCGGTTTCCGTTGAATGATGCAACAGCGGCGAGCCTTTGAGCAACATTCATTCTTCAGACCATTTCATCTTCAATTTTCCTGACTTATACCCATTTCCATCCTGCGGCACCGTTATTGCTTCATAATCAGCATCAGGCATCAATCGAGTGAAGAATGCAAAACAAAATAATGGTACTGTTCGATTCGCTGTGGATGCGTAAAGGGGCGGTGAATTATTCAATCGAGCTTGCAAAGCGCATGGATTGTTCATTGATTTTTCTTTTCCTTCTTGCATTTGACAGCGAGGAGGCGGCCCGTTCGACAAGGCTTGAAAGCCGGGCGAAAAAGGCTTTAAAAGGCCCGATTGACAAGGCCTTGGGCGCCGGGGTCCAGGTGGAGGCCGAGGTCAGGCTGGGGAGCCCTCCATCCGAGCTGATGAAGTTCCTGGCTGGCGAAAGGTCGGTGCAGACCATTGTCTGGGGAGGGTACACGGACCTTGAGGACCTGAAGCGCGCCAAGGGACACTGGCTGGCGCGCATGAAAGAGTGGCTGGAGATCACGATTGTGTTTCCCCAGCCAAGGTCATGAAGGGGCCGGGATTTTCGAAGCAGTAACAGGAGTCAAGGGAGCAGTGTCATGCAGATCATATGCATTTCCAGGGGGACCTTCAGCGGCGGCCAGGAGCTTGCCGCCAAGCTTTCGGACAAGCTTGGCTATGCCTGCCTTGGCCGCGAGGAGCTGATCGAGGCCGCGACCAAAGAAGGCATCCAGGTGGGCAAGCTGGAGATGGCCATGATGAAGCCGGGCATCTTCAGCGAGCGGCTGGCCCTGGAGCGGGACCATTACCTTGCCTTTTCCACCGCCTACCTTTGCGAGAAGGCCATGCAGGGGGGTCTGGTGTACCACGGCAGGACCGGCCATCTGCTGCTGCCGGGGGTGAGCCACGTGCTACGCGTGCGGGTGCTTTCGGACGAGGATTCCCGCACCCGGTCGGTCATGCAGGCCCTTGGCCTGGACCGGGCAAAGGCCCGCCGCTACATCGAGGGGGTGGACGAGGACAGGCGGAGATGGGTCCACTCCATGTATGGGGTGTCATGGGAGGACGCGGCCAACTACGACGTGGTGATAAACCTGGCCCAGATGAGCCTGGAGAACGCGGCCTCGGCGCTGGTGAACGTTGCCCAGCTGCCCGACTTCCAGATGACCCCCTCATCCAGGAAGGCCATGCAGGACCTGCTGCTCGCATCCAGGGCCAGAACGGCCCTGGCACGGGACGAGCGCACCCGCATGGCCGGCGTAAAGGTGAGGGCGGACAACGGCGTGGTCACCGTGACCTACCTGCCCCAGGATGCGGGGCTGGCCCAGGTCATACCCGAGGTATGCAAAGACCTGCCGGGAATGAAGGACATACGCGCCACCATGGCCATGACCAACCTGCTCTGGATACAAGAGGAGTTCCAGCCCGGCTCCGAGCTGTACAACCAGGTGGTGGAGATAGCCACCAAGTGGAACGCCGCGGTGGAGCTCATCAGGCTGGCCCCGGAGGGGGACGCCCCGGCCGGAAGCGAGCAGGCCATGGCCGAGCCTGCAAGGGATGCCGCAGGCCAGGGCCGGGACGCGCATAACGGCGGCATAGAAGACGACCTTCCCTACGATGAAGGTGACAACGGGGGGTTGAACAAGACCCTGGACGAGCTGGCGGAGATCGGCAAGTCGGGCGGCGGACGTGTGATATACGGCGGCCAGAGCAAGCTCATAAGCGCAATAGACAAGACCATGCCTTACACCCTGGTGGTCATCGGCGAGCTGTTCATGTCACGGGGACACGCGGCAAGGCTCCGGGCCACCCGGGACCTCCGGGGCTTCTTGAGCGAGAGCATCAAGGCCCCGGTGGTGACCTCGGATGAGCTCGGAAGCCAGTACCTGTTCGGAAAGCGCGACGTCCCCAGGGTGGCGGCCTTCCTGATAGTGGCTGCCGCACTCTATTTCCTGGTGTTCACCCACCAGGAGGCAGTGCTCGCTTTCCTGGCCAACGCCGGCTGGTATGCCGATTCCATAAAGGACACCTTTGTCTCCAGGGTGGACTGGGGACCGAAATTAATCGTGTCAATCGCCGTGTTCATACTGGTGCCGATCGTGGCCTACTCATACGGCAGCGTGACCAGGGCGGTGCTGAAGTTGATAAAGATGGAATAACAGGAGTTGAAGGAGTAATTCATGGAAGCGTTACTGTTCGATCACTTTATCGAGATGGACCTGGTGACCGCCCTGCAGGTGGTGCTGATCGGGTTCATCGGCGGCACCCTGAGCGGGTTCATCGGCAGCGGGGGGGCCTTCTTCATGACGCCGGGGATGATGAACCTGGGCGCGCCCGGGGTGATCGCCGTGGGCAGCAACATCACTCACAAGTTCGGCAAGGCCATGATGGGGAGCAAGAAACACGGCGAGTACGGCAACGTGGACAAGCGGCTGGCGGTGTTCATGGTGGTGACCGCGTTCATAGGCATCCGCCTGGCGGTGTGGATAAACGCCGCGCTCTTCAAGGTGGAAGGCGGGGGACACGGCGAAGGCGGGGGCAGCGCGGCCTCGGACCTCTACATCAGCGGGGTGTTCATCTTCATACTCTCCCTGGTGGCCATCTCAATGCTGCGGGACGCCTTAAAAGAGAGCGAGGAAGGCGGACCGTCCATGAGGATCGCCAACTTCATCGCAAGGCTCAAGCTGCCCCCTTACATAAACTTCAAGGTGGCGGACGTGCGGGTGTCTTTGTGGGTGATCTCTGTCTGCGGTCTTGCCACCGGGTACCTGGCCGGCACCATCGGGGTGGGGGGCTTCATAGGCGTGCCCTCCATGATCTACATCTTCGGGGTGCCCACCGCGGTGGCCGCGGGGTCGGAGCTCTACCTTGCCATGTTCATGGGCGCGTGGGGGGCACTGAACTACGCCTTCCAGGGGTTCGTGGACATAAGGCTCATCATGCTGCTGTACCTGGGGTCGCTCCTGGGCATATACATCGGAGCATACGGGGTCAAGGTGGTCAAAGAGGTGATGATAAGGATAGTCACCGGTGCGCTCATCCTCTTGTGCGTGATAAGCCGCGCCATCGCCGTGCCCATGTACCTTAGGCAGCTCGGCTGGATAAACTTTAACCCCGACTGGGACATATATTTCAACCAGGCCAGCAAGGCCATGCTCTTCCTGGCCGGGGTCTCGGGAATGATCATAATACTGTATAACGTGATAAAGGCTTACCGCCAGAGGAGGCGCATAAGAACCACCTTGATAGAGACAAAGGAGGTCCCGGAGGCCGCCTGATGTCCGGACACCGTGTACGCAGTATCAGGCCTGCAACATCAACACAGCTTTACAAAAAGGAGCGGGAAAATGAACGACAAATCGAGAAAAATAGACGACTGGATGGTGAGGATATCCTTCGCGGAGTCGGGCAAGCCGGAGATGGGCTTCAGCCTGACCGGGGTGGAGCTCAAGACTAAGCTCGCCCTGGACAGGATAAAGGTTGTAAGATCAGAAAAAATAAAAGAACAAAAACAGGAGGATGATAAAACCATGGATACCTCCAGAGAACGTAAACCAGTGCAGAAGTCGGAAGGGGAAAAGCTCCAAGTGATGATACTCGACGACGAGCCCATAGTGGGAAAGCGCCTTCAACCCGCGCTCACCAAGGCCGGCTTCGAGGTCGAGTTCTTCTTGAACCCGAGAGAGGCACTGGCACGGCTGGATGAAAAAGAGTTCGACATAGTGGTGACCGACCTCAAGATGGAAGAGGTCGACGGCATACAGGTGCTGGAGAATATCCTGGCAAAATGCGAGAACACCAGGGTCATCCTCATCACCGGGTACGCCACCGTGGAGGTGGCAAGGGAGGCCCTGGTAAAAGGGGCCTTCGACTTCATTGCAAAGCCCTTCAAGCCCAAAGACCTCCGGGCGGTGATCAATAAAGCCGCACTGTCTTTGGGACATAAAGGCATATCCATCGAGTGAGCAGGGCCCCGAGAATAACGGGCCGGCCGCTTGCTCATTGGTTCATCATATATTAATAAATCAGGATGATGAGTTCACCGCAAAAAGAAGAGCCCCCCTCGTGGGAAAAGATAGCGGAGGAGGCCCAGCGCGCCCTCAGGGAAAGGCCCTCGGTATCCATCCGCACCAGGCTCATCCTGGGCTTTCTGGCGTGGTTCGTCCTCAGCCTGGCAATAGCCGTCTTCTCCATGGTCAACGTCTCCAGCATAAGACAGAAGCTGCACTTCATGGAGGCCGCCCAGAGCTTCTCCTTTGAGATACAGCAGGCGAGGAGGTTTGAAAAGAACTACTTCCTCTACCACACCAACCTGGACGACGCGCTGGAGCACGTACAAAACGCAAACGGAATTCTAGCCGGAAACCGCGAAGAGATGACCGGCGTGGTGGGGGAAAAAAACTATGACAGCATAAAAAGACACCTTAACAAGTATGAAGACCTGCTGCTCAGGATAAAGAGAATTGAAGCTCAAAATGGCAGGCCCTCAACCGAGATGGAGCGTATTGAATCGGGACTCAGGAAACACGGCGCACAGATGGTCACCGAGGCCGATCAACTGGTGGCAAAGGAAAGGAGCCAGATAAACTCCATGCTAAACCTCTCCCACAAGATCCCGGTGGTCTTCATGGTGATCCTGCTGCTGCTCATACTCTTTCTCGCCTTCTTTATAGCCAACCAGATGCTGGCGCCATTGAACAGGATGATGCAGGCCACCACACGCATCGCCCAGGGAGACTTCACCCCCATCACACCCAGGCGACGCTACAATGACGAGTTCGCAAAGCTGGCCATGGCGCTCAACCACATGATGCGGCAACTGGTCAGAAGACACGAGCAGCTAATGCAGGCGCACAAGCTAAAGGCCGTGGGCACCCTCACCGCGGGCGTGGCCCACGAACTCAACAACCCCCTCAACAACATCATCCTCACATCTTCCGCGCTTATGGAGGAGTACAAAGAGGCCTCCGACCAGGAGTTGGAGGACATGATTAACGACCTCTTGAACGAGTCCGAGCGAGCGCAGAAGATAGTGAGAAAGCTCCTCGACTTCGCAAGGGAAAGCGAGATGGAATCCGAGGCCCTGGAGGTGGAGGAGCTGATAGACCAGACCCTGGAGCTTGCCAGCAACCAGATCAAGCTGGCAGGTGTCAAGGTGAAAGGCGAGATCGAGTCCGACCTTCCACAGGTCTACGGTGACAGGCAGCAGCTGAACCAGGTATTTCTAAATCTCATCTTGAACGCACTCGACGCCATGCCCGAAGGCGGCACTCTTAACATCTCCGTACATAAGACCGGTGACCGCGAGTACGTGGCTGTCGAGTTCACCGACACGGGCGTGGGCATACCCGAGCATAAGCTCTCAGACATCTTCGATCCCTTTTACACATCCAAGAGAAACGGGAAAGGCACCGGGCTGGGACTGTCCGTATCCCTTGGAATAGTGCAAAAGCACGGCGGAGAGATCAAAGCCAGAAGCAAACCGGACAAAGGCTCCACCTTCACCGTGCTCCTTCCAGCAGCAAAAATACCTGCCACTATGCCCGAATTCTATTCCTGAAAAAAGCGTCCACCAAACTCAATCTCTTTCTAACAAATGCCGGGCTCCTTGACTTTTCAAAAGGATGCGCTATTATGCCCCGGGCTTGGAAAAGCCGGGCACATGATTGTATTTGCCTGTTTTTATTGATTTTTGCGGCTCGGCAACGGGCGGGAAAAAGATAACACCCGTTATTTTAGGTTCTGGAGGGACGGTGAAAAAGGCGGCCACACAAGATAAAAACCATAAGGGGAAAAAGCGCAGGGAGGAAAGGCGCGGAAAGGAGGAGACCAGGGAGCTCCTGCTCTCGTCCGCCATGGAACTCTTTGCACGGAAGGGCTACAGGGGCACCTCGGTCCGGGACCTGGCATCCACCGCGGGGGTGACCACCGGTAGCCTCTACAGCAACTTCGAGAGAAAGCACGACATATACGTGGCCATCTTGGACAGGATTACTGACAGCATCGAGGAGATAGTGGGAGAGCTCGCAAGGGACACCATAGAAGGCATGAAAAAGCGCAGGGGCGAGCCCATGGAGTACGAGCTTCTCTCCCGTGTGATCCACAGGCTTTTCGACGAGGCCGCGAGGCACGAGTCGCACCTTCGCATCCTGCTCCGCGAGGGACCGGGCAGGGACCCCGAATTCCAGCGACAGATAAACAGGGTGTGGGAGCGCTTCGTGGAGACCACCGGCCGCGCACTTGACAGCTACATCAAGGCGGGCTTTGCAAAGCCTTATGACACCACCCTCATGGCCAGGGCACTGGTGCCCATGTTCATTGCCATGTGCCTGTTTGACGTGAGGACCAAGGGCAGGCGCCGGGGGGATATAGTCAGCCTCCTGGCCTCCATGCTGCACGGGGGTCCCAGCCTCTGGGTTACCTGGCGCGAGCTTGAAGGAGAGGCCGGGGAGGCGGGGTTGGCGGATACAAAGTAGGACATCGAAATAACAAAGGGGGTCAAAGGAATGGCTGGTATTGTATCGTACGGGGCTTACTTGCCAAGGCTCAGACTCGAGCGCATGGCTATCATGAGCTCCATGGGATGGCTGGCGCCAGGCCTTATCACCGCGGCCAAGGGAGAGCGGACCATGTGCAACTGGGACGAGGACGCGCTTACCATGGCGGTGGCAGCGGGCAGGGACTGCCTTTCCGGCATGGACAAGACAAAGGTGGACGCCTTGTACCTGGCCAGCACCAGTGCGCCATACGCGGACCGGAACAACTCGGGCATCCTGGCCGAAGCAGCGAACCTGCCCGACCAGGTGACCTCCGCGGACTTCACCTCCACCCAGAAGGCAGGCACATCGGCGCTCATCGCGGCGCTCTCCGCGGTGAAAGCCGGGGATAAAAACCTGGTCATGGTCACGGCGTCGGACCACCGCCGCACCAAGGCCGCCTGGTTCCACGAGATGTGGTTCGGGGACGGGGCCGCATCACTGCTCATCGGGAACGATGACGTGATCGCCGAGTTCATGGGGGCCCACTCTGTCACCCACGATTTTATTGACCACTACCGGGGCGCCGCCCGGGAGTTCGACTACAACTGGGAGGAGCGATGGATCCGTGACGAGGGGTACATGAAGATATTTCCCCAGGCCATCGGGGGCCTTCTGGAAAAGACCGGTGTTTCCATAAAGGACGTCGCAAGGCTGGTCTACCCCTGCTTCCTGGGCAGGGCCCACGGCAACATTGCAAAGAAGCTGGGGGCCTCGCCCGAGCAGGTGGCTGACAACATGCACGCCCAGACCGGCGAGTGCGGGACCGCGCACCCTATCGTCATGCTGGTGCGTGAGCTGGAGAGTGCCAAGCCGGGCGACATCATACTGGTGGCCGGCTTCGGCGGTGGATCGGACGCGCTCCTGTTCAAGGTCACTGAAAAAATAAAGGACCTGCCCCCGCGGGAGGCCGTGTCCAAAAACCTTGCAAGGAAGAAGACCGAGAAGACCTATACAAAGTACCTGAAGTTCAACGAGCTGATTGAGACCGAGATGGGCATCCGGGCGGAGGCCCCCAAGCAGACCATGCTGAGCGCCCTGTGGAGGCGCCGCAAGCTCATCCTGGGCTTTGTAGGCGGCCGGTGCCGCGAGTGCGGCACTCCCCAGATACCCAGGGAGCGGGTGTGCGTGAACCCGGACTGCGGGGAGGTTGACTCTCTCGATGACTACGAGTTCGCGGACCAGCCCGCGAAGATACTTACTTTCACAGGCGACATGCTGGCGGTGTCTGTGGACCCGCCGGCAATGTACGGCATGGTGCAGTTCGACCGGGGCGGCCGCATGATGATGGACTTCACCGACTGCGAGCTCGCGGACATCGAGGTCGGGGTCCCGGTGCGCATAAGCTTCAGGAAGAAGTATTATGACGAGCAGCGGGGCTTTACCGGCTACTTCTGGAAGGCCGTGCCCGAGGTCCAGGAGCCGGGCCGGGCAGAGGAATAAGGAGGTTTAAAAATGGCTACGGGAATAAGGGACAAGGTCGCCATACTTGGAATGGGCTGCTCCAAGTTCGGCGAGCGCTGGGACATGGGCGCTGAGGAGCTCATGGTCGAGGCGTTCATGGAGTGCCTTACGGACGCGGGCATCGAGAAGAGCGAGGTCCAGGCTGCCTGGCTGGGCTCGGCCATGCAGTCCATCAACGTGGGGCTCTCGGCACTGCCGCTGTCCATGAGCCTCAGGCTGCCTTTCATACCGGTGACCAGGGTGGAGAACTTCTGCGCCACCGGCACCGAGGCATTCAGGGGCGCATCCTACGCCGTGGCCTCGGGAGCGTACGACATATGCTTGGCGCTCGGTGTGGAGAAGCTGAAGGACACCGGCTACGGCGGCCTGCCAAACCACGGCTCGAATGCCGGTCCCAACCGCTTCCTCATGATGCCCAACATCACCGCGCCCGGAAGCTTTGCGCAACTGGCATCCGCATACCGGGCAAGGCACCAAAAGAGCAGGGACGAGCTCAAGACCGCGCTGGCGCACGTGTCAGCCAAGAGCCACAAGAACGGGGCCCTGAACCCCAAGGCACACCTCAGAAGGGAGGTCACAGTGGAGCAGATAATGGCCGCGCCCATAGTGGCTGACCCGCTGGGGCTTTACGACTGCTGCGGGGTCTCCGACGGCGCGGCCTGCGCAATCGTCACCACGCCGGAGATAGCGAAAGAGATGGGCAAGAAGGACTTCGTCTCGGTAAAGGCGCTCCAGCTCGTGCTCTCCAACGGGTACGAGGTGAACTACAACGAGTGGCAGGGTGACCATTTCGTGACCACGGACAAGTGCTCGACCAAGGCATACGAGGAGGCCGGGGTCAAGGACCCGCGCAAGGAGATCTCCATGATGGAGCTGCACGACTGCTTCTCCATCACCGAGCTGGTGACATACGAGGACCTGCACATCTCGCCCAGGGGAGAGGCGATAAAGGACGTGATGGACGGGTTCTACAACATGGACGGGGGAGGCGTGCCCTGCCAGGTTGACGGAGGGCTCAAGTGCTTCGGCCACCCCATCGGGGCATCGGGGCTGCGCATGTTATACGAGATGTACTTGCAGCTTCAGGGAAGGGCGGACAAGAGACAGATAAAGGACCCCAAGCTGGGACTCACACACAACCTGGGCGGGTTCCCCTTCATGAACGTGTGCTCCATTGCGATCATAGGCCAGCACGGTGCATAGGCCATATGCCATGGGATCATAGCTTCAGGGCCTTTTGCCTGAAAATCAATTAAGCCGCAAAACGGCAAAACAAGATAGCCTGGGACAACGCTCCCGGGCTATTTAAGTTCCGATCCCGGCCTTTTTGCGTACTCGGCGGTTGTCTGTTACCTTGAAGGATTCAAAGAGGCGTTTAAAAAGTTGGACTCTTTTCCGAAAAAAGCAGTTAAAACAATGACGAAAGCGCTGGGCGCGGGGCTGTTTATGGCAATCTTTCTGAGTGCGGGCCAGCCCTTGAAAGCCCAGTCCCAGCCCGTAAGGGAGATACGGGTAAAAGGCAACAAGGCCCTGGAGGAAGAGACCATAAGGTCCTACATCTCTTCCCGTGAAGGCGAGGAGTTCTCCGCGGACAAGGTCACCGCTGACGTCCACTCCCTTTTCAACTCCGGTCTGGTGCAAGACGTCAGGGTGGAGAAGCTCTCCCATCCGGGGCCGGGCCCAGGGGTGGTGCTTGTCTACTCCATCGAGGAGAAGCCCATGGTGAGGAAGGTGGAGCACAAGGGCATAAAGGCGCTCACCGATGAAGAGATTGAAAACATAATTGACATAAACAAGAGGTCCGTGTACGACCCGGCCAGGGTGCGGAGCATAAAGGGCGAGATCCGGGACGAGTATTCCAAGCGGGGCTATTTCATGGCCCGTGTGGAGGTGGAGGTGACCGAGGCCGGGCCTAACCAGGTGGACGTGGTATTCAAGGTGGACGAGGGCAGAAAGCCCACGGTAAAGAGCATCAGGTTCTTCGGCAACGAAGAGATACCCGACTGGAAGCTGAGAACACGGATGACCACCAAGCAGGAAGGCGTGTTCACCGCCAAGAAGTACAGCAGGGAGGATTTCCTACGGGACCAGTACCTGCTCGACTTCTTTTACGAGGACCAGGGGTATTTGGAGTCGGCCTTCACCAGCCCGGAGAGGCTTCTGACAAAAGACAAGAAGCACGTGCTGCTGGGCCTGGGGGTGGAAGAAGGGCCGCAGTACAGGGTGGGAAAGATCGAGGTTGCGGGAGACCTGGTCGTCCCTGCTGATGAACTGAAACAAGGGTTCCTTCTAAAGCCCGGACAGATATTCAGAAAGAGCTTGTTCATGAAGGACCAGAGGCGCCTGTTAGACCTCTATGGTGAGCTCGGCTACGCCCTGGCCGAGGTCAACCCCGAGCTTGACATGGACCGCGAGGCCCACGTGGTGGACATAGTATGGAACATACGGAAGGGCAGGAAGGTTTACATCGAGAGGATAGAGATGAGCGGCAATCTCTTGACCCGAGACAAGGTCATCCGGCGCGAGCTCACCATAAAGGAGGGCCAGCTCTACTCCACCCGGGCCGTGCGCGAGAGCGAGGCCAGGGTTAAGCAGCTGGGCTACTTCTCCGAGGTGCAGTTCATACCCAGGCCGGGGAGCGAGCCGGACCGTGTGAACATCGAGGTCGCTCTAAAAGAGCGCCAGAGCGGCATGTTCAGCGCCGGGGCCGGGGTGTCCACCGCGGAGGAGTACTTCTTCATGCTCCAGTACCAGCAGCAGAACTTCCTGGGCTACGGCGTGGACATGAGCCTCCGGGCCAGCGTGAGCGACAAGACCCAGACCTATAACTTCCACTACTCGGACTCATACTTCCTGGACTCCAAGTGGCACTTCGGGCTCAACCTCTTCTCCAATGAAACATACTACGTAGAGTTCGTGGACAGCAGACAGGGCGGGGGCGTCACCCTGGGAAGGAGGGTGCCACACCTGCACAACCTGCGCTTTTTCACCTCATACTCCTATCTCACCACCGACCTGCAAAGGTTCAGCCAATCGTCTACCATATACAGGAAACAGCCAAGCGATACGGTCATAAGCAGTCTGGCCCCCACCCTGGACATGAATGCATTGAACGACTACATAGACCCCTCGGACGGATACAGGCTGCGCTCCCGGGTGGAGGTGGCCGGACATGGGCTCTTCGGGGGAGACAACGACTTTGTAAAGACCTTGCTGGAGGGCTGGTGGTTCCAGCCGCTTTTCATGGACACCTACGCCGGAGTGCACATGCGGGGCAAGTGGATGAGCTTTGACCAGGGCGACGACCTGCTCATAACAGAGCGCTTTTTCCAGGGCGGGTCAAGGTCGCTGCGCGGTTACGAGGTGGCCTCGGTAAGCCCTTTGTTCAGGGAGGACTCGGGCGCGCTCACCCCCATCGGCGGGAACAAGGAGTTCTACTTCTCCGCGGAGTACCTGGTCCCGCTCTCCGAGCAGATGGGAATGAAGTTCGCCCTGTTCTACGAGGCTGGAAACGTATACAATGACAATGAGCCCATGGACCTTGACAATCTGCTCACCGACTGGGGTTTCGGGCTGAGGTGGCGCTCGCCCATGGGGCCGCTCAGGTTCGAGCTGGCGTTCCCCCTGGACCCCAGGCCGGGGGACGACCCGCAGCAGTTCGTGTTCTCAATAGGCACGTTGTACTGAAAGGTTTATTTAGTGTTGCGAAACGCCGTTTATGCCCCGAAGGGGTTTAATATAGTAGCCCAGGGCAAGGGCGTAGCCCGCCGCCCTGGGTATGAGGCAAGGTTATTTATAAATACCCTGAAAGGGTTAAATAACAGCCTTTTATGCAGCCCCTTCAGGGCAGGATGGAAGATGTGGGACTGCTTGTCTCCCAGGGTGGCGGCCCCGAGGGGCCTGACCCTGATACTATATTACTGAGCCCCGTTGGGGCAAATATGCGGCTGCGCCGCATAAAAGGGGAAGCCAGAGTTTCGCAACAGGCACTATGTAAAAACATTGAAATTTACTGAAAGAAAGGGGATACCATGAAAACAGCATTATCCAGGTGGAAGGCCGTGGCAGGCGTAATGACGGCCGCGGCAATGATAACCTCTGCCGCGCTCGCACAGGACCAGGAAGGGGGAGAGAAAAAAAGCGGCCGGATGGAATGCAGGGTCGCCTTTGTAAACCTTGCCCGGGTGCTGGAGGAGAGCAAGCAGGGAAAGAAGATCAAGCAGGACCTCGAGGCCGAGCAGGAGAAGGCCTTTGCTCCTCTCAAGGCCAGGCAGGCCGAGCTGGAGGAGATGGAAAAGCGCATCAACCAGCTCACCCAGGAGATAATCCAGAAGAGTCAGGTGTGGGACGAGTACACCAAGCTCTCCAAGCAGAACGAGCTGCAGACTTTGCAGATGAGGTACAACAACGTGATGCAGACGCTCAGGCTGGACAAGTCCAAGATCCAAAGGGAACTGAACGATAAGAAGGACACCATGTTAAAGCCCTTCGAGGAGAAGCTGAACGCGGTCATGGAGGACATAGGCAGCAAAGGCGAGTACTGCCTGGTGCTGGACGTGTCTCCCCCCACCCCCAACGTGCCCAACTTCAACCCCATACTCTACCGCGACCCCTCCCTGGACATAACCGACCGGGTGATCGAGGCGGTGGATGAGAGAGCGAAAAAGTAGAAGGGCCCCCCTGAAAGTGGCTGGCGTGATCGAACCATGCGCTGGAGGCCGTGCGTTGCTCCCGGCGACCCGGAAGGAGGAGTGCGGTGGCCGAGGTTGACCCCCGAGCGGTGGTGCACGACGGGGCCCAGCTCGCTGATGGCGTGAGCATCGGGCCATTCGCCGTGATAGGCCCGGGCGTGTCCCTGGGCCGGGGCACGGTCGTATGCTCGCACGCGGTGGTCGAGGGGAGCACAGAGGCGGGGGAAGACAACTGGATAGGGCCTTTCGCATACATCGGCGGGCCTCCCCAGCACACCGACTACAAGGGCGAGGACACCAAAGTGAGGATAGGAAAAGGCAACAGGATAAGGGAGTATACCACCATACACCGGGGCACGGCCGAGGGCGGGGGGGTGACCTCATTGGGCTCCCACAACTTCATTATGGTGGGGTGCCACCTGGCGCACGACTGCACGGTGGGGGACAGGGTGGTGATGGCAAACCTCACAAGCCTGTCCGGGCACGTCCAGGTGGAGGACGACGCCGTGATCGGGGGCATGGTGGGAGTGCACCAGCATTGCAAGGTGGGGACCGCGGTGATGGTGGCGGGAATGGCCAGGATAGTAAAGGACGTGCCCCCCTACTCAATGGTGGGGGGGGAGCCGCCCCGGTTCCTGGGGCTGAACCGGGTGGGGCTCAAGAGGACCGGGGTGCAAGAGGGCGCCAAAAGGGACTTGCGGAGAGCCTACCGCTTCATGTTCGAGAAGGGGGTGCTTCTGGAGCACGGGATCGAGAGGGCGGAGAAGGAGCTCGGGGGCACCGAAGAAGTGGCCCGGCTCATAAGGTTCGTAAGGGAGAGCGAACGTGGGATCATCAGAGACTGAGGCCCTGGCGCTGCTGGCCGGGCACGGACGCCTGCCGGTTATGGTGGCCGCATCCGCCCGTGAAAAGGGCTACAAGGTGCACGTATTCGGCTTCAATGGAATGATGGACCCGGGACTGGCCGAGGTCTCCGAGTCAATCACCGTCCTTCCATTCTGCCAGTTGGACTCACTGTTTGGCAGCATCGAGGAGAGGGGCATAAAGAGGGCGGTCACCATCGGGAGCGTGGCGCAGACCAGCGTGCTCGCCGGGAGGCCCCTGTTCGACGAGCTGGCCTGGGAGCTGTGGAAGCGCCTCCCCGACCGGCGGGTTGACACCATCATGACCCTGTTGATTGACGAGCTCTCCAGGAGGGGCATCGAGGTGGTGGAGGCGGTGCGCTTTCTTGAGCAGTTCTTCGCTCCGAAGGGCGTGCTCACCGCGAGGGAGCCGAGCGCATCCGAGTGGGAGGACATAGGCTTCGGGGCCGGCATTGCAAAGGCCATAGGGAAGCTGGACATCGGTCAGACCGTGGTGGTAAGACACAAGGCGGTGATGGCTGTGGAGGCGGTGGAAGGCACGGACCGGGCCATTGTTCGGGGGTCTGAGCTTGCCATGTCCGGCCCGGGCCCGGGAGAGCAGGGCGGGGCAGTGGTGGTCAAGGTGGCAAAGCCGGGCCAGGACATGCGCTTTGACGTGCCCGCGGTGGGCATGGACACCCTGGGAGTGATGAGCAGCCGGGCCGCGGGTGTGCTGGCTGTGGAGGCCGGCATGGTGCTGATGGTGGAGAGGGATGCCATGGTTGCGAGTGCGGACGAGCGGGGCCTTTGCATAGTGGGCGTGGACCTCGCAAACCTCAGGGCGGAACATGGGTAAAACTCCGGTCAAGGTCGCGGTCATAGGCGTGGGTTACCTGGGCAGGTTCCACGCCCAGAAGTTCGCTGGCATGGACGACGCTGATCTTCTCTATTGCGTGGACGTGGAGAAGGATAGGGCGGACAGGGCCGCAGAGGATAACGGGGCCAGGCCGGCCTATGACTTCCGCGAAGTGTTGTCCGAAGTGGACGCCGTGTCCATTGCCGTACCCACGCCGGCCCACTTCCAGGTTGCAAAGGAGAGTCTAAACGCTGGATGTGATATCCTGTTGGAAAAGCCGGTTACAACAACCGCGGAGGAGGCCGCGGAGCTTTGCCGCATGGCAGAGGAGCTGGGCAGGGTATACATGCCCGGGCACCTGGAGCGGTTCAACCCCCCCATCATGAAGCTAAAGGACTCGGTGGTGAAGCCGGCATTCATACAGGCAGAGAGACTCTCGGGTTTCAAGGAGAGGGCGGCAAACATTGACGTGGTCACCGACCTCATGATACACGACCTGGACATAGTGCTAAGCTTCGTGCACTCGCCCATAAAGCGGGTCTCCGCCATAGGCGTGCCCGTGCTATCCGACAAGACCGACATGGCCAACGCAAGGATAGAGTTTGTAAGCGGCGCGGTGGCAAACCTTACCGCAAGCAGGGTCTCGCTGGGACAGCAGGTGAGGAAAATCAAGATATTCCAGCACGAAAGCTATATAAGCATTGACTACCAGGAGCAGAAAATGGCACTCTTCTCCCTGGGAGAGGGAGACCCCGATGACCCCATGTCCAGGATCAAGGTGGAAGAAGTCCCCCTGGAGAGCAAGGACGCACTGGAGATGGAGATAAAGGCATTCCTGCACGCGGTCGAGACCAGGGAGCAGCCGCCGGTGACCGCGGAGGACGGCAGGCGTGCGCTCTCGACCTCGCTCCAGATACTCGACTGCATAGAGAGGACCCCGGGACCGGAGGACCTGGCTTGAGCAGCAGGAAAAAGAAAGACAAGCCGCACTTCAAGGAAACCTGGAAGTACGTCTACCCCTACTTCGTGAGGTACAGGTTCTCGGTGTACCTGGTGGTGGTGCTCTCTGCCCTGGCGTCGGTTGCAGACCCGTCGCTGGCCGTGCTCGCAGACCCCTTCACCAACCTCATGCTGCAAAGGCCTGAAGAGGCCAGGTCGGTCCTGTGGATACTGCCTATCTTCATCATCGTGCTCTTCCTTTACAGGGGCGTGTTCACCTTCCTGTCAAAGTATCTTCTGGGCAAGCTGATCGTAAGGGTGATAAGGGACATCAGGGTGGCGCTCTACGACCACTTCATGTTCCTCAGCCTGGACCACTACGAGCGGACCTCCACCGGGGAGATGATGGCCCGGACCGTAAACGACGTGGCCCGCATGCAGAGGGTGGTGCCGCTGTCCATTGACACCTTCCACAACGTGTTCCAGCTCATCCTGCTGGCCGGGGTGTGCTTTTACCAGCAGCCTTACCTGTCCATCCTGGCCCTGCTTGCAATCCCGCTCACGGTTTATCCCACCCAGCGGGTGGGCTCGGCCATGAAGAGGTACACCAAGAAAGGGCTCCGGCAGGTGGCTGAGCTGCACAGCATCATGCAGGAGACCTACGCCGGGGCCAAGGTGGTAAAGGCCTTTGCACGCGAGCAGAAGGAGGTGGAAAAGTACGCAAAAGAGAACGACCGGCTCTTGAAGATACAGTTCAAGTACCAGGCGGTAAAGCAGTTGATCTCGCCGCTGTTGGGAGTGATAGCCTCCCTGGGCGTGGCCCCGGTGGCGTATCTCGGCTCGGTAAAGATAATCGAGCAGGCCGCGACCGACCCGGACGTGATAGGCAAGTTCGTCTCGTACCTCATGGCGCTCGGGCTCATGTACAACCCGGTGCGCAAGCTGGGGTCCATCTTCGGCGAGTTCAACGCAACCTACGGGGCTGCGGAAAGGATACAGGAGACCTTTGAAAAACAGAGCACCGTGACCGAGGCCCCGGACGCTGTGCCACTGCCCCCCATGGAAAAAGAGATCAGGTACGAGGACGTGTCCTTCCGCTATAAAAACGACATGGTGCTGAAAAGCTTCAACCTGGAGGCAAGGAAAGGCGAGCTGGTGGCCCTGGTGGGAGAGTCGGGCGCCGGCAAGACCACGGTGGTGAACCTCCTGCCCCGGTTCTACGACGTAACACAAGGAAGGATCACAATTGACGGCACGGACATAAGGGACGTGACCTTGAACAGTCTGCGCATGCAGATCGGGGTGGTCACACAGGAGACCTTCCTGTTCAACGACACCGTGGCCAACAACATCCGCTACGGCTCAGAAGAAAAGAGAATGGAGGAGATCAAGGCCGCGGCCAGGGCGGCCAACGCCCACGAGTTCATATCCAGGCTGCCGGAAGGATACGACTCCCTCATAGGCGAGAGGGGGGTGAGGCTCTCCGGGGGAGAGAAGCAGAGGATAGCCATCGCCCGGGCACTGCTAAAAGACCCGCCCATACTTATCCTCGACGAGGCAACATCCGCGCTCGACACCTCCGCGGAGCGCGAGGTGCAAAAGGCACTCGACTCCCTGATGAAGAACAGGACCACAATAGCAATCGCCCACCGGCTCTCCACCATAAGGCACGCGGACAAGATAGTGGTCATAAAGAGGGGCGAGGTGGTGGAGCAGGGAACGCATAACCAGCTCATGGATTTTGCCGGCGAGTACAAGCGGCTCTACGAGATGCAGTTCTTTCTGGGGTCTTATGCCGAGGACCATTACGGCCCGGATGAGAAGGAGGCCGTGGAGTCTTGAACAAGGTTTGAGGGGCGAGGTGTGAGTGGTGAAGTGTGGCAGAGAAGGCCTGAAGAGCGCGTATGGACCAGGAAGGGGGAAGGGTCACTCTTGGCAAGGGGACTCCGGGCCCCGCTTCTGATCCTGTCCGGCATCTACAACGCCGCGGTCATTGCCCGGCGCAGGGCCTTTCAAAGAGGACTGCTGGCAAGAAGCCGGGTGGGCGCCAGGGTGATAGTGGCCGGGAACATCACAGTGGGCGGCGTCGGCAAGACCCCGCTGGCGGAATGGACGGCGAGGAAGCTGTTCGAGAACGGGATGAAAAGCGCCCTCATATGCAGGGGGTACAAGGGAAGCGCGGCCGGGCCAATGGTCGTGTCCGATGGAAGGGGAAACATATCGAGCCCGGAGCTTGCCGGCGACGAGCCGGTGATGCTGGCATCTCATTTGCCCGGGGTGCCGGTGGTGGCAGGCAAAGACAGGACAAGAGCCTGCGAGACCGCGATTAAATCATTCGGCGCCACCCACCTGGTGCTGGACGACGGGTTCCAGCACCTCGCGCTGGAGAGGGACATGGACATAATAGTGCTGGACTCGAAAGACGACCCCGCAAAGCATTACTTGCTGCCCCGGGGGCCGCTGAGGGAGCCCTTGACCGCGGCGGCGAGCGCCCACGCCATAGTGCTCTCCCGGGCCGACTCCCCCGACACGCCAAGGTGGGAGTGGATGGAAAGGGTGTGTCCGGAGGCGCCCGTGTTCCCCATGCGGCTGAAGATCAGGGGGATAACATCCATCCAGGGCGATCAAATAAGGCCTCTCAACCAGTCCTCGTTCGCGTTCTGCGGGATCGGCACCCCCCAGGGGTTCTTAAACACCCTGGAGGAGGCCGGGGTGGAGGTCAGGGGAAGCGAGGTCTTCAAAGACCACCATCCATACACCCGCGCCGATATCGAGGCCCTGGCCGCGGCGGCCGGGCGCTGCGGCGCACAGCGTCTCATCACCACTGAAAAGGACGCGGTGAAGATCAGGCCCGGCTGGGCGGGGCGCACTCCCCTGGACGTGCTCAAGGTGGAGCCCGACTTCCACGGCGCGGAGGAAGAGCTTTTGAAGCTGATCCGGCGCTTCGTGGGGGAGGAGGAGCCCGCGGCGTGAGGCTCATAAACGTATTAGTGTACTCGGTAATAAGGGGGGTCATGCTCGCGGCCAGGGTGGCGCCCATGCGGCTGTCGTTCTGGTTTGCCAAAAACCTTGGCAGGGCCGCCTATTACATTGCGCCCGGCAGGAGGCGTCTGGCCCTTCACAACCTGGAGCTGGCCCTGGGCCGCGAGACCACACCGGAGCGCAGGAAGGAGATAGCCAGGAGGTCTTTCGAGAGCCTGATGCTCTCCATGGTCGAGATGATACACATGGATTCCATATACAAGGACTGGGAGAAACACTTTCAAATCGAGGGTGCGGAGATTATTGACAGGCTGGCGGAAGAGGGAAGAGGGTTCTTCGTGTTCGGCGGACACCTCGGAGGGTGGACCTCCATGGCCTCGGTGGTGTACAGGTTCCCCCAGGTGCCGGGCTTCAACATGCTGGCAAGGCCGCTTCGGAACCCGAGGATGCAGGAGCTGTTCGAGTACGTGGCCGCAAAGTTCGGCGGAAAGATCATCACCACCAGCGGCACGGGCAGGAGGATCGAGGAGGCCGCGGCAAGGGGAGAGCTGATCGGGCTTTACATGGACCAGGAGTCCAGGCACTCGCAGGGCATATTCGTGGACTTCTTCGGGAGGAAGGCCCTCACCCACGTGGTCCCGGGCTACCTGGCCTGGAAGAGCGACATCCCCCTGATACCATACTGGATACCGAGGACCAGGCCCGGCCACTTCCGCGCCATCTTCAAAGAGCCGCTCCGATTCGAACTCACCGACGACCCCCAGGAGAACAACAGGATAGTGACCCAGGCCATTGCAAGCGAGGTGGAGAGGGCAATAAGGGAGTTCCCCGAGCAGTGGCTGTGGGCCCACAACCGGTGGAGGAGGAGGCCCGACGGCACCACCGACGACATCCTGGGCAGGAAAAGGCACGAGGAAAAAAGAGCGCGTGCCAGAAAGAAGGGAGACTACCTGACCTCCGGGGACGTAGCTAAAAAAACGGGAGAAAAAGGCGGATAATTGAAAAAAAAAGAGATGCAAGCCGAGGCCGCGAGAGAGCGCATGGACCATCTTGTATCATCGGTCTCCCGGGTGATCCTGGGCAAGGAGCAGGTCGTGCGCATGGTGGTGGCCGCGCTGCTGGCCAGGGGACACGTGCTCATCGAGGACATACCCGGGGTGGGCAAGACCACCCTGGCCCGCACCCTCGCCGCGGGGGTGAAGAGCTCTTTCAGGCGCATCCAGTTCACCTCCGACCTTTTGCCCTCGGACATCCTGGGCATCAAGGTGTACGAGCCCGACAGGGGAGAGTTCAGGTTCATGCCCGGCCCCATATTCAATTCCTTCGTGCTCGCCGACGAGATCAACCGCACCACCCCCCGCACCCAGAGCGCGCTTTTGGAGGCCATGAACGAGTCCCAAGTGACCATCGAGGGCGAGACCATCTTCCTGCCCCGGCCATTCATGGTGATAGCCACCGAGAACCCGCTGGAGCACCACGGGTCGTACCCTCTGCCCGACAGCCAGCTCGACCGGTTCCTCATGAGCATACAGGTGGGGTACCCGGCCATGGATTCCGAGCGGGAGATAATCTCCCGCAGTAGGCCGGAGTCCTTGCCCCCGGACTTCAAGCCGGTGATGGACGCCGACGAGGTGGTCCTATGGCAGGAGCGGGCCGACCGGGTCAAGATAGCGCCCGAGATCGTTGACTACATCCTGGAGATAGCCGGACGCACCCGGTCCCATGACAGGCTGCGGCTGGGGGCCAGCCCCCGCGGGTCCCTGGGGCTTGCCCAGGCCGCCAGGTCATGGGCCCTGGTCCAGGGCCGCGACTTCTGCCTGCCCGACGACGTAAAGGCCCTGGCCGCGGCAGTGCTGGGCCACCGCGTAATAGTCTCCGGCCCGGGCCAGGCCGAGGAGAAGAGGCACGCGGCCCGCGAGGTGGTGGAAGAGGTCCTGGAAGAAGTCCCGGCGCCTTATTGAGTCCCTTGCACATGGATCGCTTTGCAAAAGCCATAAATCCCCTGTTCGCGGTGTTCCGCTGGACCACGGTGGTGCTGCTCAGCGTGATGGTGGTGGTCGAGTCTTACGAGATATCGCTTCGCAGCATAACCGGCGATACCCCGGCCTGGTCAAAGGAGCTGGTGCTTCTTTCCATGGTGTGGATGGGTTGCCTGGGCTCCGCGGTGCTGCACCGCGAGCGGGGCCACATCACCCTGGAGTTTCTGGTGGACTTTGTCTTTCCGAAAAAGAGGAGATGGATACTTCTGGGCGTTGACCTGTTGATCCTTGTTTTCTCCGTGTTCCTGCTTCTGGCCGGCTCGGTGGTGGCAAAAGAGTTCATGGGCCAGTCATTGCCAGGGACCGGCATCCCGGTGGGCGTATCATACATCCCCCTCCCTCTTACCGGCCTGCTCCTGGTCCTGGCGGCGCTGGAGCACATACTGGCCGACATAAGGGGCAGGCCCGACGAGGCGGCGGATGCCTGCTGAGGCCGTCCTGCTTGTGGCCAGCTTCATGCTCATGGTGGGGCTGCGCGTGCCCATCTCCTTCGCACTGGGCATAAGCTCTCTCATCACCATGGCGGTCATGGGCATTGACCCGGTGGTCACGGCCCAGCTCATCTTCTCGGGCATGGACAAGGACTCGCTGCTGGCCATACCCTTCTTCGTATTGGCCGGCGCGGTCATGTCACAGGGGGGCATGGCCCGCAAGATGGTTGACCTGGCGTCCCTGTTCGTGGGCTGGCTGCCGGGCGGGCTCGCGGTGGTGAACATAGTGTCATCCATGTTCTTCGGGGCCATCTCCGGCTCCGCGGTGGCCGCGACCTCCGCGGTGGGCGCCACCCTCATACCATCCATGGTGGAAAAGGGAAGCGAACGCGGCTACTCGGTGAGCGTGACCATCACCGGCTCCACACAGGGTCTGCTCATACCGCCCAGCCACAACGCCATCATATACTCGCTGGCAGCCGGGGGCGCGGCCAGCATCGAGGCACTGTTCATCGCCGGGATAGTGCCCGGCGTGCTGGTGGGGCTCTCCCTCATAACCGTCGCGGTCATCATCGCCGTGAGGAGGGGCTACGGCCGCGAGTCCGACCTGCCCCTCAAGACAGCGGTGGCCGAGTTCGCAGGCGCCGTGCTGGTCTCCACCGCGGTCTTCTACGGGGTGCACAAGGGCTGGATCGGAGCTTATATTGCCGCGGCAGTCATCGCGGCCCTCTTCGTCCTCCTCGGGCTCAGGGTGTACAACAGGCGCGGCGCGGCCGGGCTCAAAGGCGTGATCGCGGTGGTGCGCGACGCGGCGCTGCCCATAATAAGCCCCTTCATCATCGTGGGCGGGATAGTGTTCGGCTGGTTCACCGCCATCGAGTCATCGGTGATCGCTGTGGTGTGGGCCATACTGGTGAACTTCGTGATCTTCGCGCTGCTCTACAGGGACACATCCATCAGGGACTACCCCAGGGTGGCCCTGCAGGCCATGAAGGTCATAGTCATGGTCATGTGGCTGATCGGAAACGCCACCGCCTTCGGCTACTGCCTCACCCGGCTGCACGTGCCCGAGGCCGCCACCGGGCTTTTGCTCTCCATCACCGAGAACAAGTACCTGCTGCTCCTTTTCATAAACCTCATGCTGCTCATGCTGGGCGCCATCATGGACATGGCCCCGCTTATCATTATACTAACGCCTATACTGCTGCCCGTGGCCGGGCACATCGGTGTGGACCCGGTGCACTTCGGCATCATCATGATAGCCAACCTGGGGCTGGGCCTTTGCACCCCCCCGGTGGGGAGCGTGCTCTTCGTGGGCTGCGCAGTGGGCGAGAGCAACATCGAGACGGTCTCCCGGTCAGTGTGGCCCTTTTATGTGGCGATGTTTATTGCTATCATTTTTATCACCTACGTTCCTTTCATATCGCTGGGCCTGGTGCAGGGGTACCTGGGACCGTAAACAGGTGCATTTTGGCCAAAGTTTTTATTTCACGCAGAGGCGCAGAGGGCACTGAGAGGACATAGAAGAAGGCTATAGCCGGTTTCATAACCTTCTTGTGGGTGGACTATAGAAGTAGCGCCGGCAGCTTGCCGGCTTAAAATCAAGCTGCCGTCTGGCAAGCGGCGTTACGACCAGAGCCTTTTCGAGGTCATGAAACCGGTTCTAATAAATGGCGCGAAGAATGTAAATGTCATTACGGTGGATTCAAATTTGCATCTTTGCGTGAAATAAAAAAAGAGTGCGTCAGGCCCCTGATTGACCGCCGAGCCGACACCCCTTAAAATGTCCCCGCATCCTTTCCAAGTTTCCGGTGGTGTTCGTCCTGGTCGGCGCCGAGAGCTTTGAAGAAGAAAATGTCGTGAAGATCACCCATTTTTCAAGTATCGAACAAAGCCAATTGAGGATGATGACACCAAACGCTTGAATGTTTAAGGAGACATGATACCATATCGGCAGATGATCTTTTGAAGGCTGTGGGGGTTTTATGAAAAAGTTGGAACATTTCAAAAACCCGGGCAGCCCGGAAGCTCATAACTGGTTGATTTTAAAGGAAGCCGGGGTGGCGGAACTGGTAGACGCGCGGGACTCAAAATCCCGTGGAGCTTGCTTCGTGTGGGTTCGATTCCCACCCCCGGCACCAGCCTTTCCGCATGCATGTTCTGGTGCATTTTATGTATATAAGCTGATATTACTGCCGGGCAGGCACTTAATCGTTGCCCTCGCTCAGGTTTTATCGGTATTGACCTCGCAGCCGTGTGCAGTCCTCTTCCCGGCGGTCAACTCGTCATCGCGAATAAAGATGGTCATGTTCGCGAGCAGGTGATAGAGCGTCTTTGCGTTGCGCTTTACCCGCGGCTGCCCCTCGGTGCGCTGGAAGGACTCGGTCCAAAGCAGGGCCCGCTCAGGGCACAACTCAAAGGGCCCTCGACCAGCCTTTTTTTCAGCCGCTCAATCCTGTCCATGACACAGATTATAACATACTTGCTTTTTTTGAATACCCTCCGGCCATATTCTGCTTGACAGGCTTTTTTCCGCGCGCTAGGCTTTGTTAACCTGCAAGGGACTTATTTTCAAAAGCCCGCAAGAGCGGGCGGGGGTAAAAGAGATGGTATACATACCCGGATTCCTGGTCAACAAGGTTTACGAGCAAGGCAGCCTGAAGAATACGGAGGACGGCTTTGAGTTCTGCTTTACAAACACCATGACCCCCATGCGCATCAGCGGCATGAGAGGAATGATGCTGGAGGTTGACGGGAAACGATATCCCCCTGAAAGTATCGAGCTTGCACTCGGCGAAAAGGCCATCAGCCTTTCCGGGGACGAGCTTTCAGAGCAGGTGAACTTTGCCAAGGACTCGAAGCTCTTCATCCGTGTGGCGGGCGAGAAGCTCTCGCAGGGCAAGCACGTTATCAAGATCAGCTTCATAACCAACGAGTACGGAGGGGCCACCCTCAAGGTGAGCGACATGATGGGCGAGGCCGAGGCGCCGTCCCTGTGGGGCCGCTTGAAACAGGGTTTTCTGGGAGGCGGCAGGAAAGCCCGTGCCCGGCGCATCGAGGTTGAGGGCAAGCTTGGCGGCGTGCCCCTTGACCCTGACTTTACAAGGCTCAGGACGGCCCTTGACCGGGAGGAGGCCGACCGCGTGCCGCTTTTCGAGGCCGAGATAGCGATCCCCATACAAGAGTGGTTCCTGGGCCGCGAGATAAACAGCGCCCTTGACGAGGTCGAGTTCTACATAAGGGCGGGCTACGACTTTGTGCCTGTGCTGCCGCCCTTTTTCACGCCCCGGCTCATGCGCAGCGCTTCCGAGGGAGACGGCAGCTTGTCGGACGCCGACCGGGAGCGTGCCTGGCTCACCGAGAGCGAGGGCATAATAAAGACCATGGCGGACGTGGAGAAGTTTCCCTGGCCAAGTGCCGACGAGGTGGACTTCTCCTCTTTCTACGAGATGGCCGAGCTGATCCCGGAAAAGATGAGGATCATGGGCATGCTCTCACCCGCGGCGGTGTTCGGGAACACCTCGCAGTCAATGGGCCTGCAGAACTTCTCCTATGCGCTGTTCGACGACACCCGGGTGGTGGAGGCCCTGTTCGAGATTATAGGGAGCACCTACTTGAGGATCGCCAAGAGGCTGGTGACGGTGCCGGCCCTGGGCGCGGTGTTCATGTCCGACGACCTGGCGCATACGGGCGGCCCACTGGTCTCGCCCGAGGTGTATAAGAAGTACGTGTTCCCGTGGTACAAGAAGATAGGCGAGGTTCTGGCAAACGCCGGACTTCCCTTTATATTCCACTCGGACGGAAGGCTGTGGGACGTGCTGGACGACCTGGCCGACTGCGGGGTGCGGGCCATACACCCCATCGAGCCGCAGGCCATGGACATAGTGGAGGTGAAAAGGCGCTACGGGGACAGGTTCTGCATATTCGGGAACATTGACCTTGACCACACCCTTACCCTGGGCACAAAAGAGGACGTGGAGGCCCAGGTGAAAAAGAGGATCAAGGAGCTGGCCCCGGGAGGCGGGTACGGGCTCGCGGCATCCAACTCCATACCCGACTACGTAAAGCCCGAGAACTACCGCGCCATGGTGGAGGCTGCAAAGAGGTACGGCAAGTATCCCATAAGCATTTGAGGTGAAGATGAAAACGTACAGGATGCATGTTTTGGCGGTTTCCCTGCTGCTGGTTTTATTGACCGCTGCTGCGGGGAGCGATTCTCCAGAGCAGCAGAAACAGGACAAGGACCCGCTTGAGAGGTTCTCGGCCGAGCAACAAAAGAAGTTAAAGGCGGGTGATGCCGTATTCGAGCACGTGCAGAAAAAGGGCCCGGACGGAAATATCCACGGCCACGCCCAGTCCTCGGCCATAATCAACGCGCCCGTGGACAAGAGCTTTGACATGTTCTGCGAGTTTGACAAGCACCACCGCTACTTCCCCCGAAAGACCGCGAGCGAGGTCATAAAAAGTGGCGAGGGCTGGGCCCTGGTGCACAAGGTGTTCGACTTCTACCTGGTGGAGGTCGAGTACGTGGTGCGCTACGACATTGATCCGGAAAAGCACCGGGTGGACTTCAAAATGGACAAGGACTACAAGCACGACATAAAGGACACCGCGGGCTTCTTCGACTTCGACAAGATTGACAAGGACCGCTGTCTTTTCACCTACGCTGCCACCAAGGTTGACACCGGGCTCATGGTCCCGGGTTTCATACAAAAGTATATCACATCCAGGGACCTCCCCGCGGTGGTGCTGAACATAAAGAAAAGGATCGAGTCCGGCGGGGAGTGGACAAAAAAAGACTGAGATCCTGCCCTTCTCTTTCGATTTATTCATTACTGGACCACATGCCGCAGCCCGGACTTGACACGCCTTGCCCGCATGCATTACATAGAAGCGACCAGGAAATGTAGCAAGGAGGGAATTCCAGGGTGGCTGAAAACCGGGAAGAGGTGCTCGGGTGGCTGAGGCTCAATGGGGTGAGCGGTCTCGGCCCGGTAATATGCTCGCGTCTTTTGGAGGCATTCGGCAGCCCCGCCAGAATCTTCGCCGCTAAAGAGAAAGAGCTTTTGGAGGTGGAGGGAGTGGGCAGGGTACTGGCCAGTAGCATCCTTGACAGCAGGGGCCTGGAGAGCGCCCGGGAGGTCCATGAAAAATGCGCCGAGATGGGAATAAAGATCATGTGCAGGCGTGACTCCGAGTACCCGGATTCCCTTGCGGAGCTGCCGGACGCGCCGGTGGTGCTCTTCATGCGGGGATCGTATGAGCCCCCGGACCGGCTCGCGGTGGCCATGGTGGGGTGCAGGAACCCCGACCCTTACGGCGAGAGCATGGCGGTGTCCCTGGCAGCGGGCCTGGCCCGGCACGGGGTGACGCTTGTATCGGGAATGGCGCGCGGCATTGACGGGATCGCACAGAGAGCGGCATTGAAGGCCGGCGGCCGCTCCATAGCCGTGCTTGGCACCGGTGCCGACGTGGCTTACCCTTCAGAGAACAGGGACCTGTACGAGTCCCTGATCGGGTCCGGAGCGGTGATAAGCGAGTTCCCCCCGGGCGTTCAGCCCGCGCCCGAGAACTTCCCCCGCAGGAACCGGATCATAAGCGGGCTTTCAAAGGGCGTGGTCATGGTCCAGGCCATGAGCAAGAAAAGCGGGGCACTGATCACGGTCCGGCACGCGCTGGAGCAGGGCAGCCGGGTGTACGCCGTTCCCGGCAACGTGGGCTCGAGGTCGGGCCGGGTGGGCAATGACCTTATCAAGCAGGGGGCCACCCTGGTGGAGAGCGCCGAGGACGTGCTCCTTGACATCCAGCCCCTTGGCACTATATCTATCAGTGCTGAAGAGGGGACGCCTTCAGGGGAAGCCGAGCCGGGTCCTGTCCTGCCCGATCACCAGGCCAGGCTCTACGCCCTTGTTCCGGCCCCGGCCGAAGGGTCCATTGACGCGGACGCACTGGCAAGGCAAGCCGGGCTCACCCCCGGCCAGGCAATGGCCACCCTGCTGGAGCTGGAGCTTTCCGGCATGATAAAGACCCTGCCGGGGAAAAGGTACGTGCGTTTGATTCAAGGTTAGGCTATACTCACGCCTCCAGGGAGTTTTAATATGTCAAGTCTGGTAATAGTGGAGTCCCCTGCAAAGGCCCGCACCATCGAGAAATACCTGGGCAAGGACTACAAGGTGGCGGCCAGCATCGGACACGTGGTGGACCTGCCAAAGAAAGAACTGGGAGTTGACGTGGAGCGCGACTTCAAGCCAAAGTACGAGGTGCTGCCCGCCAAGAAGAAGACCGTGACCCAGCTAAAAAAGGCCGCGCAAAATGCCGAGAAGATATTCCTGGCCCCTGACCCTGACAGGGAAGGCGAGGCCATTGCATGGCACATAGCCAGGCTTTTGAGCGGAAGCAATAAGCCGATAAAGCGCATGCTCATAAACGAGATCACAAGGCCCGCGGTGCTCGATGCCATAAAAAAAGCGGGTGACCTTGACAAGGACAGGTTCGAGGCCCAACAGGCAAGGCGCATCCTTGACAGGCTGGTGGGGTACCTCATAAGCCCCATGCTCTCGAAGAAGTTCCGGGCAGGTCTCTCAGCCGGGAGGGTGCAGTCCGTGGCCCTCCGGGTGGTGGTCGAGCGAGAGCGGGCCATCAGAGCCTTCGAGGCCAAGGAGTACTGGAGCGTGGACGCGTTGCTGGAAGCGCAGGCTCCGCCCGGGTTCAAGGCCAGGCTGGTCTCCATAGATGGAAAAACCCTGGACCTGCCCGAGAGGTTTGAAAAAGAAAACAACTCATACATCACCATAGACAAGACGAAGCACGCATATATTCCTGACCAGGACGCCGCCCGCTCAATAAAAGAGGACGTGAGCGGCAAGCGGTTTATTGTTGAAGACGTTGTCAAGCAGGAGAGGAAAAGAAACCCTGCGCCGCCCTTTATCACCAGCACCTTGCAGCAGGAGGCCTCCAAGAAGCTGGGCTTCTCCGCCAAGAAGACCATGACCCTGGCACAGAGGCTCTACGAGGGACAGGACGTGGGCCAGGGCGCGGTGGGTCTCATCACCTACATGAGGACCGACTCGCCCCGCGTATCAAAACAGGCCCTGGACATGATCCGGGACTACATAAGAAATTTTTACGGAGAGGACTATCTGTTCCCCCAGCCCAGGCAGTTCAAATCAAAGAAAGGGGCCCAGGAAGCACACGAGGCCATCAGACCGACCTCAATGGACCACACACTTGAAATGGTGAAGCCCCGGCTGGAAAAGGACATGTACAGGCTTTATGAACTGATTTATTTGCGCTTCGCGGCCAGCCAGATGAAGCCGGCTGTCTACGACCAGACCACGGTGGAGATACCGGTGGACAAGTACCTGTTTCGGGCCGGCGGCCGGGTGATAAAGTTCAAGGGCTTCCTGGCGGTGTACGAGGAGTCCCAGGACGAAGATGTGGAAAAGAGCGAGGACATGAACCTGCCGCCGCTGAATCAGGGAGAAGAGCTGAGTGTCAAGGAAATCATACCCGAGCAGCATTTCACCAAGCCGCCGCCCAGGTTCACCGAGGCCAGCCTGGTGAAGGAACTGGAAGAGAAGGGCATTGGGAGGCCGTCCACCTACGCCCAGATACTCTCCACCATACAGGAGCGGGAGTACGTGAACAAGGAGGAGAAGAGGTTTGTGCCCACTCCCCTGGGAGAGCTTATAAACGACGTGTTGATAAAGGCCTTCCCCGACATAGTGGACGTGGGTTTCACCGCCCAGATGGAGGAGAACCTGGACAAGGTGGAAGAGGGAAAAGAGAACTGGGTGGAACTGCTCCGCCGCTTTTACGGACCGTTCGAGAAGAGCCTTGCGCAGGCAGACGACATAATCAAGCACGTGAGTGAGGCCACACCCACCGACGAGAAGTGTCCGGCCTGCGGCCGCGAGCTCCTTATCAAGTGGAGCAGGCAGGGTCAGTTCCTTGGATGCTCCGGCTACCCGGAATGCAGGTTCACCTGCGAGTTCAAGAGGGGCGAGGACGGGTCCATAAAACCCGTCTGCCCGGAGGTGTTGCCCATTCCATGCCCGGAGTGCGGAAAGCCCCTGCAGATAAAAACCAGCGACAAGGGCGAGTTCGTGGGGTGCACCAACTATCCGGAATGCACCTTCACGTCCGATTTTGAAAGGGGCCCCAACGAAGAGATAAAGCTTGTTGAGAGGAAGGAAGAAGATTCAGGAATAAAGTGCGAGAAGTGTGGAAAGCCCATGGTGATAAAAAAGGCCAGACGCACTGGAAAGGAGTTCCTGGCGTGCTCCGGGTATCCAAAGTGCAAGAACGCAAAGGACTTCACCCGGGACGAGCAAGGCAACATAAATGTTGTGGAGAGACAGGAGGAGGACACGGGCATTGCCTGCGAGAAGTGCGGAAAGCCCATGAAGATAAGGCGCACCCGCAAAGGGGACCGCGAGTTCCTCTCATGCTCCGGGTACCCGGAGTGCAAGAACGCCAAAGACTTCATAAGAGAAGAGCAGGGAAAAATAAGGGTGGTGCTGCCTGGAGAAGAAGGCGAGCCCTGCGAGAAGTGCGGAAAGCCCATGGTGTTAAAGCGAGGAAAGTCCGGAACCTTCTGGGCCTGCACCGGTTACCCCGAATGTGAAAACACCAGGCCCGCGGGCCAGGTTAAGGAAAAACCAAAGGAAAAGGCCGTTCCTAAAAAGAAGGGGGCAAAAGAGCTTCCGGAAGAGCCCCCCTGCGAGAAGTGCGGAAAGCCCATGGTGGAGAGGCAGGGACGCTACGGCCCCTTTATCGCGTGCTCGGGATACCCCCAGTGCAAGAACATAAGGAAGAAGACCGGGACCAAAAAGGCCGGATCGAAAAAGTCCGCGACCGCAAAAAGCGGTGAAAAGAAGACGGCCGGAGCTAAAAAGTCCAGGAAGAAATAAAGAGGATAGGTGGGCCTGCATCCTCGGGACCGGCCTGGATGGCGTGAAAATGGCGCAATCAAGCGAACAAAAGCTGGCCGTGGCCATGATCTCCGGTGGCCTGGACTCCGCGGTGGCAGCAGGCCTTGCCAGGGAGGCGGGATACGGCATCCTGGCTCTCTCATTCGACTACGGGCAGAGGCACAGGATGGAGCTTGAAAGCGCGGCCAAGGTTGCAAAGTGGCTGTCTGCAAAAGAGCACAGGAGGGTGGCGGTGGACCTTGCCGCGCTCGGGGGATCAGCATTGACCGATGACATCGCCGTGCCCAAGCACAGGCCGGCCTCAAGTGACATACCAATAACCTACGTGCCCGCCCGCAACATCATCTTCCTCTCCATTGCGCTGGGCTTTGCGGAGGTGAAAGGAGCTGAGAGCATAGTCATGGGTGCGAACGCCATTGACTACTCGGGCTACCCCGACTGCCGGCCAGGATTTTTCCAGGCTTTCCAGGAGGTGGCTGAGACGGGCACAAAGTCCGGGACCCTGGGGCGCGCGCCAGTGATATGGGCTCCCCTGATAGACATGAGCAAGGCAGAGATCGTAAAACAAGGCCACAGGCTGGGCCTGGACTTCTCCATCACCAGCTCATGCTATGATCCCGGCACGGACGGAAGCCCCTGCGGGTCCTGTGACTCCTGCCTTTTAAGGGAAAAGGGCTTTTCCGAGGCCGGGGTACCGGACCCGCTTGTAACTAAATTTCTTAAAAGATCATGATGAAAACACCTGCATTTGTTCCCGGTCCGCCACCTCCCTGGTCACAAAAACCTGACAAGCAAGCTTAAATTGACATTGACATCAGGGGTGCAAATCTGTATAATTCGCTTTTAAGATGAACGCGGGAGAACGAATAAGATCGTGTTTGACTCGAAAGGGCATTGCCCGGCGGGGGCGAGTCGGGTAAGTATTGCCTTAATCGCCCAGATGCCGGGCCGTCTTTCATAAAAAGGCGGCCTTAATTTTTTGTCTCTTAGTTCTGGAGAGGAGGCGAGATGAAAAAACAGGGCTACAAGGTGGTTGTTGTGGGCATCGGGCTGGTTGGCTCGAAGATGGTGGAGGTTCTGAACGAGCGCGGGAAGCTCCCGGTGAAAGAGCTCAAGATCCTCGCCACCCGGGAGCGCTATGAAAAGGTTGCCGGCAGGCGCTACAAGGTGAGGAAGGCCGCGGCCCATGAGTTCGACGGTTTCGACGTCGCCTTCTTCGCCGGGACCGAGGGGGCCTCGGGCGCCTCCAAGGTGTTCGGGTGGGAGGCTGTCAAGCGCGGGTGCGTGGTGATAGACAACGGCAAGGACTATCGCATGGACAAGCGGGTGCCCCTGGTGGTGCCCGAGGTCAACCCCGAGGCATTGAGGGGCCACAAGGGTTTCGTATCCAACCCCAACTGCTCGACCATCCAGATGGTTGTGGCCCTGGGACCGCTTCACAGGGCCGCGGGCCTGAAAAGGGTGGTGGTGTCCACGTACCAGGCCGTATCAGGCACCGGCAGCAAGGCGGTTGCGGAGATGGAAGATCAGGTAAGGGCCATGGCCGCGGGCAAAAAGCTCAAAGCCTTTGAGTACCCGGTGCCCATCGTGGGGAACCTCATACCGCAGATATCGGGACCTGCGCCGGAGATGCCGGGCTATTACGAGGAAGAGGCAAAGATGCAGAGGGAGACCCGCAAGATTATGGGGCTCTCCCGGCTCAATGTCAGCGCCACCTGCGTGCGCGTGCCGGTTATAAACGGCCATACCGAGGCACTGAACGTGCAGACGAGGGAAAAGCTAGCCGTCTCCGAGGCCAGAAAGGTCCTGAAGAAGGCCCCGGGGCTTGCGGTGGTTGACGACCATGAAAAAAAGGCCTGGCCTTATCCTCTCATGGCCTCGGGCAAGGACGAGGTTTACGTAGGACGCATAAGGGAGGACATCTCCGCAAAGAACTGCATAGACATGATCTGCGTGGCCGACAACATAAGGAAGGGAGCGGCGCTCAACGCCGTGCAGATAGCAGAGAAGATGAAGGCCATGCGGCTCTTGTAAGGCCGGCAGGAACCCTCACCGGCTGTTGTTGCCACATAATAAGGTTTATTTCACGCGAGGACGAAAAGGCGCTAAGAGATAAATAAAATAGATGCATACCTTGGCGTTCTTTGCGCCTCTGCGTGAAAAATCTTTGCTTGCATTAAATACGTTGCCGGTTAAGGAGGGCAGTCCGCTCTTCGGGCGGGCTTTTCACCCCGAGGTTACGTAGAAGGACCACACGTCGTCCAGTTGTCCCTTGTCGTTCAGCAGTCCGGGGGGTACGTTGTAAAAAGGCGCGGCTTTCCTCATGGCCCGGACTGCCGCGGCGTCAACCAGAGGGAAGCCGCTCGACGTCAATATCTCGACCCTGTCCAGGCCGCCGTCCCTGTTTATGACCACCTGGAGCCTGGTCTCCAGGGTGGCGCCGGTCCAGTTAATCTTCGAAATGGCGCTCCCCGGCTCCCAGTAAAAGCTTATCACCTTCTTCATCCTGTTATAGAAGGCGGCATAGGTGTACTTCCTGGCGTTGAGTGCTGTGAGCTCGCCTTTGAGCACATCGGGCAGGTAGTCAATGGACCCGTCGTCCGCCTTCAGTGCATGCTTTATGTCGGCCATGCTGACCATGAGATCGTCCCGCGAGTAGTCCCGGGACCCATGGCCCGGCGTGCCGGACTTGAGGCCCTCTCCCTTGTCTGGTCTTTTTATGCTGCCATCCTCTCCCCGGCCGCCTTGTCGCCCTGCGGAAGGGGAGTTTTTGTAAGGCTCCCGGAGCGACTCCTTGTTTACAGACGGCCGCTCGGGCGAGCCGGTCCTTTTCATGCTGTGCTTCACGGTCTCGAGGTCAGTGCGCATGTTCCTCTCCGAAAGGAAGCGGGTGTCCTCTGAAGGCGCCTTGTCCGAGGGGCGCTCGGGTCCCAGGTCCACCACCTGGCCTTTAAGGTCCCGCTCGTGTTCCGTCTCCCTGGTCTTTTTATCCTCCCTGGGCAGTGGTACCAGCTCGACTATCTCGGGCCGGGCAATGTTCTTCTCCCCCGCTGCAAAAGGGTACGAGTGGAGCACTCCCGCGTGAATGAGCGCGGACACGGCTATTGCCACCAGCCAGGATGTCCTTGCCTTCCTCATACCAGTATCTAGATTAAGGAGAGCTTTGGAATGTGTCAATAAAGCGCGCCGGGCCGCCCATATCAGGGCCTCATTTGTCTTTGACCGGCACTTGAAAGCGCGTGCCTTTATGGCTAGTATAAACCCTAGACGGAGGGCAAACATGGGCAAGCAACTTCCGATAACAGGGGAGGAAATACCCACTCCCAGGGAGATCAACACCTATCTGGACATGTACGTAATAGGACAGGACCGCGCCAAGCGCACCCTGTCCATCGCGGCCTATAACCATTTCAAGCGCACCAGGAAGGGCGGGGTGCCGCTCTCGGGGGATGAGCCGGTGCTTCGAAAGTCAAACGTGCTGCTGATCGGCCCCAGCGGGTGCGGCAAAACCCACCTTGCCAGGAACCTTGCCCAGATACTGGACGTTCCCTTTGCCGTGGTTGACTCCACCGAGTACACCGAGGCCGGCTACTACGGCAAGGACGTGGAGGTGATGCTGGGCGAGCTCCTGTTCGCCGCGGACCTTGACGTGGACGTGGCCCAGCAGGGGATCGTGTTCGTTGACGAGATAGACAAGATAGCGCGCCGAAACCACGGCGAGCGCACCGGGGCCGGGTCACGCGACATCGGCGGCGAAGGGGTGCAGCAGGCGCTTTTGAAGCTCCTGGAGGGGACCACGGTCTTTGTGCCCTACAACATCACCCAGCACTGGAGCAAGCACGACTTCGTGCAGATGGACACCACCAATATCCTTTTTGTCTGCGCCGGCACCTTCAGCGACATGAAGCGTGGGAGGCACTCGCGCAAGCCGGGCTTCAAGTCTTACGAGGAGGGGCCCGGCCTCCTGGTCCCGGTGGATGAGCGTGTGCAGGTGGAGGACCTGCTGGAGTATGGGCTCATCACCGAGTTGGTGGGCCGCATTCCGGTGATCTCGGAGCTAGCAGAGCTCACCGAGCACGAACTGGTGAGAGTCATCACAGAGCCGCCGGACTCCATACTGCGCGAGTACACCCACCTGCTTTCCATGGACGGTATCGAGCTCGAGGTCTCGGAAAAGGCGCTCTACAGCATAGCCCGCTACGCGAGGCGCAGGAAGCTGGGGGCCCGGGCCCTGCGCACCATCTTCGAGGACATAATGCACGACATCATGTTCGAGGCCCCGGAGATCTCGGGCCGGCGGGTGGTGATAAACCGCGAGGACGTGGAAGCCAAGCTGCGCTAGCGGTTAGAGCTTGAACTCGACGAAAATATGATTCGCAAGAGCCCCAAAATTCAAACCTCACACCCCACACCTGAACAATGCCCAAGCTTATAAGAGAAGAACCTTCCATAGTCCTCCGAAGACTCTCCACAGATGACCTCGATGCCGTGACCGAGCTGGACAGGCTCTGCTTCCCGCCGGAGACGGCCTTTGGCAGGGAGACCTTCCTAAGCTACCTCCAGGACCCGGACTGCGAGTGCGCGGGAGCATTCGAGCGCGGGCGGCTGGCCGCATTCTACATGGTGTATTACGCCGGCCCCCGAGCCGCACAGCTCGTCACCATTGACGTGCACCCGGGGAAGCGGGGCAAAGGCATCGGCGACGTGCTCATGGGGCACATCGAGGACAGGGCCTGCCAGAGGGGCGTTGTGAGGATAATCCTCCAGGTGGCGGTTGACAACCGGGCGGGAACCGCCCTCTACAGGAAATGGGGCTTTTTCACCAGGGCCGTGCTCCAGGGCTACTACGGACCCGGCCGGGACGCCTACCTCATGGACAAGGCGCTCGCATGTCAGGGGCCGGAAAACACCGGGAAGCTGACCCCGCCCTGATGGATCACAGCCACCTCCGGCGCATCCTTGCCCGTTAAGCGGCCCGCCTCGGCAAACAAAGACCTCTGGTCATCGAAGAGCACAGGCGGGAACCTGTCCGCGGCAACCTCTTTCAGCCTGGGAGAGAATAGCAGCACCTGACTGTCCTTCATCATCTGCAGGCCCATGTTGACCAGGAAGCGGGCCTCCACCGGGACAGCGGAGGGAAGGTGGCTGCTTATGAAAAAGATGCCCCTGCTGCCAAGGAGTTTTGTCACCCCCCGCACCAGGGACAGGGGGGCAGCGAACCTGGGAAGGCCAACGTTGCCAAGACCCTGCTCGCACCTCATGAAAACCACTATCACACCTCCCGGCCGGCAGGCCCCGGCCACGTTCAGCACCGCCTTGCCAGCCTGACGCAGGTCCTGGTCCATGGGATAGGCGCTGGCTATGACCACGTCGGCTTTGCCCGGCAGGCGCACCCCGTACATCTCGCGCGAGAGCCTCACCCCCTCGCGGTGGGCCTTGACCGCGTCCCCGGCCACCAGTGCCACCGGCGCAAGGCCCGGGTCCAGTATAGAGTTCAGTATGAAGGTGGGGCCCTTTATCATCCTCCCTGCTTCCTCCAGGTCAAGGCGCATGGGATTTTCCTCCGGGAGAGTGCCTATCATGTTGTAGGCCTCCGGAGAGGGTGTTATGAGGTGGTTGTGGCCTATGCTCTTGCCCGCGGCCAGGCCGGGGAGGATGTTCTTGTAACCACCCCCGAACCCGGCCTGGGGATGGGCCTCGATGGTGCCGATGAGCACACGCAAGTCGGCCTCAACCGCCAGCCGGTTCAACATCACCTCGGTGCCGCGACCGGTGCGGCCGAGGCGTACAAAGGCCGACTGGTCGTTGCAGTCGAAGCAGCGAAGCTCGATGCGCCCGGCAACCGACTCACCCGCCCGGGCCCTCATCTCCTGGTCGCTCATCATGGCGTGGGTGCCGATGGCGAACAGGCCTGTCACGTTCTCGGGCCTGGCGCCGGCTTCAAGGAGGTAATCCAGCACGGGCGCGGCCAGCTTGTGCACCGGGGTGGGCCTTCCCGGGTCGTCCATGATGAGAGCGATCTTCGAGTCGGGCTTTACGAGCTCGCGCAGTGGAGGCGATCCCACCGGTTGGTCCAGACGCTCGCGTATGGCCCCGGCAAGGTCCTGGAAGCGCTCCCGGGCCGACGCCTCGCCCTGTGCCACCACCCTCCAGCCCGGAGGGATTGACAGCGGCAGCCGCTCATCCCCGCCCCACGGTATCTTGACCTCTTCCATGCTCCACTCCCTTTCCGGTTTCTATGTTTGTAAGTATTAAAGCAGGCCCTTGAGCCCCATCTCCGCAAGCATGTCAAAAGAGTAGCCCGAGGGTGAAAGGGCTGTCAAGGTCTCGAGTCCAGGCATGTCTGCGGGCAGCTTGCCGTTTTGCAGGTCTTGTCTGTATGACCTGAACTGTACGGCGCGCTTGTCCCATGCGTCAATGAGCCTCTCGTACCTTGCCAGGTTCAAGTCCAGGTCAGAGTACTTTGAGCTGGATAGCCACCTTCCCTTGAGGATGAGGCAACACACCTTGAGCAGCCTCGCGGCAAAGTCGCATAAGCCGGCCGCGGTCTCCAGTACTTCATCGAATTCCCCGGACTTTTCTCGCTCCGGCCAGTGCTTGCTGAGATGGCTTGCCAGAAGAAGCTTTGTCGCCAGGGCCTGGAGCTGCAGGGCCGGGAGGTGCTGGTCCAGCCACCACCGGTCCGCTGCGAACCCGGGCGCGATACAGCTCCGTATGGCCATCTCCGAGAGCAGGCCGCGGGCCTTCTCGGAGGCCCCGGCGAGCGCGTGCGCGGCTTCCGCCAGTCTCTGCGCTTTGGCGGGCGGTCCCTTTGCTGCATCCTTGTTTGCAAGAAAGCCTGTGGAGAGCGGCTCCTCGAACAACAGCAGGAACCCCACTCCTGCCATGCCCGCGGGCCCTTTCAGCACCCGGTTTACTTCATCGAGTGTCCCGCAAAGCTGTGCGGACGCCCCGGCCGCGCCTCTCAGCAGGGTCCAGGAGAAGGCCCGGTCGAAATCGGTCCCGTTGTTCGGCGCATCCTCCCAGAAATGTCTGGCCCCATACGCAAGCGGATAAGGCTCCAGGCCGGGCAGGTTCATGTGGCCCATGTCGCCCCACACGGTGATCATTGCTCCCATGGCCCCCAGTCGCTTGGCCTCGGGTATGAAGGAGTCGTGGTTGGCGCGCATGACCGCGAGGTCCGGGAAGAGCTTCATCAGGCTCCAGGAAGAGGTGCAGGCGTAGAAAGGCAGCCCCCTCTCCGCGACCGGCTCGATGCTTTTCCTGTAATGTTCCGGGCCTTCCAGGTCGCCGCTCCCGTACATCCAGATGCAGAGCACCAGATCGTCCGGCAGCAGGGGCAGTGCCTCGGGCTGGGAAAGCACCGCGTCGGCCCATGCCATCATGGTGCGGCCCTTTTGCGATAGCATTTGGTGGAGCCTTGTGAGGTGGTCGCTGATGACCCGGCCGGGTGTCCGTCCGCCCCACCTCGCAGGCTCGAAATTTTTCAGTATGTCAAAGGGCTCGTCGCACCCGGCGTGGAACATGGAAGAGCGTGTGGCGTTTATCTGGGCGTCGTAGAGGTCGGAGAGGACCTCGTATATTTTATCGTTTGAGGGGTCCAGGGACCAGAGCAGCTCCTTGTCGAACGCGAGGCCCCTGTACCCGGGCAGGGAAAGTATGCCCCTCATGTGGCCCAGTGACTGCTGGAAGGGTATTATCTCAACGCATCTCTCATGCGCGTACTGGTCCAGGTCGGCTAGGTCATCGGGGGTTAGGGGGTCGTGGCCCTTGCCTATTTCGGGCCTGGCCGGGCATGGAAAGACGTGCTCGATGTTGAAGGTGAGCTGGTTGTATTTAAGCGCCGCGGCCAGGTCCACAAGTTTACGCAGGGCACCGGGCCTTGGCACCCTTCCCCTGGAGAGGTCCACCAACATTGCCCGACGGGCCAGGGCCGGCCGGTCGAGAATGGAGCAGCAGGGCAGTGCCCCTTCCGGCGAGACCAGGTGGCCCAGGGTGATTGCGGCGTGGAACAGCCCGGGCTCGCCCCCTGCCGCGGCCATCACTCCGGAGGGCCGCACCTCGATAATATATGCCTGTTCTTTCAGGGAGCGGCGGGCTATATTGCCGAGCATTTCTTCAAGCCGCCCGAGCGGCCCGGCTAGGTCGCTGGGGTCCCCCAGCACGAGGAGCGGTCGTTTCCCCGGCCCGGACTTGTCTCGCCCGGTCCCGCAACGGATTGAGAGGGCCTTTGTCAGAGGCTCTATGTCCCGGGAGTACCCGCTGACCGTGAGCAGGGGGGGGTCTTTTGGCCGGTACTGCCCCGGCCCTTTCTCAACGCTCCATGGAGCGGGCAATACAAGGTCCGGGGTGTCGTGGGTTTTAACACGGGTCATCTACGTTTTTTACTTCGTGCCCCTTTTTTCCGGGGCGCCTTTTCCAGGATACCCTCGGTGGAGTAGCTCATAAGCTCTTTGACCAGGCCTTCCACGGGCATGTCCAGCCCCCCCCTTGCCGAGTGGTACATGACCTCCTTTACGCTGCCCACCAGGTGATAGGCGGCCAGCCTTGGGTCCAGGTCATTTCTCAGAAGGCCCATTTCCTGGCCCAGTCTGAAAGCCGCCTCGGTGCGCGCAGTTATGGCCTGGTAGAACTCCTGTATCTTTTTGTCGAAGTCCTCGTCCAGGCCCATGGCGTGGTTGTAGAGGATCATGGTCAGCTCGCGCTCCTCGGCTAGGATGGTCGCGATCCTGGTCACGTTGGCCCTTATCTGCTCGGTCCATGGCGGGTTGCCGGGTGCGAGGTCCACCCTTCTCATGCAGTTTGTGAGCCTTACCAAAAGCACGTCCACCAGCTCGGCGAATATCTCCCGCTTTCCCTCGAAGTACAGGTAGAATGTGCCCCTTGCTATGCCCGCGGCGTTTATTATGTCAGTCACGCTCGCCCTCTGATATCCCTTTGCCGCAAACACCGATGTGGCAGCGCTTAGTATCTGCTCTCTTCTTAGCCTTGGCTTCACTGCTCGTCTCCGTGTCCTATTGCCCCAGAGACTTGGCTTCTCAGGTCCTTTTTCCTCACCTTGCCCAAGGGGGTCTTTGGGAGTATGGGCGCGAAGATGACCTGGGAGGGCACCTGGAAAGGAGCGAGCCTTTCCCTGCACAGGCTAATTATCTCTTGCTCGGTGACCTTGGCGTCCCTCTTGGGGACCACCACCGCTGCTACCTGCTCGCCGTAGACCTCGTCCGGCACTCCTATGACCGAGACCTCGGCCACGGCGTTCATCTGCCTTATGACCCGCTCGATATCCGAGGGGTATACGTTCTCGCCTCCCCTGATGATGAGGTCTTTGAGCCGCTCGGTGAGGTAGAGGTGCCCCTCCTCGTCAATGTATCCGGCGTCCCCTGTATGCAGCCACCCGTTCCTTATTATGGCCCCGGTCTCCTCGGGCCTCATGTAATATCCCTGCATCACGTGGGGACCGCGTGTGCAGACCTCGCCCACCTCGCCCGGCGGCAGGGGGTTGTCTTTGGAGTCCATAATGCATATCTCCTGGTTCTCGACGGTCTGTCCCACTGAGCCGGGCCTTTTTTGCGTACCCGGCCTGGTCACTGTCACCCCGGGGCTGGCCTCGGTAAGGCCGTATGCCTCGAGGATCTCGACCTCGGTGAATGCCTGTTCGAACCTAGCTCTCAGCCTCCGCGATAGAGGCGCCCCCCCTACCACTATGCGGTGCAGGGAAGAGGTGTCGAACCGGCCCGTCTTCGCGGCCTGGAGAAGAAACGCCAGCATTGTGGGCACCATGGCCGCGCTCTCCACCTCGTGCTTCTCGATCAGGCCGAGGGCCTCCTCCGGGTCGAACCTCTTCATGAGCACCACCTGCATGCCGTATGAGAGGGCCGCGAGCCAGGCGGTGATGCCGAATGAGTGATTCAAAGGCAGCCCCAGCAGAGTGATCTCTCCCTGGGTGAGCCCCTGCGAGGCTGCGCTGTTTATGGAGTTTGCGTACAGGTTCATGTGCGATAGCATGACCCCTTTGGGCTCTCCCGTGGTCCCGGAGGTGTAGAGCAGCAAAGCCACGTCCTCTGGCTCGCAGTCCTTGCTCTCAAACACGTTTGTCTGTCCCACTATCCAGTCTTCCCAGTGTCTCCATCCCTGTGGCACCGGCCCCCTCCCCGCCATTATCCTGTAGCGCAGGCTCGAGGTGTTCTTCACGGTCTCCATGATGCTCTCCGCGAAGAGCCTGTGCGCTATCACTGTGGTGGGCTCCGCGTCTCTCAGTACCAGGAAGAGCTCGGAGGTCTTCAGGCTGAGCACCACGGGCATGGCCCATGCACCCAGCTTGAAGCACGCCATCATGGAGGCCACCATGTAGGTGGAGTTGCCCATTACCAGTGTCACCCGGTCGCCGGCCTTTACCCCCAACTCGGAGAGCCCCGACGCCACCCGGTTCACGAGCTGGTCCAGCTCGGTGTTTGTGATGGACTCGCCCTGGAAATGGATGAGCGGGTACTCGCCGAACCTGGACACGTTCTCGGTTAGCAGCTTGGCAAGGTTCATCTAGTATAAACCTCCGGCAGGACGGCTTAATCCTTGTTTTCGCTTTTTGCCCATTCCGGGACCCTGTCGAACAGGGCGGGCCCGGCAAATGCCGGGGATAGCTCCAGCGGGTCGGCCCTCATGAGCTGGCGAGCCATTATGAGCATCTGTATCTGGCTGGTGCCGGCCCCGATCTCCATGAGCTTTGCGTCCCTCATGAACCTCTCCACCTTGTACTCCTTCATGTACCCGTAGCCGCCCATAATCTGTATGGCGTCGAGCGCCACCTGGGTGGCCGACTCAGTGGAGAAGAGCTTGGCCGCGCTGGCCATGGCGGTCATGTCCATGCCCTTGTCCTCCATCTCCCCCAGGGTGAAGAGCATGCTGTATGATGCCATCAGCTTGGTCCACATCCTGGCCAGCATGAACTGGATGCCCTGGAACTTGATTATGGGCTTTCCGAACTGCACCCTCTCTTTTGCGAACTTTACAGCCTCCTCGATGCACCTCTCCATCCCGCCTATCATCAGGCAGGGGGTGTAGGCCCTCTCGTGGTTCAAGTTGTTTAACGCGTACCAGAACCCCTTGCCCTCCTCTCCAAGCAGGTTCTCTTTCGGCACCTTTACGTCTTCCATGTATATGGCGCCGGTGGGAGACGCCCTGTGCCCCATCTTGTCAAAGGGCTCGCTGAAGGACAGCCCTTCCATGCCCCGCTCCAGCACGAACGCGGTTATGCCAGCGGGGGCCTTGGCGTATATGACCATGGTGTCAGCGTATGGCGCGTTTGAGATAAAGGTCTTCTGGCCGCTGAGCACGTAGTGGTCCCCGTCGGGCCTGGCAGTTGACCTCAGGCTTTGCACGTCCGAGCCGGCCTCGGGCTCGGTCAGTCCCCATGAGCCGACCTTTTCTCCCCGGTATATGGGCAGGGCCCATCGCTCCACCTGCTCGCGGGCGCCGGCATAGTATATGGCGTACCCGCACAGCTCCAGGCTCGAGCCCATGGAGAGCACGAACCCGGGACAGGACCTTGACAGCTCGATTGACACCAAGGCTTTTGAGAGGAAATCGCGGCTCATGTGAAGGTCGTAGAGGTCGTCCGCGGTCTCCAGGACCTCGCCGCCCTGGACCTCCTGGATAAACCTGCGGATAAGGTCGTAAGGCAGCATCTTGTGCTCGTCCAGGAGAGCTGTCACAGGCTCGATCTCGCGCTCGCAGAACTTCCTTGTCACCTCTCTTATCAGCCTCTGCTCGGAGGTCAGGTTCAGGTCAATCATCATGCGCTCCTTGTATTTTTTCTGCCCTGCATTTTAGAACGGGCTAACTGGTCCTGGCAAAGCTTTACTGATGGGTCCGCCCCTTGCGGCTTTGCTCCACCATGTCCTCTAGCACGTAATAAGCCGGGAGCTTGTTGCCGTGCTGGTCAATCACCCCCCAGTTGCCCTCCACGGACTTGAGCACGTCCAAGAAATGGTCGCGCACGTAAGCATACCTGGGCAGGGCCCAGAAGAGCAGCCGCCACATCTTCCCCTGCTCGTACCAGGGCACGATCTTTTCGAGGTTTGCAAGGTCCTTTTCGGTGATGTCCACTTCGTGCTTTCCCGGGTCCATCACCCGGAACTTGAAGTACCCGTCCGCGCCAGCCTGCCTTGCCGCTTCATACGAGGCGCCAAGGAACCGGGCCTGCTTCTCAGGCGAGAAGCCGCGCACAGCGGGAGCATAAGGGTAGTCCACCTCGATCACCATCACCTTCTTGCCGGGCGCCAGCTCCTTTATCCTCGCAACCCGTTCGCCCACGACCTCGCCACGGACCGGGTCTGCGGTGTAGTAGTTGGGGTAGGCGTCAAAACCTATAACGTCCATGAGGTCCTTCCAGTCCCGGACAGCCTGCTCCCAGTGGGGAGAGCCAAACAGCCGGTTCATGCGGGGGTGTATGTCGGTGTGGAAGTTCATGTAGGTGATGGCCTCGGGGTCGGCGTCGTGTACGGCCCGGTAAAGTATGCCAAGCAGCCGGGTGAGCCAGTCCCAGTCGTTCCATGAGGAGCGAAGCCCCTTGAACCACGTGGGGTCGCGCCATCCCCAGGCCGCGGTCAGGCCCGCCTGGTTGAGCTCGTTCTCGGTCTGCCAGAGCTTTATGACAATATCTTCCGCATCCAGGAACCCGTCGCCGTCGTAGCGCTCCACCGTGGAACGGACGTAGATGTACATGAAGGCCAGGTAATGCTCGGGCCCCACAGCCTCCGGGTGCGCCTTGGCGCCCTTGTAGCGGGGGTAGGACGTATGCCAGCCGCTTCCTATGATGGGAATCGGGGTGATTCCGTTCTCCAGCCTGTATCTGAGACGCCTGTCAGCATCGGTCCAGTCAACTCCCCGGGAGAACTCGATAACAGCCTCCCGGCTGTCTATAACGTCATCAAGCCGCGGGAAAGGCTCTTCAATCCCAGGGGTCACGTCATTCCATGATATGCTCATGCGGCCCCACTTGATGCCCAGCTCACGCATGACAGGGATTGCCTCAGAAGCGCCCTGGCTAACACCAAGTATGAACCCGTCCGCCGCGGGAGAAGAACCGCTAGCTGCCGCCGGCAACAAAAGCGCGAGCACAAACATTATTGCTTTCCTGTTCACGGAATCGGGCTCCTTCGGGCTTCCAAAAGCGCACCATATCAGGTTCCTCTGCGCAATACAATAAAAAGAACCCGCCCCTGTTTCTTGGGGGCGGGCCCTGGAGTTCATATTTATTATTTCAGGCGTGGAATATCTTTTCTATCTCCTTCTCTATCTTGCTCTCCTTGGAGTTCTTTGCTATGGAGAGCTCTTTTATCAGCAGGCTCCTGGCGGTATCGAGCACTTTTCTCTCTCCGAAGCTCAGGTCCTTGTTTAGCTTTAACAGGTAGAGGTCCCGGAGAACCTCTGCGATCTCGTACACGCTCCCGGACTTGATCTTCTCCATGTACCTCCTGTGCCTGCGGTTCCAGGTCTGGCTTTTAGCACGGTTCTTCTTTTTCCTGAGTATGCGGTAGACCTCGTGCACCTCGCGCCTGTTTATCACGCCGCGCAGACCCACGATCCCGGCGTTCTCCTGGGGGATCATTATGGTGGTGTCGTTCTCCAGCAGGCGGAGTATGTAGAAAATCTGGCTGCTCCCGGAAATCTCCTTGTTCTCGATGCCCTCCACCACCGTGACGCCGTGGGCAGGATAAACAGCTATGTCACCCACCTTGAATTCATCAAAAATTGACTCTTGCATGCATCCTTCCCCCTGTTTGCATGAAAATGTGAACCGGCACATGACCGGACCGCACAACGGTATTTATATGTCTAAGTGCCTGATTTGTTTCATTAAAAACTCTTAAGCACAGATTTCTTAAAAAGGGGTGCGTCCGGGGATCGCGCATAAAAACACGAATATAATCAAGGTGTTGGGCGGATGGATAGATGTTTTCTTTGAAGTTTTGCGGGCTGTTTGATATGTAATAAGTTTTGATCATGCTTCTTCCGAAAAAAAGCGAGCACCATTCCGGAAGTCCCCGGCTCAAAATCAGCGTCCGCTATCAGCTTTGGGCAAGCAAAACTTCTCTCAGAGGGAGATTTCAGGCACCGCGTAGAACAGGGATTATAGTTTCGAGCTTTCAGCCAAGGTTCTAATCTGATTTTAATTATACCAGAGCAAGAGGGGGTTGTCAAACGCAAATTTTACAAACGGCCAGTGGACCCTGTGTTCCTCTTTTGAACGCCCTGCCGCCAAGGGTTTGCTATAATCAGATATAAGGATGGGAGCATGACATCCTGGTTAAGAGAACCCGTGGTTATCAGATATCCTTCACGATCTCGAGCACATAAAGCTTAAACGCAATAGCTGTGCCCAAACGCGCCAGGTTCTGGTAGCGCAATTTGCATTGCTTCTATTCATCCATCTCCAGCTTTCTTTTTAGCCCCAATGTCCTGTCAAAGAACTCCGCGGTAAGCTGGAGAGCGCTCTCCGGGTCGGGCTCCGGCAGAATCTCGGCCGACAGATGCCCCTTATAGTTGATCTCATGTAGTGCCTTAATGATCGGCTCGAACTCGATGTGTCCCTGCCCGGGCGCGCGCCTGTTCGAGTCTGCCAGGTGCACGTGGCCCAGCCTGTGGCCCGCTTCCCTTAAGCTAGCGGCCATGTCCCTGTCCTCGATGTTCATGTGAAAGGCGTCGGCAAGTATTTTGACGGGCAGCCCCCTTAGCCGGTCCAGGAACTCGGCGGCCTCCTGAACCGAGTTTATGATCCCGGTCTCGTAGCGGTTTATAGGCTCGATGAGGAGACCCGGGGCGCCCACGGCTTTTGCGTACTCAGAAAGCTCGGCCATGCACTCGAGGAGCAGGTCCAGGGCCTTTGGCGCCTCGCTCTTTTTGCTTACCTTGCCCCTGACCAGACCGATGATCACCAATGCTCCAAGTTCACTCGAGAGCTCAATGTGCCTTTTCAGCCGCTCCTTTGCCCTCTTCCTGTTTTCCCGGTCCGTGCTGGTGAGGCTCAATCCGTCCTCCACGTATGCCTGGCCCGTGCCGATTGCAGCTATCTCCAGGTTGTAGTCCCTGCACAGCCTGAGCATATCTTTTGCAGACACCTGGTCAGGGTCGCGCACCGCTATCTCAATGCCGTTGAACCCGTAATCAGATACGAGCTTAAATGCCCGGGTCACGTCATCTGAAAGTGCCAGCGCTTCGAACGAGGTGGGGGAGATGGAGGCCACGATCGCGGTCTTCATTCCACTCCCCTGGCCACGTCCGACTCCCACAGGTCCTCGATCACCTGTAGCCGGTTGATCTGGTTGGTCCCCTCGTAAATCTGGGTGAGCCTTGCGTCCCGGAGCGCCTTTTCAACGCCTCTGCCGTGCATGTAGGCGTGGTCGCCCATGAGGTCCATGGCCATCTCGCTAACCCGCACCGCGGTGTCGGAGGCGAAAATCTTGGACGCGCTCGATGCCGCTGGCAGGGGCGGCATGAACCTCATTATACCCTGCCATATGAGCGACCTTGCGGCCCACAGTTGTATCATCATCTCGGCAAGCGCAAGCTGCACCTCCTGGAAGTGCACCAGGGGCTTGTTGCCAAGCCGGGTGTTCCGGCAGAATTCGAGGCAGTGCTCGAACGCGCCCCTGCCTGTGCCCAGGGCAATGGCGCCCACAATGGGCCGGGACAGGTTCAGCACCACCCGGTTCAGGGCCCAGCCCGACCTCTCGGGACCCACCCGGTTCCTCTCCGGCACCAATACGTCCTCCAATATCAGCTCGGTGGCGTCGCCTGCCTTCTGCCCCATTTTCTTCTCCTGCCTGCCCAGGGAGAAGCCCTCCATGCCCCTCTCGATCACAAAGCAGGTCCAGCTCTCCGCCCCCTCGTCCTCCAGGCAACTGAACAGGGTCACGTATCTGGCAATACCCCCGTCGGAGATGAACACCTTGCGGCCGGATATCCTGTAGCCCCCGTCCGTTCTCCTCGCCCTGGTCACCAATCTCGCCTTCATGGCGCCCTCGGTCTCCTCAACGTCCGAGCCTGCACCCGGCTCGGTGATAGCAAAGGCCATGATAAGGTTCTCGCCTTTGTTGATCCTCCGGTACAGGGGCATGGTCCACCTTATGTGCGTGCGCAAGTGCCCGCAGAGGAGGAGCGGGGCCACGCCCAGGTCGTGAGCCCCCAGCATGAGGGCTATGCCCCCGCAGGCCGCGCACAGCTCCTCCATCTTGAGAGCCGTGTGCATGCCGTAGTTCCTTATGCAGGCGAGCTTCATCCTGCCCACCGGCCTGGGCAAGAGCTCAGTGGCCCACCCTCTGCTCGCGTACTCCCTGAACAGCGCCTCCTTGTCCAGGGCTGACACGTCCTTGTCAACCTCCAATGCCCGGGGCCTTATGAACTGATCCGCAAACGCCCTGTACCTCCTGCGCAGGGACCTCATGGTCCACGGAAGGGTACGCGTCTCCTCCTCCCAGAAGTCGCCGTAGCGCTTCCTCACCATCAGTCTTCCCAGGAAGGGCATGTGCTCCTTGGCTTTCTCCGGATGGGTGGGAAGGTACATGTCAGGACTCCATTGACAGGCCGGCTATCATGGCCTCGAGGTCCCTCGGCCCGCCGCCCGCCCTCTTCAGGGTGTTAATGTCCCTGTATAGCTTGGTCATGGGGTAGTCCTCCATGTAGCCGTAACCGCCGAACACCTGGAGCGAGTCCGTGACCGCGGATGCCGCGCTTGCAAGGCCCGAGAGCCTCGACCTGGCCGCGAACAGCAGGGACTCGATGGCCGCGCCCGTGCCTTCGGCTGCCATCTCCACCAGCGTCCCGCACTGGAGTGCCCTGGCCTCGACCTCGGCCAGGAGCAGCGCGTTGACCCCGGGGTGGTTTATTATCTCGGTGCCTCCCTGGTACCTCTCGTACGCGTACTGGCGCGCCGAGTCCAGGGCCTTCCTGACCACGCCAGAGCCTATTGCCAGGGTCCCAAGCCACCACAGTCTGAGCACCTCCATCACCACCTCGGGCATGGGCCGGTCAAACCCGAGCAGGGCATCCGCGGGAACCTTCATCTGGTCAAGTTCCACGTTCACCAGCGGACACGCCCGGAGCCCCATCCTGTGTCCCGCGTCCTTTACGGTCAGTCCCTGTGAATCTCCGGGCACAAGAAGCGCGGACCAGTCGTCACCCAGCATTGCAAACACCACAAAGCCCTCGGACCCGTGGCCCATGTACACGAACTCCTTGCTCCCGCTTATCACGTATGCGGCGCCATCTCGCTCGGCCCGGGTGCGGATGCCGGCCGGGCCGTGTGCACCGGGGTCCATGATGGTTCCCGGCCCGGGCGGGAAGCCGTTCTCAAAGAGCGCCACTGCCAGCCGGTCCGGCACCTGGGCCGGTCTCTTCTCCGCCATGGATACCACAAGGCTTGCAAGGCCCAGGGCATGCACGTTCATGGCCACTCCGGCGCAGGCATTGGATAGCTCCTGGAGCAGCACGAGCGACGAGTGCGGCCCCTCTTCCAGTGTGCTTCTGCCCCATATGCCGGCCTCGTGGCCGGGAGCATCCGGCAGGGGCGAGCTCAAAAGCCCGGTCTCGAAAGCCTGGTCCAGGACTTCAGGCACCCTGGAGAGGTCACCGTCGGGAGAGTCGTGCTCCAGGATGGGAGCGATGCTGCGCTTTGCAAAAGAGCGCGCCATGTCCCTGAACGCGGCCATGTCCTCTTTGCCCATCGCCATTTTTATCACTCCTTTCTTTCACCCACAAATGGAAATATCTTTGACTTTTCCATATCTTCTTGGCGTCCTCTTCTTCCCTCGGCGGCTTGGCGTTTAAAGCGCCTTCACCGTCATGCTCCGTCAATCACCAGCACATCGCCGATGATGTACGAGTCTTCCTCGGAGGGCAGGAAGTCCGCCACTCCGGACCTTTTATTGAACGGCCCGATTCTCCCGGCAAAATTACCCTTTTATCTTTTCAAGGGCAGAATCCGCACTCTCGACAGGGCGCTGTCCACCGAGATCAACGCTCCTATCTCAATTTCTCTCGAGAACTCTTGAAAAATGCGAACAACGACGGACTCAATAGCTGAAGGCAAGACATCCGGAGCGCGCACCTGGATGACACTGGGTCCTGAAGCTTGCGTGGCGGCAAGAATGGCTCCGAAGTCCAGGTCATGCGTAAAGAGGGCGTATCCGTTTTTCAGGGCCCATTGCATAATCTCTTTATCCGAGGCGTCGGGCTTTCCCACCTCGGACCAGTGCCGACAGGTAAACTCATGCTTTTCCAGCACTGCTCTCCATTGCGGCGAGAGGTTCATATCAACAAGGATTTTCATGGGCCGGCCAGTTTAACTTCCGCCTCCTCCGAGCGCCAGGCTGCATAAGCCAAGGCTTGCTTGATGTCAGCCTCCTCCAGGTAAGGATAAGCTTCCAAAATCTCCTGGACTGAGCGACCAGCGCCCATCAAGCCGACAATCGTTCCCACCGTAATCCGGAGGCCGCGGATGCAGGGCTTGCCACCCATGATCTCGGGGTCCAGTGTAATCCGTTTTAGCTCTTCCATCATCCATTCTCCTCTGGTTTTTACATAGATAGTAGCATGTAATTATTTTACAGCGCCTTCACCGTCATGCCCCCGTCAATGACCAGGTGCTGCCCGGTGATAAAAGAAGACTCAAGGGATGCGAAGAAGCACACCGCGCCGGCAACGTCTTCAGGAACACCCAGCCTCCTCATGGGCACGCCCCTTATACATTTCTCCTTGAACTTCTCGTCCGCCAGCATGGGCGCCAGCATGTGGGTCTGGATGGGTCCCGGGCACACCGCGTTCACGGTCACGCCGAAGCGTGCCAGCTCGATCGCGTTCGACCGGGTGAGCCCCAGCACCCCGGCCTTTGTCGAGCTGTACACCGGCACAAGCCCGGAGCCGCGTATGCCCTCGACCGAGGATACGTTGATGATCCTGCCCCGGCCACTGGCCTTGAGAAGCGGGGCCGCGGCCCTGGTGACGCGAAGCACCCCCACCAGGTTCACGGAGAGCACCCGCTCGATATCATCGTCAGTGACCGACTCGATAAAGCCCGCTGTTGAGACGCCCGCGTTGTTCACCAGCACGTCAAGACCGGAAAGGCATGACGCGGCCTCCTTGACCATGCGCTCCACGTCCGCCTGCTTTGACACGTCCGCGCTGATGGCAACCGCCTGCCCGCCCTTGTCCGCTATGCCCTCCGCTGTCTCATTCGCGTTGTCCGCCAGCAGGTCGGAAACGGCCACCTTGCAGCCCTTGTCCGAGAGCCTAAAGGCTATGGCCCGGCCGATGCCCCGGCCGGCGCCGGTCACCAGGGCCCGTACTCCCTCGAGATCATGCATTTTCAAAGCCCCTTGCCAGGTCAAGGCCATTGTTTAGCACGTATATGATTCCAGTGCAAAGACAGCTCGATCGGTTATAAATTCATTACATACACCCTTACTAAGTTAAGTAATGCTTCATCATAGTGGTGGTAATTGATGGTATTGTTACGCGGTCTTGTCTGCCTCTGGACGACCCGCCTATGACAGCTCTTGCAAGACCCTTTGGAAGAAGCGCTCCTCGCGGTGCTTTATCTTTTCGAGCATGGCCGAGGTCTCGTCGAACCCCCTTGGCTCCTCTTGTTCGCTTATCTCTTTCAGCGCCTCGGAGAGCGCTGTCCACTGCCCGGCTATCTCATACATCTCGCCCGCGGGCGCTGTCTTTTCGAATGCCGGGTCCAGCCCGGCGAGCTCTTCCAGGAACCTGGCATAGAGCAGCCGGAAGGCCCCTCCGCCGGTGCCCCTCCTTTCGATGACCTGGTAGAACCAGCGGGCGCACCACTTCCAGTCCCGGGCCTCTGCCCACCCGGGCATGTGTTTGTAAGCCCTCTCCATTCCTTCGAACCCGAACACCGCCGGCATCTCGCTCTCCAGTCCTGCGAGGTCTTTTGCCTGTGCCAGCAGGGCCTTGCGCGCGGCCGAGGTGATGTCCGGCAATTTGTCGTCCAGGACCACTGGGAAGTGGTCGCCCTTGTTCTGGATATAGGCGTTGCCGCTGTAGCGTGCGAGCTTGAAGTCGCGGTAAGGTATTTTTTGCAGGCCCTGCCAGCCGGTGTCCGCTATCATGGCCGTCTCCTGCTTGTCATCAAACCCCCACATGGCGATCACGTGAGGGGGGAAGCGGGTATTGGTGTTGTAGTAGTGGAGGTGTGCTATGTCCGCCCGGAGTAGCAGGGGCCGGTTTTGGCTTATGTGATCCTTTGCGGTCTGGAGAGAGTGTTCAGGGTCCGGGTCGGTGATCCAATTGAAGTGTTGTTCCATGTTCTGGAAAAAGCGGGGCTCGAGCATCCTGCTCCTGGTTGCGGTCATGCAGGTGGGGCTCATGTTCCGGCTTTGGAAGTAGGCGAATCCGAGGCCGCAGCCCAGCCCGAAGCACATGGGCTCGTCCATTTCATGCCCGTAAAAGCTCATGACATCAGAGAGCGCCGTGGAGGCGCAATGCGCTCCCGGGTTGTGTACCCATCCATGGATTACGTAGGTCATTAGCGGGATTTTACACGGGCATGGCTTCAAGATTGAGGCCGGGTGTCAAGGATGCGAGAGCCTTTACTCCTCGATGTTCTCTTGTATTATCTCATACTCTGTGCGCAGCCGGTCGACTTCCGTCTGCAGCTCGCACGCCTGTGTGAACTTCTTCTTGGTGTCCGCGAGTGTGGCCGCTTCCTGGTCCACATTGGACTTGAGATCCTGGAGCCGACTCTTGAATATGAAGACCTTGTCAATGTCGCGGTAGCCCAAATCCGGGATGGTGCTTTTTACGTCGCAGGTATTCACGTCCTCCCAGCCCTCCTCGTCAAACCCGTAGAACTCGACGGTCACGCTCATGGTCCCGCCCAGCCGGAGCGGCTGACTCTTCACAGCCAGGGGCTCGTCCATCCTGTGTATGGCAGAGAGGAAGCTGGCCGCATTGTCCAGGTCCCCGCTTGAAAAAACGATCTCCACCGGCAACACCAGCGCGTACCCCTCGGTGGTTTCATCCTGCACCGAGAGCCTCTTTATATCCACGTTGTAGCGGCTGGCAAGCCTTCTAAGCTCGGACTCGTACTCCTCGGGAAAAAGTTCCCTGGGCAGCTTGACCGGGGCCTGCTCGATCCTCGATACCCACTGCAGCTTTTCCTGTTCCAGCTCCCGGAGCTCACCCTGTCCCGGCGGCGACCAGGTCTCATGGAAATTCCTGGCCTGCTCCAGGTCGTGGTTCAACTGCTCCTCCAAAGCGTTTGCCCGGTGCCAGTCAAGGAGCACGAACACCACCGCCCCGATCACCACCAGCCCGGCTACAAGGTAGACTATTCCCCTCTTCCAGTCTATGTCTTCGAATACCTCGTCCCAATCAACCATTGCTCACCCCTTTCCAGCGGCAATTATCGTCCCGAATCAATTGATCTGCACTTACAGGATTATATATCATCATATTGCTCTTGGCTCAAATCCGCCCCCGTTTCTTTGCTCATACACATCATTCCCGGTCGAGCATCTCTTTTACGATCCGGTTCACGGCCTTGGGGTCAGCCATTCCTTTGGTGGCCTTCATCACCTGTCCCACGAAGAATCCTATCACCTTGGTCTTTCCCTTTTTGTAAGATTGCACCTGCTTGGGGTTCTCGTCTATTGCCTGCCTGGCAAGCTTTTCGATCTCGGATTGGTCGGCCATCGGCGCGAGACCTTGTTCATCCACTATCTCCCTGGGACCCTTGCCGGACTCGTACATATTTTTGAACACGGACTTTGCGATCTTTCCGGTGATCTCTCCAGAGTCCACCATCTTGATAAGCTCCGCCAGGCCCTCGGGCGTCACCGGGCACTCGGAGACCGGTCGCTCATCCTCCTTGAGCTCGCGCATGAGCTCGGCCATGATCCAGTTGGATGCCTTCTTGGCATCGGCGTCCCGGGCCACGGTCTTCTCGTAGTAATCCGCCAGGCCCCTGTCCGAGACCAACACTGAGGCGTCGTAGTCTGGTATGCCGTAGTTCTCCTGGAGACGCCTGCGCTTTTCCACGGGCAGCTCGGGCAGGGTTTTCTTTATGGATTCCACCCACTCGGGGTCCACCTTCAAGGGGAGCAGGTCGGGGTCAGGGAAGTAGCGGTAGTCGTGGGACTCCTCCTTGCCGCGCATTGACACGGTCTTGCTGGCCTTGTCGTCCCACAGCCTGGTCTCCTGCACCACATGTTTGCCCGAGTCCAGGACCCTCTTCTGACGGCTGATCTCGTACTCAAGGGCCCGCTCCACGTTCCTGAAAGAGTTCATGTTCTTGAGCTCGGTGCGGGTGCCGTACTCGCCCCCCTTCTGGCGCACGCTCACGTTGGCGTCGCAGCGCAATGACCCCTCCTCCATGTTGCCGTTTGACACCTCCAGGTATACGAGGATATCCCGGAGAGAGCGGAGATAGGCGCCTGCCTGCTCAGGGGTGCGGATGTCGGGCTCGGACACTATCTCCATCAGGGGCACCCCGCTACGGTTGAAGTCCACGAAGCTTGCCCGCGCATGCGCGAACGCATCCTCGGAGTGCACCAGCTTGCCGGCGTCCTCCTCCATGTGCAGCCGGGTGATGCCGATGTGGTGCTCCTCCCCGTCGGTCTTTATGTCCAGCCAGCCGTGCTCGGCCAATGGATACGCGTACATGGATATCTGGTAGCCCTTGGGAAGGTCGGGGTAGAAGTAGTTCTTCCGCTCCCAGATGCTGGTGTCTTTTATATCCAGGTTAAGCGCCAGCGCCGTCTTCAGGGCCATCTCCACCGCCCGCCGGTTCAGGACCGGCAACACCCCGGGAAGGCCAAGGCACACCGGGCACACGTGGGTGTTGGGCTCTGCCCCGAACGCGGTGGAGCAGTCGCAGAATATCTTGGTCTCGGTCAAAAGCTGCGCGTGCACCTCGAGTCCTATGACCGCTTCGTAGTCCATGTCATCCATTATATTGACGGCTTCTTCCTGTGCCAATCCGTGGCCTGCTCGTATGCGTGCGCCACCCTGAATATGGCCTCTTCGTTGAAGTTCGCTGCCAGGAGCTGCATGCCCACCGGCAGGCCCTCCTTGGTGAACCCGCAGGGCAGGCTCATGCCCGGCAGTCCGGCCAGGTTGCACGAGAGGGTGAGCACGTCCGACATGTACATTGCCAGGGGGTCGTCGGTCTTCTCGCCCAGCCTGAAAGGCGGCGTGGGCATGGTGGGCGCGGCCAGCACGTCGCAGCGCTCGAAGGCCTGGTCGAAGTCCTGCTTTATCAGGGTGCGCACGCGGCAGGCCTTCATGTAGTATGCGTCGTAGTATCCGGCAGACAGGGTATATGTCCCGATCAGTATCCTGCGCTTGACCTCGGGCCCGAACCCCTGGTCCCTGGTCTTCTTGTACATGTCCATGAGACCCTCTGCCTCTTCGGCCCGCAGCCCGTAGCGCACCCCGTCGTAGCGGGCCAGGTTGCTGGAAGCCTCGGCCGGGGCGATGACGTAGTAGCAGGCCACGCAGAAGTCTGCATGGGGGAGGTTTACCTCCATGACCTCGGCGCCCATTGATTCGAGCTCTTCTATCGCGGCCTTGACGCAGGAGTCCACCTCCGGGTCCAGGCCGGCGGCAAAGTACTCTTTGGGCACGCCCACCTTCATGCCCTTTACATCCCTGCCCAGGGATGCCCGGTAGTCGGGGGCCTCCCCGGCCACCGAGGTCGAGTCCAGGGGATCGTGGCCGGCTATGACCCCGAGCATTATGGCCGCGTCCTCCACGTTCGCGGCGATCGGCCCCACCTGGTCCAGACTGGATGCGAACGCTATCACCCCGTACCTGCTCACCCTGCCGTATGTGGGCTTGATGCCCACCACCCCGCAGCAGGATGCCGGCTGGCGTATGGACCCCCCGGTGTCCGTGCCCAAAGCGGCCGCGCACTCGCGCGCCGCCACCGCGGCGGAGCTGCCGCCGGAGCTGCCGCCCGGTATCCTTTCAAGGTCCCACGGGTTCCTGGTGGGCCCCCATGCGCTCCTCTCGGTGGAGCTGCCCATGGCGAACTCGTCCATGTTGAGCTTGCCCAGCACCACCGCGCCGGCCTGCTCCAACCTTGCAACTGCAGTCGAGTCGTAGGTGGGCACGAAGTCCTGGAGAATCTTCGAGCCGCAGGTGGTGGCGACACCCTTTGTGAGGAATATGTCCTTTATACCCACGGGCACGCCGAGCAATGGCCGGCGCTCGCCCCTGGCAACGGCCTGGTCAGCCCGCTTTGCGCTCTCCATGGCACGCTCAGAGGTCACGGTTACGTAAGACTTTAACCTGGGTTCGAGCGTCTCGATTCGGGAGAGGTAAGACTTGGCGGCTTCCACCGAGCTTAACTCTCTGCTGATTATTTTATCGCGCAGCTCGGCCAGGCTGAGCTCGTATACTTGCATGAATGTCCCCACTACTCGATGATCTTTGGCACCTTGAAGAAAGGGCCCTCCTTGTCGGGCGCGTTTTCGAGCGCGGTTTCAGAATCGTAGGACGGCCTTGTCTCATCCTCCCTGAAGACGTTGACCGCGGGTATGGCGTGCCTGGTGGGCTCGATCTCCCCGGTGTCGAGCTCCGCCAGCTTCTCGAAGTAGACGAGTATCTGGTCGAGCTCCTCGGTGAAACGCTCGGCCTCATCTGGCATAAGCTCCAGCCTCGCCAGATGCGCAACGTACTCCACTTCCCGCCGGTCTATCTTCATCCTCTTCTCCCCCGAGAATCAGCCGGGATAAAAAAAGCGCCTGAAACGGCCTGGAACTAAAGAGTATCATAACGGCATATGCGCTTCAAGGAATTCCCCGGCCGAGATCGAGCAAGAATTGTCAGCGCACAAAAACGGTGATTACAATAACGCAATGTCATGAAAAGAGTTGCTGCCATAACCCTTGTCTTGTGTATCGCCAGCGGCCTTTCGCTTCCCTCTTCCGGCCGGGAGGACGCCAAGGGGCCAGCGGAAGAAAACAGTGGCCCGGTACGCATAGACGATATAAAGCTCGAGGGGTGCAAGCAGATCCCGTGCAGGGATCTGCGCTCCATCATGAGGCAAAGAGAGACGCCCTTCTACCGCGATACTCCGCGGAAGGGTGAAGAGTACGACCCCTTCTGGGCCGGAGACGACAGGAGGCGCATGGAGACTTTTTCTCGGAGCAAGGGTTACTTCAAAGCCTCGGTTACAGGCCCTGAAGTGCTGCCCGGGAGGGACGGGAACGGGGTGAAGCTCGTATACCGCATCCAGGAGAACGACCCGGTGATCGTAAGACACGTAAAAGTCCTGTTCGTGGACGGCATAAGCCACAGCAGGGAGCCTGAACTGGTGCCTTCCCTGGTGGAGCTCGAAGTGGGCGAGCCCTTTAACAAGGAGCTCTATCAGAGTTCGGCCTCAGAGATACTGGAGTATTTCAAAAACGAGGGCTATTTCCAGGCCGAGGTTGAAAGGAGGGCGGTGGTTGACCTGGAGGCCATGTCTGCAACGGTTAGCTACAGTGTTACCAAGGGAGATCTCTTCAGGCTGGGTAGCGTCCATGTGGAGGGGTGTGAGAAGACGGGCGCTGACGTGGTGAAAAGGGCCATAGACCTGGAGCCCGGGCAGCGCTACAGAAAGCGCGAGGTCCTGGCAAACCAGCGCAAGGTGGCCAGGCTGCCCGTGTACCGCACGGTCAGGTTTATAGAGGAGGCCGACGAAGAGCGCGGCAGGATCCGGCTTACCATCCGGGTGGAGGAGGGCAAGGAGAGGGAGGTGAAGGTGGGCCTGGGCTACGGCAGCGAGGAAGGCATAAGGGTGCGGGGGTCGTGGCGGCACGTGAACTTCCTGGGCGGGGCCAGGGAGCTGTCCGTGAGCGCCCGCTGGTCCCGGCTGCTGGAACGCGAGGAGATAAGGCTGGTTCAGCCCGACGTGAGAAGGTCCGGGGACTTCCTCCAGCTTGCAGGCGAGAGGCGTGTGGAGCACGAGGAGGCCTACACCCACGAGGCCCTCTCCATATCGCCCACCTACCATTTTATTATCCACGATTACTTGTGGGCCGAGCTCTCGTACAAGATGGAGTCGAACATTATATCCCGGGTGATTGACGTGCTGGAGGTGGAGGAGGAGGACCTGGCAAGAGAAGGGCTGCTCTCCGCGCCCTCGGCAAGGATCGAGTGGTCCGATATTGACGATGCCCTGAACCCGCGCGAAGGCGCCTGGGCCGGCATGATGATCGAGTACGGAGGCGGTGCTGCTGGAGGTGACTTCAACTACGTAAAGTGGGTAGGCGAGGCCGCGGGTTACTACCCGTTACTGGGACCGGTGGTGGGCGCGCTCAAGTGGAGGCTGGGCTGGGCTGATCCGCTCGGGGAGCTGGAAAGGCTCCCCCTGTTCCTGCGCTTTTACGCCGGAGGCACCGGGAGCGTCAGGGGTTACTCGCGCCGCGCTCTCGGTCCCGAGGACCCGGACGGCAACCCCATCGGCGGTGTGAAGCTGTGGGAGGGCAGCTTTGAGCTCAGGTTCCCCATATGGAAGGACCTGAGCGGGGTAGTTTTCGAGGACTCGGGCTGGATATGGCCCGAGGAGGAGGACTACGACTCGCAGGAAGTGGCCCACGGCGCCGGATTGGGCATACGATACAACACACCCATCGGTCCGCTGGCGCTGGACCTGGGTTTCCCCATAGTTGAAAAGCAGGTGAGGTTCGACAAGATAAGGGTGCATTTCAATATCGGACACACTTTCTGATCATGACAAGTAAAAGAAACATACGTATCGTACTGATCGTGGCCGCGGGCGCGGCCCTGATCATGTTCTCTCTGTATTTGCCGCTGAGGCAAGGGCTTTTGAACAAGAGGATACTGGGGTTTGCGCTCGCCAGGGTCAACGAGGCGCTCAAGGGCAGCGCCGTGGCGCAAAGGATGGAGGGGAACCCCTTAAAGAGGTTCGTCATTCTTGACATCGAGGTCCGGGACCCGCAGGGGAAGGCGGTCATAAAAGCGGCTCGGACCGAGGTTTCATGGCGCCTGAGCGTAACAAAGGGGCTGTTGCCTAGAGTCGAGCTAGACATCGAGGACGCGTTTGTAAACGCGAAAAAGAGGAACGGGCAGTGGAACCTGGGCGCCCTCAGGAAACAGCGGTTGCGGCCGGGCAAAGACAAGCCCTCTGACATGCCCCGGCTGATCGTCATGGTATCGCTAACAAGCGGGGCTGCCGAGCTCTCCTACTCGCCGGAGAGGACCATCCACGCGCGCGTCCCCCTGGCAAGGGCCCGGCTTGTGACCAATGGCCCGGTGGTGGACTTTAACCTCACCCATTTCAGGGCCGCCATCGAGTCGCCCCCGCTGGGGGTCAACCACGTCTCCGCCACGGGAAAGGCAACAAGTACGGGCCAGGGCTGGGAGATCAAGGTCTCATCCGGGAGCATGGTAACCGCATCCTCCACACTGCTCCTGGACTTCGCAAAATATCACACGGCATCCAGGAAGATGGAAGCAAAAGCCGACTCATTCGAGATAGCCCCTGACACGCTGGCCCTGTTTTGGCCCTCGCACCCCCTGGGCATACCAGTGAGAGGCCGGGCAAGCGTGGAAGGGGTGCTGGATGAGATGGATGTCTTTTTTAGCGTGCGCTCCTCCGCGGGCGAACTGGAGGCATCCGGAAAGTACATGCACGCGAAAAGGCAAGTGGTCCTGCAAGGCATCATGGAAGACTTTTCCATGGGCGAGTTCTTTTCACGGCCGTTTGAGCTGAAAGGGCTTAACGGCGAATTTCAGATGAACTACATTGCAGCCTCACAGGCCGGCGGGGACACCATAGGGGCCGCTTCCATTCCCGGCCAGCGCCTCATGGCCGGCTTTGATCTCTCATCATTCGCGTACCCGGGAATAAAGTCTTTCCCGGTGAAGGGCGAGGTCGAGCTCACGGGGAACCGGTTCGCAGGGTCCATGTTGTCATCAGGCAAGGGCGCTGACATGGCGGTTTATGCGAGCGGAGAAGTGACAGGTTCCAGACCCCTGCTCGTGAGAGCTTTCCTGGCTGACCTGGACCCGGCCAGGATAAAACAGGGGCTGCCCCGGGCCGGCCTGGCAGGGGCCCTCAAGTTTCAGGGAAGCGGCCACTCGATACAGGAACTGCAAGGGAGCGGCGAACTCCTTCTCAACAGGAGCAGCATAATGGACCTGCACCGTTTGGAAGGGGAGCTGTCATACAGCCTCTCCCATGGAACCCTGGATATAAAAAGCGCGGATGTGAGGGCCGGAGGGATTGCCATGAGGGGCTCGGGCCGGCTCCAGCCTTTTAACAAGACCTTGCCCTTCCGGCTCGAGCTTGCGGCAAAGCTTGCAAATAGAGATGCCGTGCCCAGGTTGACGGGCGAGGCCGTGGATATGGAAAGCGTCTCCATAAGCGCCACGCTCGAGGGCGACAGGTACCAATGGCGAGCCTCGGGATCGGGGAGCATGGCAGGTCTCGAATCCGCACACATAAGGTCCGGCGTGTCCCGCTTTGATTTTTCCCTGACAGGCAAAGGAGGCGAGGAGGTCTCGGGAAAAATAGACCTCGAGGCAAAAGAGACAATGCTCCCCTCGGCAAGATACAGGCATTTACAAGTGCCCGTGTTCGACCTCGAAGCCGGCATACGGCTGCTCCCGTCCAGGCCGCTCTCCCCGGCACTCGATTTCTCCATTGCCGCGGATTCACCCGGGCAGTCATTCCAGCTCGATTCCGAGGGCAGGCTCAAGTATGGAGTGGAGGACGGGCGCTGGTCGCTCGACCTTGCTAGCATGGACCTCCGTTTCATAGACCGGGACTGGCAATTGGCCCGGCCGGCCAGGATCGAGTCCCTGCCGGGGAAGGTGCGGGTTTCCGGGATCGAGCTTTCAAACAAGGAGTCCGGGCTCGGGGTCTCCGGCGTCGTGCTCGGTGATGAGCTCGACGCGTTCATATCTTTTTACAACTTCGAGATAGACCCCTGGATGGAGCGGGTGCTGCCGGGGGAGAGCATACAGGGCATAGCGAGCGGCAGCATCTACGCCAGAGGCTCTGCCGGAGTCCCCGAGATAAGAAGCGACATAAGCGTTGAAAGGCCCAGGTACGCGGACACCAGGCTCGACCGTGCCGAGGCGTCCGTACGTTACATCCCGCACCGACTGACCGTAAGCTTGAGGGGCCACTCAGAGGTCTCGGGCGAGGTGCTTGCAAAGGGCGACTTTCCGCTGAGGCTGGTGCTCTCGCCCGCTTCGATCGCTGTCCTTGCAAAAGAGAAAATGGACCTGGAGGTGGCGGCGCCAAAGATGTCGGTGTCCATTATTGACCGCTTCGTACCATGGGTGGAGGACGCGGCAGGGAGCGTCGGGCTGCTCGCCCACATCATGGGCACGCCGGGAAGCCCCGAGTGGAACGGGGACCTGGAACTCGAGAAGGTGAGCTTCAACGTGCCGCAGTGGGGGCTTTCGCTGAGCGGCATCACGGGTCAGGCCATCTTCGACAGGAACAAGGTGCATGTCCCCGCGATCACGGTCCAGTCCGGCCAGGGGACAGCTTCTATCAAAGGGGGGCTCGACCTGGAGGGGTACTCCGTGTCCAAGATGGACCTCATCCTCACGGCCAGGGAATTCAAGGCCATGAACACCCCGGACACCAGGGCGGTGATGGACGCGGACGCAAGGATCAGCGGGGACCCTTCTTACCCTAGGATGCATGGAGAGGTCACCTTCAAGGACCTCGTCTACCGGCCTCCCCTGATCCTCTCATACCAGGGGACAGCATGGGAGAGCGAGGACCCCACCATCGTGGTCAAGCAGGAGGAGCAGACGGGAGCCAGGCAGACCTCGCCCTGGCTGGACCGGAGCGACATGGACATTCTCATTAATATACCGGACTCCGCCCTCCTGAAGAACAGCGAGCTCAACATCAGGATGGGAGGAGAGCTCACCATGAGGAAGCCGCCCGGAGGCTTCTTCCTCCTCTTCGGAGAGATGGAGGCAAAAAAGGGGTGGGTGCTCTTCCAGAACAAGCCCTTCCAGGTGGAGCGCGGAACCTTTACCTTCCCGGCCATTCCCGCGATTGACCCGGACCTCGACATCCTCGCCAGCTACAAGGTGCCCGACTACACCACCTACATAAAGATAGGCGGAAACCTGTCACAGCCCACACTGGAGATATACTCGGAGCCGCCGCTCAGCCAGGAGGACGTGCTCTCCGTCATACTCTTCGGCCGGCCGGCCAGCGAGCTCACCGAGGGACAGGACCAGGCCCTGAAGATGGCGGGGGCGCAATTGGTGGCCGAGTTCGCCGCGGCCAGGCTGGGCCAGGCCTTCCCGGTGGACGCGATATTCGTGCACGCCGGGGAGTCGCCCGAGGAGAGGGGCGTGGGTTTCGGCAAGTACATAAACGAGCGGCTCTACCTTTTCTACTACCACCACTTCGGCAAGGAGCAGGCCGAGGAGTTCAAGCTCCGCTACGAGCTGGACAAGGAGTTCTCGGTGGAGGCCGGCCAGGACGAGGAGGGCCAGGGCGGCCTGGACGTGTTCTACTCGAAGCCGTATTGATAAATTTGATCGTCCGACACGGCGTGGAATTTGACGAGAACCATGTTTGGCGCGAGGTGTGATCCAAAAGGATTCCGACGTCAAAAGTCAGCGCTTGGTCGGGTTGCCAATTGCGGCCAGACCGGTGCGCGAAATTGCTGTCAGGCCAGGTATTTCTTCCTGTTTTCCAGGATGTAGCGGCCGGTGCGGGTGGCCAGGGCCATGATGGTCTCCTGGGGGTTCACGCCAAGTGAGCTCGGGACCACGCCGCTGTCGGCGATGAAGAGGTTCTCTGCCTGCCAGCACTCACCCCACTGGTTGACCACGCCTCTTTCAGGGTCCGCGCACATCCTGGATGTTGCAAAGGCGTGCACTGTGAGTGTCTCGATCTCGGACCTCTTGATGTCGGCCTGGTAGATCTTTTTGATCTGGTCCATGCTGGTTATTTCCTGGAGCTTTGCAAAGGGCAGCAGTATCTTCCTGGCGCCCGCGGTGAAGAGCAGCTTGGACATGAGGGCTGTGGATCGTATGAGTCTCTCGGTCTCGACCTGGTCAATGTTGTAGTATGCCATGGGCTCGCCCCATGGCGCTCTTTTGATTCGTCCGGTTGTGGTGTCGTCAACCAGGGCGCCGGCCACCAGCATGTGGTTCCACAGCTCCATGAGCTCGAGGCTGTCTCTTCCGAACTGTGGAAAGGAGAGCGCGGTGAGCCCGGGGTGGACCACTCCGATGGCCATGAGGATGCCCTCGTCAATGAACTGGTGTATCTGGTGTCCCTGGTGCACTCCTTTCCAGTAATAGACCGGGTCGTCGAAGATACCGACGACCTTGGTGTTGGGGTGGCAGTGAAAGTGCTCTCCTATGTTCCTGTTCCTGATGCCGGAGTTCATGAGCATGACGGGCGTCTGGAGGGCCCCGCCGGCGAGGACCACGGTCTTTGCCTTGACCGTGATCTTTGCGGGCTTTTTCTTTCCGGTCTCGCGGTCGAGCACGCGGCCGGTGACGCCCATGGCCCTGCCGTCCTTCATGATGGCCTTTTTTATCTTCACGTCGGTGTAGAGTCGGGCCCCGTTTTCGAGAGCCCTGGGGATGTACGTGATGAGCACTGACTGCTTCCTGTCGGTAGGGCATCCGAACACGCACACTCCCTCGCCTGTGCAGTCCTTCTGGTTGCGGCGGTTTGGGTGTATGAGCCATCCCAGCTTGTCCGCTGCCTTCTTAAAGAGCATGTCTCCTCTGCCGAGGCTCTCGGGGCTCTGGGGCGCCACGTTGATCCTCTGTTCGACCTTCTCGAAGAAGGGCTCCATGTACTCTGGTGTGAGGTCGGTAAGACCCATCTCCCAGCGCCATCTTTCCAGGACCTTCTCGGGGGTGCGCCAGCACATGCCTCCGTTTATGACCGTGGACCCGCCCACGCACCTTCCCTCGGAGAACACTATGTTGGGGTTGCCGAGTATTACCGAGCTCCCGGACTCGCGGTAGAGCATGGGGACCGCCTGTTTGGGGCTGGTGGAGAAGTCCTTGCTGGTGTAGTAGCCGCCCTCCTCGATGATGACCACCTCCACCCCGGCCTCGGCCAGCTCCGCGGCTATGGCCCCGCCACCGGCGCCGGAGCCCACCACCACCACGTCACAGCTCTCCTCGATGTCGCGGTTTATGTCAGCGCCTATAGTAATCATTTAGAGCCTCCTTTAGCTGGACGAGCCTTCGGGCATGGTGTCGTGCGCGATTATCTCCACGCTGTCGTATGCAGGGTGTGGGACCTTGACGTTACGGTCATAGCCCATCTCGCGGAAGAACTTCACTGCCTCTTGGTCGCAGGGCTCGCCCTTGTTCACCTTTTCCAGGTGCTGGTCAATGTGATAGCCGATGTGTTCCATCACTTCGGGGTGGGAGTAAAAGGCGGTAAGGCACACACCTTTCACGCCCTTTATGAGGTCGCGGCGTATGGCCATGCCGGAGTTGACCCATCCGCTCACGTACTTTTCCCTGTCTGGCATGGACATGCTGGAGAAGGGCCTGAGCCCCGCGCCGAAGACAATGGTGCCGTACTCCAGGAGGTAGAGCCCAAGGGGGAACCCTATCTTCATGTGGAAAGGGAAGTGTGCATAGAAGTTGTCCAGGAAATCGAGCATGAAATCCTCGACCGGGATGTCGAACTCCGGCTTCCTGGGCTTTACCACTTCCACCAGTGCACGCAGTATCTTCCTTGCGCTTTTATTAAGGTGTGTCTGGCTCATTCACTCGCCTCCTTTCGCAGGGGAGCCGCGTTCCCGGCTCCCTCCAATACTCCCTTTGCCTGCAGGTAACTTCCGTACCCCACCATCTTGGCCATCATGCGGGCGGCGTCCTCTGGCTCGGCTATCATCATTATGCCGGCCTCCCAGTCGGGGGTCTCGCGCCACCTTCCCACCGAGAGCACGGGCTTTTTCGAGCCTGCGAGAAAATCCTTCAGTGATGCGAAGAAGCGCTCGGACTCCTCTCTCGTGCGCTCGCTTATCTCCCTGATGCGCTCCTCGCTCATGACCCCGAGCTTTTCGAGCGACTTCACCGTGGTCATGGCCTGTGCGTCAATGTTGGCCCCCAGCCCTATTATGGCATCCACATTGGGGTCGGCCTCGAGTATCTCCAGGCAATCAATATACGCCTGGTACGATATGAGAGCAACCATGTCCACGGGGTTCCCCCTGCTCCAGTACGGCGGCAGTATCCTGTCGAGCTTTTCTATGGTGGCCGGGTCCAGGCTGGTCACGGTAAGTCCCAGCTCGGTGCATGCGTCGGATGTGATGACCCCCCATCCTCCTCCCCTGGTGAGGATTCCTGTCCTGGGCCCTTTTGGCACCGGCTGCAGCTCCAGTGCCCTTGCCAGCTCGACCACCTCCTTGTTGGACTCGGCCAGGATCACCCCGGCCTGGCGCATGGCGCCTCTCACCACCGACATGTTCCCTGCCAGGGCCCCGGTGTGGGAAGACGCTGCAATGGCCCCTGCTCCGGTCCTTCCGCCTTTGAGCACTATCACCGGCTTCTCTATTGTGACCTCCCGGGCTATCTCAGGGAAATCGCTGTCCGCCTCCAGGCCCTCGAGGTAGCCGAGCACTGATGTTGTGTCCGGGTCCCGGCCGAAGTACCAAAGATAGTCCTCGAAGGTGAGGTCCCCCTCGTTGCCCGAGCTCACGAATTTTCCGAACCCGAGTCCCCGCAGCTTGCCGCGGAAGAGCATGTGGGTGCCCACGTTGCCGCTCTGCGCTATGCAGGCCGCGCCCCCGTACAGCGGCGACACCGGTGCCATGAGGCAGTTGAAGCTGCGCGCGGCGCTGAAGGTGCCCATGGTGTTGGGCCCCACCATGATCATGCCGGCTTTGCGGGCTATGTCCACGATATGGGCCTCCAGCTTTTTGCCTTCTTCGCCCGTCTCGCTGAACCCCGATGTTATCACCACCGTCGCGGGCACGCCCTTTTTGGCGCACTGCTTTAAAACGCCCGCCACCGCAGGAGCGGGTGTGACAATGATTGCGAGGTCAACCTCCCCGGGCACCTCGAGGATGCTCTTGAAAGCCTTTTTGCCCAGCACCTCTTTGTCGCTTGGGTGTACGGGTATGATCTCACCTGAAAAGCCCTCGTTCAGCATCCGGGAGAAGATTATGAAGCCCCACTTGTAGAGCTTGTTGGTGGCCCCTATCATGACCACCCGGCGAGGATTCCACAGAACTTCCATCCTCGACTTCAAAAACCGCTTGTCTTTCATTGCCTTCCTTTTTTTATAAGATTTACTTTGTCTTCTGAACATTAAAGCCTTTTGTGATCCTTACTTCGGCAGAATTCCTGTAGCAGGTTCAGAGACTACATTTTCTTCCATGTTGCCCCCGGAATGCAAACCGACTTGCTCCGGGTTCCTTTCCTGATTAAATTTATGGATAAAGAGGCGAACGTCCGTGTTTGACAAGCTCACGCGCTTTATGAGACAGAGGGTGGAGGTCAAGGCCCATGGCTTTATCTACCGCGGTGTGTACCTTGGCGCGGACGATGAGTACGTGTATCTGAAAGGCCCCGCCTCGTGGCTCACCATTCCGATGGACGCCATAAGCGGGGTGAAAAAGGAGGGTGCCCATGAAAAGGAGTGGGTGTTGAGATCAGTCGAGGGGGAGACGGAGCCCGGGCAAAAAGAGAGGGAAGAGAAAAGAAGATACCGGCCACGCGACTTCCACCGGGTGGAGCCGCCAGAGGACTGGCCGGAGGAAAATGATAATCAGTAACCGCCCGTGTTCACAAGCTTTGGTTTATCTTTCTTAAAAGCTCGCTGCCGGGCTTTGCAAGATCCCTTGCCCTCAGCAGAGCTCTCCTCGACTCTCCGGAGCTGCCAAGCTCCCGGCTTGTCAGGCCGAGATGGTACCAGTAAAGGGGGTCGTCGGGCACGAGGTCCACAGCCTTTTGCAGGGACTCTTTTGACTTGTGGAGCTCTCCCCGGGCACGCCTTATAACCCCCAGGCGGTAAAATGCCTCGGCCTTCTCGGGATCAAGCTCCACCGCCTTTTCATGAATTTCTTCAGCCTCACGGAACCTGCCCGACTTTTCCAATGCCAGGCCCAGGTTGTAATAGGCCCTGGAATTGTCGCGGTCAATGGAGATGGCTCTCCGGCAACTCTCCATGGCCTTCTCATGTCTTGCCTCCACGAAAAAGGCGGTGCACAGGTTGGTCCATGGACGCGACTTTTCGGGCGCTTTCATGGCCGCGTCTTGCCACAGCACAAGCATGTTGTCCCAGTCGCGGCCGCGCGAAAAAGAAAGTATTCCCAGAAAGGCCGCGGCCAGGAGTATTGGCAGGACCGCTCTCCTTCCCGGGTTGAACCTGGAAAGGAGCCCTGTGGCTGTCATCACCAGTCCCAGGGAAGGCAAATAGAGCCTGTGCTCGAAGGCCATCTCCAGTGGCAGCACCGAGGACTCGAGTGCCAGCCCTGCCGCGAACCACAGCCAGCCGAAACAGATGAGTGGAGCGCGGTGGGCCCGCCAGAGGGCGGCAACTGTGAGGCCCGCTGCAATTGCCAGCGCGGGAAAAGTCCACCACGGGCTCACGAGCCCGGTGGATTTTATAACCATGTGGTCTATGGAGAGCCTGGCAGGAGAGGGGAAAACCCACAGCCCCACGTACCATAAAATAACCCGTGACTGGGTGAGGAGCCTTTCCACAAGTGTGAACTCGCGGTGCTCGTAACCGGAGAGCACCTGCCCGCCCGCGGAGTAACCGCTTAAAAAAAGGTATGCTGCGCCTGTTGCGACCCCGGCAGCAATCATAAGGGAGATGAGTGTCTTGCGCGAGCTTAGCCATGCGGCAAAGCCCTCCCCGTGCACGCACCTGTCAAACACGAGGACCAGGGGAATTACAGCAAAGGCCGTCTCCTTGGAAAGCATCCCTGCCAGCACGGCGATAAAGAACCCGGTCCACAAGAGGGCGTTGCCTGTCGCACTCTTTTTGTGCCCGTATCTCATGACCGCCCAGGCGTACATGCCGGCCAGGACGAACAGCCCGGACAGGAGCGTCATCCTTTGTACGGCATAAGCAACGGCCTGCACCTGCACCGGGTTTACGGCAAAGACCAGGGCGCCCAGCAGGGCCGCGGCCCGCGGCCAGGGGACCTTCCCGGCAATGGGGCGCAGAGTATAGACCTTCAGTAGGAGGACAAAGGCCATGAGGGTCGAGAACAGGTGCAGAGCGAGGCTGGTCTGGTGGAAGGCCCTGGAAGAGGGGCCGGCGCGAATGTGGTCCAGGGCAAAGGTTATATAGGACAGAGGCCGCGTCTTGAGCGGGCTCCCGAGGGCGGCTCTTTTTAACGCCCCAGGGGAGAGCTCCTTTGCGTGCACGGCCGGGTTGTTGTTTATGTGCCCGAAGTCGTCGAAATGCCAGTCCGATGACAAGGCAGATAGATGGCACAATCCCGCGAACACAAGCACAAGAAGCACTGAAATCGGCAGGAACAGAGAACTGTATCCGTACTTCACAACGGCTCCATTTTATAAAAGCCGCTGAAAGTCCGCAATTTAGCTGACTGAATGGTAACTTCTCAATAACTCCGGGCGATTGTTGGAGGGGAAGGATTGTTACCG
>CAZYTX010000013.1:0-74864 GCA_964650485.1 uncultured bacterium | reverse complement strand
CGCTGATCGAGGGCGAAAGGGAGTTCAGGCAGCTCATCGTCAAGGACCACGGAAGGGCCGAGCCGACCTTTGTCATCAGCAACAACCAAGAAATAAAGCGGGCCGCGCTCCTGAGAGTTTACGCCAAGAGATGGCACATCCTTGCCTGCGCGCCGCGCGCAAGCAGGGAGAACAAGCTCGCCGAACTCGTCAAGTTCTTCAGCTTGAACGCCCTCTCCTCGCCCATCATGACCCGCATCCACTTCGACCTTTTATGGACGGTGATCGCCGACTCCCTCTACCACCTGTTTGCCCGCGACCTGCCAAGGTTCGAGAAAGCGGGAGCGCCTTTGATCTTCAATCGGTTCGTGGACATGCCGGGACAGGCGCATTATGACGGGGAAGGCATCAACATCAGAATCCGCAAACGGGCCGCCACACCCATCCTCATGGGTGTCAAAAAACTCAAAACCGACATCCCAGTGCCCTGGCTCGACAACCGCCCCCTCAGAATCATCTGGACACCCTAAATAATGACGCTTATAATGGCTGTGAAAATCGGTGTTTAATTATGCTCTCCATTTTCAAGACAAGCGCTGTAATTGACGGGAAAAAGGTCAAGGTGAGGCAGGGCGCGACCATCCTCGAGGCGGCCCGGCAGGCAGGCATCGAGATCCCCACCCTTTGCCATATCGAGGGCCTCCGGCCCACCGGGGCCTGCCGAGTGTGCGTGGTCGAGGTGGAGGGCGCCAAAACGCTGGCGGGTGCATGCCATACGCCGGTTTCGGAAGGCATGGTGGTGCATACCCACACTGCCAAGGTGCTGGCCGCGCGCAGGACGGTGATCGAGCTTATGCTGGCCGCGCATACGGGTGAGTGCGTGAGCGACCCCAAGGCGGAGAACTGCGGGCTGCACAACCTGGCATCCGACCAGGAGGCGGGCGCGCCCCGCTTCAAGGTGGCCGCGCCCAGGTCCCACCCGCCTGAAGATGAGAACCGGTATGTGGCCCGGGACCTTTCCAGGTGCATCATGTGCAGGAGGTGCGTCACCGCCTGCCGGGAGCTTGCGGGAAAGGACGTCCTGGCCATAGCCTACCGGGGGTTCGTATCGAAAATAGTGGCCCGATACGATGACGAATTGAGGGCCGAGGAGTGCAGGGACTGCGGGTTGTGCATCGAGCACTGTCCCACCGGCGCCCTCTACAGGCCCCCTGGTTGCAAAGAGAAGGAAGTCACCAGCCGGCCGGCAATGAGTGCATCGAGAAGAGATTCCGGCCGCGCCGCGCTGCTGCCCCTGCTGAAGGAGGAGCTCGCGGCCAAAGGTTGCCTTTCCAGGGAAGCCATGGAACATGTGGCCAAAAAGGCGGGGCTTTCCTTGAGCGAGGTGTACGCGGTTGCGAGCTTCTACTCCTTTCTGCCCAGGGAGGCAAAGGCAAAGAACAGGATTTGGGTCTGCGGGTGCGTGCCATGCGAGATGAAGGACGCTGAAAGCATCATAAAGGCACTTGAAGAAGAGCTCGGCATAGGGCCCGGCGAGGTCACCCCTGACGGGAAGTTCGCCATCGAGCTGGCGGGCTGCATCGGGGCCTGCGACCAGGCTCCGGCTATGTTGATCAACGATCAACTCTACGGAAACATTACACCGGAAAGAGTCAATTCAATACTTAAGGAGTACTGATTCAAGTGACTGAAGAACGAATAGTCCTTGCGAACTGCGGCGTAATCGCCCCCGAAGATATCGCTTCCTACTTGGAACAGGGCGGCTTCGAGGCTTTCAAAAAGGCGCGCGGGCACATGAAGCCGGCCGCGATCATCGAGGAGATAAAGCGCTCGGGCCTGACCGGCCGCGGCGGCGCCGGATTCAACACCGGACTGAAATGGGAGCTGGCGCGGAAAACCAAATCCAGGACCAAATACATCATCGCCAACGCCGACGAGGGCGAGGTGGGGACCTTCAAGGACCGCTACATAATTATGAACGACCCCTTCGGGCTTGTCGAGGGCATGTGCATAGCCGGCCTGGCAGTGGGCGCGGAGCGGGCCTACATCTACCTCCGGGCGGAATACCACTACCTATATGACCTGCTCAAAAGCGCAATTGATCAGTCACGGAGCAGAGGGTTCCTCAAGCACATGGATATCCAGGTGTTCGAGGGCGCGGGCGCCTACGTCTGCGGCGAGGAGTCGGCGCTGATGAACTCCATCGAGGGCCGGCGCGGCGAGTCGCGCTACAAGCCGCCCTTCCCGCCTACATCGGGACTGTGGGGATTGCCCACGGTCATAAACAACGTCGAGACCCTGATGAACGTGCCCCGCATCGTAAAGAACGGGGCGGCATGGTTCAGCGCCATGGGCACCGAGAGGAGCAAGGGCACCAAGGTGTTCTCGGTAAGCGGCGACGTGACGAGGCCGGGCGTATACGAGCTGGTCATGGGGAGCCCGCTCAGGGAACTGGTTGTTGACCTTGCCGGGGCCGGGGACGTAAAGGCCGTCCAGGTGGGCGGGGCCGCGGGCGGCATTATACGAGATGACATGCTGGATACGCCTTTGTCCCACGAGTCCGTGCTGGGCTCGGGCGCGGTGGTGGTCTTCAACCGCGAGAGAGACATGATCAAGATGGTGTTCAATAACCTGCGATTCCTGCACCACGAATCCTGCGGTAAATGCACTCCGTGCAGGGACGGGCTGGAGGCGATGGTGGAGGTATATGGAAGGCTCTTGAGGGGCGAGGGTGCGGAGGAAGACATTTACGTGCTGGAGGAGCTGTCCCGAGCCATGTCCCTGACATCGCTGTGCGGGCTGGGACAGGCCGCCCCCACCCCGGTGCTCGATTCGCTTAGATATTTCCGGGACGAGTACGAAAGTCTTATTCAAAGCTCCGTCTTTCTAAGGAGTTATGGAGTAAAAGGCTGATTGCTATCCATTGAGGGAGGTCAAATGACACTCTTGTCGGACGATGAAAAAAAGAAGATGGAAGACCTGCAGGACAACCTGCGCTCGGACGCGGAGCCATTAAAGCAGTACAAGAGCATCGGGGAGCGCGGAGGCCGGCGGCTGGACGGGTACAAGAAAGCCGGGGGCAGGGCCGACTACACCATGGACGTACAGCTTCCCAACATGCTCCACATGCGGTTTTTCACCTCCCCCTTTGCACACGCCCGGATACTATCCATGGATACGAGCCGGGCGGAGAAGCTGCCGGGCGTAAGATACGTTCTCAGGTACGACCACCCGGAGCTGCCCGACCACGCTCTTTTGGGCAAGCTGCCGGGCTTCTTCGGGGACCCGCCCCCGCTCCCGGGGGTGGCCCACTTCGAGGGGGAGCCGGTGGGGGCCGCGGTCGCCGCAGAGAGCGAGGCCGTGGCCGAGGAAGCCCTCAGGCTCATTGAGGTGGAGTGGGAGGAGCGGCCGTTCCATCTCGACTTGGAGGCGGCCAAGGAACCGGACGCTCCTTTGTCTTATCCGGAGATGTATGCGGACGCGAACCTCTGGAACAAGGGGCTGTGGGAGGTCCTCAAGCAGGGCGACGTGGAAAAGGGCTTTGCCGAGTCCGACAGGGTGATCGAGTTCGAGTTCGTAAGGAGAGGGCACACCTGGATCGGGCCCGAGCGTCCCTGCGGGGTCTTCAGGTGGAAGGACGACGTTGCCGAGGTATGGGTCAAGCAGCAGCGGCCGCACCTAGTCAAGAAGAACCTGTCCACCTGGTACGGGGGCGTGCCCATGAACAAGATCGAGCTCCACTGCCTCTACCAGGGCGCCAGCTTCGGCGGGTGGGTGCAGGTGCCATGGAACATGGGCCCCTTATACTGCGCAGGATTGGCGGCGAGGAAGACCGGGCGGCCGGTCAAGTACACCTTCAGCCGGAGGGAGGAATTCTACGGCCAGTCCATGGACCACGGCAGGTACCGCTTCAAGGTGGGCTTCATGGATGACGGGACCATTATGGCGGTGGAGGGGACCTGCACCATGGCCTGCCAGATCTGGCCCCTCTTCAATATGATAAGGCATATGGAGGAGACCACCAGGGTGCCGCACCTTCTGGGGACAACCGAGTCCGTATGGATCAACCAGGGGCCCGCGGTCCCGGTAAGGTGCGAGCAGCTCCCGCCCACCTTGAGCATGACCATGGTCTTCTCCCGGGTGGCGGCCGAGTGCGGGCTCGACCCGGTGGAGGTCGCACTCAAGAACGACGGTTACGAAGGCCACGACACCGCGGCCATGGACCGGGAGAAAAAGGAGCGGGGCTTCCCGGTGGTTGACAGCTTGAGAGAGTGCGTGGAAAGGGGCAAGGCCGCCATGAGCTGGGAGGAGAAGTGGCACCCGCCCGGCTCCAAGAAGCTTCCAAACGGCAGGATGCACGGGCTGGGCTTCGCCTGGACCCACGAGTGGGACGACTCCCTGGGCACCAGCGAGATGGCAATCCGTATAGAACGACAGGACGGGACCGCCTCCATCCTGGCCATGGGCTCCGACAACGGAGTGGACGCGGAGAACACCTACTGCCGCATCGCCGCGGACGAGCTGGGCATGCGACTCGAAGACGTGCATTACAACCAGCAGATAGACCCCGGCTTCTTCCGCATGTCGCCCGATTCATCCACAAACCTGTCCATCAACGGGTGGGCGGTGCGGCACGCCGCTCGCATACTAAAGCAGATGCTGCTCGAGGCAGCGGTAAAGCCCACGGCCAGGACCCAGAGGGGAGAATACCGCCCCCCCTTCCCGGACTGCAAGCCCGGGGACCTTGACATCGCGGACAGCGTGATCTTCAAGAAGTCCGATCCCTCGCAGCGCATGAGCCTGAAGAAGTTCGTCAAAGAGGCGGGACAGTCCGGTCCCATATCCTCGACGGAGAACGCGGGTTTCAGGTGGGCCTGGACCGAGCCCTTCTTCGCCTTCGGCTACCACGTGCAGTTGGGCGCTTACAACCCGGACAACCCGCGGCCGCACTTCACCCGCCAGGCCCATTTCATCGAGGTGGAGGTGGACACGGAAACCGGAGAGATATTCATCGTAAAGGCGGTCAACGTAAACGACGTGGGCAAGGCCATAAACCCCATGAGCTGTCACGGGCAGCAGTACGGCGGCTCCATCATGGGGATCAGCCGGTGCAAGTTCGAGGAGATGATATACGATCCCGCAACCGGGGTGATGCTCAACGGGAACCTCATAGACTACAAGATAGCGACCATAGAGGACGTGGAAGGCCCCATAGACACCATACTGGTGGAAAGCGGCATGGGGTACGGGCCTTACGGCTCCGTGGGCATCGGCGAGGATATAGGAACCCTTATGACGGGTATACTGGGGCCCGCGGTGCACAACGCCATCGGGGTGTGGGTTGATGATCATCCAATCACGCCGGACAAGGTTCTTCGAGCTTTAGCCAAGGAGTGAGGCATGGCGGAAAATGGAATTAAAACTTTCGATTGCCCCTACTGCGGGGAGGCTTTCAAATCGCGGCGTGAACTTAAAGATCACGTTCTGACGACTCACCGGGACGAGGGCCCGCCGCCGCCGGAAGGACGTATCCGTTTGAATATCAACGGACACGGCTATGATGTTCACGTCGAACCCGACTGGACGTTGTATTACCTCATCCACGACCGGCTGGGGATGACCGGGAGCAAGCAGTTCTGCGACCGGGGCGCGTGCGGCTCCTGCACGGTCATCATGGACGGGAAGCCGGTGCTCTCGTGCATGGCGCTGGCCATCGAGTGCGACGGCGCAGAAATCGAGACGGTGGAGGGCATAGCCGACGCCGGGCACCCCCTGATCGATTCATACGTCCAGCACCACGCAATGCAGTGCGGGTACTGCACCCCCGGGTTCGTGGTGACAAGCAAGGCGCTCCTCGACCGCAACCCCGACCCGAGCGAAGAGGAGATAAGACACGCGCTCTCCGGCAACCTGTGCAGGTGCGGCACTTATCCGCAGCACGTCATCGCGGTGCGTGAAGCCGCGGAGAAGACGGGAAAGGTTTGATATGAAGCCGTTCAAACACTTCAACGCCTATACGGTAGAGGATGCTGCGGTTCTCCTTGAGCGCTACGACAGCAGGGCCGCGGTGATCGCCGGGGGCACGGACCTCTTGGGCAAGATGAAGGACCGTATATTGCCCGGGTACCCGGAGGCCCTCGTAAACGTAAAGACCATACCCGGACTCGATGACATAAGCGAGGACGAGGGAAAGCTCTGCATAGGGGCCCTGGCTACGCTGGACCGGGTGGCGGGCCACCCTCTCATCCGGGAAAAGTATACGGCGCTGGCCCGGGCCGCGGGCAGGACAGCGTCCCCCCAGCTCCGCAACATGGGCACCATAGCCGGCAACATTTGCCAGGACATAAGGTGCTGGTACTACCGGGCCCGGGACAACCGCTTCCCCTGCCTGAGGAAGGGCGGGGGCAGGTGCTACGCCATCAAGGGTGACAACCGCTTCCACTCCATATTCGGCGGCAGCGTCGAGGGCGGCTGCTTCGCCGTGCATCCCAGCGACACCGCGCCGGCCTTGATCGCGCTCGACGCCAAGGTAGTGACCTCGAAAAGGACCGTTGAAGCACAGGACTTCTTCCAGGTGGGGGTGAGAAACACCACCTTGCTGGAAAACGACGAGATCGTGACTCAAATAAAAGTTCGGGAGCCGCAGCAAAATACAAAGAGCGCCTTCCTCAAATACGCGCTCAGGAGGTCCATTGACTTCCCCGTGGTCAACTGCGCCGCAATGATCACCCGTGACGGAAACCATGTCAAGGCGGCCAGGATATGCCTTAACGCCGTGCACGTGGTGCCCAGGAGGGCTGCGGAGGCCGAGCGGTCAATAATCGGAAAGGTCATTGAGGAGGAGAGCGCGGAGCGGGCCGGCCAGGCTGCGGTGGCCGATGCAAAGCCTTTGCAGGGCAACGCCTACATGGTGCAGATCGCGAAGACCCTGGTTAAAAGAACCATCCTGGCATGCGGGGATTAAGTGATGGCCGAGGTCCTTGCAAAGGTGTCCGAGCTGCTTCAAAAGGGAGAGGACCTCGTGCTCGTGCGCATCACGAGTGACCGCGGCTCCACTCCCCGGGCCGCGGGAGCGAGGATGATCGTACTGCAAAGCGGCGGGATTTTCGGGACCATCGGCGGCGGCCCGCTCGAGGCCACGGCGATTATAAAGGCGGGGCAGGCATTCGAGAACGCATGCTCGATCTCCTCTGCAGTTGACATGGACGCAACGGACGCCTCGGGGGATGACATGGTCTGCGGGGGCAGGGTCGAGTTCATTTGCGAATACATACACGCTTGCGAGGAGTCGGCAGGCATCTTCGAGGCGCTCATGACCGGCCGCCGCAAATTCAAAAGAATAGTACTATGCACGGAGCTCGAGGACCGCGACAACGTCCTCAAGAGCGCGCGCAGGTTCCTGCTCCAAGATGACGTAGGCGATGCGTCATCGGTGTCTCCCGCTCTCGCGGAAAGGCTGGGGGATATGGGGAGCCATCCGGCCGGGTCGGCCATGCTGGACATTGACGGAGGCAAATACCTGGTTGACGTTGTGGAGAGCGGGGCAGAGCTGTTTATATTCGGCGCCGGACACGTGGGAGCGGAGGTCGCCGCGCTGGGCGCCAGGGTGGGGTTTCGGACGGTGGTGCTGGACGACAGGGCCGAGTTCGCAAATGCGGAGCGCCTGCCTGGCGCTGGCGAGGTGGTGGCGCTCGATTCTTTTGAGGACGGTTTCAGCGGTCTTTACGTTGACCGAGACAGCTACGTGGTGATCGTGACCCGCGGGCACGCGCACGACAAGACGGTGCTTGCGCAGGCGCTCAGCACGAAAGCCGGCTACATAGGCATGATCGGGAGCAAGAGGAAGCGGGACACCATCTACAAGGCCCTGCTGGAAGAAGGCTTCAGCGAGGATGATTTGAATAAAGTCCATTGCCCTGTGGGTCTTGCAATAGATACGGAGACCCCCGAGGAGATAGCGGTCAGTATTATAGGAGAGCTTATTCACGTACGCGCGCAGAGAAGAAAATGTGCACGGGAAAAATAACGGCAATCATCCCCGCCGCAGGGTGCTCCAGCCGCATGGGAAGTCCCAAGCCCCTGCTGAAGGTCGGGGACGGTACCGTCCTGGAGATCGCGGTCGCACTTTTTTTGCACGCGGGGATTAAAGACGTGCGGGTGGTGGTCGGCCACGGCAAGGAGCTGACCGGGCCGGTGGCCAAGCGGGCCGGCGCGCGGAGCATAGTCAACGAGCATTACGAGCGGGGGATGTTCTCCTCCGTGCTCGCGGGTCTGGAAGCGCTCCAGCCGGACACTGATGCGGTCTTCATGCTCCCGGTGGACGTGCCACTTGTAAGCCCGGTCACGATCGAGCGTCTGCTCATGACACATTATAAGACGCCGGATAAAATCCTTGTCCCCAGCTTCAAGGACCGGCGGGGGCATCCGGTTTTGATCCCGGAAAAATTTTTTGACGCAATCAAGACATGGAGCTGGGTAGACGGACTCAGGGGCGCACTTCGCCGCTTCGACAATGAAAAGGTTTCAGTGAGTGTGGATGACCGCAACATCCTGTTTGACGTGGACACACCCGGGGATTTCCAGGAGCTTACAAAAAGATGGTTGGAAGGCGCAGGGCAGGCCGTCGGCAGTCCCCTGAACCGGAGGCAGGAATAAGATGAAATTTTCCCTTATGCTGAATCTGATCGCCATGATCATAAAGCTGAACCTTAAAAGGCACAAGTACCTGCGCGACATGATCAGGATGAAGGACCATGCCGTGGTGATTATGACCAGGGACGGCAAGAGGGGCAAGCGCTTCATCATCAAAAACGGCGAGTTCTGGACCGACGACGTGCTGCACCAATACGACCTCGCATTGGTGTGGAGAGACGGGGACACTGCGTTCAGGGTCTTCACCGCAAACGACCCCACCGCCTTGCACAAGGCCATGGCCAACTGGGACCTGGAGATGGAAGGGGATGAAAGCCTCTCCGTCTGGTTCCCGCTCTTTCTGGGCTACGCCACCGGGACCCTCAAGAAGACCTGAAGCCGTATGTCCATACTGTGCTTGCCTTTGGGGGGGCGGAGCTCGTTCCTTGATTATCGGGTGCCCCTGCTTGTATTTTTTCACCCCGGGATGATGTCCCAGAACGCGCCCCTGCCCCCCCTCCTGATGGCGCTTATAAGCATCCTGTTGTTGTTGTAGTTGTAGTTCTTGTCGAACTCGCGGCTGGAGGCGAACAGGAAGGCGGGGTGGTCGTTGATGATCTTTTTTAGATACGATTCCGGGTGGGGCCCCATCTGTTCGGAAAGGTAAAACACCGGCTTTATCAGACCCGGGTTGTTCTTCAAGGCCCCCCGGAGTGAGGGGTTCTGGTGCAATGGTCCCTGGTTTTTTATTGTCCTGTGCAGCGCGGTCCCTGGCATGACCCTGACCCCGAAGCTGACGCCTACCTTGTGCGGGCGGATGCGTTTTATCCTTGTTATTGTTCTTTGCATAGTTTTTTTTGTCTCTCCTGGCCCTCCCAGGAGCAGGTCGTACATGAACCTGATCCCGGCCTTTTTGCATGCCCGTGCGCATTTTTCCAGGTCAGCGGGGGTGAAGTCCCTCCCCAGGTTTTCGAGCATTCCCCGGTCAGCGGCGTCCACGCTGAAGTCTATGCCCTTGCACCCCGCCCTTGCCATGAGCTTTGCCAGGTCATTGTCCATTGGCTTTGGCAGAGCGTAGGTGTAAAAGCTTATTTTTCCCGGGAGGCCTTCCTTTATTATCGCCCTGCACACTGCCTGGGCGTGCGCCCTTGTGAGGTTGAACTCGGTGTCGCACAGGTGGAAGGTGTGCACCCCCATGGCGAGGAGGCCCTTCATCTCTTGGGCCACGCTCTCCGGCCCGCGGAACCTTACGCGCCTTCCCTTGGCCACGGGGTCGGCGCAGTAGATGCACTTTCGGTTGCAGCCCCGCAGGGTCTCGATATTGCCCTGACCGCCAAGGTTGAAGTATCGAAAGAGGTCTAGGACCCCGCGTCTCAGATAGGTGGACTTGTGGAGACCGTCCATTGCCGGCTCCGGGTCGGGCGAGTCAGGTGTGACCAGCCCGGGGAAGCCCTCGGGTCTGCGCCCGCTTACGAGGGCCCGGAAAAGCTTTGGAGCCGACCTCTCACCGTCGCCCCTGATCCCGTAATCCGCTGCCAGGTAATAGAGCACCGCACCCGGCGAGATGGAAAAGCCCACGCCGCCCAGCACCACCGGGGCCCGGGTGTTCTTCCTCACGGCCTCTACGTACCTCCTGAGCGGAGGCAGGAGGAATGCCCGGCTGGCATAGTAGCAGTCGTCCAGGTTGCGCACGGTGACGCCCACGGCCCGGGGCCGGTGCTTTTTGATGTGTTTCTCGATGGCCTTCAGGGGGGCCTTTTCCCAGGAGAGGTCGAGGATTTCCGGAGCGAGTTTTTTATCTCTCAGGCTTTGTGCCAGGCTTTCCAGTCCAAGTGGAGCGATGGCCGGCTTCATGCGGTTGGTGTTAATGAGGGTGACCTTGTTGTTCACTCTTTTATTCATTTGGATAAGCCGGGGTGTTTTGACCGCGTCTCTTACTTACCAGTTGTCTCGAAGCTCCCTTATGAGCCTGAACACCTGGAAGGGGGTGTCAGCGTCCTCGTCCGGGAACCGGTCTTTGACGCTCTTTTTCAGCCCGGGCTCTTTGAAGCGCAAAAAGGGGTTATATCCCCTTTCCTGGCCTATGGTGCTTGTGACCACCGCGCCTTCTGCATCCGCGTCTTCAAGCTCGTCGAGCTTTTTATCAATGTTCTTGTTTCCCGGCTCCATGGAGCGCGCGAAGCGGAGGTTATTCCCGGCATAGTCGTGCCCCGGGCAGACCTGGACGTTGTCCGGGAGCGGGATGATCGTCTCTTCAAAGCTTTTAAAGAGGTCCTCCACGTCCCCTCCGAACCTGGTGTTTCCCGCGCCTGCCAGGAACAGGGTGTCTCCTGAGAAGAGCTTGTCTTCAGCCATGAAACACACGCTGTCCCGGGTATGCCCTGGAGTGTGGATCACGCGGATGGACAGCTCGCCGAGGGCAATGTCCAGGCCGTGTTCCAGGCCGGGCTTTTCCCCGGCTCTGCCCGGGGAGTATGCCAGCATCCGGGCCGATGAGCTGCTTTGTACTTCCTTGTTGCCGGAGGTATGGTCCGGGTGCCCGTGAGTGTTTAGCACGTACTTTATGGACAGGTTGCGCCCCCGGCAATACTCGATGATGCGGGATGGACTTACCGGGTCTATAACCGCGGCCTCCAGGGCGCGTGGGCAGCCCAGCAGGTATGCGAGGTTATCGCCCCCTCCCCTGAATATTTCAAATATGTGTTCCATGCCGCGCTTTACCTCAAAAGAAAAAACCCGGTTCCTCTTGGCCCGGGCTTTTTCTCTTGCATCTCTTGTTCGGTTTAAGTCACTCCTCGGCCGGCTGAATCTGGATGCTGGGGCCCGGCCCGGTTCCGGACTCTTCTTCCGGGGCCTCCTCGGCAGCCTCTTCCCCTTCTTCCTCCTCCACTGTTATCCTCACCTTTGTCTCCACGGTCTCTTTTGTCTTGATGATGCGCTGGGGCGCCCTCTCTCCTCTCAAGAGCTCCTTGCGCTTTTTTTCCAGTTGCAGGAACTCTTTGAGGTCGAACCTGGCGGACCAGCAGGGATCCACCGCCACCCGGAGCACCTGTCCCACCAGTATCTTGTTGGGGTTCCTGATGTGCTTCTTGTTTACCTCGTAAATCCTGCGCCAAGCCCTGGCGTCGCCGTAGTAATACGCCGAGAGCAGGTACAGGCTCTCGCCCGGGCCGACCTCGTGCAGTATCACGCACTCCTGTCCCTCTGGAACGTTGGAGACCCCTTCCCTGCAGCACACGGCCTTGCCGGGAACTGGGGCACTGCCTTGCGGGCTTGCCGCCTGGCAGAGAAGACACACGCTAGCCGCCACCACAACCATTAACGCTTTCCGCTTCATGATCTTGCGCCTCCTTGTTTTTCTCTTTGCGCTTCCACCCTTTTGCCGTGCATGTGCATTTACAACTACATTAAAACATATTTTATACGGATTGTAAAGTATTAGGTCCAGTGAGTTTCCCCATTTTTTCAGACCTCGAACAGCATGAGCTGAGGATGATCGGGTGGGTCGGGGCCGCGGGGACTGAGAATGCCTTGTCCCGCCCGGGTCAGGATGTGCTTGATGCCGTCGGAGATGGCGTAGTAACGGAAGTCGGGGATGCCGAACAGGCGCTTGGCCGCCTTGAGCACGTGGGAGGTCAGGATTTTCATCTTCGCGCGGGTCCCTATCCAGACCGCGACGAAGTAAAAACAAGCGAACACCAGCATGGCCATGTTCCTGATGCTGTCATAGCCCAGCACACGGATGTTCTCCAGGTCGTAGCTCTGCTTGATGAAACGGATCGTCTCCTCGACCTTCCACCGCGTAAGGTACGACTCCACCGCCCACCACAAAACCTTGCGCGACTTGCGCATCCGCTCCGTGGTGAGAAGCAGCATCGGCTCCTTGCCAAAACCCTTCACCACGACGAGCCACAGAGGAACATCCGGCCGCTCCGGCAGACGCACCGGCAAAAACCCGAACTCAAGCCTGTAACGCTTCTCCTCGCCTTTGTCCTCCTTCACGATCTTCTCCGCATAAGGAAGAGAACAAAAAGCCGCCAGCTTCATCGTCAAGCGCGCGGGCGACTTCGGTCAAGAGCACGCTGCCCCTGGCTTGGAGGCCGTAAACCATCTCCTCCACAAGGCGCCGGCGAGGCTTGCAAAGACCCTTGGAAAGTTCCCCCCTGTCTGCCGTGTCCGGCACAGGCAGGCGAAAATTTGTGAATCTGAACTCGCAATTCCCCGCCGATCTGGTGTACCATGGTCTGGGGACCTCCTTGATTTGAATTGAGAATCTTTAGGATGACTATTCCAATCCTATCTCGCGAGGTCCCCCCTTGTCATCAAACAAAGTCCCCCCATTTTCACTTCAAGAAAACCGTATCCCTGCAAACCGTAAAAGGAATCTGAAATCATAAGCTCGAAATCGGGGGAACTTCACCTAATCAAATTTTAGGCATTTTCTTAGCGGGACTCAGAATATAATTGAGGACGCAAAGGGGTTCTGGCAAAGACCCCCTCCATTGACAGGGACCATATCAGGGAAGTACTCGGTGAACTGGACCGCGGCCTTGCAATGAACCTCCTGGAAGTTTTCAATGAGATAGAAAAGAGTATCGGCTGAATCATAAAGCTTGTTGCTTCACTTGACAGACTCTGTTATGATTCTTCCTCGGAAACCAAAGTGAAGGATCCAGTGGCAGGCGGTCTGTAAGGAGGAGTTAAATGGAACAGAGGATTGCCGTGGCAGCCATGGCCCAGACCAGGTTCGAGCCGGAGAAGGGCTCCGAGCGCATGCAGGAGATGGTCTGGGAGGTGGTCAAACAGGTAAGAGAGGCCACGGGCCTGGGATTCCAGAAGCCCGGCCACATTGACAACACTGTCACCTGCTCGGACGACTTCTTTGACGCCCGCACCATCTCGGACGCACCCGTGGGCGACATTGCAGGGGCCCATTTCAGCACCGAGGAGAAGGTGTCCCAGGACGGGCTGCAGGCGCTCTTCTACGCCGCGGCCTGCGTGCTCTCCGGCCACAGCAATGTCACCCTGGTCGCGGCCCACTGCAAGGAGAGCCAGTCGGCCTCCAGGAACATGATCACCCACGCGGCAATGGACCCCGTATTCCAGAAGGAGATCGGGCTTGACTACCTGTCAGCGTCGGCGTTGCAGGCCCGGGCCTACATGCACAGGACCGGGGCCACCGAGGAGCAATGCGCAGCCGCGGTGGTAAGGGACAGGAAGAACGCCGGCAGGAACCCCCACGCCAGCCGGCGCATACCCGTCTACATCGAGGACGTGATGTCATCCCCATACGTGTGCGACCCCTTGAAGGAGCTGGACATATACCCGGTCTCTGACGGGGCCATCGCGGCCATCGTGACCACCGAGGACAGGGCCAGGGAGCTCACTGACAAGCCCGTGTTCATCCGGGGAGCAGGCAACTGCTATAACGCTTACCAGATAGGGGACCGGGACCTCTCGGACGACGCCGCGCTCAGGACGGCATCGGAGCGGGCCTACAAGATGGCCGGGATCACCGACCCCAGGGCCGAGCTCGACCTCATAGAGATAGCAGCGCAGGCCAGCTTCCAGGAGCTCCTCTGGCTCGAGTGCCTGGGGCTGGCCCCGGGCGGACAGGCCGGCTCATGGGTGCACTCGGGCGGCACCGACTTTGATGGGGACCTGCCGGTGAACGTGTCCGGGGGCATGCTGGCCGGGAACCCGCTTAACCTGGGCGGCCTGGCCAGGGCGGTGGAGTGCTTCTTGCAGCTCCGGGGAGAGGCTGGACAGCGGCAGGTGAAAGGAGCCGGCACCGCACTTGCCCAGGGCTCGACCGGGCCGGCTTCCCAGCACCACACTGTAATGATCCTGTCTTCCGAGTAGAAGGAGGTTTGGAAAATGAGACGGAACGTGGCCATTACCGGGATCGGCCAGACAAAACACGCGGGCCATCGCAAGGACGTGAACCAGCCCGAGCTGTGCTGGGAGTCGGTTGAGAAGGCGCTCGATGATTCCGGCCTGGACATAAAGGACATTGACTGCGTGGTGCACGGGAACATGGAGCTGTTCGAGGGGGTGCACCAGCCGGACATGTGGCACGTGATGGGGGACGGGGCCACAATGAACTCGGGGTTCAGGATCACCACCGGAGGCACCACCGGGTCCACGCTGGCGTGCGCATCCACCAACCTGGTGGCCTCAGGTCTGTACGACACGGTCATGGCAATGGGGTTCGAGAAGCAGGAGGAGGGACAGACAACCACGGGAATCACCGCCATGGCCGACCCCCTGTGGGGAAGGGGGATACAGACCGGGGCCATTACCGGAACCACCGGGCTGATATGGGTGAACGAGTTCGGAGAGCGAGCCGAGTGGGCCGCGGCAAAGACCAGGGTGAAGGCGGCAAAGAACGCGGTCAAAAACAGGAACGCGCACCTCAGGCTGAACATCACCGAAGAGGACGTGATGAAATCCAGGCTGCTGGCCTACCCTTTGCGCCTCCTGCACATGTGTCCCGAGTCAAACGGCTCGTGCGCAATCATATTCACCAGCGAGGACAAGGCAAAAAAGAACCGCACCAGGCCGGTGTGGATGAAGGACCACGTAACCGTGCACAGGGAGGAGACATTCCACCGCGGAAGCCCCAGACAGCAGGAGATAACACACGCGTTGGCGGCTCGCAGGCTCTACGAGAGGAACAACATCTCCGATCCTCTGAAAGAGGTGCAGGTGTTCGAGCTGTACGACCCCTCGAGCTGGTGGGAGATGGACTGGACCTGCCACTTCCTGGACATGGACAAGAAGACCGTGCTCAAGATGGTGGAGAACGGCGACTTCGACATCGAGGGCGCATTCCCCATAAATCCCTCCGGCGGGGTGGTTAGCACCAACCCCATCGGGGCCACCGCGCTCATCCGGGTGGCCGAGGCCGCCCTGCAGGTGAGGGGGGACGCCGGGGACCACCAGGTGCCAAAGGACGTGAAGGCCGCCATGGCATCCGGGTTCGGCGGCACTTACTGGACAGTGCTTATGCTGCTTTTAAAGGAGCTGTGAAAATGGGAAAGAGTGACAGGAAAGACCTGGAGCTTGTCGAGCTTCCCCAGCTCTGCTCCATTCCCCAGAGCTTTTCCACCGGGCCGGTGATGGGGAGGTTCCTCTCGGCGCTGCGGGACGAGAAGAAGATACTGGGCAACCGCTGCCCGGTGTGCGGCAGGACCCAGATACCGCCCCGTATCGTGTGCGCCGAGTGCCACGTGGAGGTGCACGAGTGGGTGGAGCTGGGGCCGGGCGGGTACCTGACCGCGTACGATGTGGTATACGTGCCCACCTTGAACCCCCTCACCGGGAAGATGAGGGAGGTCCCCTACACCACCTGCTCCATAGTGCTCGATCAGGGAGACGCCACCCTCATGCACTTCCTCGACCAGACAGACCCCGAGAAGATAAAGATAGGAAACCGGGTCGAGGCCGTGTTCAGGCCCGACCACGAACGCACCGGCAGCGTGCTGGACATACAGTACTTCCGGATCATACCCGGAGAAGTGGTGGAGGTGAGCCATGTCCTGGGAGAATAGGTTTGCGTATCAGGTGCCGGGGAAGCTGGAGATACCATTCAAGTACTACGCCGGGGAGACCGGGTCAAGGTTCCTTGCCACCCTGAGAGATAAAAAGGAGACACTGGCAAAGAGGTGCGACCACTGCGGCACGACATTCATGCCGCCCAGGAGCCTGTGCGACCATTGCTACAAGAAGACCGGCCCATGGGTAAAGGCCGGGCCGCAGGGAGCGGTCACATCATTCACCGTGGTACGCTACTACGAGCCGCACCTGCCGGTGAGGACGCCCTTTATCATGGCCATGATTAAACTGGATGGCGCCGATACCTCCCTCACGCACATACTGCAGGACGTAGCGCCCGAGGACGTGTACATAGGCATGAGGGTGGAGCCGGTGTGGGCCGAAAAGAGACAAGCGCGAATCTCCGATATCGCATACTTCCGGCCCGCGGTGAAGCCGAGAAAGAAGCGCGCCAAGAAAGCCGCAAAGAAGAAGGCGGCAAAGAGGGCCGGGGCTAGGAAGAAGCCAGCCGCGAAAAGATCCGGAAAGAAAGCGGCAAAGAAGACCGCCAAAAAGAAGGCGACAAGGAAAAAAGCTGCCAAGAAAAAGACCGCGGGAAAGAAAGCCGTGAAAAGAAAAGCGCGCAAGACAACAAAGAAAGCCGCCAGGAAAAAGGCAGCCAAGGCAAAGAAGACCGCCCGCAAGAGCAGGGGCAGGAGATAAAAGCCAGGGGACAGAGTACCGGATAAAACAGTGCAATCCCTCATGGGCAACCATCCCGGGAAACAGAGAGGCCCGATCAAGATGCAAATTCTCTGGGGCACTCCCAATCCTTAATGGATGTAGCGGCTATCACTTCTTTCCATCGAGATTAAAGATTCTGCTTTGAAAGCAATAAAGAAAGCGCAGCCTGTTATTAAGAACATTATCTATCAGACAATTGAAGCCCGCCTGGTTGTGATCGTTATTGCCCTCGGACCCAGAGAAGGCATTTATAAAAAAGATTCAGGACCAGGACATGAACCTGCGCATAAAGCCAAAGTTTGTTCTGGTGCAAAAAGGCAAGAATATTGTAATTCTTACCGAAGAGGAATACGAACAGATACTTGACGTCCTGGACGCCATGGAGGCCCAGCGCGTTCTTGCGGATGATAAAGGCCCGGTCTTGAAATGGGAAGATGTCCATGGACAGCTCGTTGGAAACAAGATAGCACAGGCCCGCAAGGCTTTGGGTATAACTCAGAAAGAACTTGCCCAGCGCATGAAAGTAAAGCAGAGTGCAGTGAGCAAGATTGAAAGAGATGATACGCGTCCCCCAATAGATACCTTGAAGGAAGTTGCCCTGGCCTTGAACTGTAATATTGACGATTTGGCCTGATTGCCCGAGGTCACTTTTTCCCGTTCACTTAAATAGAGCTACCTTGCAGCCTCGATCATGATCGCCCGCACCCCGCCGCCCGCGGTCCTGTCCCTTGGCACAGTGATCTTGTAGCCCGACAAGCGCGACTCGCGCACATCCTCTTCCGTATCGCTCCACAGGTCAACCACCCTGTACCTGTCCCTTCCCTGCATGCCCATTTCCTCGAGAGGGACTTCCAGGCTGAAGGTCGCCTCTTGCCTAATGCTGTTGTTCCCCGCAACGATGATAGCCTTCTCCCCGGGTATGAAACGGGCATAGGGCACGGGCGGCGAGCCGGCTGAAGACTCGAAGGGCACGGCAATGATATGGGTGTCCTCGCGGTCGGAATGGATGAGGTCCCGGTTCTCGCGCCTGATCCTGAGCATCCTTTTGCAGTCCTCCAGCATACCGCGATGTCTCGGCTGATCGAGCTGCTCCCACTGGATCCACGAGCCGTACAGCCACCCGCCGGGACCGCCCCCGCCGAACAGTCCTTTCTTAAGGCCGGGCAGGCTCACCTGCTCCGCGTCGAACTCCTCACCCGAGAAGAACACCGGCAGGTAGGGGCTGAACACGGTCGAGTATCCGAACCTGAACCTAGACCCTCCAAGCACGTAGTAGTTGCCGGGCGGCGAGGTCCAGCCCTCGTCGTGGCAGCTTATCATCATGGTGAAGTACGGGGGCGAGCGCTTGAACTCTCCGGCCACGTCAGCGGAGAACTCGCCGTATCGGCCGTAGAGCCCGGCCTGAGGGAAGTGATAGGCCACCTTTGCGGATACGTGCACCCGCCCGAAACCGAAAGACTCGCAGAACACGGCGATGGGCCTGCCCGCCCGCCTGCAGTTGTCCGCGATCCTGTCCCATAAGACCTTGTCGTATACGCTCACGTCCAGGCGGTAGCCGTCCACCCCGTAGTCGAGAACGTATCGGGTCCACAGCTCCACCCACCACTCCCGGAAGCCGGGATCGTCATAGTCGTAGTCAATCATGCCCCAGGTGCCGGTCCTCTTGAACCACTCCGGGTGCTCGCGGATAAGGGGGCTCTCTTTCAGCACACCGTGGGTGACCACGTCCAGGAACACCCGTATGCCACGGCGATGGGCCTCGGCAACAAAAGCCTTGAACTCATCGGCAGTGCCCAGGGCCGGGTCCATCCTGTCAGGCCGCATGCAGGCGTAGTTCGACTTGATGCCGTAGAAGTGGTCGCTTGCATCGAAGAAACCGGCGCACCATATGCCCGTGATCCCAAGGTCATGGAGATAGGGGAGCTTCTCCCGCAGCGAGTTCCAGTTCCCGCTGCCAGAGCCGTCCCCGGCTCCATGGGGAGAGGTGAAGGCGTAAGGGTTGAGCTCGTATATGACCAGGTCCCGGGTCCACTCCGGAGCGTCAAACCGGTAATACCTCGGGGCCGCGTCCGGCTCCAGGAAGGGACCAGTCCTCAGGTAGCACGCCGGAAGGGAGGGGGATGCCAGTACAAGCAACAACAGACTCACTTCAATATTTAAGATTCTGCTCCTCATACAAGCTCCGTGCTATCTTTCTTATACCTTGGCCCCCTTAATATGTCAACATGGATATTGAATCGGCTTGCGCACGGTCTTATTTTAATCCGAGTACCACATTGAAGTTATCCCTCAACTCCTTTATCATCTACCATATTGCAAGGATGGAAAGCGCTTGCAGCCAAGGCGGAAAAAGAGCTTGTTGCGATGGGTGGATAGGAAGCTGCTCGAGGCCAGCGGTGAAAAGGAGCCGGGAAAAAGGCCCGACCCGCTCGATGTCCTGGTAAAGACCGTGCTCTCCCAAAACACCAGCGACGGCAACCGGGACAGGGCCTACCAGGGACTGCGCGGCCGCTTTCCATCATGGGAGCGGGTGATGACCGCGGACCCCAGGGACATCGAGGAGGCCATAAGGCCGGGCGGGCTGGGGAGGCAGAAGTCGGTTCGCATAAAGCGAATGCTGCAAAGTATCAAGCAAAGGGAGGGCAAGCTCGACCTGAAAAGGGTTTGCAAAATGGAGACTCAAGACGCACTCGAATACCTCTACTCCTTCAAAGGGGTGGCGGAGAAGACCGCGGCGGTGGTGCTGCTCTTCTCCTGCCAGAAGCCGGTGTTCCCGGTGGACACGCATATCCTGCGGGTCTCGAAAAGACTCGGGCTCCTGCCGGTAAAAGCGGACGCCAGGAAGGCCCACGCCCTCATGGGGGAACTGGTCCCTCCGGAGGCCGCCTACAGGCTGCACCTCAACTTTATCGAGCACGGCAGAAAAATCTGCCGGCCGAAACCGATGTGCGGGGAATGTACTCTTAATACAAGGTGCATCTCGGCTTTCAAGGTGTGAGCGGATGGAAGACCCCTACAGGCTGATAGAGACGAGCATCCGGAATGCGGGCATCAGGCGCGGGCTCATGCGCGCCTCCAGGACGGCGCTCCTCGCGGTCTCGGCCGCGGCCGCGGTCCTGGTTGCGGGGCTCATGGTCTCCCCCTCGCTCGGCGGCCTGCCCCTGGTCGTGTTCCGGGCCGCGGTCATACTCGGCCTGGCAGCCTCACTATCGGCCGGCGTTGTACTGATCATAAAGAACCGCGAGAACCTGGAAAGGACCGCCCGGGCGATCGAGAGACAGAACCCGTGGCTCGAAAACGCCCTCATTAACTCGGTCCAGCTTATCCGCGCAAGCACTGACCCCGGCCCGGCGGGTGCTTTCAGCAACGAGCTTCTGCACGAGCACATTAAAAAGACCGCCGCGCTGCTGCCGGAGGTTGACTTCAAGAGCGCGGCGCCCGCCTCCATGCTGAGGACTCCGGGGGCCGTCTTTGCGCTCCTGGCCGTCATACTTTTTGGTATGGCGTCCCTGCTTCCGCAAAGGAGCGACAAGGGCTTTGCAGCCATTTTCACCCGGCCGTGGGAGATGCCATCGAGCGGGGAGAAGACCGCGGCAAGACCGCTCACCACCGGAGACTTCACCCTGCACTACAGCTTTCCCCCCTACTCCGGGATCGAGCCGCAGACCGTGGCCCACACTGACGGGGACATGGCCGCGCTCAAGGGGACCTCGGTGACACTGGAGACAATGGTGCTGGAGCCCCTCGAGTCCGCGGCACTGGTGACCTCCACCGGGGCCAGGTACGCCATGGAGGTCGAGAAAGACAAGCAGCTCCAGGTCGAGCTGGTCCTCTCAGAGCCGGGGACTTACTACATCGAGGGAATGGGCAAGGACGGCGAAAGGTACGCGGAGCCGGACTCGCACAGGATAGTGGTGGACGAGGACCTGCCTCCCGAGGTCACCATGCTGGAGCCGGTGGCGGACGTGGAGGTGGCCGCCGAGGGAGCGCTGGAAATATCGTATGAAGCCGGCGACGACTTCGGCCTGCGCAAAATCGAGCTCGTATACGAGAGAGGGGACCAGGAGCACAGGACAGCGGTCAAGGGCATCAAGCGCGACGGGGAGAGGAACCTGCGCGGCGACTACGAGTGGCGCCTTTCAGAAGAGGACTTTTTGCCTGGCGAGCGCATACCGTTTTATATCGAGGTCACGGACAACGACGAGGTGGCAGGGGGCAAGCCGGGCAGGAGCGACATGCGGGTGCTGGAGATCTTCAGCGCCAGGAAATTCCACCGACAGATACTGGCAAGGCAGGACGAGCTCCTGAACCGGATGATAGACCACCTGGCGTCGCACCTTGTGGCGTGGCTCGCGGACGAAGAAGGGAAGGCCGGCCCCGGGGAGACCGAAGCAGACCTGCTCGAAGAGGGCGGGAAAATAGTCGAGGTGCTGGAGGGGCTTATAACCGACCTTGCAGAGGACGAGTACGCGGACGAGATTGTAATGGACGCCCTGGTTGACATGAGCATGAGGTACCCGGACATACTCGATGAGCGAGCCCGGGCTTTGAATGTGCAGGGCGGCCCGGACCTGGCGGGTATACGGGACAAGCGTGAGCAGTACCGGGCCTGGCTCGAAAACGACATCATATACCTGGACAAGCTCGTAAAAAAGCAGCGGATCGAGGACATCCTGGCCGAGGCCGACTCGCTCTACCAGGCACAAGCCGACATGGCCGACCTCCTGGCACAGTACAAGAGGACCGGGGACCCGGCACTCCTGGAGAAGCTCCGCGACGCCATGGCCGAGCTACAAAGCGCATTCCAGAGCCTCATGCAGAGGATGGCCAAGATGAGAAAGAGCCTGCCCGAGGAGTTCGTGAACGCGGACGCCCTGGACAAGGCAAACGTCACCAACCTGGCAAAGGAGATGGAGAAGCTCAGGAAGGCCCTGGTGGACGGAGACCTGGAGTCCGCGGCGGCCATGGCCGAGGACTTCCTCTCAAAAATGGGACAGTGGATGTCGTCGCTCGAGGACAAGGCCGGACAGTTCGGCGAGATGATGTCCAAAGAGGTCATGCAGGGGCTCTCCGACATGGACTACAGGCTGGAGGACCTGATCAACAGGCAGCAGGTGGTGGAGGACGCGCTCCAGGACATATACAACCAGGCCGCGCAAACCGACCAGGGCGAAGACCTGCTGAAGCAGGCAAGAGAGGAGATCAAGGGCGGGCTGGACGAGTTCCAAGAAGAGGTGCACAAGACACACAGGCAGTTCTTCAAGCTGAGAAACGGGGCCATGCAGGGCAAGGCCGAGAGGATGTCCGCCCAGGACAGGAGGGAGCGCTACCAGAAGGCCGCGCCGCTGTCCAGGCTCAAAAGAGACGCGCAGAAAATAGATGACAGGCTCGAGGAAGGCGACCTGGGAGGCGCCCTGGACCAGGCGAGAGAGGTGCAGGAATCGCTGCAGGACGCGATGGGCGGGCTGGAGGCTTATGCTAAAAAGCATAAGGCCGGGCCGCCTCCGGAAAGGCAAAAGTTCCAGGAGCACGCGGACAAGGCCAGGGAGGCCATGCAGTCCGTGCTCGACTCCCTGCAGGGACTTAAACAAAGGCTCGCCCCCTCGCTCGACCCCTCCATGCGCTCCGAGCTGGAGGAGCTCTCGAAAATAGAGGAGGACATAAGGCGGGACGTGCAGGAAGTTATGGACGACTACTCCGAGCTTCAGGAGCAGGCCCCCTCGCTCCCGGGAGAGGTGCTGGAGCACCTGGACCAGGCGTCGCTCGACATGAACGACGCCGCGGGGGAGATGATGCTGGGCAACCCCGGTCCGGCCAGGGCCCCGGCAAGGGACGCCCGGGCCCAGCTTGAGAAGGCCCGGGAGAGCGTGCAGGGCGCCAGGCAGAAGATGGGCTCCTCCATGATGGGGATGGGCATGCCAATGGGTATGAGCTCATCGGGAAGGAACAGGGGATCGAGCAGCCGGGGCCTTTCCACCGAGGGGGAGGTGGACATACCAGAGGAGGACGCCTACAAGGTGCCCGAGGAGTTCAGGGAACAGATACTAAAAGCAATGAAGGAGGACTCACCCGAAGCATACAAGAACCTTAACAGGGACTATTACGAGAGGCTGGTAAGATGAGAGACGCTTATAAGGTACTAATAATTACAGGAGCCGCGCTCCTCGCGGCCGCGGCGGTCTCCAGCCCGGCGATCTCCGGTAACACCGGCCCTTTGCGGGTGCTCTCCTCGAAAGGCATGCACGCGCTCAGGGACTGGGACTACCAGGAGGCCGAGCGCATATCCCGTGAGATGTTCGACAAGGCTGACGAGGACGACCCGGAAGAGATGGCAACGGCGCACATGTTCGAGGCCCGCTACTGCTTCTATATCGGGGACTACACGTGCGCGCGCAATGCGCTCGAGAGGCGCGAGGAGCTCGACGGTCTTGACCAGGACGGCCGCGAGTTCTACCAGCGGATCAAAACCCTGCAGGAGGCATGGGAAGGCGCAAAGGAGAAGAGCTCCGGTCACTTCCATCTAAGGTATGCCGAGCCCAGGGACGAGGTGGTGGTGGAGCCGGCCCTGGAGACATTGGAGAGGGCATACCGGGCGTTGACCTCGGACCTCGGGTTCGAGCCGCGCGACCCGGTGCTGGTCGAGGTGTACCCCGACTTCGACGCCTTCACCAGTGGCACGGGCATTGACAAGGAATCCCTTGAGAAATCCGGCACCATCGCGGTGTGCAAGTACAGGAGGCTCATGGTCAACTCGCCCAGGACCCTGCTAAGGGGATACTCCTACCGCGACACCTTGAGCCACGAGTTCGTGCACCTGCTCATATACCACAGGTTCGGCAGGTCCATACCCATATGGCTGCACGAGGGCATTGCAAAGTACGAGGAAGAGAGGTGGAGGAACGACCGGGGCGGGACCCTCACCCCCTCGCAGGAGAGCCTGCTGGCATCGGCGCTCCGGCAGGAGGAGCTCATCACATTCGAGAGGATGCACCCCAGCTTCGCCTACCTGGAGACACCCAGGCAGGGGCAACTGGCCTTCTCCGAGGTGACCTCCGTGGTTGATTACATGGTAAGCACCGGCGGCTGGGACATGGTCATGGCCCTGTGCGAGGAGATCTCCAAAGGGAGCGGCTACAGGAAGGCCGTCAGCAAGGTGACCGGCATGAGCTTCGAGACCTTCTGGCAAAACTGGATCGCATACGCCGAGAGGAAGGGATACGAGGAGCTGCCCGGCATGGAGATCACCGTGCACGAGATCAGGAAGGGGGACATGGAGTTCGAGCAGGTGGACGAGGAGGTGGACGAGTCGGACATGTCAGAGTCCGAGCACTGGCGATACGTGAGGCTGGGTGACCTCCTGCGCGACCGGGGACATTACAGCGCCGCACTGGTCGAGTACACCCGGGCCAAACAGATGAACCCCTACTCGCCCAAGATGCTGAACAAGCTGGGACTGTGCCACCTGCTGGCCGGCCAGTACAAGGAGGCCATGGACCCGCTCCGGCAGGGGGTCGAACTCTTCCCCGGGTACTCGACAACATACATAAACCTGGGCCGCGCGCTCTACGCGGCCGAGGACTACGAGGGGGCCGTTTCCGCCATGCAACAGGCCCTGGACATAAACCCCTTCAACCCCGTTGCCTACAACTACCTCATGAAGGTCTACCAGCAGAAGGGGGACCAGGACAAGGTAAAAGAGTACAGGCGGAAGCTCATGCTTATATCAGGTTAAAGGAGACGAGATGGAACAAGTGAAAGCGGACGCGGAAGAGGCCCGGCCGGGAGCGGACCTGGAGGCGGCCTCCGAGATAGGAAAAAGCCGCGAGCAGATACTCGCCGAGGTGAGCAAGGTGATAGTGGGCCAGGACAAGGTGGTGGAGCTGCTCCTTATCTCGCTTTTCTCTCGCGGCCACTGCCTGTTCGTGGGAGTGCCCGGTCTTGCAAAGACCCTTTTGGTGAGCACCCTCTCCGAGGTCTTGAACCTCGATTTCAGCAGGATACAGTTCACCCCCGACCTCATGCCCTCCGACATAACGGGCACCGACATCCTGGAGGAGGACTCGGCCACCGGCAAGAGGACCTTCTCATTCATAAAGGGGCCGATATTCGCCAACCTGCTCTTGGCTGACGAGATCAACAGAACCTCGCCAAAGACCCAGGCCGCACTGCTCCAGGCCATGCAGGAGCTCAAGGTCACCGCGGGAGGACACACCTACGCGCTGGAGCCCCCCTTCCTGGTCATGGCCACCCAGAACCCCATCGAGCAGGAAGGCACGTACCCGCTCCCCGAGGCACAGCTCGACAGGTTCATGTTCCACATTGACGTCTCCTACCCCGGACTGGAGGAGGAGAAGCAGATCGTAAGGGCCACCACCTCCTCCTACGTACCCCGGCCCGAGAAGATACTCTCCGCACAGAGGGTGGTCGAGCTCCAGGACCTGGTCAGAAAGGTCCCGGCATCCGAGCACGTGGTGAACTACGCCGTGGCGCTGGCCAGGAACTCGAGGCCGGGACAGGACCCCGTACCCGACTTCGTAAAGCAGTGGGTGGCATGGGGCGCCGGGCCAAGGGCCAGCCAGTTCCTTATAATCGGCGCCAAGGCAAGGGCGCTCATACACGGGAGGCACGCCGCCACCTGCGAGGACGTGCGCGCCATCACACCAGCGGTCATGAAACACAGGATAATAACAAACTTCCATGCCGAGGCCGAGGGGGTGGATTCGGACAGGATAATACAGATGCTGATCCAGGAAGTGCCAGAGGATGAACCCGAGAGAAAGCTGTAAAACCTTGAGCCTCCTGAAAAATGGCCTCATAGAGGGTAGCCCACATAGCTTGCTATGTGGGCGCCGCAAGGCGCAGGATGAGAATTATATATGGAACGTGGTAAATAATTCACCAGGCCGTGCTTTTCATCCTGCTCGCTTGCGACTTCGCTTGCGCTCAGTCGCACAAGCCGCTCGCGCACATAGCAAAGCTATGTGCGATACCCCGATTCCTCATAGAAAAGTGGTGCCCCTCTCATGAGCGCGAACCAGGCGGTGGACCCGGAACTGCTGCGCCGCATCCAGGCCCTGGAGCTGAAGGCCAGGGAGGTTGCCGAGGGGGTGCTCATGGGCATACACCACGCACCCCACCGGGGCCGGTCCCTGGAGTTCGAGGAGCACAAGGAGTACACCCCGGGCGACGACATCCGGCGCATTGACTGGAAGGTGTACGCCAAATCCGACCGCTTCTATGTAAAGGAGTTCGAGGACGACACCAACATCACCGCGCTCATCCTGGTGGACGCCTCCCGGTCCATGGCCTATCGCAGCCAGGGCGGCAAGGACGGGGACCCATCCAAGCTGGAGGCGGCCACCACGCTGGCCGGGGCCCTCTCCTACATGCTGCTTACCCAGTCGGACGCGGTGGGCATGGGGCTGGTGCGCGAGGGACTGGATGATTACCTGCCGCCCCGGGCCAGGCACACCCACTTCCACGAGATCACCAGGAGGCTGGCCGCGGCGCAGCCCCGCCCGGGCACCGACATCGCCAAGGCCCTGGCAGAGCTGTCCTCCTCCCTCAAGGGCAGGGCAATGGTGCTCTTGTTCTCGGACCTCTTGGACGAGCCGGGGCCCATGCTCAAGGCCATACGCCTGCTCAGGCACCGCCGGCACGAGTTGGTGCTATTCCACGTGCTCGACCCTGACGAGATCGAGTTCCCCTTTGACCGGCTCAGCATGTTCCGGGACATGGAAGGCCCGCTACGGCTGCTGGTGGACCCCAAGTCCATACGCATGGAGTACACCAGGCACGTGCAGGAGTTCATTGACAGTGTAAGGAACATGGCAAGGGGACATGGAATTGACTACTGGCTGGCAAGAACAGACGCCCGGCCGGCCCAGGTGCTCTCCTCGTGGCTGGCGTTCAGGGCGGCCACCACCGGTGCAAGAGCGAGGTCCAGGTGATGGGGGCTTTGTCATTCGCACACCCGCTCCTGGCAGCCGGCCTCCTCGGCGTGGCCGCGCCCGTTATCATCCACTTCCTCTTCAGGAGGCGCGCCAGGAACATCGAGTTCCCGGCCATGCGCTTCGTGCTGCTCTCCTACAAGAAGGTGGCCAGGAAGCTCTTATTGCACGAGTTCCTGCTGCTCGCCACCAGGTGCCTTATGGTGGCCCTGCTCGCGCTCGGCCTGGCAGTGCCGCTGTGGGCAAAGGTGGTGGCCGGCATAAGCAGGGGTGAGCGGCCCATGGCCGTGGTCCTGGTGCTGGACACATCCTTGTCCATGACAAGGGAAAAGGGAGGCAAGACACTTCTCGAGTTCGCGCAGGAGGAGGCAAGAAAATGGCTCCAGGGGCTGAGCGAACTCGACCGGGCCGCGGTGGTGGACGCGGTGCGCCTTGCAGGCACGGGTCTTGAAAAGGACAGGTCAAAGCTTTCCAGGGCCATCAAGCACATGGAGCCGGCCTATGCAAGGGCACGCATGACCGAGGCCCTGTCCTTGGCATCATCCTACCTCTCTGGCGTGCAGGAGCTCGAGCCCGTGATCGTAGTCATAACCGACATGCAGCGCTCGAGCTGGCACCGGCCCGTCGAGCTCTCCGACCCCCCGCCCGTGTACGTGAGCGACATTGCCGGGGACATGGCGCCGGACAACCTCTCGGTGGGAGGGATCGAGATCGCGTGGAAGGCCCTGGCCAGGCAGGAGGCCGCGCAGGTGAAGGCCACTGTCACCAACCACGGCAACAGGGACGTGAGGCAGACGCTTGTGCGGGTGTACTCGGGCGACGAGGTCATGGCCCAAGGGTTCGTGGACCCTCCCGCTGGCAAGGCGATTGAAAAGGAGTTCGTGATCACCAAGCCCGCGGCCGGGCCCGGAAAGATCACGCTCGATGCCGCGGACGGCATGGCCGCGGACAACATCGCCTTTTTCCAGCTGAAGGGCGGGCAACAGGTGCGGGCCCTGGTGGTGGACGGAGAGCCCGGCACCAGCTACAGGCAGTCCGAGACCTACTTCCTGGACAGGGCACTGGACCCCAGGCTATACGCCCGCTCAAGGGTGAGCCCCACAAGCATCACAGCTTCCGAGCTCGACTCCGCGGACCTCACAGGCTTCGACGTGGTCATACTGGCCAACGCGGGCAGGGTGGACCCGAAGACCGCGGAAAAGGTGAAGCGGTTCGTAAGAGATGGCCGCGGCCTGCTCATCACCCTGGGGGGCAACGCTGATGCTGATGAATATAACGCCGTCTGGGGGGACCTGCTTCCCCGCGAGCTCAGAGGGGTAAAGCTCTCCTATGCCGGGGCACAGGGCTCCTCGGAGATAAAGGTCAACCACCTTTCCACACCCTCGCCGGGGGAGGACATGCACCCTGCCCTCACTATATTCAGGGACCCTGCAGAGGGCGACCTGGGACTGGCAGGCTTCTGGAAGTACTTCCTCATGCAGCAGCAGGTGGCGCAGAGGTCAGAGGTGTTGCTGCGCCTCACCGACGGGACCCCCATGATGGTGGAGGGGACCTTCGGCCGGGGCAGGGTCATAATGTTCGCAAGCACCGCGGACCGCGAGTGGAACGACCTGTGCATACACCCCACCTTTTTGCCGCTCTTCCAGCAGGTCACACAGTACCTGGCCGAGGCCCTGGTCAAGAAGGACGAGGGACAGATTTTTACCGGCAGCGTGGTGGAGATACCGGTGGGCTCGGACGTGAGGGGTGCCAGGGTCTTCGGGCCGGACGGGAAAGAGTGGGAGGCCGAGCTGGTCTCCGAGCCGGGGATGAGGCGCATAAAAATAGGGAGAACCGAGAAGCCGGGCTTATACAGGATAAAATACGAAAAAAAGGGGCGGGGAAAGATGGACTCCGAGATTGACCGGCCGGACAGGACACTGGTGCTGAACGTCGACCCCCGGGAGTCAGACCTCCAGAAGATCGAGCCCCGAGGAATAAAGGCGGCCATAGGGTCCAAACAGGTGAGCATCATATCAGAGGGAAGCACGGGCTTGTCCTCCGCGGAAGCCGACAAGGTGGAGAAGACACCATATGCATGGGCGCTCCTCTCACTCCTGGTGGCCCTGGCGGTTCTCGAGCGCGCCCTTACCAGGAAGGGATAAAACATGCCAAAACGCATTAATAAGTTAAGAGGCATGAAGCGCAAGAAAAATGACGAGAAAGAGCGTGGAGTGAAGATCACCAGGCGCCGTGCCGCGGCTCTCGCGGCCGCGGGAGCAGGATGGCTTCTGTCAGGTCCTCGCAAGGCCCCGGCCCAGTACATGGGTCCCGAGGTCCAGCCCATGCCCACCTTCTTCTTCACCCAGCTCCGCTACGGAGAGGACATGTCCTGGAACCCCTACCCCACCGCGGCCCGGTCCCTCATGCAGATACTCGTATCCAGGACCAGCGTGCAGGCGTCCACTGACAGGGTGGACCTGGGTCCCGGAGACCCGAGGCTCTTCCATCACCCCTTCCTCTACTGGACCGGCACCCGCGAGTTCGAGCCCCTGCCTGAAGAGCAGGTAAAGCGGCTCAAGCTGTTCCTTGAGATGGGCGGGTTCATGCTGGTGGACGACGCGCTCTCGGCCACGGGTGTGGGTTTTGACAAGTCGGTGAAGCGAGAGATCTCGCGCATGTTCCCGGGCCAGCGGCTTTCCAAGGTGCCGGAGGGGCACACCATAAACCAGTCCTATTACCTCCTCTCCAGGGCCGCGGGCCGCACCGCGAACGTTCCTTATCTCCTGGGCATCAACCTGAGCGAGCGCACCCCCCTGGTGTACTCGGCCAACGACCTGGGCGGCGCATGGGCCAGGGACCGGGCCGGGCAGTGGCTTGCCACGGTCAAGCCCGGGGGAGAGATGCAGCGGGAGAAGGCCATACGCCTTGGCATCAACCTGGTCATGTACGCGCTGTGCGTTAACTACAAGCAGGACATGATCCACGTGCCCTTCATCTCCAAGAGGCGCAAAGGGCTTTAGAATCCGGCATGCTCGATTTTCTATCCAGTCTTGGCGTAGACACCGCGGGCTTCGACCAATGGGGCCTGCATTTGGCGGGGCTCGAAAGCAGGCTCACCTGGGTGCTGATCCTGGCCGCGGCAATTGTTCTGGTGTTGTGGACCCGGTCCTCGGTGTCCGACGTGCACTCGGCCTGGCGGCGGGTGTTCCTGGCCGCGCTGCAGGCCGCTGCCATGGCATTGCTGGTGCTAATACTTTTGCAGCCGGCCATCCGCCTTGCCAAGGTGGCCGAGATCAAGGAGCGGGTGGCGGTTGCCGTTGACACCTCGGAGAGCATGTCCCTGCCCGCTGGCGGGGGCAGGAGCCGGGCCCGGGCCGCGCTCGGGTTCCTGGACGGGAACCGGCGCTTCTTCGAGGAGCTGGAGAGCGAATACGCACTCACATACTTCGGGTTCGACTCGGGGCTGCACCGCATGGAGTCGAGGCCGGAAGAGATACGACCCGCGGGCGAGGGCACGGACATAATGGCCGCGGTCTCCGGGCTGGCAGACCCCGGACCGGGCACGCCACTCGCCGGGGTGATACTTATCTCGGACGGCGCGGACACCAGGAGGATGGATCCGGACCGGGAGGCCGGCATGGAGGAGTTGCTGGGAAACTACCCCTCGCCGGTGAACACGGTCTTCTCGGGCGGCGGTGTAAAGGTCACTGACCTGGCAATAATCGAGGCCCGGCACGACGACTACGGGTTCGTGCACAACCCCTTCCAGATGATGGTCAAGGTCCGCGCCGAGGGGTCTCCCGCTAAAGAGGTCCCGGTGATCTTCAGGCAGGACGACAAGATGCTGTCCACCAAGACCTTGAAGCTCACCCCCGGACAGGAGCAGGCCGAGGCCACGCTCGGGTTCACGCCCCGGCAGGTGGGCGAGTTCATGTTCTCGGTCGAGGTCCCGCCGGTGGCCGGCGAGCTCACCCGGAAGAACAACCTCATACGCTTCCCTCTAAAGGTGCTGCGGGACAAGGTGCGGGTGCTCTACATAGTGGGCAACCCCTCCTGGGACGAGAGGTTCCTGCGAGGGTCCCTTAAAAAGGACCCCTCTGTTGACCTGGTCAGCTTCTACATTTTGCGCGAGCACTGGGACGACTACCGCTCCCGGCAGGAAGAGGTCTCGCTTATACCCTTCCCCACCCACAAGCTCTTCACCGAGGAGCTTGACACATTTGACATGGTGATCTGGCAGAACTTCCGCGGTTCCAGGTACATGACCGGCAACTACGGAAAGTACATGTCGGAACTCAACCGCTTCGTAAAGAAGCGCGGGGGCGCCTTCCTCATGATCGGCGGACACCGGGCCTTCTTCGGCCAGGGGAGGATGGACCCCAAGCTCCGCGACCTGCTGCCGGTCGAGCCCGCGGACCCGGCGCCCAACTACGTGCAAGACGAGTTCAAGGTGCAGGTCACGGACGAGGGACTGCGACACCCCATCATGGACGTGGGGGAGGGCCGCGGCCAGGCCGCGGCCATATGGTCGGACATGCCCGAGCTGGGAGGGTACAACCGGGTGGAGCGGGCAAAGCCGGACGCGCTGGTGCTGGCGGTGCACCCCACCGAGCGGGCCGGCGAGGAGAGGCTGCCCGTAGTGGCGGTGCAGGAGGCCGGCGCCGGCAGGGTGATGGCAATCATGACCGACACCACCTGGCACTGGAACTTCGTGGCGGTGGGAGAGGGCATGTCCAACAAGCCCTACCAGCGCTTTTACGAGAACTCTCTACGCTGGCTTCTGCGAGACCCGGAGATGCGCCTTATCACGCTGTCAGCGGAGCCGGGCAGGGTGAAGCCGGGCCAGAGGGTCAAGGTGGTGCTCACCGTGCTGGACCACAGCTACCAGCCCACGGACGATGCGGACGTGAGCGTTAAGGTGGAGCAAGAGCCCGAGGGCAGCGGTCTGGAGCTGCCCGGGATCGAGCGCTTCGGTATCGGCAAGTACCGGATGGAGGTGGTCCCGGAAAAGGAGGGCGGCTACAGGCTGCGCGCCCGGGCAGAGATCGATGGCAGGTCTTTGGGCACTGACCACGTGGTCTTCGAGGCTGCAAAAGACAGCATCGAGTGGAAGGACGTGCGGCCCCGGCCCGGCCTGCTTGAGAGCATAAGCAAAGCCACCGGGGGTGCGGCGATAACCGCATCCGGGGACGCGGACGACCTCGTGTTCAGCAGAAAGAGCGTAGAGCAGGTGATAGGGGTCAGGGACGTGCCACTGTGGGACAACCCAGCGGTGTTCCTCCTCTGCTTCGGCATGCTCGTGTCCGGCTGGTACCTGCGCAGGAAGTGGGGACTGCGGTGAGCTGTCCAGCGCTATTTACCAAAATTGAAAAAGCAAAGATTTTTATCGCACCAGAGACACAGAGTTATATGAGATAAAAAAAACCCTTAAATTTATTTTCATTTCTCTGTTTCCTCTGCGCCTCTGTGCGAAATATACAATCTATTTTGGACAACAGTGATTTGGATTAAAAAGATACAATGCAAGTAATCAGACTCTTTCCACCAGCTCGCGAAAGAGCCTCTGGAACCGGTTTAGAAATGGCCCGGGCCTGCCCGAGCCTATCTGCTGCCCGCCCACCTCCTCAACCGGGACCAGCTCGCGCACCGAGTTTGTGAGGAAGGCCTCGCTGGCCCCCGAGAGCATGATGGGAGAGAAGAAGTCCTCCCTTATGGGCACGCCCTCCTCCCGTGCTATCTGCAGCACCGCCTTTCTGGTGATACCCGGAAGTATGGGGCCGGTGAGCGGGGGGGTGAAGAGCTGCTCGTTGTAGACCGCGAATATGTTGCCTGTGGAGCAGGTGGCCACGTTTCCCTTGTCGTCCAGTATGAGGGCCTCGTCCGCGCCCTCCCTTTCGGCCTGGGCCCGGGCGGCGAGGTGGGCCATCCTGCTCAGCGTCTTGTGTCTTGCGAGCGGCATGTCTGCGCTGAACCGGAGCTTTGCATAGGCCAGGGTCACGCCGGGGGCCCGCCCCTCCAGTATGCCTTCCGGTATGGCCTCCGCGGTGATGAGCAGGGTGGGAGAGACCGGGACCGGCATGCTCATGGAGCCGGTGTGCGGACCCCGTGTGAGGGTGATCCTCACCCTGGCGGAGTCGAGCTCGTTCTCCCGGATGAGATCCAGGACCATGCGGCCGATCTCGGCCTGGGTCCAGGGCGGCTTCAAGTTGAACTCGGAGCAGGAGCGGAAGAGCCGCTCCAGGTGGTCGCCCATCCTGAAGGGCTCGCCCCGGTAGGCCCGCAGGGTCTCGAAGATCCCGTCGCCCATGAGCAGGCCGCGGTCGTCCGCGCTTATGCACGCCTTTTCAACGTCAACCATCTGTGCGTTAAGTATTGCCCATGACATTAGCGCTCCCCTTGTTCAGGTTTGAGTTTTGAGGGGCCAGACTTCACGATGTGTGCTCCTGTCGGGCCAGCTCGCGCGCTGTCTTCACCATCCAGGACACGAGCTCCTTTTCCTCCACCGTGCCGGCGCGCTCTCCCTTCACGTACACCTGCACGCCCTTTGTTGTGCCCACGCAGCCCAGGTCCGAGTGCCGGGCCTCGCCGGGGCCGTTCACGCCGCACCCCATGATTGCTATGCGCAGGGGGGAAGCAATGTCCCGGAGCCTTCTCTCCATCGCGGACGCGGTCTTTTGCACGTCCAGCATGGTGCGGGCGCAGGTGGGGCATGCGATCACCTCCACCCCGCGCGTGGAGAGCCCCATAGCCTTCAGTATGGCAAATCCTGCCCTCACCTCCTCCACGGGGTCCGCGGCCAGTGACACCCGTACGGTGTCACCGATGCCCTCGGAGAGGAGTATGCCCATGCCCGCGGCCGACTTGACAAGACCGGTGAACAGGGCGCCGGCCTCGGTGACGCCCAGGTGCAGCGGGTAGTCCCTGGTCCGGCGCATGAGCCGGTATGCCTCCACCGTGGTGAGGACGTCCGATGCCTTGAGGGACACCTTGACGTCCGTAAACCCCATATCTTCCAGTATGGCGACGTGTTCCATGGCCGATTCCACCAGGGCCTGCGGCGTGGGGCCGCTGTACTTCCTCAAGAGGTCGCGCGGCACCGAGCCCGCGTTCACGCCCACCCGGAGGGGCGCGTCCGCGTCCTTCGCGGCCCGGACCACCCTTTCCACCGCGTCGCGCCTCCTTATGTTCCCGGGGTTCAGCCTGAGCCCGTGCACTCCAGCGTCCAAAGACCTCATGGCAAGGTCCGCCTGGAAATGTATGTCAGCCACCACCGGCACGGGCGAGCTGGACACGATCTCTGCGAGTGCGGCCGCGGACTCCTTGTCAGGCACGGCCACTCGCACGATCTCGCACCCGGCTTTTGCGAGCTTCTTTATCTGCCGAACGGTTGATGCCGCGTCCAGTGTTTCGGTGTTGGTCATGGACTGCACCACCACCGGGTTGTCGCCCCCGATAAGCACGCCGCCAAGGTTTATCACCCTGGTGCCGCGGTCTTTTGTGGTCGCTTTCAAAACCCGCCTCTCCAGTAGAAATAATAATCTTTATGTAGTCGGGGAGCAAAACTTTCGCTTTTGACGTTTCGCTTTTGACGCAACGGCGCCACGGCGCTACGTTAATTTTTTTTATTGGTTTTCTTTGAAGCTCTCTTGTTTCCAACAACCGTCTCCGTTCCACTGAATCAAGAACAATAATCATTGCGCCGTAGCGTCGTAGCGTCCATAATCACTTTTTTACGCTCGCGGTATATGGTGCTACAATTCCTCTGCGGTTTTTCGAGGATGGTAGATAGGGAACAGCGCGTTGACTTTTCGCACCCGGCCTGGGCGGTGCTGCTAGCGGGCGTCCCCCTGGCCGCGGGATTTTTCCGCGGCCCGCTGTTCATTGACGACGCCTATATAACTTTCCGGTATGCAGCTAACCTGGCCGCGGGGCAGGGTTTCGTGTACAACTCGGAGCCGGTGCTGGGCACCACCGCGCCTCTTTACTGCCTCTTGCTCGCGGGGGGCGAGCTCATGGGCGCACCGGTGCCGGGCCTGGCGCTCTTTATCGGGGTGCTGTCCGCGGCGGCCGCGCCTGTGCTTTTATGGCGGATGGGGGTTGCGGCAGGGAGGCCGGGGACCGGCCTGGTTGCGGGCGTCTGCCTTTGCCTGTTCCCCCACTGGTGGCTCGGCTCGAAGATCGGCATGGAGAGCACGCTTGCCGGCGCGCTCGCGGTCCTGGCCCTTTTGCTCGACCTGCGGGGCAGGGCCGCGCTTTCCGGGATCACATGCGGTCTCCTGGTGCTTGTGCGTCCTGACGCCGCGGTGCTGGGGCTGCTCATATTCATAACCAGTATGGGGAGGGACCGAAAGGGGGCATTGCACTTCGCTCTCGCGGGGTCTTTTGTGCTGGTCCCCTGGCTGGTCTTCTCTTTTATCGCCCTGGGCTCGCCCCTGCCTCAGTCTCTCGCAGCCAAGCGACTGGTGCACTTCTTCCCTTGGTACAAGGCGCTCATGAATTACGGCTCGTGGTTCTTCTCCATGAGGGATCCGCTGCTCATGGCTTTATTTTCCGCGTTTTTCGTGGCCGGTCTCGTCTTCGTTGTAAAGAGGTGGCGGCGCGGCCTGGCACTATCCTTGTTCCCTCCGGTGTTCATCCTCGGGCTCAGCCTCACACAGGTCGGGCCGTTCTTCTGGTACAAGACCCCTGCCCTGCCCTGCTTCTTATACGTTTCGGTTTTGGGGACCTTCGCCTCGGGCGAATGGCTGGGTGAGAGGTTGTCCTTTTCCCGCTCACGTGTTGCAGTCAAGTCGCTTGTACTGGTGCCTCTGGCGGTGGTGCTGTTGCAGGTGGCGGCGTCCTGGCGTTGGTTTGCGGACTCGGCCAGAGCGGAGCGCTACGTGGCCAAGGAGGTGATACTAAAAGAGATGGCAAAGGAGATCGCAAAGCGGGCCCCGGAGCGCGCGGGCAAGGTCTCTGTCTTCGCCGGGGAGGTCGGGGTGCTGGGCTTCGAGCTTCTGGACATGGAGATCATAGACAGCGCCGGGATCAACTCGCCCGGGGTGTACGAGATCAGGAAGCGGGACTGGGAGCGTCTCAAAGCCTCCCATCCCGGCTACGGCTGGAAGGAGCAGTGGTTCGGCTCCCCCGCCTGGAGCATGGAGGTCATCAGGAAGCGCCGGCCCGATTTCATCGCCTCGAACATCGAGTACCTGCACCTTTCTGAGCTTATGAAGATGCCCTGGTTCCGCTCCAGGTACGAGCTTGTAAGGACCTGGGAGCACCCCGAGGGCGACAGGTTCGCGCTGTTCGAGAGGAGGCTCACTCCCAGTCGCGCCTTGTAAGGTTCTTCTCGGTGAACACCGAGGGACCTATTTCCACGTTGAACTCTATCTCCTGGATCACGAGCGCGGTGCGGTGTCCCTCCTTGCCGGGCTCCAGGTTCCTCATCTCCCACCTCAAGGGGACCTTCCTGGAGTCCACCTTCTCTATGTTTGAAAGTGTCATGTCCCGGGCCTTCTCCCCCCGGTCGTCGTAGTAGAGGTAACGCACGGGTATGTAGTCCCTGGCCCTGGCCCACACCATCACCTTGCCCCAGACCACCGCGGCGTCCTCCCTGGGCTCGAGCCGTATCCTCAGCAGGGAAGGTCCTTCCCTTTTCTCCACGCCTTCCAGGAACTTGTCGTAGTCCTCGATCATGCTGGACTGCTTGGCCAGGTCGTCGTAGGTGAAGTCCGAGCCCATCCACGACTGCAGCATGAGCGACGGCGGGATGGTGATGGGCTTGTTCTCGCGCCTGGTGGGTATGTAGACCTTGAACACGTTGCCCTTCTTGAGGAAGGCCTTGCCCCGCTCCCGGGGGGGCGCGGTTATACGGATAAAGGTGTCGTCGTTCTCCCTGTGGTCCCAGGACTTGAACTCGATCTCGCGGGGAGACGGCCATGCCGGGTTGTATATGGTCATCTTCATCTCCGCGTAGTTGGTGTCAGCGCGCATGATCTCCACCATGCGCTCCACCACCTTGTTGACGTTGTACTCCGCGGCCGCGGCGGGCTGTTCGTCTTTGACTTCATTTTCTTCCGGCCCTTGAGAAGACGCGGGAGCGGCTGACAGAGAGAGCAGGAGAGCGAGCGCCGCAATCGGGCGCGAGAATCTTTTGGATTCAATCATCGTATTTTCTCCCCGCTTTTTCCTCGATAACCAATAGCCCACACATGCTATGCGGGCGCTGCAATTCGCTGGACTATTACTTCTTCATGACCTTGCTTTGATCAGTAGCGGCTCTCCTCACTGGAAAGAACCTCCTTGACCTCCTGGTGGAGCAGGGGAAGATTAAGCTTTAGGATCTCCCATACCGTTGCGTTGTCTATTGCAGCGTAGCCGTGGATGATAATGTTCCGGAAGGCGATGATCTTCTTTAAGTCCGTGATCATATCGGCTAATGCGGGTTCCATTCTCAAGGCGTTGTTAAGGGCCTCTCCTATGATCTCGAATTGTCTCTCAACGCCAGAGCGCAAAAGAGCGTCCTGGTTGTAGTTATCAAGGCTTTTTCCATTAGTGAATTCCAGTATCAAAGAGCATGCCCGCTCCACGTCGTAGAACAGTTTGAGCAGTTCAAGCCGCATACAACAGTTCCCTTGATCCCTCGATACTGCGCAGGAAAAAGGGATTGGTCACGGCCTTCTCCTCCACCAGGTCCACCCTTCGTCCGAACAGGTTTTCCAGGTCTTCCTGGAGACCGAAGAATGCGTCGGCCATCTGTCCGAAAGGAAGCTCCTTGAACTCCACCAGGAAGTCCAGGTCGGATCCGGGGCCGGACTCGCCTGTTGAGGCCGAGCCGAAGAGCTCGAGTCGAACAACACCGCGCCTCCCGCATATGCGGACAAGCTCCTCGCGCCTCGCTTCGATCAGTTCCTTCGTCTCAATGTCCATATTCATGATCTTTACTAGAATAATACCATCGCGGGGATGCATTATCAAGGGAGCAAATCCAATCAGTACATAACTAGCCGCCTGCCTTTTACTGGAAGTAGGACACCCCGTTCTTGAAGATCCTGAGCCCGGCGCCGTGCTCGGGCAGCGGCTCACCTTTCCTCTTTTTCCGCTCCCTTATACTCGTCCACATGGGATGGTTGGTGAAGTGGAGGAACCTCTCGGGGTGGGGCATCATCCCGAACACCCTTCCGGTGGGGTCGCACATGCCGGCCACGTCGTTCACCGACCCGTTGGGGTTATGGGGGTATTCGCCCTGTGCCTGCTTATAGTCGGGTGTGGCGTACCTGAACACCACCTGTGTGTTGTCCTCGACGGCGGCGAGCCTGTCAGGTGGCATGTAGAACTTGCCCTCGCCGTGTGCCACCGGCAGTGTGATCCTCTCCACCCCCTCGGTCCACACGCACTTTTGCGAAGCCGCGACAAGGTGCACCCACCTGTCCTCGAAGCGGCCCTTGTCGTTGAAGGTCACCGTGGCCCGCTGCGAGCGGTAATCCCCATCCGGGTCGGCCAGCAGTCCATACTTGGCCATGACCTGGAAGCCGTTGCATATTCCGATGATGAGCTTTCCGTCCTCAATGAAGCGCTGTATGTCCTCTCCCAGGTTGACCTTGCTCTTTGTTGCCAGGACCTTGCCCGAGGCCACGTCGTCACCGTAGCTGAACCCCCCGGGGAAGGCCAAAATCTGAAAGTCCGCGAGCTTCCTGCCCCCGCTTACCAGGTCGTTCACGTGCACGCGCTCGGCCTCCGCGCCGGCGAGCTCGAAGGCGTGGCGGGTCTCGCGGTCACAGTTTATGCCGTAGCCGGTGAGCACCAGTGCTTTCGGCTTTGCCATTCACTTTCCTCCCATTGAAAGCATATCCCATGGTGTCCCGGTGTCAAAAGGCCCGGTGATATTCTTGAGGGCTAGACCGCAGGGCCAAGTGCTTCGGCAGGCGGACAATCCTCAAGCCAAAAGCCTTGGAGTGGTCCAGCAAAGGCTCACTCCTTGTCATCTTTAGACCTTCTGGGCCTTATGTCTACGAGCAGGTCTCCCTGCTCGACCTGTGAGCCCTCCTGCACCGAGACCTTGCGGACCACGCCGTCAATGGCGCTGCTAACCGTATTCAGCATTTTCATTGCCTCCAGCACCAGAAGCTGGTCCCCCTCCGAGACCTTGTCTCCTTCTTTCACGTTCACTTCCACCACCACTCCGCCGAGTGAAGCGTGCACCTCTCCCATCTCGGCAAGGCTCGCTATCTCCTCCGCGCTGAGGTTCTTCCGGCCTTTTTGTTCCTCTTCCCGTCTTCCCTCGGGGCGGTGTATGTATGGCTCGGGGTGATGGTTTACCAACATGTATGTGAGGACTCCGCCGTCGGAGGTGTCTATCGACGGTCCAACTGACACCTGGTGGTATTTGCCTTTATGGTCCTGGAAAGTTATGTGCTCATCCTGTCCGAATCCGCCTTCCCTGAACCATATTTCAGGCCCGAGCACGTACGACTTTCCGTACTCTTCCTCGAAGTTCAAAAAATCCACGGCGTCACGCGGATGCTGGAGATAAAGAGTGAGTTCCTCTTCATCGGACGGGCGCCCGATGGCGTCTTCGAGCTTTTCCCTCTCCGCGTCCAGGTCGATGGGTTCGATGGCTTCATGGCCGCGCTGTTCGGCGACTATCTTTTCCCACTCGGGTCCGAACACGGCTTCATAGATTTCATCGGAAGGTCGTCTGAAGGGAAATGGCCCATAGCGCTCCAGCAAAAGCCTTTTCAAGTCCTCGGATGCGTTAACGTATCTTTGCCCCGAAAGCACGTGGGTCACCGCGGTGGTCCAGAGTATCTGCGAGCCCGGGGTTACGGACCAGAAGTTTCCCAGTTCCACGTGCACCTTGGGGAGTTCCTTCATGAGGATGTCCGGCATCTTGTCCAGGAATTCTCCCTTCACCGCCTGCTCGAAGCTGGATCCCATGGCGCCGCCCGGCAGCTTGTGGATGTGGACCGCGGGGTCGAAGCCTTTGAACTGCGATTCGAAGGCCTTGTAGCTGGCCCTGACCTTCCTGAGCTCGGAACTGGTTTGAATTACCGCATCGGTGTCGATGTTCTCGACCGTTATTCCCTTCTCCTCCAGCATGAAAACGGTCGTGAGTATGGGAGGCGGACCGTAAAAGCCGGTGAGGGCGTGGTCCGAGGCGTCGACTATCTTTGCCCCTGCTTCCACGGCCGCCAGTATCCTGCCTATGTCGTTCCCGTCGGTGTTATGGCCGTGGTAGTGGATTATGAGGTCCGGGAAAGCGTCTTTCAAAGAGGCCACCAGGTCATAAATCCGCCCCGGCGTGCCAAGACCGGAATGGTTTTTAATGCCGAGTATTATCTCCGGGCCTGTGACCTCGAGAATCTCACCCGCCTTGCCGACGTAGAACTCGTCGGTGTGTTCGGGCCCGGTTGAAAAACATATAGCGGGCTCCAGTATTCTTCCGGCTCTTTGCACCTCCTCGAACACCGGCGCCATATTGGGCACGTGGTTCAGAAAGTCGAAAACGCGCCAGACGTCTATGTAGCGGGCGAACTTTTGCACCGTGAGCCTGACCACATTCTCGGGGTAGGGACGGTAGCCGAACAGGTTCACTCCCCGACACAGCGTCTGGAACATGGTGTGAGGCATTTTCCGGCGGAGCAGTCTCAGGCGCTCGAAAGGATTTATCTGCTTTCTAAGCATGTCCACATGCACGCTGGCGCCGCCGCTTATCTCCAAGGAGAAATACCCGGAGGCATCCCGCTCTTCCGCCACCAACAGGTCGGTGTGTGGCAGGATGCGGTTTTTGAAGTCCGACTGTGACAGGTCGCGGGCGGTGTTGGTTATAAAGCATCCTTTTGCTTTCCGGAGTCTCGCGAGGGCGTCCGCTGGCTCTGTTCCAGGGGTTATTCTGTCTTTTATGTCTTTTTTATCCATGTTCGGGATCCTTCCTTTTTAAATTGCAAAGGGGTTCCTGCGGTTGTGATGGATTGCGGCCAGCAGTTTGGCCAGTCTGGCCTCCTCTCGCTCCCGGTCCTGATAGTCGAAAAGTTCAGGGTGACGATCAATGTACTCTGTGTCTATGATGAGGTTTTGAAACTCCGGCTCCTCCACCAGCTTCTGGTAAAAGGGGATGGTGGTTTTGGGGCCTACTATGACGAACCCGTTAAGGGCTCTTCTCAGCCTGCTTATGGTGTCGCTCCAGGTGAACCCGTAAACCGTGAGCTTCACCAGCAAGGAATCGTATTCCTCCGGGATGCGGTAACCCTGGTAAACCATCCCGTCAAGCCGAATGCCGGGACCGCCCGGCGAGTTGTAAACGGAAACCGTGGTCCCGCTCTCCGGCGCAAAGTTGTTACGCGGGTCCTCGGCGTTTATCCTCATTTCGATCGCGTACCCGCGGCTCGAAATCTCCGACTGGGCCACGTCCAGGGGGAGGCCCTCGGCCACACGGATCTGCCGTCTCACGATATCGACCCCCGTTATCATCTCGGTCACAGTATGCTCAACCTGGAGCCGAGTGTTTATTTCAAGGAAATAAAACTTATCGTCCGAGTCCAGCAAAAACTCCACCGTGCCGGCGTTCGAGTACCCGCAATGACGCGCGTAGTCAAGCGCAGTCCGGCAAATACGGGCTTCAAGGTCAGGGTTGACAAGGCCCGGTGCGATCTCGACCAGCTTCTGATGGCGCCGCTGGATGGAGCAGTTGCGGGCCCCCAGGTGGATGATGCTGCCGTGGTGATCACCGAGCACCTGCACCTCCAGGTGGCGCGGCTTAACAAGGCCCTTTTCAAGATAAAGCCTGGGGTCACCGAAAGCGCTTCTGGCCTCCCGCGCCGCGATCCCTATCTGCGCCTTCAGCTCATCCGCGGTGTTAACCCTGCGGATCCCCCGGCCGCCGCCGCCTGCTACCGCCTTCAACATCAGCGGGTACCCCGTCTGGTCGGCAAAAGTAAGCGCCTGTTCAAGACCCTCTTTACCCTCAGCCAGTATGCCGCTGCCGGGGATCACCGGAGTCCCCGATTCTATTGCAAGCTTGCGGGCGATGGTCTTGTCGCCCAGGTTCTTTACAGCCCCAGAAGACGGACCGATGAATATAAGGCCCTCCTCTTCGCAGGCGCTGGCAAGCTCGGGGTTTTCGGCCAGGAAGCCGTAACCCGGGTGAAGAGCCTCGCACCCCGTGCGCTTGGCCGCCCAGATGATCCGGTCGATGTCCAGGTAGTCCTTTCTGGGGCCGGGGCCTATCCAGATGGCCTCGTCAGCCGTATGAAGATGCCTGGAATACTGGTCCGGAGCCTCGTAAACCGCAACCGCCTTAAGACCCTCCTCCTGGATGGCCCGGCAGATACGCACGGCTATCTCGCCGCGGTTGGCCACCAATACTTTGTTTATCTTCCTGTTTCCCGACATGGCAGTCCTCTTTTCACACGGGGTTGCCTGCGCAAAAGCGCAAATCCTTTTTCTGCCCCTGGATTTCACCGGCTCCGTGAACTTGCAGCCGGCATCAAGCACAAACGATTAATATATATGAAAATCTTTCCATATACAAAAAGAAAAAATCAATATATCTGACGTCCACTCTTACCAAAAAAAGGGCGGCAACCGACAGATTCCTTCAGTACATCCACATTTTCCTGGTTTAGGGCGAATTGGGAAGAGTTGCTTGGAAAACTGGACAGGGTGGCTATCTCGACCGATTCCCGGCTTCTCCAAAATTGAGCATCCTCTGCCATTCCTGGGCCTGGAGGATCTTATTCCAAAGAAGCGCTTGGAGGATTCTATGAATCACACCCTCTTCAAGAGGTGCAGTTCAAGGACCGTTTCATAATCTTTGTCGTATGTCCGCACGGGGCGTTTAATACCCCGGAAAAATCATTTACACTTGTACATGGTGATGAAGGCGTTCCCCTCGGCCAGGCTTTTTTTCCTGAAGGGCAGGCTCTTCCACAACTTCATAGTGCTGCTGGATTTGATGGAGCTCGTGCCCGCCTGGCTCATGATGGGCTTGTTCGGGACAGCGCTCTTGGGAGTGGTGATGATATGGCCGGGCTGGCAGGGGTGGGCCTTTGCCATCCCGGCCTCTTGCCTTTCAGCCGAGGCTTATCTCCTCTTTCGCAGCAGGCGCCTTGGCGTCTCGCCCAGCCCGTTCGGCGGCCCCTTTTTCCTCTTCGGTCTGACCCACGTCCTGGCCTCGGTTGTCCCTCCACTCCTTCCTTTGTCTCTGCCCTGGATGCTGGGTCTTCACGTGATGGTGCAGCTTGTTCTCCTGGGCTGCATGGTATACGGTTCAATCATCGAGCCCTTCAGGGTGGACCTGCGGGAGGAGAGCGTCGAGCTGGGCCACGGCGGTGAGATCCGGGTGCTGGTCTTGAGCGACCTTCATATTGACCGGGCCGGCAAGAGGGAGTCCAGGGTGCTGGAGCTGGCCCGGGTCTTCGGCCCGGACCTGGTGCTCTGGCCGGGTGACCTCACAAACCTGTCGTACGTGCACGACCGTGTGACCGCGGAGCAGTGCAGGGAGGTGGTGCGCGAGCTTTGCAGGCTGGCGCCGGTGTACGTGTCCCGGGGCACGCCCGAGGTTGACGACCGGGCCTGGGTTAAGAGCATCCTCAATAACACTCCTGCGGTGCTGCTCGACAATAGCGGCATGGCCGCCCGGGTGCGCGGTCACGAGCTTTTTTTCATGGGCATCCCTTGCGAGGGCAAGCTGCGGCGCCGGGGGGAGAGCCTTGCCAGGCTCATGCAGGGCGCGGACGGCAGTCCCTCGGTGCTTTTGCACCACTCGCCTGACATGGTGGATGAAGCTGCCGAGGCGGGTGTGAGCCTTTACGTTGCCGGCCACACTCACGGCGGTCAGATCAGGCTTCCCTTCTTCGGGCCCATGTACACAGCCTCCAGGTACGGGAGGAAGTACTTCCACGGTAAGTACAAGCTGGGGGACACCCACATGGTGGTGAGCTCAGGGATCGGCATGGAGGGAGGGGGGGCGCCCCGCATCCGCTTCCTTTGTCGTCCCGAGGTGGTGGGCATACGGCTGCGTCTGCCGTGAAGGATTTTTGAGCGGGACGCGCGCGCTGGTATAATGACTTTTAGAAGTGTTAAAAAAACAGGAGGTGCAGTATGAAAAAGGTTGCAGTAATCGGTTGCGGCGCTTACATGAACAGCGGCTACGGGTGTCCCGGGGAGTGGCGCTGCCTCAAGGCCGCGGCCCTTGGCGAGGGCAGCTTTGACGAGCCCTGCCAGGTGGTGGCGTTCGTAAAGTGCGAGTGCCCGGGCAAGACCCTGATGCCCAACCTGGGCATGGCCGCCAGGCTTTCCGAGATTAGCCCCGAGGCCATACACCTGTCCTCGTGCCTGGTGAACTCCATGCCGGCATGCCCTTACACCACCCCTGACGACATGGCCTCGATGATAGAGAACAAGACCGGGATCAAGGTGATAAAAGGCACCCACGACTACCACGGGTAAAGCCCGGCCGCGCTGGTCAGGAGGCAACCTGCTTGTTGCCGGCCGCATCGAGCTGCTCCGCCTGGACGCGCTCCCACTTGTCCATCATGGCAAGGAAGGTTTGATAGGCCCTCTCGTCGTCAACGTCCAGGGCAAGGCCCGGGCCCGCGGTCTCGTGCACGGCCAGCCTGGTTCTAAATACCTTTGATATGTGGCGCTCCGCCCACTGGAGGGGGAGCCCTTTGCGCAGAAGGTCGCACAACCCGGTCCAGCCCCGCTTGTGCGAGTGGGCCGAGGCCTCCAGCACGAAGAAGAGCCACACCGTGCCCGGCCGCAGGCTCAAGAAGGCCATCTCCACGATCGCCCCGGCCACGTTGCGCAAGCGGCTCTGGTAACGGAGCCGGTAGATCACCGGGATGTACCTCTTCATCACGTGGGCGAGCCGGAGCGGCCGGAAGCAGAAGCAGTTGGCGTGCCGCACGATCTTCTCCCGGAAGCATTAGTAGAGGAACTCAAAACCGGGCTCGTCCCTGAAGGGGAGGAAGGCCTTGTTCATCCCCATTACCGGGATGGAGCCCTCCCTCTCCCCCGCGAGCACTATGGCGTCGAGCGCTTGCACATAGGCCTCCGTTTATCAAGGCTTCCGAGCTTTCACGCGCGTTTCCATATTATTAACCCACCTGCCCATGCAAATCAAAATCAAAATGGCGCACCATTAAAAAAGGCCCCCGCCTGGAGAGCCTTTTTTGCTTTTCAGTGTCCGCCGATCACGGAGACCATTTTACAACGATCAGGATCTCCACCACCAGCGAGTAAATGACCAGGGACTCGATAAGAACCAGTCCCAGGACCATGGGGACGAACATCCGGTCGGAAGCGCCCGGGTTCCTTGCTATGCCCTCGAGTGTTGCCGAACCCAGCCGCCCCTGGGCGATGGCGCCTCCAAAGGTGGCGATGCCCATCCCCAGGCCGGCCAGACCCAGTGCGAAGTCCATGAACCTGCCCACGCCGCCTTCGGTCGCGGCCATGGCCTGGTCGCACACCAGGACCGAGAGCGCCAGTACTGCGAACGCCACGAAAATTTTCCTCGTCATCTTCCTCTACTCCTTTCCTTTGTTTTTTTTCCGCCCACATAGCAGAGCTATGTGGGTTACCCTTTACCCTTACCCTGATGCTCTTTATATTTTTTGCCGGGGCTGGAGCCAGCCCCCAACGCTAAACTATCTAATGCTCCTCTCCCTCCTCGTGGCTCACAGCCAATGAGAAGTATATGGTTGCCAGGATGGCGAAGATGAACGCCTGCAAGAAGCACACGATTATTCCCAGCCCGGTGAAGAAGGCCGGCACCAAGGGCGCCAGCAGCATGAGGAATATGGTGACCACGGTATGGTCCGCGGTCATGTTGGCCATCAGCCGGATGCTGAGAGAGAGTATCCTGGCGAAGTGCCCGATGGTCTCGATCACGAAGTAGATGGGGGCCATGATGATAAAGAGTATGTTGGGAGGCCACACCGGGCTTACGAAGTGCTTGAAGTAGCCCAGGCCGTGTGCCTGCACCCCGTACACGTGGGTGAGCACGAAGACCACGATGGCCATGGAGATGGTCACGCTCCACTTGTCCGTGGCCGGCGCGAAGTACGGCAGCAGCCCGAACATGTTGGCGAACAAAATGTAGAACCAGAGCCCCAGCACGATGGGCACGTACTTGCGGTAATCGGGACCGAGGATGTCCTCCATAAGGCGCATCATGAACTGCATCAGGCCCTCGGCAACGTTCTGCAGGGTGGGGCCCTCGTCCGGGAGCACGTCGTCGCCCTTGCGCATCACTCTCGAGCGCACCAGCAACACCAGCAGCAGCAACAGCAGGGTTGAAAGAAAAGCGTGGAACAGGGGCGTCCACTGGACGGGCCCGCCGAAGAGCTTGTTCACCGTCTTAGCCGGACCGAGTAACAGGGTCGCGATCGTGAATCCATGCGGCATCTTATAACTCCTTCCTACCGCGGTTTACTTCCCTTCAGCTCCGGGCCCATCTTCGCCCGGGCCCCTCTCACGCAGGCCAGTATAAGGGGCCAGGCCCATGACCACCACGCTCACCGGCAGGCTGAAAAGACCGGCCAGGAGACCGAAGGCGTCAACCAGCCGGAAGCCCGCAAGTGCGCCCACCCCCCCGAAGAGCAAAAGCTCCTTCAGGATGAGCTTCGTGTAAAACCCGGCCTTGCCCTCGGCGCCCCCGATAAATCCCCTCACAATGGAGGAGAGCCACCGGAGGTTAAAGTACATGATCACACCGCCGGAGAGCACCCCGGCCATCACCCCGAGGTCGAAGAACAAAAGCCCCAGGCCACCGCCGGCGACGGCGTAGAGGGCGATGCAAAGCCCGATCCGCCTTAAGAGCTCCTCGTGTTCCGGCCGTGTCTCTATCCTTGCCCGTCCTCCCCTTCCCTCATACTCTGGCGCATCTTCTTCGCCGTGCGGTAAAACGCGCGCCCGGCCGCGGCCATGCCCAGGAAAAGGAAGAGCAGCGTTAGCCACGGCACCGTCCTTCCGTCAAAGACCTTGGCGTCCAGGTACCAGCCTATGCCCGCGCCGATCATCACCGCAAAGCCCATCTCCATGCCCACGTAGCTGTACTCCAGGATTTCCATGTAGCGCTTGCGCCTGGTGCCGGGCTTTTTTTTCGGGGACATCGTCGGCTACTTCTAGGCCCGGACCGCACGGGACCATGACCCGCCAGCCCATAAAGAAACATGCACTTTTTTATCACACTATTTCAGGGCTGTCAAATCAAAAGGAGCGATGCTTGTGCGACGAAGCGCTGGCGAAGTCGTAAACGAGGGAGAGCTGCTTTTTGCGCAACCACGCCACGGCAAAAAGTATATAGGGCTAAAAGTCGTCAGTTTTCAGTTCTCAGTTCACTGATATAAGGAAGAGTGACGACCCGGTATCTGTATTCAGTATATAGTGCATGGCTTACAACAAGCGTTTGAGTGACATCAAAAGCTCGGCCTGCAGATCCGCGATCATGGACCTCTTACCATGATCATAGAAGCAGTTATGGAGTCCGGCGGCAGCAGCGGGGGCAGACCCGCCCGTGAGGCAAGCGTGTCCCGGCCCTGGAAAGCCAAGACCGGATCATCCCTCCTTGTGCATGAAGCTGTATACAGCCGTATTCGTTCCCTTGATACGCGCCACCTCCTGGAAAAGCTCCGGCGCGAGGTGTATGCCTTCAAAAACGAACCTTGAATGGAGGGGATGGATTTCCGCGACCACCACGTAGTCAACACCGTGCTTCATGAAAAGCTCGACGGGGTCTCGGCCTTCTCTTGTTTCAACGTAAAGAGAGCGGTTGCCGGTGACGAGAAAAAACTCAGGGCTGTAATTGACGAAAAAGAGGGCGTCGCCGGATACATTGTCGCGAATCCAGAGGTCCAACAGTATCATGTTCCTCGCGGCTTCATTCAGGGGAAGCATGCCAAGGTGCTCGTTTATTTCTATGGAGGGATGGGGCCTGAAATCCGTGAGCCATGGAGGCGAGTTAAGAGGGAGCACGTTAAAGTGCCTCTGCATTGCACCCTCCGAATCTGGACTGGATGAATCAAGGCGGGGGAGGTCCAGGTATAAATGAATTCCCAGGATCAATATGGCAGCCCCGAGGGGAAGCAGTCTTTTTCGCCTGTTACCGACCAGCCTGCTGACAGCGGAAAGGCCACAAAACATGGCATATGAAAGCAAGGTGTAAACGGGCAGGAGGTAGCGCATTTCAGGGAAGTCCCAGAATACAAGCACAGCAGTGTAGAAAATGATGTATATCTCATGTGCGGAGCGGTATTTGAAAAGGAGTCTTATAAGGCCGGTTATGCAAAGCAATAAAACGGCCGCGCCCATGAGCACGTGCATGAAGCCGGAGCCGGTGAAAGGGATAAACAGTTGCCCCAGAATGCTTTCGTAGACCAGAAGATTATCAAATGATCTGGCTATGACGCCAAAAGGGGATATCATATTTCCGTAATCGAGGGCTTGTCCCTTGCTTCCGAGGAACTCGTGAAATTGATTGAGACCGGACCATCCGCCTGCTGACAGACAATAGCCCCACCAGGCGGCCGTGCCGAGGACAAGAATTACTGTAACAGTCAATCTGAATACTTTTTTATGGAAACCTTTAAGGCGCGGGGGAGGGAATATCAGGGCGGCCGCTATAAAAGCTGCTACCAGAGAGACCCCTATGGTCCGTGTATAAAAAGCCGAGAGACAGAAAATAAGCGCCGCGGTCCACCACCTTAAAGGGGTTCTGCTGTAGTTCGCCCTCCCGGAGGCCCACAGTGCTGCAAGGCTAAACCCGGTATAAGTGAGATCCGAGAGCAGAAGCTGCGAATGGGCCAGGGATAAAGGAGAGCTCAAAGCAAGCACGGCCGCCAGAAGGCCGTAAAGGGCCTCGCCCCTGATCCTCACAAGGTCCACGTAGCACGTAAGACCCAGGAAATAAATGAGCAGCGTCATCAGTTTCATAACGGGAATATGCAGCCCGAAAAGCCGGATGACCCATGAGAGCAGCCAGGAAAACATGAAAGGCTTCATGGTGGTAAGGGCCCGGGGAGGATCATATGAGATGGTTGTATAGCCTTCTCCCTGGCTGAATGACAGGGCATGGACAATATAGACAGCCTGGTCGGGATAGTAAGAGAAGTAAAGGTCCGGGTCCACCAGCCAGATGTGGATTACAGCAACGAGAGACAAGAAAAAGAGCAATGTAACAATGGAAAAAGTATAAAAACGGGCTCTCGTCTTTTCAGTTGACATTAAAGAACACGGACTTAAAAAAAGCGCCGTCCGCCGCAGAAAGAAAAGCTTGGAAGGCACTCGCTTATCTTGCGCACACCCGGACAAGGGGCCCCGCTGCAAAGCCTCACTCGGGCGCCTCCTCGGGCGGGCGGGGTCTCTCCCTTTCAAACACCCTTGGAGCCTCGGGCTCTTTTGAAAACTCGAGCTTGCTTATCTCAGGATAGACGTGGTTTATGACCCGGAGAACGTTGTCCGATATATCGCTGCCAGTGGCCGCAAGGCCCTTGGGACCCTCCTTTTTCGGTATGGGGATGATGGTGGTCTCACCCCGGTTCCCGGGGTCCCGGCTGTCCGCGGACGCTCCCCGGCTCTGCTCGCGCAAAGTGTCCTCCATGGCCTCGGCCGTGCCCTGTCTATCGGGGGAGCGCATGAGCACCTGGTTGTAAGCGTCTATTGCGTCCTCGTACCTGCCGATTTTCCTGTATGCGCCTGCAAGGTCCCAGTGGGCCCTCACCATCCCGGGCTCGTAATTCAGGGCCTCTTCAATATAGCTTACGGCCTTCTCGTAATCAGGGCCGGGCTGGTAAAGGTAGGTGAGGCCTTTTAGGTACAGGGCTATCCCGTCGCGGGGGTACTGGTCCAGGTACTGGTCCAATAGCGACCTCGCGGCCGCGGTCTTGTTTCCTGCGAGGAACACGTGCGCCTTGGCCCGCAGCATCGCGGGCGCGCTCTTGAGCCCTTCTCCCAGATGCGCCAGCGAGGCCTCCGCCCTGTTCGACGCCTGCATGGACCCTTGAGCGCCCACGGAGTCGGCAAAGGCCAGGATGTTTATCCTGAGAGCGTGGAAGGCGGGGTTTTCAGGGTCGAGCTTTATGGCCTGCTCGATCAAGCCCTCTGCTTTTTCATGGGACGCTTTCTTGTCTTCGAGCATGAGCTTCTCTGCCCGGCCGGCCTTATGCTGGGCCTCGGCCACGATCTCGGCCTTTTCCGGGACCGCGTCTCCCGGGAGCTGCGGCAAAGGCTGCACGCTCCTGGCGGAGGCCCCTTCGTCCGAGCCCATGGTCAGCCTTCCCTCCCATGCCGGCACCTTGAACTCAGCATGTTCCTCTGTTGGTCCCATATCTGGAACGCCGAAAAGGGAAAGGTACGCGGAAGCGGCAAACGCGGTAAGCAGCACAGCTAAAGCCAGCATAGCCGACACCATGCCCCTGGGGTTCAAGGGCCTTGGTCCTGAAGGCGCGGGCTGCTTTTTGGGGACCTTCGGTGGTGCGGGCTCCTTTGCAGGCGCGGGCTCAGGCCCGACACCCGTCTCTGCGTCCAGCCCGTCGCCTGTGCGCTCCTGCGACGGGCTTTCCCATTCAAAGGTGTCCTCGGGCTCCTCCCTTGCGGGTTGATACTGCTGTGCGGGCGACCCGTCCAGGTTAAAGCCGTCCTCGCCGGGCATACCCTGTCCGCGCATGTCCGCGGGTCCGCTGTCATCAGTGGATATGCCGTCCGCGGCAAAGGGGTCCGGCGACTGTTCGGCCTTGAACTCGTAAGATTCCTGCTCGGGAGGGGTCGGATGCTGTTCCGGATTGACGTCCGCAGGCTCGGGCTTGAAAGGATCGGGTTCAGGAGCCTGCTCGATATTTTCCTTGGGCACCTCTTCCTGGAATGATCCTTCGTCCCCGAAGTCCTCCCACGCGGGCTCGGGCGGTTGCCCGGGTTCCTGGGCCTGTGTCTTTTCGGGCCCCGGAGTCTGCTCTGTTTCCAGGGTCTGCTCCCCGGCCGGGGGTATGGTGGTTTCCAGCTCATCACCTGTTGTATCCGGCGCGGCCTCATCACCTGCTTGCTCATGCGCTTCCACCAGTCCGGCGCCGGGCTGCATGAACTCGTGGTCGTCCATTACAAAGTCGGCCTGGCCCGAGTCTTCCGGCTCGGCCTTGCCCTCCTGCTCCGGTGGGGGCTCCGGGGCAGGCGGAGTCGGAGCGGGCGGCTCTTTTTGTTTTGGAGGCGGTGTCCTGTCCGAGTCGAAGAACTCGAACTCGTCGTCAAAGCTCTCGAAGCTGGGCTCTGACACGTTTGATGGCAGCGTGGACTCGTCTTTGTCTTGTACTGGCGGCTTTGTCTGGTCCGGGTCGGGCTGCGTTTCCTTGGCGGGAGGCTGCGGGGCTGCTTTGGTGGCGCCGGGGTCATACTTGGCCGCGGGCTCGGTGGTTCCCGGGTCCGATGACGGTGTTTCCTGCAAAAACTCCGGTTCAGGCTCGGCCTGCTGGAAGAACCTGGAGGATTTCTCCGTCTCCACCTTGTAATGGAACTCGCACAGGGGCCTTGGAGGCGGCCCCTTGAACACGTGCGTGCTGGGCTCGCCGCAGACCTCGCAAGGGGGTGACTTGCGCTTTGGCGCCTCTTTTTTTTGCTGCTTTTCAGGCTGGGGTGCAGCCTTTGCTGTTTCATCGCTCCTCTTGCGGGCGATGAACTGGTGCTTGCAGGAGGGACAGGTGATCTTGACGCCCCGGTCCGTTATCTTCGAGCCGTCCACGTTGTATTGCTTTTTGCACTTTGGGCACTTTATTAACATGTCTTCGCCTTGTCCTGTCCCTGCTCCTACTTTTTAGTTTATACAACCGTAACTGCCCGGTCAAGGCGCTTGTTTCCATGTGCGCTTGTTTCCATGCCGGCTTTGCCGGGACTATAATCGTAGTGGGACCGCCTGGTTATGATCCCCGGACTGGCAGAAATGTTTCTGAGTGATAAAGACGGCGAAAAGCCGGAATCGGTTGAGGGCGGAAGTTCAACTCACCTGCCCTGCGGCCGGCTGATCGGCGTAGTGGCTTTTTACTCCGCGCTTCTCGTGCTCACCAGCCTCTACGCGGGCGGCGGCAGGGTGTACGGTTCGCACCCGGTGCTGAAGGCATTCCCCCTGGATGACAGCTACATCCACCTGGTGTACGCGAGGAGCCTGTCCCAGAGGTGCAGGTTCGAGTACAATCCCGGGGTTTCCGAGGCCGGCATGAGCAGCATCGTCTGGGTGGTGACCGAGTCGCCATTCGTGCTGGTCTCCCGCATCCTGGGCTTTTCAACCGTCATCGCGGTACACCTTCTAAATAACATTATGGCCCTGCTGCTCGCACTCGCCTGCTTCCTGTTTGCAAGGGAGGCTTTCAAGAGCTTTGGCGCCGGCCTTGTCTCCGGAGCTGCTCTTCTTTTCGAGCCCTCGCTCGCCTTCAGCAGGTTTGCCGGCATGGAGATACTGCTGAGCTCGGCGGCGCTTGTTTTTTCGGCGCTTTTCTTTTTGAAAAAAGATCGGGCCCTGCTTTGCGGGCTGTTCCTGGGCGTGGCTGTTCTTTCCCGCCTGGAGAACTTCGTGTTCGTGGGCCTGTGCCTTTTGTGCTCCGTTGCCGGGTCGGGCAAGGCGAGGCGCGTATCCGGGCTTGTTATCCCGGTGGCCGCTATGTGCGGGCTGTGGGGCGCGTACAACTACTTCGTGAGCGGCAGTGTGCTTCCCAACACCTTCCATGCAAAGGGCGAGCTTTTCCTGGACCTTTTGGAGGCCGGGAGGATCATCGCCCACATGGTTTTTCGTATCCCCTTCTTCGCGCTTTTCGGGGGTTTTTTATTCTACCTTGCCGGGGCCTTTTTCATGTGGAAGAGGTTCGGGTTCCGGGCCGTGCCCGCCATTCTTTTCCCCTGGCTCTACATAGTGGGGGTGGCCAGCACCCGGCCGGACTTCACCGCTTTCTGGGCCTTCACCTTCCACCGCTACATACAGTCCTGCATACCTTTCCTGGTGATCTTGTGGGCGGGGGGGGCATATGTCCTTCTGGAGCACGCTTATTACAGACTAAGAGAAAGGTCGGGCCCCGGGAGCGCGTCCATGGCCGTGCTCGCCTCTGTCATTTTCGTGTCCTCGCTCTGGCCCCTGCCCGGGAGCCTCTCGCACTGGCGTGAGATGCTTGCCTGGAACTGCATGAACGTGTACGAGATACACGTGACCATGGGCAAGTGGATCAGGGAGAATACGGACCCCGATGCGCTGGTGGCTGTCAAGGACGCGGGGGCCATGCGTTACTACGGTGAGCGGCGCACGCTTGACATGCTGGGGCTCAACACCCACCAGATGCTGGACGACCCCTTGAAGGAGGTGCTGAAATACCGGCCGGACTACATCGTGCAGCCTTACCACCCGGGTCACCCGCCCCCCTTCTCGGAGTCCTGGCACAGGTTCATGCTGGGCGGCAGGTACGAGGTGTGGCTGAAACCAGTCTTCTCCGCGGCCGCCCAAAGATACACCATCGTAGAGGGCTTCCCCAACCGGCAGACCCTATACAAGATAGCATACGAGAGGCCGGGCTGAGGCCGGCGACCGGAGTTAGATCAGGGTCGTGCTTGTAATGCTGGCGTAAGCGCGATGATTGATTTCGAGCATCAAGTAACATATAATTTTTATGGTAAAAATGGGCGATTGGAAGAACAGACTGTATTTCGGAGACAATCTTGATATACTTAGGGATCATGTGGCCGACGAGAGCGTGGACCTTATCTATCTTGACCCGCCTTACAATTCGAACGCCACTTACAACATACTTTTCGAGGAAAAAAGCGGAGAACATTCGGGATCTCGAATCAGGGCTTTCGATGATACCTGGCACTGGGGATTTGAATCTGAGAGCGCTTACCACGAGGTTGTAACACAAGGCCCTAAAAGATTATCAGACCTGCTTATAGCTCTGCGTGGCTTCCTGGGCCAGAATGACATGATGGCTTATCTTACCATGATGTCACAGCGGCTAGTAGAGATGCACAGGGTTTTAAAGAACACGGGAAGCATATATCTTCACTGTGATCCGACCGCTAGCCATTACCTGAAGTTGATCATGGATGCGGTATTTGGCAATGAAAAGTTCTGTAATGAGATAATTTGGCACTACCGCAGGTGGACAAACATACAGAGCCGGTTCCAGAGGATGCACGACATTATTCTTTTTTATCGCAAGGGCGAGACCGGGACCTTCAACCTGACCGAGGTCGAGCCCACCAGGTCGCAGGCCGAGGTGATCGAGCGGGGCTGGAACGTGAACAAGGTGAAGGGCAAGCACGGCAAGGTGCTGCAGCTTCTGGTCTACGACCGGGACAAGGTTGACAGGGCGGTGAAGGACGGGGCCCTGGACAAGGACAGGTACGACAGGGTGGTTTACCGTGACATGAGGATGTCCGCGATGAGCGACACCTGGACGGACATCCAGTATTTGCACTCGCAGGCCAAGGAAAGGCTCAGTTACCCCACCCAGAAGCCGGAGGCGCTGCTCGAGCGGATCATCCTGGCCGCGAGCAACCGGGGGGACCTGGTGATGGACCCCTTTTGCGGGTGCGGGACCGCGCTGGCAGCAGCCGAGCGCATGGGAAGGCGATGGACCGGGATTGACTCATCTCCCCTTGCCGTGGACATGACCGGAAAGCGGCTCTCGGACACCTTCGGCAGCGATTTATCGCAATATGAGGCTATACAAGTCAGCGGGGTGAATTCTGGGGCGAGGAAGGAAGCTCAACAGACCTGATCCCGGTCCAGTAACTAAGCTCTTTCATAATTTTAGAGAATAAGAACAGCGGCTGGGACTACTTTTTCAGTGCATTGAACCGGTCGTCCCGGGTCAAATCAAACCTTCTTAGCATGGCTTTATGTGTGATTAGGATTCACTCGGGGGGGTCGCCCCCGTTGGCCTCATCCTCTTTCTCGGCCAGCTTGCACACCCCTGTGACCTTCTCGCCCTCGCCTATATGGATGAGCCTCACCCCCTGAGTGGCCCTGCCGATGACCCTGATGTCCTCCATATTCATGCGTATGAGCCTGCCCTTGTCGGTTATGATCATGAGCTCGTCCGTGTCCGTGAGCTGGAGCACGGAGACCACCATGCCGTTCCTCTCCGTGGTCCTGATGGCTATGACCCCGGAGCCGCCCCTGTGGTGCACCGGGTACTCGTCAATGCTGGTGCGCTTTCCGAACCCCTTCTCGGTGACCGCGAGGATGGTGGCCTCGGAGCTGGGCGATAGTATCTCCATGCTCACCATCTCGTCGTCCTTGGCGATGCTCATGCCCTTGACGCCGCGTGCCGACCTGCCCATGTCTCTCACCTCGGACTCCTTGAATCGCACCGACTTTCCCTGGCTGGAGCTTAAGAAGACCTCCTGGTTGCCGTCGGTGAGCTCGGCGAATATGAGCTGGTCCCCCTGGTCAATGCCCACCGCGATGATGCCGCTTGACCTTACGTTGGCGTACTGCATGAGGTCGGTCTTCTTGACCATGGCCTTCCTGGTCACGGTTATCACGTACCAGCCTTTTGCAAACTCCTTCACCGGTAGTATGGCCTGTACCATCTCCCCCCTGTCCAGGGGCAGCATGTTCACGATGGCCTTGCCCTTGGCGGCCCTGCCGGCCTGGGGTATCTCGTGCACCTTCTTGACGTAGGCCTTGCCCTTGTCGGTGAAGAACATGATGTTGGCATGGGTGCTGGCCACGAAGAGGCTGGACACGAAGTCCTCGTCCTTGGTGGTCATGCCGGTCTTGCCCCTGCCGCCCCGCTTCTGTGCCCGGTAGAGCGAGACCGGGTTCCTCTTTATGTAGCCGGAGTGGGTCACGGTCACCACCATGTCCTCCTCGGCGATCAGGTCCTCGAGCTGTATCTCCTCGGTCGTGCCTATGATCTCGGTGCGCCGCTCATCGGCATAGGCGTTCTTTATCTCGATGAGCTCCTGTTTTACCACCCCGAGTATCTTCTCCTCCGATGCCAGGAGCTCGAGCAGCCTCTTTATCTCCTTCTCCACCTCCTCGAGCTCGTCCAGAACCTTCTGCCGCTCCATGCCGGTAAGTCTCGACAGCCTCATCTCCAGGATGGCCTGGGCCTGCCGGTCGGTGAACTCGAACTTCTTTATTAGCTCGTCTTTGGCCGCGGCCGGGTCCTTTGCCGCCCTGATCAGGTTTATGATCTCGTCCAGGTTGTCCAGCGCCTTCTTGAACCCCTGCAAGAGGTGCTCGCGGTCCCTTTTCTGTTCGAGCTCGAACAAAGACCTCCTGGTCACCACCTCTTTCCTGTGCTTAATGAAAAGGGCGAGCATCTGCCTGAGGTTTAGCACCTCTGGCCTGCCGTCCACTATGGCCAGCATGATGATGCCGAAGCTGTCCTGGAGGGGGGTGTGCTTGAAGAGCTGGTTCCTGGTCACCGCGGGGTTTGCATCCTTTTTCAGCTCGACCACTATGCGCATGCCTTCCCGGTCGGACTCGTCTCTCAGGTCGGCGATCCCCTGTATCTTCTTGCTGTTTATCATCTCCGCGATCTTCTCGATGATCCTGGTCTTGTTTATCTGGTAGGGTATTTCCGTAATCACCAGGGCGGTCTTCTTGGTGCGGTGGTTGGTCTCGACCAGGACCCTGCCGCGCATCTGCACTATTCCCTTGCCGGTCTTGTATGCCTCCTTTATGCCTTCCCTTCCGTGGATGAACCCGCCGGTGGGGAAGTCCGGGCCCGGCATCACCCTCATGATCTTTTCCAGCTTGACCTCGGGGTCCTCGATCACCATCTCCAGGGCGCTCACCACCTCGGCCAGGTTATGGGGCGGTATCTTGGTGGCCATGCCCACTGCGATCCCCTCGGAGCCGTTGACCAGGAGGTTGGGCAGCCTGGTGGGCAGCACCTCCGGCTCGGTGGTGGTGCCGTCGAAGTTGGGGTGGAAGTCCACGGTGTCCTTGTCAATGTCAGCGAGCAGCTCGTTGCTGATCCTTGCCAGCCTGCACTCGGTGTAGCGGTATGCCGCGGCCGAGTCCCCGTCAATGGAGCCGAAGTTCCCCTGCCCGTCTATCAGCGGGTATCGCATGGCCCATTCCTGCGCCATCCTCACCAGGGTGTCGTAGACCGCGGAGTCGCCGTGGGGGTGGTACTTCTTTAGCACTTCGCCCACCACGCCCGCGCACTTCGAGTATCCCTTGTTTGGAAGGATGCCTTCACGCAGCATGGCGTAAAGGATGCGCCGGTGGACCGGCTTGAGCCCGTCCCGTATGTCGGGCAGGGCCCGGCCGATGATCACGCTCATGGCGTAGTCAAGGTAGCTGGTCTTCAGCTCGTCCTCGATGTTGACCTCTACTCTCTTGCCTATCTCCTGCATTTATCCTGCGCCTTTCGGCGCCCACATAGCAAGCTGTGTGGGCTACCCCTGAAATGATACCTGCTACTCAATTACTCGGGCGGCGTCCGCTCAAATTCTTTTATGACCTCGGTGCCGGGCGGGGGCTGGAACTCGAACTCTTCTTTATTGACCTCGGGGTTCATCTTCATGTTTTTGAACCTGATGGTGTTCCGGTTCCCCAGAGGGTCAACAAGCTGCGTCTCCCTGACCAGGAAATCCTCGGGCGAGACCTTGATGGTGATGGTCCCGATGGTCTCCCGGGCCTTCTTTTCCCTGGGCACCAGGTCTAGCTGGAAGCGTCCCTGCCGGTCCTTCTTGCGGCCGGCGTGGAAGCTGATCTCGAAATCCGCACTGATGTCGCCCAGCCCCAGCAGGAAAGACTTGTAAAGCGCGTCACCCACCGGCAGCACGTAGGCCTCGGAGTCTTCGGGCGAGTAGTCCCATATGGTGTCTCCTTTTATTATGTAGACGTGCTCCTCGGGCAAGGTGTACTCCCATTTCATCATGCCGGGCTTCTTGTACACCACCGCGCCCTCGCCCCTGGTGACCACCCTCCCCTGGGCGGTGGAGAAGAGTTCCTGGCTGAAATCCGCTCTGTAGGTCTTTATCTTCTCGTAGTTCTCCTGCAGCTTCTCGACCACCTGGTCCAGGGACAGGTCAGCCACGGAAGCGGGCCCGGCATCCTTCCGGGACTCTTGTTTTGCAGGTGGATTTTCCTGTGCCTGCAAGTGCGCTGGGAATGCCATGAGCGCCGCGGCGAAAAGTGCGAGCAACATGGCTTTGACGCCACGGCGCGACGACGCTACGGAAGATAAAATTGTTTCTTTAAAAGCTTGCAGCAAGGAAATTTCCAAAAGTCTCTGTGCCTCTGTGCGATAAAATTCTCTTCAATCACCTGAACTCACAACTCAAAACTCACCCCTCGAACTTACAATTATCCCGCCCTTTTTTCCAGTTGCGCCGGGTCCATGAGCACCTCTCTTGGCTTGACCCCGTCCGATGGCCCCACTATGCCCTCGGCCTCCATGCGCTCGATGATCCTGGCCGAGCGGTTGTACCCGATCTTCAGCTTCCTCTGCAGCATGGACACGCTGGCCTGCCTGGTGTGCACCACTATCCCGAGCGCGGCCTCGTACTTGTCGTCCACGTCCTGGTCTTTTAATTCCACGTCCTCGCCGCGGGGAGCGGTGATCCCTTCATCATAGGAAGGCTCGCCCTGCTCCTTCCAGAACCCGACCACTTCCTTTATCTCCTCATCCGACACGTACGCCCCGTGCAGCCTCTCCAGGCTGGAGGTTCCGGGAGCGAGGAACAGCATGTCCCCCTGTCCCAAAAGCCTCTCCGCGCCGTTTAAGTCCAGTATGGTCCTGGAGTCCGTCTTTGAGGCCACCTTGAAGCCTATCCTGGATGGGAAGTTGGCCTTTATAAGACCGGTGATCACGTCCACCGAGGGCCTCTGGGTGGCCAGGATCAGGTGTATGCCCGCGGCCCTGGCCATCTGCGCCAGCCGGCATATGGACTCCTCGATGTCACGGGCCGCCACCATCATCAGGTCCGCGAGCTCGTCAATTATTATAAGGAGCAGCGGGAGCGGCTCCTGCGGCGGCTCCGCGGTTGCCCGCTCTATGTTCTCCTTGACCTCCATTGCCTGGCCGTTCTCCCTCCCGGGCAGGATCACGGTGTCGCCCTTGGTCGCGGCCTGCTTTGTGGTCTCCTCGGATGCAGGCTCCTTGGACTTTTCGGGCTTCTCTTTGCCCTTGCCTTTGCCCTTCTTTGCAGCCAGGCGGTTGTAAGAGTCAATATGCCTCACCCCCTGCTCGGCCAAAAGCGAGTATCGCCTGTCCATCTCCGCCACCGCCCACTTGAGGGCTGATGACGCGTCCTTGGGGTCTGCGATCACCGGGTGCATGAGGTGCGGTATGCCCTCGTACACTGACAGCTCCAGCCGCTTGGGGTCTATCATGAGCATGCGCACCTGCCTGGGGGTGCTCCTGAAGAGCACGCTCATTATCATGGAGTTCAGGCTCACGCTTTTTCCAGACCCGGTGGCCCCGGCCACCAGGAGGTGCGGCGACCTTCTAAGGTCGAATGCGTACGGCTTCCCGGTGATGGACATGCCAAGCGCCATGGGCAGGGGTGTCTTGAGCTTCGAGTACTTTTCCGACTCGATGACCTCCCTCAGGTTCACGGTCTCGCGGTCGCTGTTCGATATCTCGATTCCGATCACGTCCTTGCCCGGTATGGGGGCGATGATGCGGACCGACATGGCGGACAGGGCCATGGCCAGGTCGTCGGCCAGGTTGGCTATCTTGGTGATCTTGACCCCCGGGCCGGGCCTGTACTCGTACATGGTGATCACCGGTCCGGGCTGCACCTCGACCACCTCGCCGGAAACCCCGAAGTCGCGCAGCTTGCTCTCCAGGATGCGGGCGTTCATGATCAGGCTCTCCTGGTTTATCTTCATGTGCGAGCCAGAGGGCTGGTCCAGGAGGTCCGGGGAGGGAAGCTCGTAGGTTCCCTCCTTGGCGAATGGCATCTTCACCTGCTTGGGCTTCGTCGGCCTTGGCTTTTTCTGCTCGGGCGTCTCCTCCACCACTATCTTTATGTCCGGCTGGGACCGGGACTGCTTGATCTCCTCCCTTTCCCTGGCCACGTCCTTGTGGCGCCTCCTGGCCTCGCGCCACCTTGTGAGGAACTCCCTTGAGCTGGAAGCAAGCCATGACCCGGCCGCGACCACCAGCCTGCCCGCCCTTACGGGAGAGAAATCCACCGCGGCCATGAGGGAGACGACCGCAAGCAGCGCCGCCAGGAAAAGGGAGCCGAGAAGGCCCAGCACACCCTCGACCCAGGAGCCGAAGGCCAGGCCGGCCATGCCCCCGGCCCTTACCGCCTCTCCGTGGACGCTGACCTTTCCGAAACCCAGCTCCAGGAAGACCGAGGCTGACAGGACCAGAACAGCGCAGCCTGTGAGCCTTGCTAATAGCCTCAGCTTGCCCTTGTCATTTAGTAAGGCCATTCCCATGAAAGACCGCGCTGCCAGTGCCGCAAGTGCAGGGAACAGCAGCCAGGCCGAGAACCCCACCGCGGCCATGAGCCAGCCTGAAACAGTGGCGCCGAAAGGCCCCATCCAGTTGTGTACCGGCCGGGTGAGGCCGCCTCTCAAGAGAAGACAAGGGTCCTTGGGTGAGTAGCTTGCAAGGCAAAGCAATATGAACAAGGCCCCGAAACCGAGCACCACACCCAAAAGCTCCTGCTTGCGCTTCAACGTCATGATCTCAGCTTTCACCGCTTCCACCCCGCTTTTGCTCAGTGTTTAAACTCGAAATTTATGTCCCACGCCATGCTTGCCCAAAATAAAATATTATTTCACACAGAGGCGCAGAGGACACAGAGGAAGACAGAGCAAAGTCAGCTTTTTTCTTGCAAGCCCGTCATGCGGATGCAGGCAGAGCTGAATAATAAGGCCCCATTTTTTCCTGTGTGGAAAATGACTTTCAAACCGTTTGCCTCCCTCAAGCTCAATCACAGGATTTGATCTCCTTCCCTCCGATCCAAAACAAAATCCCGAATTCTCTGTGTCCTCCGTGCCTCTGTGCGATACAATTCTTCGCTTCAGGTAACAGCGGTGATAATCGCCGCGCCCCCCAATGCGAAACAATAAATTGCGAACCACCCGAACCTGCCGCTCTCGACCGCCCTGATCACCACCGCGATGGCCGCGTAGCCAACCGCGCCCGCGGCCAGGGGACCCAGCAGGTAGGCCGTGACCTGTGTCGCGGAGAACTCCCTTATGGCGCCTGCGTTCTCCACTATGGTGTAGCCCGCGGCCCCCATGACCGCGGGTATGGATGCCAAGAACGAGAACCTGGCCGCCTGGAACCCGGGAACCCGCAAGGCCCGGGCCACGGATATGGTGGCCCCGGACCGGGAGATGCCGGGTATCACGGCCATGCCCTGAGCAATGCCTATGAGAAAGCTCCGGCCCGGCCCGGGCACTTCCCCTCTCGCTGCAAAGAACCTGGCGCAGAACTCGCCTCCGGCAAGAAGCAGCCCCGTGCATATAAGGGCCGCGCCCACTCCCGCGGCGCTCTCGAACAAGGCTTCCACCCGGCCCGCGAGCGCAAACCCTATAACCGCGGTAGGCACAAAGGCCGCCCCGATGCCCAGGAGGAGCCGCGCGGACTGGCCGTCGTCTGCCCCTCGGCCTGAAAGGGCCCCTACCACGAGAGATGCCATACGAAGGAGCTCGCTCCTGAAATACACCAGCACCGCGGCCAGGGTGCCCACGTGCAACATTACGTCAAGGAGCACCCCCGGCTGATCAAAGCCGGGTATTATCTGCTGGGCCAGGGCCAGGTGCCCTGAGCTGGACACGGGCAGAAACTCGGTAAGACCCTGCAAAACGCCTAGCACCAGAGCCTGAACCACAGGGGAATCCATTTAAAATCCTTATACTTATTATAGTCGATGGATTGGGGGGTGTCAATTTCCAGGGGGCATAAAAATCCCGGGTGTCATGCCCGCGGGTTTTCAGAGAGGACACAACGTATAAATCTCAAAAAAGAAAGGTGATATAATGCTGTTGTGGCCGCTACCAGAGAGTGAAGCGGGTCAGTATTCCAAGTTCGAGTTATGATTTGTGAGGTTTGAGCATCATTTTCTAAAAGCTCATAGTCATCTCTCAAAACTCACATCTCACCCCTCACCCCTAAAACACCGCTCCCACTGAGAGCATAACCCCCGAGTTGGTGAAATCGTAGTTGACCTCGGGCACGGCAACCTCCACGCCGTCCTCCTCCACGGTCACCTCGGGCTTTAAGCTGAATCGGTTGTTTATGTGCCTGTAGCACAGTCCGGCCAAAAACCACCTGTACCTCCAGTCCACGCCCAGCTTCAGATCCAGCAGTGACAGGCTCACCTTTTCAACGTCTTCCACCGGGTTGCTCAGGCTGAAGCCGGTGCCCCCGATGGTGCCGTAAGCGGTGATGTCGTATGGAAAGGTGTACTGAACTCCGAGCCCGAAGGTGACAAGAGGCACGGTCAAGGACTCGGACTCGTCCAGCTCTTCGGTCACTACCGTGTCCCCTTCCATGGTCTCGGCCGTGCCCTGGAAAGAGAAGCTCCACACGTAAAAGTCCACCTGGCTGTAGATGTCCAGCACGAACTTCTCCCGGTCAAAGAGCACCAGGGAGTTCTTTGCGTACAGGTCGTAAAAGCTCAGGTCGGTCTCGAGCTTGTTGTCCTCGGGAATCTTGTAGCCCAGCACGTACTCGTCCTCGATCAGGTTCTGCTTTCCGCCGCCGAGAGGGACGTAATAGAACCCGTACTCGCTCCTGAACCTCTGGCTCCAGCGCAGGTAGACGTCGAATCCCAGTATGTTCTGGGGGTTGTCAATGCCGATCTGGTCCTCCAGATCGAGTCTGGTGGACTCGATTTCCGCGTCTGCAACGTCCTGGTAATTGACATCTATGTCCCCGATCTCCAGGTGCCCGGTGAAGTTGGACACCCAGTAGTTGAGCCTGAAGTGCACCCTCTCCTCATTGCCCATTGCAGCCATGGCCGGCCCGGAGAAACCGAGAACCAGGGCTGCCATAAACAATGCAATCTCCTTTTTCATCACACTCCTCCTTCTCATCCCTTGTACTTCGGCTGAAAATAACACCTTCCCGTCCTGCTCACCAGAGCCAATAGTTCCGTTCAACAATCAACCTAGGCTATTGTGACCTCGTTCGAGAGGTACACGTCCTGGATGGCGTTCAGGAGCTCGACCCCTTCCTTCATGGGACGCTGGAAGGCCTTGCGGCCGGAGATCATGCCCATGCCGCCGGCGCGTTTGTTAATGACCGCGGTCTTGACCGCCTGCTGTAGGTCGTTCTTTCCCGAGGCCCCGCCCGAGTTTATGAGGCCCACCCTTCCCATGTAGCAGTTTGCCACCTGGTATCGTGTGAGGTCTATCATGTGTTCGGAGGTGAGCTTTTCGTAGACCAGCTTGTTGGTCTTTCCGAAGTTCAGGTTCCTGTACCCGTCGTTTACCTCGGGCTGCTTCTGCTTTACTATGTCAGCCTCTATGGTGGCCCCGATGTGGTTGGCCTGGCCGGTGAGGTCCGCTGCGGTGTGGTAGTCGGTGTCCCCCTTCTTGAAGGCCGGGTTGCGCAAGTAGCACCAGAGTATGGTGAACATGCCCAGGTCGTGCGCCAGCCTGAAGGCCTCGGAGACCTCCTGAATCTGGCGGCGGCAGTTCTCGGAGCCGAAGTATATGGTGGCCCCCACTGCCTGGGCCCCCAGCTCGAAGGCCTGCTCCACCCCGGCGAACATGGTCTGGTCGTACATGTTGGGGTAGGTGAGCAGCTCGTTGTGGTTGATCTTCAGGACCATGGGTATCTTGTGGGCGTACTTCCTGGCCTGGGCCCCCAGCACCCCAAGTGTCGAGGCCACACCGTTGCACCCTCCCTCCATGGCCAGCTTGATGATGTTCTCGGGGTCGAGGTACTCGGGGTTGGGCGCGAAGGATGCCCCCGCGGAGTGCTCGATGCCCTGGTCCACCGGGAGTATGGACAGGTACCCGGTGCCGGCGAGCCGGCCGTGGTTGAAAAAGGAATGCATGCTGGAGAGCACCCGGGTGGGACGGTCCGAGCCGGCCACCACCCGGTCCAGAAAGTCCGGGCCGGGCAGGTGCAGGCTGGACGCGGCAATGGTCTCGCATTCGTGGCCCAGAAGATCATCGGCCTCCGGCCCCAGTATCTCGGCGATTTTATCTGACATTGATACTCCTCCTTTGGGTTTAGTTGAAAGACTTATGAAACGCAACACTCACATTATAATTATTCCACGAAAAAGTTCCAGAGCAAATCGAGTCTCCTCCGGCTTGAGAGGCCCGCGGTTTGCGACTAAGATTCCTGGTATGCAGCATTTGTATCTGTCCAGGGAAGGGCGGTTATGAACAGGACGCCGCTTAAAAAGAGGATAGCATTCTCAGCCGCCATCTGGGCTTCTCTCACGCTCCTCTTGGCAGCAGCCGGTGAAGTATACGTAAGGCACTTTTACCAGGGGGATGTAACCGACCCCGGCGACCCTGAGAACCGGCCCCTCCAGTACGCGCCCTCTCTCTTCAGCCGACACGTGCTGCCCAGAAAAGAGCAGGAGGTGGTGAAGTGGGGCCGGCGCCTGTTCCGGGTAAACAGGCACGGCTTCCGTGGCAGTGACTTCCCGGCGAAGAAGCCGGAAGGGGAGTTCAGGATCATGGTCTTCGGCGGCTCCGCGGTGTTCCTTGCGGGAGAGGAGGGCGAACTGGCCTGGCCGCAGATGCTCGAGGAGCGGCTGCACCAGGCCGGTCTTTCACGGGCCGGGGTGATAAACGCGGGAGCGCCTGGCCATGCATCATTCGATTCTTTCGGGAGGCTGTTTGCCGAGGGGCACCTGTTCGAGCCCGACTATGTAATACTGTATAACGCATGGAACGACTTAAAGTACTTCAAGTCGGACGAGCCGCTCTTGCGAGCTTACAAGCCTTACAGACCGGGCTTCGATTACAGGCTTTATTACACCGGGCCTTTTGACCGGTTCCTCGGCAGCCACTCAAAGCTATACCTTCTTATGCGGGAGTTCCGCGTGGCAAGAAAGCTTAACCTGGGCCGGGAAGGAACAAGCCATTTGAGGGAGCCGCCTGCAACGGGGCTTCCCGCAGGGGAGCAGAATGAGGGACTCAAGGCCGCGGGATTGAAACAGTACCGCATCAACCTGGTGATGTTCGTGGAGATGGCGATGTGCGCCGGCGCAAAGCCGGTGCTCATGACCCAGGCGCGGCTGGTCTCTCCGGGGAACACACCCGAAGAGAGGAACCGGATCCGATACGGGCTGGTGTCCATGGACCACGAGGAACTGTGCACCGCTTTCCGGCTGACGGACGAGACGGTGTTCCAGGTGGCCAGGGAAAAGCAGGTGGAGGTCATAGACGCCTCCAGGGAAATGACCGGCAAGGCATCATACTTTCTGGACCACGTGCATCTCACTGCCGAAGGCGCCGCGAAAATAGCCGGGATCACGGCTGAAAGAATCCATACAATAATAAACGACAACTGAGCACACAATACCCCTTGACAAGTCAATCAAGATTATTATGTTAAATGAACGAAAGGCAAAGTATGCGGCCAGAGCTTGAATGCTCCGTCCTCCTGGTCCCGCAATAGAATGCAATACGTAAAGAAAAAATACAGCAACAATCCTTCCCCGGCAGCACACCGCGTCCCCTGGGGGTGTGGCTCAATTCGATTAAAGGAGGCGGAGAAATGATTCGTATAAGTATTCTACCGTTGTTATTCGTAATGTGCTTTTCCCTGATGCAGGGCACGCAGGCCCTTGCCGACGCGACCATAGTAAGCAAGAGCAAGTCTTATGACTCCCCTGGAACCCAGGGGTCTTCGGAAATGAAGATGAAAATACGCCTAGGCGACAAGGGGATCAGGACCGACAATATCCCGGAGCAAAAAAACGCTCCCCCGATCTCGATGATCTATCGCAACGATTCTGGCGATGAGTTCATGCTGATCCTGAATCACCGTGAAAAAGAGTACCAGAAGATCACGGAAGAAGACATCAAAGAGATGAAGAAGAGCGCGGAGGAGACCAGGGAGAAGATGGAAGAAGCAATGAAGAATATGCCCCCGGCCATGAGGGAGATGGCAAGGCAAAGAATGGAACACAAGGCCCCGCCCGAGCCTGAAAAGGTTCAGCTTAAGAAGGTGGACAGCGGCGTAAAGGTGGGGAAGTGGACCTGCGATAAGTATGAAGCATACAGGGACGGAGACAAGGTGAGCGAGCTGTGGGTCACGGACATCGGCGCGCTGAGTGAAGAGGATTACGACATGCTCTCCAGGATGAGCGACTTCGGGGAAAAAGTAGCCGAGACAACAAAGAGCTTGCGGCCGGGGAGCGAGAGCGGCGCCGTGGACCAGCAAAGGTTTTTCGACCAGGAAAATTTCCCGGTTAAATCCATAAATTATTCAAAGGGGAGAAAGGTGAACGAGTCCATGCTTAAAAAGATAGATAAAGGAGACGTCCCCGACTCCATCTTTGAGGCGCCGGAGGGTTACGAGAGACAGGAGAACCCGCAGTTCGGTGGCAAATGAAACTTGACTTGCTCGCTGCATTGTATATAATATCTTACACAATGAACATAATGAAACCGACACTCACAGATACCTACTTTACTACTACCAGGCCCCTGGCCCTGGGAAGCGGGGAACATGGATAGTATCTCCTGATCTCGCTTGCCGGGCCGCCAAAAGGCGGCCTTTTTATTATTATTTTGACTAAAGCGACGCAACGGCGCCACGGCTAATAAATAAATGGTTCTTCGCGATGGAGAGGTCTTTAACATGGCTCTACTGAAGTTACCCGACGGGTCCGAGATCGAGGTCGAGGAGGGGAAAAAGGCTCTTGATGTGATCGAAGAGATCAGCCAGGGGCTTGCCAGGCAGGCGGTGGCAGTAAAGATCAACGGCCTCACCATGGACCTTTCCCAGCCCGTGACCGTGGACGGGGACCTGCTCGTGCTCACCTTGAAGGACCCCGAGGGGGCCGAGGTGCTGCGTCACTCCGCTGCACACGTGATGGCCGACGCCGTAAAGAAGCTCTTTCCCGAGGCCAAGGTGACCATCGGACCGGCAATCGAACGCGGCTTCTACTATGACTTCGACTATCCCCCCGGGTTCACCCCGGAGGACCTGCCCCGGATCGAGGAGAAGATGGCCGAGATCATAGGGGCTGATCTTCACTTCAAGAGGGAAGAGGTCACCCGGGAGGACGCCATCAGGCTGTTCCGCGAGATGGGCGAGGACTACAAGGTGGAGCTGATCGCGGACCTGCCAGAGGGCGAGACCATAAGCCTGTATTGGCACGGCGAGTTCGTGGACCTGTGCAAGGGGCCGCACCTTCCCAGCACCGGCTATATAAAGGCCTACAAGCTCACCCGGCTGGCAGGGGCCTACTGGAGGGGGGACGAGAGAAACCCCATGCTCCAGCGCATCTACGGCGCGGCCTTCCCGGATAAAAAGGAGCTCAAAGGATACCTGAAGTGGCTGGAGGAGGCCAAGAAGCGCGACCACAGGAGGCTGGGCCGGGAGTTGGACCTCTTCTCCATCCACGATGAGGTGGGCCCGGGCTTCGTGGTCTACCACCCGAAGCTGGGGCTGATCCGCTCTCTCATCGAGGAGTTCGAGAAGAGGGAGCATTTGAAAAGGGGCTACCACATAGTGTACGGCCCTACCCTGCTGAAGTCCGAGCTTTGGAAGACCTCCGGACACTACGACCACTACAAGGAGAACATGTACTTTACAGAGGTGGAGGGGGTGGAGTACGGGATAAAACCAATGAACTGCCTCTCACACATGCTAATATACAAGAGCAAGGTGAGGAGCTACCGGGACCTGCCCATAAGGTACTTCGAGCTAGGCACCGTGCACCGGCACGAGAAGTCGGGCGTGCTCTCCGGGCTCTTCAGGGTGAGGGCCTTCACCCAGGACGACGCCCACATTTTGTGCGCGCCCGGGCAGCTCCACCACGAGGTCCTCTCAGTGATGCGCTTTGTGATCGAGGTCATGGAGGTATTCGGCTTCGAGGTGGAGATGGAACTGTCCACCAAGCCCAAGGACCACATGGGATCATCCGAGCAGTGGGAAAAAGCCACGACCGCACTCATAGAGGCCATACAAGCCTCGGGATACCCATATGAGACCTGCGAAGGGGAAGGGGCCTTCTACGGCCCCAAGATAGACATCAAACTTAAAGATGCGCTTGACAGAAAATGGCAATGTGCTACAATACAATGCGATTTTACTATGCCGGAGCGCTTTGATCTCTCCTATATCGGAAAGGACGGCCAGAAGCACCGGCCGGCCATGATCCACCGAGTGGTTCTGGGGTCCATTGAAAGGTTTCTGGGGGTGCTGATAGAGCATTATGCAGGGGCCTTCCCTGTATGGCTGTCACCGGTGCAGGCAAGGGTGCTGCCCATAACCGACCAGCACTTACCCCACGCCGGGTCGGTGATGGACAGGCTCCTGGCATCGGGAATAAGGGCTGAGCTGGACCAGAGGAACGAGAAGCTCTCAAAGAAGGTGAGGGAGGGCGAGGTCGAGAAGATTCCCTATATGCTGGTGGTCGGGGACAAGGAGGTCGAGGGCGACGGCGTGTCGCCGCGGACCAGGGGAGGCGAAGACTGGAAATTCATGAAGGTCTCGGAGTTCATCCAGAGGGTGGCCGAAGAGGTCAGGTTGCCCGAGACAAAATACAAATAGTAATTAAACTCTTGCAAGGAGGGTGAAAATAGAAATCCCGGTAACACATAACATGCCCGGAAACCCCGGAATGTTGCTTGCAAAGGAGGTCTGAACATCGCACAACAGTCCGATACAGCGGTAAACGAGAGAATACGGTCGCCCAAGGTGCTGCTCATTGACGATGAAGGCAACAAGATGGGGGTGGTGCTCACCAAGGAGGCCCTGGACATGGCAAAAGAGAGGGGCCTGGACCTGGTCGAGGTGGCGCCCGGTGCGAAACCTCCGGTGGCGCGCATAATGGACTACGGAAAGTACCTGTACTCACAGCAGAAGAGGAAACGTGACGCCAAGAAAAAGCAGGCCGCACAACAGCTAAAAGAGATAAAGCTGCGAGTCAAGACCGAAGAGCACGACCTGCAGACCAAGCTGAAAAAAGCAAGAGAGTTCCTCGAAAAAGGCGACCGGGTAAAGGTGCACGTAAGGTTCAGGGGCCGCGAGATGGCCCACCCGGAGCTGGGCAGGCAGATGCTGCAAAAGGTGATTGAAAAGCTCGAGCCACTGGGAAGGCCCATGACCGAGGGGGAGATGCAGGGCAGGAACCTCATAACCGTGATCGCGCCGTACTCCAAGTCCGAGTTGACACAGAGACAGCAAAAGGAAAAAGAGGAGGCGGAGAAAGAGGAAAAGTCTGCCTGAGTTCATTCGATCAATAACTCCGATGAGGAACTCATCCACCTGAAAATCAAGGAGAAAGGCAAGTTGTCCAAGCTGAAATCACACAGCGGAGCAAAGAAGCGCTTCTCAAAGACGGGCACGGGCAGGATCAAAAGGGCCCGGGCCAGCAAGAGCCACCTGCTCACACACAAGAGAAGGGTGAGGAAGCGCAGACTGAAGAAAACAACCATCGTGGACGCAACCAGCAGCGCCCAGGTGAACAGGCTCATTCCATACAAGTAGGGGTGAACACATGCCGAGAGCAAAGAGCAGCAGGGCAAGGAAAAGGCGGCACAAGAAGGTCCTCAAAATGGCAAAGGGCTACAGGGGACAGAGGAGCAAGAGCTTCCGCCACGCAAACGAGACCGTATCGAGGGCATTGGCTTACTCCTACCGCGACAGGAGGGCCAGGAAGAGGGACTTCAGGAAGCTGTGGATCATGAGGATCAACGCCGCGGCAAGGCAGAACGGAATGAGCTACTCCACATTCATGCACGGCCTCAGAAAGGCGGAGGTGGACATAGACAGAAAGGTGCTGGCCGAGCTCGCTGTCAGCGACCCGGAGGCTTTCAAGACCATAGCCGAAAAGGCGCAAGCTTCCCTCCAGTGAGGTGGTAGCCGTTGGAGGATGAGCTAAGAAGGCTTGAAAAAGACGCTGAAAAGGAGCTTGAACAGGCCAGCGACCAGGACTCCCTAAACTCCATCAAGGTGAGCTACCTCGGCAGGAAGGGAAAGCTCACCGCACTCCTGGCAAAAATCTCCGAAATACCCCCGGAGCAGAGGCCCGCCATGGGCAAGCTCGGAAACACCGTAAAACAAAACCTCCAGCAAAAGATCGCCCGGGCCGAGGAGCGCATAAAGGAGAAAGAGCTCGAAGCCGAGCTGGAAGAGACCAGGATAGACGTGACCCTGCCCGGAAGAGGAGTGGAGCCCGGACACGTACACCCCATAACCAGGGCCATGGAAGAGATCGTGTCCATCTTCACCGGCATGGGGTTCCGGATCGAGTACGGGCCCGACGTGGAGACCGACTACAACAACTTCGAGGCACTCAACATAGGAAAAGACCACCCCGCGCGCGACATGCAGGACACCTTCTACGTGACCGAGGACGTGGTGCTCCGGACACACACCTCACCCGTGCAGATAAGGGCAATGAAGACCTATACCCCGCCGGTAAGGATCATATGCCCGGGAAGGGTGTACAGGAGGGACTCGGACCTTACACACTCGCCCATGTTCCATCAGGTCGAGGGCTTCATGGTGGACGAGGTCATAACATTCGGGGACCTCAAAGGCGTGCTCATGACCTTCGCCCACGAGTTCTTCAGCCCCGAGGTCGCGGTCAGGTTCAGGCCAAGCTACTTCCCCTTCACCGAACCCAGCGCGGAGATGGACATACAGTGCGTCATGTGCAAGGGGGAAGGGTGCCCGGTGTGCAAGAACTCGGGATGGCTGGAGATACTGGGGGCCGGAATGATACACCCGCAGGTGCTCACGAACGTGGGCTACGACCCGGAGGAGGTCACCGGCTTCGCCTTCGGCCTCGGGGTCGAGAGGATGGCAATGTTAAAGTACAGGGTGGACCATATAAGGACATTCTTTGACAACGACCTTAGGTTCCTGGCACAGTTCTGACTAGAACCACAGAGGCGCAGAGGGCACAGAGTTAAATAAATGGAAAAGGACACTCTGACCGAGAGCATTATCGCAGCGGCGATTGAAGTGCACAGGCATCTTGGTCCTGGATTGCTGGAATCATCTTACGAGGCGGCCTTATGCAAGGAGCTTTCTTTAAGGGACATCAAGTTCAAAAGGCAACTTCCTCTGCCTTTCGAGTACAAAGGAGTAAAACTTGATTGTGGATACAGGTTGGATTTACCGGTGGAGAATAAGGTGGTTGTTGAAATAAAAGCTATAGATTCTATCCGGCCGATTCATACGGCACAGGTTTTAACTTATCTGAAGCTGATGAGATTGAAGGTGGGATTGATATTGAACTTTAACACAGTGAAGCTGGTTGATGGAATAAAGAGGGTAAGCAATTAAAAAAAACTCTGTGCCCTCCGTGACTCTGTGGTTAAAAAAAGAGGTGAAAAGTGCAGCTCCCATTAAGCTGGATCAAAGAGTACGTGGACCTGGACCTCTCGGCCGAGGAGCTCGCATACAGGCTCACAATGGCCGGGATCGAGACCGTGTGCCTGGGCTCTTCCGTGCCCGACTTCGAGGGGGTCATAACAGCGAAGATAGACAAGATAGAGAAACACCCCCGGGCGGACAAGCTCACCGTGTGCCAGGTGAGGCCCTCCCCCTCGGAGGAGCCCCTCACAGTGGTCTGCGGCGCGCCCAACATCAGCGAGGGCGACATAGTGCCGCTGGCGAGACCGGGCGCAGTCCTCGCCGACGGAATGAAGCTCAAGAAGTCCAAGATAAGGGGCGTGGAGAGCCGGGGAATGATGTGCTCGCAAAAGGAGCTGGGAGTCTCCGACGACCACACCGGAATATGGATACTGCCGCCGCAGACACCCGTGGGAAAGACGCTGCCGGAGGCCCTGGGACAGGAGGACGAGATAATCGAGACCGAGCCCACACCCAACCGGGGCGACCTGCTGTCCGTGATCGGGGTGGCAAGGGAAGTGGCAGCCATCACCGGCGCAAAGATGCGTCTTCCACAGATAAGCCTGAATGAACAGGGGCCGCGGGTGGACGAGCTTGCCAGCGTGGAGATTAAAAACTATGAGGCATGTCCAAGATACGTGGCCCGGCTGATAAAGTCACTCAAACCCGGGCCCTCGCCGCAATGGATGAAGCAAAGGCTGGAGCAGGCAGGCATGAGGTCCATTAACAACGTGGTGGACGTGACAAACTATGTAATGCTGGAGATTGGACAGCCCCTGCACGCATTCGACTTCAACAAGCTCCATGAGCAGAGAATAGTGGTGAAGAACGCGGAACAGGGTGACAAGTTCACAACCCTGGACGGGTGCGAGCACACACTCCGCCACGACACTCTCATGATCTGCGACGGCAAAGGTCCGGTGGCAGTAGCCGGGGTCATGGGGGGCCTCGAGTCCGAGGTCTCGGAACAGACAACGGACGTGCTGCTGGAGAGCGCGTACTTTAACCCCGTCTCCGTGCGCAGGACCGCGAGACTGCTGGGCATCCCCACCGAGGCCAGCAGGAGGTTCGACAAGGGCGTGGACCCCATGGGCACAGTGTTCGCCGCGGACCGGGCCGCAGACCTCATAAGCGAGCTCGCAGGCGGAAAGCTTAGCAAGGGATACATTGACGCAAGAGATCAGGGGTTCGAAAAGAAAAGGATCACGCTGAGGCCGGAGAGATCGAACCGCATACTCGGGATAGAGGTTCCAGCCGATCAGCAGGCCGAGACCCTCTCCCGCCTGGACGGGATCGAGGTCAAGCAGGAGGGAAATAACCTGGAGGTGCTTGCACCATTCTACCGGCCGGACCTGGAGCACGAGCACGACCTTATCGAGGAGATCGCCAGGCTCACCGGCTATGACCGCATACCTGCCACCATGCCCGGGTTCAGGATGGAGCCCATGCCCGGGCAGAAGGAGCTCGACCTGGCGCGCCTAATACGGCAGAGGATGAGCGCGCTGGGCTTCTCCGAGGCCATTCTCACCAGCTTCGAGAACCCGGAAAGCTTGAGACTCCTGAACCTGCCTGAAAGCGACCACAGGCGGAGAGCGGTGAGGATCGCCAACCCGCTCTCGGAGAACGAGTCCGTGATGCGCACCACCCTCGTGCCCAAGCTCCTGCAAACTTACCATTCCAACAGGAGCAGGGGAGCAACCCGCGGAATAAGGCTCTACGAGATAAACGCGGTGTTCGAAGATACCGGAGAAGAACTGCCCCGGCAGCGGACCATGATGACGGGCCTGTTCTCGCCTCCCACGGAGAAGACCCTGTGGGAAGAGGACGGCCGGGCCGAGGAGTTCTATGATATAAAGGCGGTGGCGGAACAGGTGCTGGCGGCGACCGGACACCCCGCGGCAAGGATCCAGGGCTCCGGGGACGAGCCCTTCATTCACCCGGGAAAGTGCGCAAGGGCGGTGATGGGGTCATCTTACGCCGGCTCTTTTGGAGAGCTGCATCCGCTGGCCGCACGGAACTTTGACATAAAGCACCCCGTCTTTATTTTCGAACTGCACTTTGGTATGCTGGCCGAGCATTACGGGTACGTGCCCAAGGCAAAGAAGCTGTCCAAGTTCCCGCCGGCGCTCCGGGACATCGCAGTGGTGGTGGACGAGGAAGTCACCATGGAGCAGGTTATCAGGGCCGCCATGAAAATGAAAAGCCAGGGCCTTGCAAATATGGATTTGTTTGATATATTCAGGGGCGGCTCGGTGCCGCCGGGCAAAAAGAGCATGGCTTTTCACCTTAAGTACCAGTCCATGGAAAGGACGCTGACGGACGATGAGGTCAACAAGGAACACGGCCGTTTGGCCCAGCAGCTTCAGCGCAAGGTGGGGGCATCCCTGCGCTGAAAAGAAAAGCCGGGAGGTTTGAAATGACCAAGGCGGAAATAGTGGAGAAGATTTACGAACAGGTGGGGTTCTCCAAGAGAGAGGCCGCGGAGATCGTGGACACCGTGTTCGAGATCATGAAGGATACCATGGCCGAGGGAGAGAAGATAAAAATCTCGGGCTTCGGGAACTTCGTGGTCAGGTCAAAGCGGCAAAGGATAGGGCGGAACCCTCATACCAGGGAAGCCATCACAATATCCGCCCGCAATGTGGTCACCTTCAAGGCCAGTCAGATACTAAAGAAAGCAGTGGCCCAGGGCAAAAGCCAAAAAAGAGAAAAAGAGCAGGGAGAAGCTATACAGAGCTAATCAGAAAAGTCCTTGAAAATGCCGCAGCCGCAAAAAAACACCCTCCCGCAGAAAAGGTACTTCAGGATAGGGGAAGTCTGTAAGATCACAGGACTAAAACCTCACGTCCTAAGATACTGGGAATCAGAGTTCAAGCAGATAAAGCCGAACAAGACAAGGGCAAACCAGAGGCTCTACAGGAAAAGGGACGTCGAGAACATACTCATCATAAAGAACCTCCTATACGACCAGAAGTTCACCATTGCAGGCGCAAAAGCGAAAATGGAGAACAAAAAGGGCTCGCAATCACCGGACGGACCCCCCAGGCAGCTCAGCATCGAGTTCGACCCCGCACAGCGTGAGGAACTGCTTGAAACACTCTGCACCCAGCTAAGACAAATAAGAGACATCCTTGACAGAGAATAATTTCCAACCTAGACTATCATTTCGAGGGCATCGGAGCACTGGATTGAAGCGCCTCCCAAAAGGCGCTTCCAATTATTCCGCGCGAAGTTAACACCGCTCGCACAAGGTCGGGGCGTGGCGCAGTCTGGTAGCGCACTTGCATGGGGCGCAAGGGGTCGCTGGTTCAAATCCAGTCGCCCCGACCATTAAAAAGGATAGTTTCCGCGTTTTCGGGCGCGGAAATTCTTTTCATATCCAGATAGTTGCAACTCAGAAAAATTTGCGCGATTTTCCTTTTGCCAGATATCGAGATGGAGTCAACCAAAAGGGATATCAATTCCTTCTTCCCTGCCCGCGCCGCGCCTGCCTGTGCGTGTCCGCACGCAGACAGGTCCTGCGCGGCAGGCGGGTCGGAAAGCTCCGCAACCGGCCATAACTCCTTCAGTTTCCCGGAAAGCTCCACCA
>CAZYTX010000012.1:0-76380 GCA_964650485.1 uncultured bacterium | reverse complement strand
TGTGCACGTCCCCGGAGTCATGCTGCAACCCGGTCGAGCACATCACCAGGGGGAATGTGTCCACCCACCTGCCCAGCTTCTCATAGGTGCAGTACGGCTCCTCTTTCATGGGCTTGTGGAAGAGCTTGCCGCGGTAGTCAATGTACGCCAAGTCTCCGAACAGGGGCACGTAGCGGTCGGCGAACCCGCAGGTTATATCCAGCTCCAGCTCCTCGGCCCTCTGCGCCAGCTCGCCCAGTACGTACTCGTTGTGTTTCTGCTTGTCAAGCTGGTAAAAGCGCACCAGGGCCATCATTGTGAGGAGCACCAGCACGGTGGAGCCGCCCAGGCCGCTCTGCCTGGGTATGTCCGTCCAGAAGCTGAACTCGGGGCGCCGGTGCCTTGCCAGGGTCTCGATCTCAGGGCTGTATGTGCTCAATGTCTTTAAGGCCGCGGCCTGGAGGTCGAACCCCGCCCCGTAGCCCAGCTCTAGGATGGAGCCGAGATCGAGTGACTTGTCCTCCCCCTGGTCTGCCCCCTCCATGAGGATGCGTGCCTTCTCGCTCTCCTTGACCGAAACTCCTCCCCAAACGTTCACCGCCGCGGAGATGGTCTGGTGCGCGCCCTCGTTTGCGTCCGAGGGGTTCCCCAGCACGTTTATCCTAGCAGGCAGCTTTATCTCGAACATCCTACAGACCCCCTTGCTTGAACTCTGGTTTCAAGGCCGCATACAAACTCTTGAAGCTTTTGAAAGAGCCGGAATACACCTCCGCCCATTCCTTGTCAGGCTCGATCTCGTCCTTTATGGACAAGGTGCGCTCCGCCGCCTCGTAAGTGCTTGCAAAAGAGCCCGTGCCCACCAGGGCCAGCACCGCGGCCCCGAAGGCCGGGCCCTCGTCCACCGAGAGCCTCTTTATGGGAAGCCCCAGCACGCTCGCCACTATCTTCGACCACAGCTCACTGCGTGCCCCTCCCCCGGAGAGGTAGATAACTTCCATGCTGGTGCCGGCCTCCTCCATCAGGGACACCGAGTCCTTGAGGCCGAAGGCCACGCCCTCCATGATTGCGCGCACCAGGTGGCCCAGCCCGTGGTTCAGGCTGATGCCCGAAAAGGCGCCCCTGGCATGGGGGTCGAAAATCGGGGTCCGCTCGCCGGTAAGGTAAGGCAGAAAGATCAGCCCCCCGCTCCCGGCAGGGGATTGCGAGGCCATCTCCCCCATCCAGTTGTAATCCATGTCCGGGACCGCCTGCCTGAGCGTCTCCCTGAGCCAGCGGAGAGCTCCTCCGGCAGAGAGCATTACACCCATGGTGTGCCACAGGCCCGGGCTGGCGTGGCAGAATGAGTGCAGCCTGGCCTCTTGGTCAATGACCGGCCGCTCAGCGCTGGCAAAGGCCACACCCGAGGTCCCGATGGTGATAAGGACCGGGCCCTCGCGCACCACACCGTTTCCCACGGCGCCCGCGGCCTGGTCCCCTCCTCCGGCAACCACCGGGGTGCCGGGCTTAAGACCGGTCTGTTCGGCAGCCTCTTCCGTCACCTCACCGGTTATCTCGGGGGATTCATGGCACATGGGCAAAATCCCGGGGTCTATGTCCAGGATGCGTAGAAGCTCTTGTGACCATGCACGCCCGGCCACCTCGAACAGCAGCATGCCCGAGGCGTCGGACACGTCCGTTGCCCTTTCGCCGGTAAGCCTGAAGCGCACGTAGTCCTTTGCCAGCAGGAGATAATTAAGCCGCTTGTAGCTTTCCGGCTCCTTGTCTTTAAGCCACAGAACCTTGGGCGCGGTGAACCCGGTGAGGGCCCGGTTGGCTGTAAGCTCGACCAGCCGCTCGAACCCCACCGTCTCCGTAATGAGGTCAACCTCATCGCTGGTGCGCTGGTCGCACCACAAGAGCGCGGGCCTTATCACCTGGAAATTCCTGTCCAAAAAAACCGAGCTGTGCATCTGCCCTGTAAGCCCGATGCCTTTCACTTCCCCAGGTTCTGCGCCGGATTCCTTTAACAGCCGCTTTATCACACCGGCGGCCGCTTGCCACCACTGCTCCGGGTCCTGCTCGGCCCAGCCCGGATGAGGAGTGGCCATGCCATACTCGATGGTGGCCGAGCCAGCGGTCTTTCCATCCTCGGAAACCAACAAGCCCTTGGTCCCGGAGGTGCCCACGTCAATGCCTATAACAAAGCCCAAAACAAGGCCTCCCTTGCTCTAAGTGTACGCGTATATCGCATCATATCTTTTGCTGAGATTTTTTTCAAAGGCTAAAACTCAGCCGGGCGGGGTAATATTACTCTGCTCCAGGCTGTATATGCTCGTTTTCAGCCCTTTCAGGTCCGGGATCAACGCCTGGTAGATCCCTCCGGTGGGTATGTTCCCTGTCCAGCGGTCGACTTCCCTGTACGGGGTTTTCCCCGCCCGGAGCTCCATGTAAAAGAGTATGGTGCGCTTTACCATGGGGTTGTCAAGCAGCTCTGTGTTGTCCAGGAAAGAGTGGAAATATGCGTGGTGTATGAGAAGGCGGTCCGGCCCGGCCTTTTCCAGCAGCTTTTCCGAGAGCATGAACTGGGGAGCGAACCGAACTGACCTGCGCATATCAGGGTTTGGGAAGTAGGGCACGAACGCGAGGTCAACCCGGCCCGGCTCGTGCGTCCTTTCCATGGCGCTTATTGGCTCTTGAAGCACCCTGTCCTCCACCTCGGTGAACCCGTGGAACATCCACAGGTTATATATGGCCACTGCAGCCACCAGGACCACCGCTCCAGCGCGTCTTTTCCCGCTCTCCGAGTCCAGCCAGGGCGCAGCCGCGCAGGCCGCCAGCAGCGCGAAAAATGGAACGGCCGGAGCATAGAGGTGCGGCACGCCCAGCTCGCTCATCGAGATCATGAAAGCCAGAAAAGCAGCGGGGTATGACCAGATGATAATCTTTCGGTGTGAAGTAAGGGGGGTCTTGCCAAAGGCCCCCCACAGCATTAGCGCAAACAGGGGTATGCCCAGTGCCAGCGGCAGGGCCGACGAGAACTGGAAGAGCACCGGGGCCTGCCACCAGTGCTCGGTTGAACGCCTGAGCAGGGGGTTGAGCTCGTTCTGCAATGCCCACTCGATACTGCCCTGGTTGATCGCCCCTTGGAGGTCCAGCCAGGTCCAGGGAGAGAGTATGGCAAAGGCCAATACACAGGCGGGCACGATCAACAGCCACTCGGGCCTAAAGAACGCCCTCCAGCCGAGGTCCCGCCGCCGGAAGAAGTGGGCGAAGAGCACAGGCGCAACCGCGGGCAAATGGTGCTTGGCCGCAAGGCAGAAGCCCACTGCGGCCCCGGCCAGGAGGTAGTCAGCGAGAGCGCCCCTGTCCATGATGCGCATGCTGGCGTGCAGCGTGAGGAGCACGCCCACTGCCACCAGCACGTCGTTCTTCAGAAGCTGGGTGGAAAACAGGAACGAGGGCGTAGTGGCGAGGAGGAATGCCGCCACAAGCGCGTGCAGCTCTCCGAACTCGCGGCGGGCAAGAGAAAACAGGAGCCAGATGGCAATAGCGCCCAGCACCACTGATATAAGCCTGCCAAAGACTATGGACTCAACGAATGAGAAATGATAGTGCGAGCGGTGCCAGGAGAATGACTCCAGGCTCTCGAACCCGGGCAGGGCGGTCAGGTTGGCGCCCAGGTAGGCCGCGCCGTAAACACCAGCGGTGATAAGATAGGAGAGCTGGGGGTACTTGTGGGTGCCAGGGTCAAGTGTGGCCTCCCTCACCATCTTCACGCTGCCCTGCATGATGCTGCGCTCGTCCTCCACGCAGAAGCCGGGAAGGAAAACGCCTATGCTCATGGCCCGGTCCAGCACGAAAAAGAGCACTATCAGGAGGGCCACGCTCCGGGATGATATTCCTCTCCATGCGCTCATCTCCTACATAGTAAGCCACATCATGCGCATGACAAAATGCGTTTTTCCCGGTTCACTGCTAAAAATAAGGGTGGATTGACAAGAGGCGTGTTTTAGATTATTATCCTTTTTTGATCATCGGCACGTGCCGGCGCCGGCGTAGCTCAGCAGGTAGAGCAGCTGATTCGTAATCAGCAGGCCGACGGTTCGAATCCGCCCGCCGGCTCCACCGATAACAGGGACCCGTTGCAAGCATCCTCTTTATTTTTAGTGAGACTTTTGATAGAATTAATCCATGTCGGTATTCCGTTATTTTAGCTGTTATAAGCGAGAGCGCTTTGCATGCAATGTAGATAACTTTTCCAGAGAGGTACGTGATGGCTAAGAGCACTCCAAAAACAATAGGTGAAAGGATTCGCCAGATCCGGGGCGACTCGACACAGATGGTCTTTGCAGAATTCCTGGGCATAAGGCAGGCAATGGTGAGCAGGTATGAAGCCAACAAGGAGATACCCACTCCCCGCATCATGCTTCGAATCGCAAAGCATTCCGGGAAAAGCATGGAATGGCTTCTGACCGGAAAAGACAACCTGTGGTCCCCCTCCTCCAAGGATGAGCTGAGATTGCTGATGGAGTCCCCCCGGGGGATGACGGAGAAGGAACTGATAAACGCTGCCGCGGCATATATTGTCTGCATGGGCACTCCCGAGAGCAGGGAGTTCGGCAGCCTCATAAGGGACCTTTTCAAGGACAAGGGCAAGATGAAGAAGGTCTTGAGCTATTACCGATACGTGAGAGATCAGGAAAGCTCGGATTCACAGGCCGTTTGAGGCCTGATCGCCTGAATGACCAGTGTTTCCGGTTGAGATTCACTCCCAGTTTCTCCTCACCCCGTAACTCGCAAACTCCTGGCAGGCCCACTCCTGCACCCAGGGCATGAGCCCGATGGAATCGTTGTCCTCGTAATACCCCGCCACGTAACCGCCGCGGCATAGTTCACGATCATGTCCGAGAGCACCTCAAGAACTCCCTGCTTGACCTCGCCCTTGGAGAAAAGGTCGAGCCGTGAATAAGGCACCGGCTCCGCCCTGAAACGAGCGGAGATTTAACGGGTAACCCACACAGCAAGCTGTGTGGGCGAGCGCAGCGAGCAGGTCTAAAAACCACAGCGCCACACCTGCCTGCGCCGTGGCGTACCACGCTACGGCAGGCAAGGAGAGCACAGAGTTTTGGAAAGCTCTTTCTTCATCTTTGCTTTTAACCCGCTTCTAAAGCCTCCAACCCTTCTTTTCCCTTGGCGATCTCGGCCCCCTTGCCCGCCTGCCCTGTCTGCGTCCGCAGGACAGGCAAGCGGCGCAAAGTCGCAACGCGTAACCTGTATTTGTTTTTATTCATTGTGACTTGGCGTTTACACTAGGGCAGGTAACCGAGGGCCTTCAGCTTCTCCCTTGTCTCCCGGTCCATGGGCGGCAGTGGCGCCGGCTGCTTTTTCACCAGGCCCTCGCGGTAGCGCTCTATCCGTGCCGCCAGCTCGCGGTAGGTGTCGAACCGCGAGCTCATCATGTTCTTGGACTCTTTCGGGTCCGTCTCCAGGTTGTAGAGTGCGTCCCCGCCCTTGGAGTCCCATATGGCCTTCCAGGGAAAGGCTATTAGAGCCTTCTGCCTCCGGTCCAGGGGCGAGGTGTCCTTACCCGGGTAGCGGCTTTTAACAAGATTTATAAAGTTGACCGGCCTCTCAACCTCGGCTATCAGCCCGCCATACTCGCGGGCCCCGGTCGCGGCAGCCCGGACCAGGCCCTCATATCCTCCTCCATTCTCCAGGGCCATGACCATGGCCGGGAGCTCGCGGAGGCTCATTGGCTCGGTAACACGCTCCCCGGCCGGCAGCCCCCCGGGGTACCGGATAACCACCGGCACCCACAACAGCTCGTGATACAGGGTGCGCACGTGCCCCCACGTCCCGTGCTCGCCCATCATCTCGCCGTGGTCCGAGATGACCATGACCGCGGTGCTCTCGGACAGGCCGTTCGACTCCAGGGCATCCAGTATCTTTCCCACCTCCGCGTCCATGTAGCGGACCTCGCCGTCGTAAAGCGCGGAGATGGCCTCGGTCATGTCCCTGTCCATGTTTGCCACGCCCGCGTACCTGGCATTGAAATCTCCTTTAATCCTGGCAAGCCGCTCTCGCGCGTCATCCTCGGACTCGAAGAAAGCGAAAGCCTGCTTCATGCGCGGCAGGGGCGGGTGGGCCTCCATGTAGTTGATGAACATGAAAAAGGGCGAGCCCGACTCTGCAAGGTCTGAAAGCCACCTCTTTATAGTGGCCCTGGTGCTTTGTGCGCCGTGGTCCGATGGGAACAGCCCGGGATACAAAAGTTGCACCGCGCCCGCGGCCATGAACATTGACTGGTCCATGCGCCACCCTTCCACGAACCGATTGAACCCCTGGTCCATCATGCTCAGCTTGCCCACCAGGGGGTTATTGGAGTAGCCCAGGGTGACGTATCCCCTAGCCCTCAGCCACTCGGCCAGGGTGAGGTGGTCCTTGTCGAGCCACAGCCGCTCGTGGGTGCAAAGGTGCCTGCCAGGATGAAGCCCGGTGAAGAAGCTGGCGTGCGAGGGTATGGTCCAGGGCGCGGTTGCGAATGCCCTGGTGAAAAGCACCCCCTCCCGGGCCAGTTCCTCCAGCACCGGCGAGGTGTTGCGATGATGGCCGAACAGGGAGAGGCGGTCCGCGCGCACCGTGTCCAGGACTATGAGGATGAAGTTGGGCTTTCCAGGCTGCGGCTCGGTGACACCGGGCGGGCGGTAAACCCCGGAGAAGCCGATTGCCAGCAGGGCCGCGGCTGCGATGCTTATCCCTGTTGCAAACCACCTGAACAGCGGCCTCACCCTTGACCGCGAGAGCGCCTTCATCATGAGCCAGTAAAAAATCGGGACACAGGCAACCACCAGACCGGCCAGCAGAGCACCCGGGAACAGCCTGCTCTCCCCGGGCAGGATTGCGAGCCCGCGGCCCAAGGAGGCGAGGAAAGCGCATGCCCCTATAATAAAACTCGCCTGTATCCAGTAGGTCCCGGGACGAGGGTTCTTGGAAAGGAGATAGAAACTCAAATACGACACCAGGACAGCAAAGGCCAGGCTTCCCCCGCAAACAGCCGCCACAAAAGGCCAGGAGCGGCCCGGGTCGAAGCGGATGACTACCAGGGACCAGAGTGTGAGCACCAGGACCAGGACCAGCAGGAACGCGAATATGAACAAGGCGTAGAAAAGACGTTCCAGGCGTTCCTCGCGAGCGTCAGACTTGCCACTCAAAAGAAGCGCCGGCAACATCAAAACAGCCAGGCCGACGCCTATGCAGAGGCCCGCGAGCTCCAGAGATAAAACCTCGAGATATATGTTCTTCTTCTGGTTGTAAAGCCAGCCGAAAATGGACACGTCAATACCCAGGGGAGCGCTCTTCATCTGCAGGATCGAAGCCGCCAGCACCAGTGTTATGAACTCGGAAAGACCGATCAGAAGACCAAACCAGGCGGAAAGCGACAACCCCCTGCCTATTGCAAGGAGCGCGGAATTCGAACTGGCATCAGGTGCAGCCATGCAAAGGCCCTCTTGATGAAAATTCTACCATATAACACCGGGCTTCGCTTTTATCCCGGGGGCCGGGCCTTCCTTATCATTCCAGGTCCTGCTCGGACTTGACCATAACTCCCTCATCGAGCAGGAGCGCGGCGAACACGCCTTTGCCCGGAGCCAGCACACCATTTCTGTACACCTGATGCACCCCGCAGGAGGGGCTCCTGTCCTTTAGCACGGCCTCGGATGCATGCACCAGCCGGGCGATCATAAGGGCCTGCCGGCCGCCCCTTAGAAACGCATCGGTCACGTCTGTGCCGTCCCTCATGACGATCCTGTTCTCTCCAGATAAAGTCATGGCCCCGTGGCCGCAATCGAACTCCGCGGGCTCGCGCGGGACCGGCAGGCCGGAGAGCGACTCCGGGCAGACCGGGACAAAGTTTTTACCTTCAAGATACCCAAGCACCGCCTCGTCCCTCCTGCTCTCCCCGTCAAAGCGGCAGGCCACACCCAGGAGGCACGCGCTCACCAGCACCACTCTCTGCTCCGAATCCTCCATGTCACCCTGCTGAAGGAGCCTAGATCATCAGCACGCCTCCTGCAACAAGGATATGCAAATCACGCAGACCCGGGTTTTGTAAAAGCGCGCTTTTGTCGTATTCTCAACTGTGATGGACCAGGGCACAAAAAAGGTGGCCGCGGCCATGGCAGGCGTTAGCGAGTACCTGCGGGAAGAGGATGAGAAGCGGGTCTCCCCGACCGCGCCTGTTGATATCGCCCCTGCCTGGGCACGCCACGGCAGGGAAGAGATCATGCGCATGCGGTCCCTGGTGACAGCGCGGCTTTGGAAGTAATCGCCGACCCCGCTGGCGCAAGTAATAAAAGGGAGGAAGTTCCATGCCCAAAAAGACAACCTCTAAAAGCAAAAAGCCTTCAAGAAAGAGAAAGCAAGGCCCGCAAAAAAAGAAAGCCCAAAAACCAGCACGGGCCGGAGGACAAAAAACAAAGAACCCGGTCAGGATCATGGACACCACATTGCGGGACGGGCACCAGAGCATCCTGGCAACCAGGCTGCGCATCGAGGACATGATTCCCATACTGGACAGGATGAACAGGGCCGGGTTCGCGGCCATGGAGGTGTGGGGAGGGGCCACCTTCGACGCCACCACCAGGTTCCTGAACGAGGACCCCTGGGAGAGGCTCGCCACCATAAAAAAGCGCCTGCCGGACACACCGGTGCAGATGCTCCTGCGCGGACAGAACCTGGTCGGGTACCGCCACTACCCGGACGACGTGGTTGAGGCCTTCGTGGACAAGGCCGCGGAGACCGGCATAGACGTCTTCAGGGTGTTCGACGCCCTCAACGACGAGCGCAACATGATCTCGTCCTTCCAGGCCCTCAAGAGGTGCAAAAAGCACATCCAGGGCACCATCTGCTACAGCCTGACGGAAAGGCGGCTGGGCGGGCCCATATACAACTTAAAATATTACGCGGACAAGGCGAGGACATTGGAGGAAATGGGCGCGGATTCGCTGTGCATAAAAGACATGGCCGGAATCATGGCGCCGTATGATGCATTCGAGCTAGTGAGCATGCTTAAATCCACGGTGGGCATACCCATCCAGCTCCACACCCACTACACCTCGGGCATGGGGAGCATGACATATCTGAAGGCGGTGGAGGCGGGGGTTGACATCATAGACTGCGCGCTTGCCCCGCTGGCGCTGCGCACCAGCCAGCCGGCCATCGAGCCCATACTGGTGGCCCTCGAAGGGAGCGACAGGGACCCGGGCATCGAGCTCGAGCTTTTGACCGAGTGCGGCGAGCACCTGGACAGGATCACGCCGAAGTACTGCGAGCTCCTGGACACCACCTGCCTGTCGGTCATAGACTCGGGCGTGCTCGTCCACCAGATACCTGGCGGTATGAGGTCCAACCTCACAAGCCAGCTCAGGGAGGCCGACGCGCTCGACCGCATCCACGAGGTGTTCGAGGAGCTGCCACGCACCAGGAAAGACCTGGGGTTCCCGCCCCTGGTGACCCCTTCCTCGCAGATCGTGGGCACCCAGGCGGTGATGAACGTGCTCTTCGGGCGATACAAGCAGGTGAGCCAGCCGACAAAGGACTACGTGGCCGGGCTCTACGGCAGGCCGCCGGCAAAGATAGACCCCGAGGTGCAAAAGACCTGCCTCCAGGGCCACAAGTACAAAAAGCCCATAACCAAAAGGCCCGGAGACGTGCTCGAGCCGGAGCTGGAAAAGGCCAGGGAGGCGGTCAAGGACGTCACCGCGGATTCGGGGGACGTGCTCATCTACGCGCTCTACCCCACCACCGGCATGCAGTTCTTGAAATGGAAGCACGGCCTGGAGGAGCCGCCGCAAAAGGTGAGGCCGAAAACCATGGAGCAGGCAGGACGAGAGCAGGAGCTCATGGAAAAGGCGAGAAGGGGAGAGCTGGTGGAGCCGCCCGACAAACAGGCGCCCGAGAAGAGCGGCGCTTGCAGGTGTTTCAACGTGTTCGTGGACGGCGAGTACTTCCAGGTGGAGGTGGACCCGGTGCAGGGCATGAGTGTAACGTCCGGAAAGGCAGGACCTTCCGCAACATCCAGTGCAGGACCGAAACAAGAGCAGCAGGCCGCGGGCGCCGGACGGCCTCCTCCTCCGGCCGGGCCGGACACGCGTGTATCCAGTGCAAGGCAGGCGCCAGGGGCGGCAGGAAAGGCGGGGGCGGTGACAGCGCCCATGCCCGGGATCATAATCGAGTACCGGGTCAAGGACGGCGACAAAGTGGCGCCGGGCGACGTGCTCCTGGTGCTGGAGGCCATGAAGATGCAGAACGAGATCAAGGCGGAGAAGGCCGGCACAGTGAGCTCAGTGGGGTTCAACCAGGGGGACAGCGTGCACAAAGGGGACCTCCTGCTGGTCATAGAAGATTGACCATTTTCCCACCCTGCTAAGATTTTTCTTTTGTTTCGCCCCCTTGTCTTTTTATATCCTATGAAAAATGGATATAACAAAAAAATGCGTTTTTCTCTTGACAAACCACATCATATGGTGTAAATAAAGGGCAAGTCTTCAATACAAGGGGGAGGAGCGGATGATTTGCCCTTATTGCCTGGAAGAGTACGAGTTCATGGGGTTTGAGGTGGACCCGAGGAGCCTGGAGCACAGGGGCATATTCAAATGCGAGTGCAAGGGCGAGATCGTGTTCCCGGAGTCCCTCACCCTGGAGATGATGGAAGACAACGACCTCCTTGAGCGGCTGCACATAAGCCGCAGGTTCCACATGGGACTGCGGCTTGCCGGCAAGAGGCAAGAGCGCTCCGTCCCTAAAAGCGAAATGATCTCGGTCCACACCCGCAACCTGGAGAAGTACCTGCGCCACTTCTCGGAAAAGCAGATGAGGCTTTTCAAGTGATCCTCGGTCCGGCTTAAACGCTTTTAAAAACATTTTATGTCTGTAACTCTTCGGGCAGCACTACTGTTGCGGTGACGCCCTCCCCTTTGTTCGAGTGCAGGGTTATGGCCCCTCCCACCTGCTCGATCGCCATCTTTGCCGCAAACAGTCCAAGCCCCACTCCCACAGTTTTCTTGGTGCTGAAAAAGGGGATGAAGGCCTTATCCTGTGTATCTTTATCCATTCCCTTACCCGTATCAATAACCTGGACCTCCACTTTCCCAACGCCCGGCTCGGGGCATGCCCTCTTTGCAACGATCTTGATTGTTCCGCTACTGTTCTCAACTGCTTCGACCGCGTTTTGCAGGGTTGCCTCCAATACCTGTTTGACGTAAGGCCTTGATCCTGACGGAAGCTTTTGTGCGGGGTCCTCGATTTCAATGGATATCTTTTTATCCAGGCCGTCCTGGAAAGCGTGAACAGCTTCCTCTATCACAGATGCCGCCTCCAGGGGCCTCGGGTCCGGTTCCAGCTCCTGGTACTTCTGCAGCATCATTACAAGCCTCTTGGCCTTGTGGCCTGATTCGAGCGCGTCTTCGGCAGCCTCCCTGGCCTCGGGGCCCTCGATTTCCCCGAGAATGAACTGAAGGTTCCCCATCAGTCCCGCCATTATGTTGTTGAAATTATGCGCCAGTCCCTCGGAGATAACACTCACCGCTTCCCAGTGCGCGTTCTTGAGCCTCTGTTTAAGATACTCGATCCTCTCCTTCTCAAGCCTGCGCAAGCGTACATGGGTGTCCACCCTGGCCACAGCCTCCAGGATATTTATCGGCTTTGTTATGTAATCCACCCCGCCGGCATCGAACCCCCTTACAACGTCACTTGTATCGTTTAGCGCGGTGGTGAATATTATGGGGATAGAGCCGGTCTCCGGGTTCTCTCTAAGCTTCTCGCACACCTTGAACCCGTCCATGTCCGGCATCATCACGTCCAGGAGCACCAGGTCAGGGCTCTGCTCGACAGCGCTCTTATACCCCTGAAAACCGTCCGCGGCCTCCAAAGTTTCATACCCGCGCTTTTCGAGAGCCTCTTTAAGAAGGTTCCTGCTTGCCTCATCATCTTCAACGATGAGCACGAGGGGGCTTGAACAGGACGGTTCCTCGCATCCGTAATCACCGGTTTTCAAGTTACGGTTCATCTAGACCTCCGCTTCAATCACTCCGTATCTTCACGAACCTGCGGATTGACCTTACAAGCTCCTCCCTTGCAAACGGCTTTGTCAGGTAATCGTTGAACCCAGCTTGCAGGCACTCCTCCCTGTCCGCTTTCATGACCGCTGCGGTGAGCGCTATCACCGGCAGGCCGTCCGTCACCGGGTCGGCTCTCATCCGTCTGATCGCCTGCAGCCCGTCCATCTCAGGCATGGCCAGGTCCATGAGCACGAGGTCCGGCTTTATTTCTTTTGCCATTTGCAAAGACTGTCTTCCGTTTTCAGCATAGGCGAGCTCCAGGTCCGTGTCCTTCAGGAACTCGCTTATGAGATCCCTGTTCGCCGGGTTGTCTTCAGCCAGAAGCACCACCCGCCTTTCCCGTTTCCCATCCTCGCCCCCTTTCCCGGGACCCGGTTCCGTGTCTATACCGGCCTTGTAAAGAGCTTCTGACAGGGCCTGCAAGGAGTAGGGCTTTGTAATCCAGGCACAGGCGCCGCATGAAAAAGCCTCTTGCTGCTCGTCCAGCACTGTGCCCATGATCATCTGGATGTCTCTGGTGAGAGGGTTTCCCTTGATCTCTCTTAGCACCTCCCATCCGCTCATGTCCGGCATCTTTACGTCCAGGACAACGGCAGCGGGCTCGATGAGCTGGGCCATGAGCACACCGTCCCTCCCGGTGCGGGCGCCCGACGCGGACACCCCCATCTTTTCCAGCATCCTCACAACCACTTCCCTTACGTCGTCCTCGTCATCTATTACCAACACTTTTGCATTCCCCGCCTGCATTTTTCCCGCGGGGTCTTCCGCCTTGTCAGAGGGACCCGCTTTATGCTCCCCGGCTTCCTCCGCGGGCTCTACAGGCACCGCGACCTCAAAGGCAGAGCCCCCGCCCAACGTGCTTTGCACCCGGATGCTCCCGCCCATGGCATGTACGAGCTTCTCGGTGATGGCAAGGCCCAGGCCGGTCCCCTCATGTTTCCTGGAAAGCTCACTGTTAACCTGTCCGAACGGCTCGAAGATCATGCGCTGATCCTCCTCCGATATCCCCGGTCCCGTGTCTTTGGTGACAATGAGGAGATTATTCTCGTCTTTTGCTCCGAGACTGATTTCTATCCCGCCCCGCTCCGTGAACTTGACCGCGTTTCCGGCAAGGTTTATGAGCACCTGCAAAATCTTTTCATAGTCGCCCCATACTCTTTCAGGCACTTCATCACTTACCCGGCACTCAAGCTCCAGGCCCTTTCCCTGAGCCTTTGGCTTTATCATCTCCACGGCCTCTCTCACCGCTTGCACTGGCTTGAATACCCTTTTCTTGATCTCGACCTTTCCCGATTCAATGGAAGAGATATCGAGGATCTGGTTTATCAGGTTCATGAGGTGTTCGCCGCTTTTCCTTATGGTCCCGAGGTGGCGCCTCTGGTCCTGGTCCAGCTCCGAGCTCTGCAAGAGCTCCGCAAACCCCAGTATCCCGTTCATGGGGGTCCTGATCTCGTGGGACACGTTCGCTATAAAGGCGCTCTTCGCCCGGTTGGCATCCTCGGCCTGCTGCTGAGCTTTTACCAGGGAGGTCACGTCAACCAGGTTGAATATGGCGCCCCGGTATGCTCCGTCCTTGTCCAGGATCGCGGATATCCTCACCTCAATCCACATGCCCGTAACTTCCGCTTTAAAGGAGATGAGGTCTCTTTCCTGGTTCTTCAGCTCCTGCAATTCTCTCTCTACCCGCTCTCCCAGGGAGTTGTCCGTGAAATCATGCATGGACCGGCCTATGATTTCCTCCCTGCCAGCTCCCATAAACATCTCGGCAAGAGGATTTAGCTCCCTTATGGTGTCATCCGCATCTACCATGACCACCACCTGTTCCATGCTGTCTATCATCGAACGCAGCTTTCCGTGCTCGGTCTCCAGGAGCGAGCTTAAGTCCTTCAAATTGCGCAGCATTTCATTGCGCTCGGTTATGTCCGTGTGAACCCCCACCAGTCCGACCACCTCGCCTTGATGGTCCTTGATAGAGTAGGCGCGCAGAAGCACGTCGAGAAGGTTCCCTTGCTTGTCGTACATCTGCACTTCGCCATTCCACTCTCTGCCGGCCATTATCGTGTTGAAGACTTCTCGCCCCGTTTCATGGTCCGCATAAAGGGTAGCGGGCGGGTCATCACCAACGTCCCCGAACATCTCGGAAAACACCTCGTTCTGGTAGTAGTGCTTGCCATCCGGGGTTGACATCCCCACCGCGTCTGATGAGGACTCGACCGCGCGTTCGAATCGCTTTAACACCTCCGCCGCACGCTTGCGCTCGGTGATGTCCCTGGCTATGCCGAGAACCTGGGCGGGCTCACCGTCCTTGTAGATCACCACACCCGAGGTCTCCACTTCCACAAAACCTCCGTCCTTCTTTCTCAGCCTGTACTCCTTCGGCCCGGAAGTATTCCCGGTGACAATAATATACCTGGTCTCTTCGATCGCCTCTTTGAGTTGCTCCTCGTCCACGAGATCGGCATACGAGAGCTGGTTTATCTCTTCCTTTTCATAACCCAGCAGAGCGAGCGCGGCTTGGTTGGCCTCGATAAAGTCGCCTTCCAGATCGGTTAAATAGATGGCGTCCCTGGAGCTCCTGAAAAGGGACCTGTATCTTGACTCCGCCTCCCGCATGCGCTCTTCAGCCCTCATCTTTTCTATCAGTTGCGCAAGCTGTAAAGAGATGAACTCGAGCGACTCTTTAAGCCCGGATATCTCGGGGCGCTCTTTACGGTCCAGCAATACGATCACGCCCAGCACCTTGTCGCCCGACTTCACGGGCACGCCCAGGAACGTCTTTATACCCAGTTCCCTGAACTCACGGTTGTCTTCCCTCTGGTCGGCATCCATTATTACCAGGGCTTCGCCGGTGGAAGCCACAGTGCCAGACATCAGCTTGTCCGCCGGGACCCTGAGGTCCTCCCCGGAATGGGGAGGCAGTCCCACTGACCCCTTGAAAACCAGCTCATTGGCATCCTCGTCAAAAAGCTCGACACCGGCCATGGGAAAGTCAAAAGCCTCGGCAATAATATCGGGCAGCTTCTTGAAGACCTCATCCAGGCCCTCGCAAGAGAGAAAAAGCTCGGAGAGAACGGTCATGACCTTTGACCTGGGGTCGGCAAGATATAATTCAGAGAATGATGTGTCCTTCTTCATCTCCATAACACTGAAACACACAGAGATACACGCGAATTGTTATGCGTGGCCCTGAATTGTCTCAAAATTTACAAGCAAACAGCGTGCCCTTGCACAGAAAGAGGGCACAATAATCCTAACTTTCTGTTTTCAAGGCTGTTTTCTTTATCTCTCCGGATTGGTGAAAAAGAGTTCTTCGCATGAAGTTTGATATCTTCTTTACAAAACAGGGAACCCGAAAAGCGGAATTTGCGAAAATGAGAATACCGAGGACTTTGCTAATCACCCTTCTTCATGCTCCAAAGCTCGACCAGCTTGTCATAACCAATGCTCGCTATGTTCTTGTCCAGGTTCTTCTGGGTGGCCTCGCCCGCGAACCGCTCCACCTCCTCATGGGGAATGTCAAGCTCGGTCAGGGTCTGGGGCACGTTCAAAGAAACGTACAGCTCGGTCAAAAGGTCCAGGGCCGCGCTTATGGTGTTTGACTTCATGGCGTAGAGGAGCCTCTTCTGCTTTTCGGGGTCCAGGTGGTGGAAGTTGATCTTCATCACCTCGCGCATCATGAACGCGCAGGCAACCCCGTGGGGAACGCCGTAGTGCGCGGTCATGGGATAAGTGATCCCGTGCACCGCAGCGGTCGCGGTCTGGGACAGGGCCATGCCCGCGGTCATGGCCGCATAGCTCATCCAGGTCCTGGCCTCAATGTCCCCGGGATTCTTGTACGCGTTATCGAGCTGGTCAACGATCACGGAGATGGACTCCAGCGCCAGCGCGTCGCTCACCGGGTTCGCGTTCTTTGACCAGAAAGCCTCCAGCCCGTGGCTCAAGGCGTCCAGGCCGGTGGCCGCGGTCTGGTCCGGAGGCAGGGTCAGGGTGAGCTCGGGGTCAACCACCGCGGCCTCTGGGAAGACGCAAGGTGCGCCCAGGCTGAGCTTCTGCTTTTTGTCCCTGTCAAGCAGGATGATAAATGGCGTGACCTCGCTGCCCGTGCCCGCAGTGGTGGGAACCGACACGAACGGAAGGCCGCCTCCAGGAAGCACATCCGCATCAAGAAAATCCCTGATCCACCCGCTGTGAGGACCCAGCCAGGCCGCGGCCTTGGCGCCGTCCATCACGGAGCCGCCCCCAAGGCCAATCACCGCATCCGGCTCCACCTCACGAACCGCCTTTATGAGCACGTCGCACTCATCGAGCGGAAGGTTCACTCCCACGCCCTGATGAAAGCAAACCTCGAACCCGGACAGCTCGCACTCAAGCCTTTCAAGCACGCCCGCGCTCCGCATGGATGAGCCCCCACAGGCCACAAGCACATTCCAAGCACCGATCTCATCCAGAACATCCGAAAGCCTGGACAGAACGCCAGGCCCGAACATCACCCGGGTGGGAACGTGCCAGTCGAATATCATGGCTCCACCTCCCTGGCCATACAAAATAGATGATATGAGACCATCTTGCAAAAAAGAATCCCTCCAGGGCCGACATATCAGTAAGCGCCACAAAAGTCCCCCAAGGCCGATCCCCAATGATTACAGTCCCTTAGCAAGAACGCGCCACTCTGCGAGCCCATTTTGCCGTATACCCGTGTGTACGGCGCCGTACACCCGGGTAAACGGCGCCGGCTCCGCCCTGAAACGACCGGGACGGGTAACCCACACAGCTTGCTGTGTGGGCGAGCGCAGCGAGCAGGTCCAAAAACCACGAAGACACCAAGAGCACCAAGTTATAAAAAGCTCTATTCTCCCGGCCGACGATCTCCACCATGACCGACATCCCTGACCTCCAAATGAACACCATCAAGTTCTTTTCCTCTTTGTGTCCTTCGCGTCTTTGTGGTACCCAATAAGCGCAGTTCGCCCCCTTTGGGGACGGGACCCGTTGCCGTGCACATCACCCGTAGGCTGGCGCCTACGTCTATTCGGATATAAACCCTTCGGGTTTTTAGCCTTTGGTCAGGGCTTGGAGGTTTTGGGAATCATCTTTCCAAGGGGTGCGCCTGTGACGGGACTTACCCTGCCTGTCTTTGCATGCCCGCACGCAGACAGGGGTCATACACTGTCGCTCTTGCAGAGTAATTCTTTTAGGCTTGACCCCTACCTCGAGAGCCCGATGTCCGGGCCGCGGGCCAGCGCTGCACCATGACCCGGGGAGGGGAAACGCCGCCGTATACGCCCAGGGGGACGAGCTTTTCTTAGGCGGGCTTGCCTGCCGTCCGGGAGCAAGCTCCCGGACACTTTGGACAATAGTTCTGTTGCATAGGCCCGTAATCATTCGGCTTTGAATACAATCTCCCCTCCCCCGGCTATGTCCTGGTGCTTGAACCACGGCTCATAAAGCCTTTTATTGTTCAAAAGCACCTCGCTGAAATAGGCGCCCTTATCGGGCTCCCCCTGTTTCCTTATCACCAGGTCGCCTTCCTGCAAATGCAGTGTGGCCTTGCCGAACAGGGGCGAGCCAAGGAGGTATGTGTCCGAGCCGGCCACCGGGTAGAACCCCAGGGCGCTGAACACGTACCAGGCGGAAAGTGTGCCGCAGTCGTCGTTGCCGTCGAGTCCCGCGGGGGTGTCATCGTACTTCTCCCGCATTATCCATTGCACCCACTTCCTGGTAAGCTCTGGCCTTTGGGCAAAGTTGAAAAGGTATGCCGCGTGTATGTCCGGCTCGTTGCCGTGCCAGTAGAAGGTGTCGGGAAGGATGGTGTCGGGCCTCGCCGCGCTCTTGTGGAAGAACTCATCCAGGCGCCTTGCGAACCCGGCTTTGCCGCCCATGAGCTCGATCATGCCCTGGACGTCGTGCCATGGCGCCCACAGCCATTGCCTGGCGTTTCCCTCCACGTAATATGCGGTCCATGCCCACGGCAGGAAGGGCCATGAGAAGGACCCGTCCGAGCTTCTGCCGCGCAGGGACCCGGTGCGCTTATCCCACAGGTTGCGCCAGTTCCGGGACCGGGCCATGAACATGTCGCGGTCCTCGTTTTTGCCCAGCGCCCCGGCCAGGTTCGAGAGGCACCAGTCGTTGTAGCTGAACTCGATGGTCCTGGACGCGGCCGAGTCGTACTTGTCGGATGGCACGTATCCCTTTTCAATATACTCCCGGACCCCGGCCCTGCCCTCGTAACCCGCGGACTCGGGCACCGGGTGCATGGCCATCCACCTGCTCTTTTGGTAGGCCCTCTCCGCGTCGAACCCGCGGACGCCTTTTACGTATGCGTCGGCAAGGGCGTTGTCCGCGGACGCCCCGATCATGCAAGAGGAGTAACGGTATGCGGTGGGCCACTTTGGCATGTAGCCGCCCTGCTCGGCCATCATCAAGAGCGACTGCATCATGTCCGCGGAGCGCTCGGGCATAATGAGGTTCAAAAGCGGGTGCAGCGTGCGGAAGGTGTCCCACAAAGAGAAGTCGGTGTAATAACTGAAGCCGCGGGCCTCGTGCACCTCGCCGTCGAGACCGCGGTAGAGTCCCCCGGCCTCGGTCGCCTCGGTGGGCATTATCATGCAGTGATACAATGCCGTATAGAAGACGGCCCGCTCCTCGGGGGAGCCGCCCTCGACCTCTATCACGGAGAGCGCGTCACTCCAGGCATTTGCAGCGGAGTCGCGCACCTCTTGGAAGCTTTTGCCGGACAGCTCCGTGGCAAGGTGTCTCCGGGCCTGTTCCGCGCTTATGAAGGAGAGGCCCACCGCAGCGGTCACCGGCTGCCGGGTGTCGAGCTCCACCCAGGCGCCGGCAGGACCGGCCTCGCCATTTTTGGAAGCCCCCGGTTTTTTCTTGTTGAAGACCTCCCATTTATCAAAGTCGCGGCTGAACCTCGCGGCGAAGAATATCTCCACCCCCTTGTCCCTTCCGGTGAGGCGCCCGCAGTTCAGGGCCATGCCGCTGATCTCCTTGCGCCCGGGGTGCACCTCTATACTTGCTCCACATACGCCCCGGCTCTGCATTGCATGGGCCGCGTCCACCACCACCCTGCCTCTCTCATCCGGAAAGGTATAGCGGTGCAGCCCGCAGTGACGGGTGGCGGTGAGTTCGACCTTTATGCCCGGGTCAAGGACCACGGAGTAATAGCCCGGCCGTGCCTCTTCATTCTGATGGCTGAAGCGCACCCGGTAGCTGGACTCCTTCAGGTAGTCGTCCTTGAATTTCATGGTGGGCATGAGGAGCACGTTCCCGTACTCGACCACGCCGATGCCCGAGAGCCTGGTGTGGCTGAAGCCGCGCACCTGGTTGTCCAGGTAATGGTATCCCGAGCAGTGGTGGAAGCTCACGTGGCTGCCGAGCCTGGCCGTGTCCGGGCCGGGCCTTGCCATGCCGAATGGTATAGAGGGTCCGGGGAAGGTGGACCCCGCGCCGTAGCCCAGGCCCCCGGCGCCGATAAAGGGGTCAACCTCTTCCGCTGGAGGGCCGGGGGCGGCGAGAAGGGCCAGGCAGACCATTTGATAGATAATATGGCGTATCATGATTGGCCACTAAGCCGCTCAGTGCTTCTTCTTTTTCTTCTTCCTCCTGCCCCTTCGCTTGTGTCCCCTCTTTTGAGGGTCGTCCGGCTTTTTGCCTGCTTCTTGTTGAATCGCCTTTGGTTTATCCCCCTGCTGCTGGCCGCGTTTTTTATCCTGTGCTTTTATTTGCCGGTCCGGCTTCTTGTGCTTTTCAGCATGGGGAGCGCTCTCGTGTTCGCGGCTTCTGCTTCCGGTGGTGGTCACAGCCGCGGCCCCTTGCGGCTCTTGATTTTTGTGTCCCGCTCTCTCGATCATTTGCGGGTCGTCGCTTTCCAGCACCTCCGTGCCCAGGTCTTCCTCTTCCTGCTCCTCCTCCGGCGAGGGCGGCGGCTCCTGCCCGGGAGGGTAGAGCTCATCCGCTTTTACGAACATTGTCTTTCCCGACTCGAGCTCGACCAGCACCTTCTCCGCCAATATGTTCAGGTCCACCACCTTGCATGGCCCGTGCGGGCATTCGAGCCTTTTCCCCTTCCTGGGCATACTTTTTCCCATCTCCCGGTAAAGGGTGTGCTCGTAGGCCAGGCAGCACATGAGCCTGCCGCACAGGCCGGAGACCTTTGAGGGGTTCATCGCCAGGTCCTGGTCCTTGGCCATCCTCACGCTCACCGGCGAGAACTCGGTGAGGAAGGTTGCGCAGCAGACCTCGCGCCCGCACGGCCCTATGCCGCCCATGATCTTGGACTCGTCCCTCACTCCTATCTGCCTCATCTCGATGCGGGTGTGGAGCTCGCGCGCCAGGCTCTTCACAAGCTCGCGGAAGTCCACCCTCTGCTCCGCGGTGAAGTAGAACACCGCCTTGCTGGCGTCGTGCAGGTACTCGACCTGGACCAGCTTCATGTTGTGACCCCGCTCGTGTATCATCTTGGAACACAGCTCGTGGGCCTCCCTCTCCCTGGCCCTGTTCTTTTTATCGCGCTCGATGTCGTTCCAGTGCGCCTTCCTTATTATCTTCTTCAGCTCGCCGTCTAACTGGCTGGTATCGAACTCCGCCACCGGGGTGACCACACGGGCCAGGCCCAGGCCGCGGTCGGTCTCCACTATCACCTGCTCACCTATGTTGAATAGCAGGTTCCCGGCGTTGAAGAAGTAGGTCTTGCACGCCCGCTTGAACTTGGCGCCCACCACGCGGACCACCTCGGGCTGCTTTGCTTGCTCCTCTGCTTCCGGAGCCCCGGAATTCTCCGTAGTATCGGGCCCCCTGTCCGCGTCGCGCCCGCTTCCCGGCCCCTCCGCCCTGGACGGGTCAGCCCCGGCAGGCTCGACCAAGTCATTCTTGTTGCGCTCTTTTTGTGTCTCATCGTCGTTCATGGCGTCATTCCCGCTCCTTCCACGTCCTTCAAGCACATGGTCAGTATCTCCCAGTTAAGCCTTGGGTTGGCGTTGTTCTCCACCGCCCTGATCCTGGCCTCGTGGACGCTCCTGATTCTAGATAGTATTTTATTCAGGCTGTTTCTCCTGGCCTCTTTCTGCACCTCCCCGGCAAAGTCGCGGTTCCACAGATTGTCCTCGCCCAGCTTCTTGTGCAGCACGTCCCTGTAAAAGCCGGAGAGGAGGTCGAACAGCTCCTCCGACGGCTGCGATGCCCTTGACATCCGCTCTGCATAATCGAGCATCTTTATCCTGTCCTCGGCGTCCATGTCCAGGAGCTCGCTTATCATCGTCTTCCTGAACTCGATCACGAACTCCAGGTCCATGTTGAGCGCCCTCTTGGCGTTTCCCTGCGACAGGGCCGCCAGCAGCGCGGCCTGGTCTGCAGGGAGCCCCCTCTCCTTCTGCACCATCTGCGAGATCACGGCCTCGGGCAGCGGCCCCAGCCTCAGCACCTGGCACCTGCTCAGTATGGTGGGCAGGACCCTGTTAAGGTTGGTCCCGGTCATCACCAGCAGGGTGTAGGGGGGCGGCTCCTCTAAGGTCTTCAGGAAGGCGTTCTGCGCCTGCTCGGTCATCCTCTCCGCCCTGACTATGACCCCGACCTTGTATCCTCCCTCGAAGCTGTGCAGGTGGAGCCTCTCGGAGAGCTCGCGCACGTGGTCTATGCGTATGCTCCTTCCCTCCGCGGATACGATGGCGGCGTCCGGGTGGGTGCCGGCCATGACCCTTTTGCAGGCCCCGCAGGATAGACAGGGCGGGAACGCGCCCCTCTCGCACAGCAGGGAGGAGGCGAACTCCATGGCCAGGGTGCGCTTGCCGCACCCTTCCGGCCCTGCGAAAAGGTAGGCGTGCGATAGCTTGCCCTTGTCAATCGCGCTTTTTAACAGTCTTCTCGCCGCCTGGTGCGTGCTCTCCATCAACATCCTCGCTCAGCTTCCGGCCCGCCGGTCTTATTGCGGATGCGGCTCTTCCAGCTCCCCGAACACCTCGGCGCTGAAAACCTCGATCCTGCAATCTCCGTCTTTCCATGCGTCGGGCGGCAGCCCGGCCTTCAGACAGGTGTGGGAGAGGAAGGCGTCCCTGTCCCATCCCTGCTCCGTGCACACCTGGGGCAGGAGCACGCCCCGCTGCAATCCCCTGGTTATGAACACGCCGTGCTTGCCAGGCTCGACCTCGCCCGGGTCGCTTATCTCCCGGAGGGGAGAGAGCGCCGATATCTCGATGTCAACCTGGCCGAGCTCTTTCTCCTTGAGCCGCGGGAACCTGGGGTCCTCCCACCCCGCGGCAACAGCCATCTTCTGCACTGTCCTTGCAAGCGAGTCCTCGCCTATGAAGTTGCCTATGCAACCCCTGAGCATGCCCTTCTTGTGCAGGGTCACAAACGCGCCCTGAACCTGCTGCAAAGACTTTGGCAGGGGCGAGGGCAGAGGCGGGACCTTGCCTTCCCTGGCATAGACCTCGATCGCCTCTCTCGCGATTTTAAGTAATGTGCGCCTGTCTTCTCTTGAGAGCATGCTCTCGGTCATGGGCGCCTCCCTGCCGGGACAAAGGCTTTTTTCGCCCGCCGCCGTTATTTTTGAAAGAGAAGGAAGGGGTTCGATCGAGGGATCAATGATACTGCTTCTGGTTCATGAGCACGTTCTTTTCGATCATCTGGAAGTAGAGGTAGATGAGAATGTCCTGCACGTCCTCGGGAAGCCTGGATATGTACTCGCGCTTGCCCTCGAACTCGGGGATTGAAAAGACCTCGTTTATGGCCTTGCGCACCTGGCCCACCACCTGGTTGTCAACCTCGGTGAGCTCTTCCCCCTTTTTCAGAAAGGCCTCCTTGATGCGCTCGTTGTCGAAAAGAACGTGGTTGCCGTGCGACCCCAGATGTATCACGTACTCCAGGGAAGAAAGCTCGACCTTACTGGTATCATCAGACTTCGTGGTCATAACTTATATGGTACCCCTTCCCGTTATTATACCTTCAAAAGCTTATCTCTTCCTCCACTTACTATGATTAATGAATTAAACCTTCTTTGTCAAGCACACCCTCTTCAGCGGAGACCTCCCCCTTTTCGGTCTCCTCCATGAACATCTCCCCGGATGCACGGGTGAAAAAGGGCAGCCCCACCAGGAAAAGGGCGTGAACACGTTCTCCATGGCACGGAGCCTTGAGGGAAGAAAGCGCGCGAGACGTGCAGCCGCGAAACATATGCCGTAGAAAAGCAGCGCGCCCGCGCCCACCACGGATGCCAGTTCCACCTGCATGTGCGCGCCCTCCGGGACCAGCTCCGCGGGCAAAAGCGCCACCGCGGCCATGGCCAGTATGCCCAGCGATGCCAGCTCGTGCAGGAGCTCGTTCAGCATCACCGCAAAGCTCCTGCCGTATGGTATGCCGAAGCGCCTGCGAAAATACACCACCAGCCCGCCGTAACCCACTATGAAGTTGAGCATGGTGAGAAGGTAGGAGGCCGCCCTGGCCCGCACCATGTCAAAGAACCTGAAACCGTAGTCGTGCACGGTCCTGGGCGGTCCTTTTCCATGGCCGGGGTCGTCCGCGGACACGAACCAGCCAAGGCAGAGGAAGAGGAACAGGGCCTCGGAAACGAGCCAGAACACCACGAACACAATGACCCATGCTGCAAAGGGCATGATGCGGGCCTGCCTCATGGACTCGTAGACAGCGGCCAGGTCCTGGGTCACAAGCACGTAGCAAAGAAGACCCCCGGATATGACCCACGGCGCCAGGGCCTTTAAAAAACGCTTGGCGTCCGTATTCTGCATTGTATTTCACGCAAAGGCGCAAAGAAAAAATAAAAAGTAAATTCTTGTCTTTTGATTTCATTAGCTCTATTACTTTTTATGACCCTTTCCTTGGGATCGAGTCTGCTCTTTTTTTGCCGTCCTTCCCGCCTACCTTAGTGCGCAAGTGCGGCGGGCAAGTCAGGGCTTGGAGGTTTGGGGGACCGACTCTCCCAGGCCTTAAGCCCATTGCGGGGCTTTCCCCCTAAAGAATCTATACACCTCTGCGCCTTTGCGTGATAAAAGTCTGTTCAAACTCACAAGGCCGGTCCTACTGGTTTGCCTTCTTTATTCCCAGCGCGTCCGCGGCGATGATCCTCCTCATGATGTTGGACGCCCCTTCGCCGATCTGGTAGAGCTTTGCGTCGCGGAGCAGCCGTGAGACCGGATACTCCTCCGAGTAGGCGTTGCCCCCGAATATCTCCACCGCGTCGTTGGCGCTCTTTACCGCGACCTCGGAGGCCACGTACTTTGCCACCGCGCTCTCCAGGGTGTCCCTCCTGCCCCGGTCTTTGATGAAGCCCGAGCGGTAGAGCAGCAGCCGGGCCGCGTCCACCCCCGCGGCCATGTCGGCAATCTTTTGCTGGACCATCTGGTACCGGGCTATGGGCCGTCCGAACTGGAGGCGCTGGTTTGCATAGTCCACCGAGACGTCCAGGCACGCCTGGGCCACCCCCACCGCGCCCGCGGCAACCGAGAGCCTGCCCCTGTCCAGGGCCTTCATGCACAGCTTGAAACCCTGGTTCTCCACGCCCAGGAGGTTCTCCGCGGGCACTTCGGCATCCTCGAAGAAAAGGGTACCCGTGGGAGAGCAGTGGTGCCCCATCTTGGGGGTGATCTCAGCCGCGGAGAGCCCGGGCGTGTCCGGCTCGATGATGAGTGCGGATATGCCCCGCCGGCCGGCCTCGGGGTCTGTCTTTACGAACACCACGCCCGCGTCGAACACGGTGGCGTTCGATATCCAGGTCTTGGACCCGTTTACGATGTAGCAATCGCCCTTCCGCTCAGCCCGGCAGGTTATAGCAGAGACGTCCGAGCCCACGTCCGGCTCGGTGATGGCGAACAGCCCGGTCTTCTCAGCACTGATAAGCGCTTTCAGGTACTTTTGCTTCTGCTCCGGGGACCCGTACTCGAATATGGAACCTGCGCAGGTCATGGCCTGCATGTTAAAGGGGGTGCGCAAAGACGAGTGCGCCCGGGAGACCTCCTCGCAGATGATGGCATGGCACAGGTACCCCATGCCCGTGCCCCCGTACTCCTCGGGGAATGAGGCCCCGAAAAAGCCCAGCTCGCCCATCTTACTGATGAGGTCCTTGGGGAAGCGGTGCTCGCGCTCATTATCCTCGACCGTAGGCGCGATCTCATCCGCGGCGAACCTCCTTGCAAGATCGCGCACCTCCTTTTGCTCCGGGGTGAGCTCGAATTCCATCCAAAGGGCCTCCCTGGAGGGTTTTTTTTACCACAAAGTAAGAAAGCGCACAATAAACAGCTCTTCGTGTCTTCGCGCCTTTATGGTAAATTAATAGCGGAAGGTCTTTCATGGACGGCTTCGAGGTAATAACTTTCATCGTCTCGGTGGTTGGCGTCTCGCTCTCCGGGGTGCTCATGCCCGGGCCGGTGACCGCTGTTACCATGGCCAGGGGCTCGGAGAGCCCGCACGCGGGGGCCTGGGTGTCAATAGGGCACGGGGTGATCGAGCTCCCCCTGATGGCGCTTATCTACTTCGGCGCGGGGGCACTGTTCAAGCTGGCGCCCGTAAAGATCGGGATCGGGCTGGCCGGCGGTCTCATACTTTTGTGGATGGGGTCGTCTATGCTGCGGGATTACAACAAGGTGGACTCGGCGGCAGCGGAGACCAAGATGGCCGGGTACACCAGGTCCCCCTTCCTGGCCGGGATACTGCTCTCCGCGGGAAACCCATACTTCCTGGTATGGTGGGCCACGGTGGGCGCGGCCCTGGTGTCGCAGTCGCTCCAGTTCGGCCTCATAGGCTTCGGCATACTGGTCGCGGCCCACTGGTCGTGCGACCTTATATGGTACTACTTCCTCTCCGCCCTCTCCTTCGGCGGCGGCCGCTTCTTCGGGGCCAGGCTGCAGCAGGGGGTCTTCATAGTGTGCGGCCTGGCGCTCATCTACTTCTCCGGCTACTTCATGGTAAAAGCCGTGTTCACCGCCATGGGGATTGCCTGAGGCTTGCCTTTGCTCTAAACTGCCAAATGGACTATGGGCAGGTACGTTATAAGGCGCATCGCGCTCAGTATACCCGTGGCCGCGGGGGTGGTGGTTCTGGTCTTCCTTCTCATGCACATGGTGCCGGGCGACCCGGTGGAGGTGATGCTGGGAGAGCGGGCCGCGGCCGCGGACCGCGAGGCCCTGCGGGAGGCGCTGCACCTTGACGAGCCTTTGCACTTGCAGTTCTTTTATTTCATCAGGGACCTTTTCTCGGGCAGGCTGGAGTCCATCTTCTACCACCGGCCGGTGACGGCCGAGGTCCTGGGCCGGCTCGGGGCCACTGCCCAGCTCGCCCTGGCCGCGCTCCTGGTGTCCCTTTCCATCTCCATACCGCTCGGCATAGCTGCCGCGGTGCGGAAAGGGTCGGGCGTGGACGCCGGCGCCATGGGGTTCTCGCTCCTGGGCGTGAGCATGCCCACCTTCTGGCTGGGCCCCATGCTCATTTTGGTCTTTTCCATCAAGCTGGGCTGGACCCCGGTGTCCGGGAGGGACGGGCTCTCGCACCTTTTGCTGCCGGCGCTCACCCTGGGCACGGGCATGGCCGCAATAGTTTCCCGTATGCTGCGGGGGGGCCTCTTGGAGGCCATGGAGGAGAGCTACGTGCAGACCGCCCGTGGCAAGGGCCTTTCCGAGGCCGCGGTCATAACAAAGCACGCGCTCAGGAACGCGCTCATCCCGGTCATATCCATCGTGGGCCTTCAGGCCGGGGCACTTCTATCGGGCGCCATCATCACCGAGACCATATTCGCCTGGCCGGGCCTGGGCAGGCTCCTCATAGACGCCATCAACGCACGCGACTTCCCCCTGGTGCAGGGCACGGTGATATTCATCGCGCTCTCGTACGTGCTCATAAACCTCGCCACCGATCTTCTCTACGGCGTCGCCGACCCCAGGGTGAGGCTCTCGGGAAAATGAATGACCAAAGGCAAAGAGCGCGCAGGGCCGCGGCCGCGGCCGGGCTGGTGATTGCCGCTGTAGTAATCCTGTGCGCGGCGCTGAGCCCGTGGCTGGCGCCCCGTGACCCGGGGGAGATGGAGCTTTGCAAGGGGCTTTCCGCGCCGTCTTTCGACCACCCCCTGGGCCGGGACAAGCACGGCCGCGACATACTGTCCAGGATGATATACGGGGCCAGGGTGTCGGTGGTGGTGGGCGCCGGCACGGTGCTGCTCTCGGCCTTCATAGGCTACGTGGCCGGCGCGCTCGCCGGCATAAAGGGAGGTCTGTGGGACCAGGGCCTCATGCGGGTGGTGGACGTGCTGCTGGCCTTCCCCGGCATACTGCTGGCTATAGCGCTGACCGCGGTCGCGGGTCCGGGGGTGATAAACGTGATCATCGCACTCTCCGCCAGGGGATGGGTGGGCTACGCCCGGCTGGTCCGCGGCCAGGTGCTGGTGGAGCGGGAGCGCGGCTACGTGGAGGCTGCGAGGTCCATGGGCGCGGGCACGGCAAGGATCATCGCCCGCCACCTCGTGCCCAACACCCTGACCCCGGTGGTTATCCAGGCCACCTTCGGCATGGCCGGGGCCATCCTTGCCGAGGCCTCCCTCTCATTCCTGGGACTCGGTCCCCAGGACGTGCCCACCTGGGGCGCCATGCTCTCCGACGGCACATCATTCCTGCGCACCGCTCCCCACATCGCAGTGTTCCCGGGTATCGCCATCATGGCCACGGTGCTGTCGTTCAACTTCCTGGGAGACGCGCTCCGCGACCGGCTGGCAAGGGCCGAGAGCTCGTGACTTTGCTCCGGGCGAGGACTTCCCGGTCCGCACATGCCCGCGGTAAGCCGCTCCCCTTGATTAAACCCCGCAGGTGTGATTAGATTGCGGCGTTGGAAAGAATCTAAAAGCGCTCTCCAAGCCCCGAGTGATAAAACGATTCAAGGTGTCACTATGAAGATGACGGCGGTAATTTTATCCCTTGCAGCCCTCGCGACGTCCGCTCTATTCTCGCTCGCATCAGCCCGAGAGCCGGCCAATATCGACCCGGTGGTGATAAGGGGCGACAAGCTCCCATCCATTCTGGGAGAGCCGGCGGAAGACCTCAGGGTGTTCTCCTGGGACGGCCGCGGCTTTGAAGAGGCGGTCTTCCAGGTGGACGAGCGCAGGGAGGTCCTGGTGTACCGGAGCTGGACCCGCTGGGACAGGGTGCTCTCATACGCTTTCGACTCGGGGCCGAAGGCAAAGCCCGACCCCGACCCCGCGCTCGACCAGGACGACGAGCTCGCCTTCATGGCCTCCTCCGCCGGCCGCAAGGCCCCGGCCGGCTCCGGCCCGCCCGGCAGCAGGGCCTGCGACGAGATCGAGATCGGGGACCGCGAGGGCGGGCTCCTGTACGTATACGTATGTGCGATGGAAAGCGGCTCACCGCCGCAGGATACGAGGTACGTGCGACAGAAGGGCGAGGGCGTGATCGAGGGCCGCGGGTACGAGGCCGGGTACGTGGAGGGCAACCCGGTGAACTTCGATCGGCTGCAGGCAAAGGACGAGGGAGAGCTTTTGCCCGACGTGGTGGATCGCATGAAGCTCTACACCAAGGTGCTGGTGGGCATGGGCATAGCCGAGTACGGTCTCGGCGACCGATTTTACGAGCATTTCCTGCGGGGCGTGCGGGCCGGTCCGGTGCGGGTGATAAAGGAGTTCGAGACCGTGCTGGAGACCTGGGGCGGCGTGCAGATACGCACCTACAACCGGGTCGTCTTCTACCCATACCATATCGAGTACAACTTAAAGGCCAGGGGCGCGGTCAACTGGGGGGAGAGCTTCAATATAAGCCACCTTATAATGGGCATAGACCTCTGCGAGGACGGCCGGGGCATGAAGTTCTACAGCCAGCACAACTTGCGGGGCGAGCTGGTGGACGGGCACATGAGCCCCTCCGAGCTGCACATGGACTACGGGCCCACCGAGTGGGCCGCGGTGACCGGACGCGCCGGCACCATCATGGTGCACCTGGGGCTGGACCGCTTCACCGGGCTGCACCGGGACCTGTTTTACGCGGACCGCGAGAACAAGGCCGACCCACCCGAGGACTGCGTGGGCATGATGGGCAAGTTCGGCTACATCATCCGGGACCTGCAGAAGGCCGGGTTCGACCCCTTCCCGGTCCGCTTCGCGGTGTTCCCGACCTCCAGCGCTTACTACCAAGGCCTGGAGGACAAGCTGGTGGACATGTACCAGAGCCCCATGAAGGTGACCATTAACAAGCACGAGCTGTGGAGCGTAAACCCGGACGGGCCGGATACACCGGACACCAGGGAAGAGCGGCCGGGCTACTTTTACCGCAAGAAGGAAAAAGGCGCCATGGTGAGCCGGTTCCTCTCTCCGAGCTTTATCATTGACCCCAACCTGCTGGGCGTGGGCCCGGGTGTGAGCTATGCGGACTACGACTTCCTGGACACCGGCAGCTTCATGGGGTTCCTGGCGCTCTGGACCGACAGGGGGTACGCGGCCTACGAGCTCACCTTTGCAAACCTCAGGTTCATCAAAGGGGCGGACGACTTCGAGATAGCTCCCCGTATATCGTCGTTCCCCGCGGAGCCGTACTACGGCCAGGGCAACGAGACCGACATCGAGCACAAGACCTATTACTGGTGGCGGAGGAACGAGGTCAACGTGACCTTCAGCAAGTATTTCGCGAGAGTATACGGCGCCGACATCAAGCTGGGCTACAAGGACATCCAGATTGACAGCGGCATCGAGCCGCGCACCGGCGAGGGCGCCCCCTCCATCGAGAAGCACTTCGGGGAGGACGCGGAGCTCGAGGGCGAGCGCTGGGGCCCCGCGGTCTACGGCATGCAGGGGGGCAACCACAACTACGTCCAGGTCTCGCTTTTCCGGGACATGAAGGACGCGCGCTTTTTACCCAAGTTCGGCAACTACCAGGAGCTCTCCGCGCTGGTGGTGAGCTCCGCGTTCGGCGCGGACTACGATTACTTGAACGCCACCCTGGACCTCAGGGCCTACTGGCACCCGGGCTTTCTGAACCCCATCCCCTGGCTGGACGAGAACGTAAACCCCAGGCGCACCTTCCTCACCAAGTTCATAGGCGAGGACAAGAACAGGTCCCTTGCCGGGAGGGTTGTTTTCCAGAAGCTCTTTGCCGACGAGATAAACTACAAGGGGAGAGAGATGCTTGACGTGCCCTTTTACGACTTGAACTACATCGGCTCGTCACTCAGCGTCAAGGGCTACACCTCCAAGCGCTTCCGGGACCACGATGCGGTCTACGCAAACATCGAGTACCGCTGGCGCTGGTGGCATTTCGAGGACATGGCGCTCTTCTACGACATCGGGGTGGTCATGGACGACCTCCTTGTGCGAGAGGGATGGGAGGGGCCCTGGCACCACGGATACGGGTTCAGTTACAGGATACACAAGCCCCCCTTTGTCATCGTCACCTTCGAGTGGGGCTGGAGCGTAGAGGAGCAGGCCATCATCCACCAGGCAAACGTGGCCTTCTGAAGGAGCGAGGAGGGTTAAAGTGAAAAATAATGACTCCTTGGGTAAAATATGAGTGGAAAAAGCAAAAACAAAAGGAGGACGGTGATGAAAAACAAAAAGATGACAGCGGCCCTTTTTGCCGCGGTCCTTGTTCTGCCCTGTATTGCCGGCTCCCGGGAGCCGCAAAAGCCCGTCAGCAAGAACCCCGAGGCCCAGGAGCACATAGACAAGGCATGGCAGGCCGTGGACGAAGAGATTACCACGCAGACCGTGGACCGGGCCATAAAGCACCTGGAAAAAGCGGCCGAGCTCGACCCGGATAACGACCAGATATGGATCGAGCTCGCCGACGAGTACTTCATGCGAGGCGACATAATGCCCAAGGAGACGGACGAGGACTACGAGGCACGTGCGGTGTACTTCAACAAGGGCCTGGAGGCCGCGGAGAAGGCGCTGGAGATCAAGGAGTCGGTGCCGGCGCACTACTGGGTGGCCATAAACGACTCGTCCAGGAACGAGAACGCCAGCATATTCAGCCAGGCGAGGATGTTCATAAGCGTCATGGGCCACATGAAGTACGTGGAAGAACACGACCCCAACTACCGCTACGGGGGCACTGCAAGGTACTGGAGCGCGGTGGCCTCGCGCACCTCGGACAGGCTGGCGAGGATGGTGGGCCAGGACCCGGCGCAGAACTTCGAGAGAATACAGAAGGCTATGGAGGAAAACCCCAATTACGTGGTCAACTACGTTTACGCCGCGGAGTTCTACCACGACCGGGGGAAGACCGAAGAGGCCCTGGACATGCTTGACAAGGCCCTGAAGATGGACCCGGAAAAGATGCCCGACGAGGAGGCCTACAACAAGCTCTCGCAGAAGACGGCCAGAGAATACTGGAAAGAGTGGACGGGAAAGGAGTATCCGAAGCGTTAACCGACTGAATGATGCCCTTAAAGAGGGCGAGGTTATGTAAGGAGGAGTCATGCCAATCTGGACTGCCATACTGCTGGCCGCGGTGGCCACAAGCTTCATGAACTTCGGGCTGGCCCTGCAGAAGCGGAGCGCGGCCGAGCTGCCCAAGATCGGCGAGCACCCCGCGGGCGAGACCTTCATTGCTTTCATGAAGAGCGGGCTGTGGCTGCTGGGTCTGTGCGCCATGGTTGGCGGCTGGGGCCTCTACCTTGTCTCCACCAAGTTCGCACCCATATCCATCATCCAGCCCACCCTGGGGGTGGGTCTTGCGGTGCTGGCCATATTCAGCGTGTTCTACCTGCGCGAGCACATCCGCGCCGTCGAGTGGGTGGCCTTCTTTGCCATGCTCTCGGGCATGGTGCTCCTTGGTGTGAGCGCGGAGGAAGGAGGCCCCCCCCCGCTGCCTAAGGTGGGTCCGCTGGTCATCACCACCCTGGTGCTGCTCGGGCTCTCGGGTCTGGCTTACGTGCTGGGCAGGCGCGGCATGCTGGCCGGCATAAGGACCGACTCCCTCATGGGCATGGTGGCCGGGCTGTTCATCGGCATTGGCGCGCTTTTCACCAAGGCCATGTTCACCTACCTGGACCACGACTACGTGCTGGTGGGGTTCGGCATCTGTCTGCCGGTGCTGATAGTGACCCAGGCCTTCGGCATGATAATCATGCAGGGCGGGTTCCAGCGGGGCAAGGCCCTGGTGGTGGTGGCCCTGGAAGCGGTCATAAACAAGGTGGTGGCCATAATCGGCGGGATGGTGGTCCTGGCCGAGTACCTGCCCGAGGACCCCACAAAGGCCGGCATAAGGATCGCGTCATTCGTGCTTATCCTCTTCGGCACCGCGGCCCTCTCAAGGTTCGGCGGCAAAGAGGTGGCGGAGAAGCTCAAAGAGGCGGCCGAAGAGCCCCCGAGCGACTGAGAGGTTCTTGGCGGGCAGGACACCGCCAAAGCACGAAGACTAAAATACACTTTGTGTCAGCTTGGTGGTCAAGAGCACCTCAGCGGAGCCCGAGCACGTCCTGCATGTCGTAGAGCCCGGGCCGCTTGTCAACCACCCACAACGCGGCCCTGACCGCGCCCTTTGCGAAGATGTCCCTGGAGCCGGCCCGGTGCGTGATCTCTATCCTCTCGCCCGGCCCGGCAAAGATTACGGTGTGTTCGCCCACGATGTCTCCGGCCCTTACGGTCTGCACCCCGATCTCCTTGTCCGGCCGCTCGCCTGTGGCCCCGTGCCGGCTAAACCTTCCGGCCTCCTCCAGGGTCCATCCCCTGGCCTTTGCCGCGAGCTCGGCGAGTCGCAGTGCCGTGCCCGAGGGCGCATCCTTTTTCATGCGGTGGTGGGACTCGACCACCTCGATGTCGAAGCCCGGACCCAGGATGCCCGCGGCCCGCTCCACCAAGTGGAATAAGAGGTTCACGCCGGTCCCCATGTTTGGCGCCAGCACGCAGGGGACATTCTGTGCGAGCTCCTCCGCCCTCTCCTTCTGCTCGCTGGACAGCCCGGTGGTGCCGATGACCGCGGGCACGTTCTTTTGCGCGCACGTCTGAAGGTGGGACATGGAGGCTTGCGGGGAGGTGAAGTCAATCACTGCTCCCGCGCCTTCGAGCGCCTTTTCGAAGTCCGGCGTTACTTGCACGCCCAGCTCGCCTATGCCGGCATTCGCTCCCGCGTCCTTTGAGATGTCGGGGTGGCCCGGGGCCTCTATCGCTGCGCACAGCTCTGCGCGGGGGTCCTCTGCCACCGCGGCCACCAGCCGCTTTCCCATCCTTCCCGCGGCCCCTGCCACAGCGACCTTTAAGGGGGATGCCATCACAGGAGCTCCAGGTCCTTCATGGCCTTCTCGAGACGGGGCCGGTGCTTCTGGTCGAGCGGTGTCAGCGGCAGCCTGATCTCCTGGCTGCACTTTCCCATGAGGTGCGCACCCCACTTTACGGGTATGGGGTTGGTCTCCAGGAACATGCAGCGGTTGAGCTCGTGCAGCCGGCACTGGAGCTTCCCGGCCTCCTTGCCCTGGTTTTTATCCCAGAGCGTATAGAGCTTCGCCTGCATGGAGGGAACCAGGTTCGCGGACACGGATATGGCCCCCCGGCCGCCCACCGAGAGTATAGCCAGGGTGGCGAAGTCCTCGCCCGAGAGCACCGCCACATCGCCGTTGCAGGCGTCCAGGGTGTCCAGGGTCTGCTTGATGTTATTGGAGGCGTCCTTTATGCCCACGATGTTCTCGATCTTCACCAGCCGGCCCATGGTGGCCGGGGCGAGGTCCACCCCGGTGCGGCCGGGCACGTTGTAGGGGAACAGCGGGATGTCCACCTCTTTTGCCACGGCCTGGTAGTGCTGGAACAGCCCCTCCTGGGTGGGCTTGTTGTAGTAGGGGGTGATGAGCAGGGCCGCGTCAGCGCCGGCCTCGGCCGCGTGCCTGGTGAGCTTTATAGCCTCCCAGGTGGAGTTGCTGCCGGTGCCGGCGATTACGGGCACGCGCTTGTCCGCCTGCTCGATCACTACCTTTGTGACCCGGTCGTGCTCCTCGTAGTCCAGGGTGGCCGACTCGCCGGTGGTGCCGCAGGGCACCAGCCCGTGTATGCCCTGCCCGATCTGCCAGTCCACCAGGTCGCGCAGGGCCCCTTCGTCAACCTTGCCGTCTTTCATGGGTGTGACCAGCGCGGTCATTGCTCCGGAAAACATTTTACTCTCCTCCTGATACTGGCCGAGGCGACCCGGGTGTGCCTACTCCGCGACCTCGACCCGGTTGCGGCCGTTCTTCTTTGCCTGGTAGAGTGCGTTGTCCGCGTACCTTATGATGTCGTCCACGTTGTTTATATCCGGATGCGGGTAGGCTGCCACTCCCAGGCTTATGGTGATCTTGAGCTCCTTCTCGTCCTCGATGAGCACGAACTCCTCGATGCGCTTCCTGTACCTTTCGGCCACCACCAGTGCCCCCTGCATCCCGGTCTCAGGCATGAGCAGGGCGAACTCCTCGCCCCCGTACCTTCCCACCATGTCGTGAATCCTCAGGTTCTCGCGCAGTATCTGTGCCACCTCGTAGAGGATGCGGTCGCCCAGGAGGTGGCCGTAGTTGTCGTTGAAGCTCTTGAACGTGTCTATGTCAATCATCACGAACGCCAGCCTGGCCTCGTAGCGCTGGGCCCTCTGGAACTCGAGCTCGAGCAGCTCCATGAAGTAGCGCCGGTTGTAGAGCTTTGTGAGCCCGTCGGTGTTTGAGAGCTCCTCCAGGCGGCGGTTGGTCTCGCGCAGCTCTTCCTGCAGCGACTTGATCTTGTGGTGCACCCTGACCCTGGCCACCAGCTCGCCCGGGTTGAAGGGCTTTGTGATGTAGTCGGATGCGCCATGCTCCAGGGCCTTGATCTTCAGCTTGACGTCGTCCTCGCCGGTGAGCATGAGCACCGGTATGCCGTCGAACTCGGGCCGGGCCCGCTTCATGCTGAGGAACTTGAAACCGTCTATGCCCGGCATGACCACGTCGCAGAGGACCAGGTCAACCGGCTTGTTGAGCATGACCTTGAAGGCCTCCACACCGTCCGCGGCCTCGTAGAAGATGTCGAACATCCTGGCGTTGTCAAGCCAGTGGCGGACCTCCTTGCGCACACGGTCGTCGTCGTCAATTATGAGCACGGAGTTTTTCATGCGCGTCCTTTTCCCGGGGAATGTAATTTCCGAGAGTTATGTTAATATATTACTCCCGAGACCAAAAGGTCAAGTGAAAAAAACCGTGGGAGAGTCCTTCCGGTCTCGATTTGTGGGAGAGACCTTCCGGTCTCGATAATCGCGAGCCGAAGCTCGCTCCCACATGAAGCTCTCCCCCGCCAGGAGCTAAATGTCCATGATGAGAGTTCGCGCCTCAAGGTTCATACTGCTCTGCTCGGCCCTGCTTCTATTCCTTTCCGGATGCGAGCGCCTGGCCTGGCGCGAGGCCCGGAAGGAGAACACCGCGGAGGCCTACGAGCGCTACCTTTCCGAGTATCCCCGCGGCCGTCATTCGGGGAGGGCGTGGAAGTACATCCAGGGCCTGGAGTTCAGGAGTGTCCGGCGGGACGACACCATCGAGGCCTACACCCGATACATCACTGAATTCCCGGACAGCGACTTTGCCAAGAACGCGAGGATGCGGCTCAAGCACCTGGCCGAGCAGAAGACCGATGCCCTTGAAGCGGATGAGATGAAGAAGGCGAGGATTAAGGTCATCACCTCGATGGGGAGCTTCACCTTCAAGCTCTTTCCAAAGGCGGCGCCCCGCCACTGCCGCAACATCATATACCTCGCCCTGATTGATTTTTACAAGGACCTGAAAATACACTGGGTGTACGATAACCTGGTGCAGATGGGCGACCCCCGGGGGGACGGCCTGGGCGGGCCGGGCTACATGATACCCGCGGAGATGAGCGACAAGAAGCACAAAAGGGGAACGGTGTCCATGTTCCATTACCCGGAGGAGCCGGACACCGCGGGCAGCCAGTTCTTCGTGTGCATAAAGGACATGCCGGACCTGGACGGCAAGTACACGGTGTTCGGAGAGGTGGTCGAGGGCATGGAGGTGCTGGATGAGATTTCCAAGGTGGAGACCAGGGGGAAAAGAAGCCGGGACGGGCCCGTGCCGGTGCAGCCCATATACATAAGGGACGTTAAGGTGCTGCTGAAGCCATGACAAAAGCAAAGGGAGGAGTTATCCGGGTGGCCCATACGATTTCGAAGAAATCGTGTGGGTCCCGAAGGGACAGGTGCCGTACCAGACTATTATTGACTCGATAATATCATGTCAAAGGCGACCAAACGGAAGGTATACACGAGGGCCGGGAACAGCCATTTCGTGACCTTCAGCACGTACGGGAACCGGAGAATTTTAGGCACGGCAGTCGCTCGCCAGATCGTCATCTCGCAGCTTGACGCGATCTCGCGCAAGGGAATGGTAAATGTTTCAGGTTTCGTGATAATGCCTGACCACGTCCACGCCTTGCTTTGGTTCGTTGACGACAGCGCGCTCCCGAAGGTGATGCGCATCTGGAAAGGGACCAGCGCTCATTGGCTCCGCCGTCATTATGAGACCGCCGGTCCAGGGTTCGTTGACCGGTTGCGGACCGTTCGCAGTGGCCGCGAGGTTGTTTGCTTCTGGCAGCGCAGGTATTACGATTTTAATATCAAGGGCCACGACAAGGTGAGGGAGAAGCTGGACTACATGCATTACAACCCTGTGAAGGCGGGTCTTTGTGGTTCCATTACTGACTGGCGCTGGTCGAGCGCTCGATGGTATTATATGAAGGGGAGCGTGGGGGTGGATATAAGAAGGCCGGGCTTGTGAGCTGCTGTTAGCATGGAATGCAGAATTTGAAACATTAATGCCGACGTTGGAAAAATGAATGCTTCCCTTGGAAACATCGTGCATCAGCACCTGTCCCTTCGGGACCCACACGGATCAGAATCCGTGCGGGCCACCCGTCATTTACATAAGGGACGTGGAAGTGATCATGAAGCCATGATAAAAGCAAAGGGAGGAGTTGTATGAGAAAGTCTGTGATTTTCGCGGCGGTTGTTCTCGCGCTTTTTATGTCGGCCTCGGATTGCGAGAAGAAGGGGAAGGACGCGGGCCCGGGTGATGAGCTCAAAGGTCTTTCCCAGTCCGAGCTCTGGAGCAGGGCGGAGAGGAACATGGACGCGGAGACCTTTGATGCATACCTTTCCGCATACCCCCGGGGGCCCCACGCAAAAGAGGCCGAGGAGGAGCTGATGAAGATATGGGATCAAAAGACCAAGTCCATGACCGAGAAGGACATGGAGGAGCTGACCGCGGTGATCGAGACCGACAAGGGGACCATCAAGTTCGAGCTCTTCCCCCACGACGCGCCCGGGCACTGCCGTAACTTCATAAAGCTGGCCCAGAGCCGCTTCTACGACGGTCTCATCTTCCACCGGGTGGTTGACGGTTTCGTGGTCCAGGGGGGCGACCCCCGCGGCAACGGCACCGGCGGCCCGGGCTACACCATTGACGCCGAGTTCAATGACCGTCACCACAAGGCCGGCACGGTGGCCATGGCCCGGGGCTCGGCCCCGGACTCCGCTGGCAGCCAGTTCTACATCTGCCTCGCTCCCCAGCCCATGCTGGACGGCCGCTACACCGTGTTCGGCCAGGTGATCGAGGGCATGGACGTGGTGCGCGAGATCGGCAAGGCCAAGACCGGCGCCAGGGACAAGCCGGAAAAGGACCAGGTCATGGAGAGGGTGTACATCCAGGGGCTGTAGTCGCCTTTCACTTAAGTATTATAAAGGCCCGGGGCGCCGGTTCGGGCCGGCGTTTGTCCGGGCCTCTTTCGCGGGGGCTCTTATCCCAGGCCAGGGTCGCCTGGAGCTCAGGCTTCTATGATCTCGAGTGCTTCATCCTTGTACGCGTCCATCACGTATGGTATCCCGGTCACCTTGGCGCACTCCTCGGTCAGTGAGCAGAGGTCCTCGCGGGTGATATAGGGGACCTTCCACTTCCTGGCGCCTGCCATGAGCTGCTGGAGCCCCACCTTTATCTTGTCCACCGCGGAGTATATGCCGATGGCGCCGAGCGGGAACTCGTCAACCTCTTTGCCGAAGATGAGCCGGAGGTTCTCGTAGTTCACGAAGATTTCCTCCTTGGTGGCGCCGTACCTGGACACGGTCTTGGGGAGCCCGCCGTCGTTGCCGGAGAGCCAGTTCTGTATGTTCTTTCCCACCATGCCGGGTATCATGAGCGCGCGCCCCATGCACACGGCCTTGGTGTATGGGGCCCCGAGTGCGATGGCCTTGAACACGTGATCCTCCGCGGAGAACCCCCCTGCGAATGCGAGGTCGGGCACGAACTTGCCTTTCTGGTCGAGCCTCTTTGCCAGGTCGTAGGTCATGGCGTGGAGGTATATCGCAGGTATTCCCCATTCGTTCATCATCCTCCACGGGCTCATGCCGGTGCCTCCTGGTGCGCCGTCAATGGTGAGCAGGTCAAGGTTGTTGTCCGAGGCCCACTTTATGGCCATGGCCAGCTCGCGCATGGGGTAGGCCCCGGTCTTCAAGGTGACGCGCTTTGCCCCGAGCTCTCTCAGTCTCTCGACCTCTTTTGCAAAGGCGTCCTCGTCCACGAATCCCAGCCTGGAGTGTCGCTCGAACTGCTTTAGGGCCCCGGACTTGAAGGCCGCGATGTTGCCCTCGTCCTCGGGGTCTGGGGTCACTATGTAGCCGCGTTGTTTGAGCTGCTGCGCGCGTTCCAGGGAGTTGACCTTGATCTCGCCTCCGATGCACTTGGCGCCCTGTCCCCACTTGAGCTCGATGGTCTCGATACCGAGCTTGTCAATCACGTACTCTGCCACCCCGAACTTGGTGTCCTCCACGTTGAGCTGGACCATCATGTTGCCATAGCCCTGGTGGTAGCGGTTGTACAGCTCCACCCTGCGGTCCATGTCCGGGGCCTTCTTTACCTTGCCGTTGTTGTCCAGCTCGAGCTCGGGGTCTATGCCGCACACGTTCTCGCCGCATACCAGGCTGATGCCGGCTATGGCCGCGCCGATTGCGAAGTGCTCCCAGTTGGCGCGCGCGATCTCGGTGCTGCCCAGGGCGCCGGTGAACATGGGGGCCTTCATCTTCACCTTTTCCTTGGCCCCGTACTCGGTCTCGGTGTCCACCGCGGGGAAGGTTGCGTGGTCAGGGTCAGCCTGGATGCCCTGGGCACCGAAGGCGTAGCCCATGATGTTGAGATGGGAGTAGTCAACCGGGTAGTCCTTGTCAGCGCCCGCGGTGACCTCGCCGAAGGGGCCGGGGTAGAGCAGCTCGCGGCCCCGGAAGGTGGCGTTGAAAAGGTCGCAGTTGCCCTTGCAGCCGTCCACGCACCTGCTGCATATGCCGGACTGGGGGGCTATGCTCCTGGCCCGGTTGTTGGTCTGCAAGGACTCGCTGGCGTTTGGTCTCTGAAGGTTCATACGGATTCCTCCTTGTATAACGCTTTTTTTTCAGGCCGCCGCTTGCCGGAGGCCCATGAACACTGATTGTCTTTTGCAAGGGGTTCTGGCGACGGGCGTATAACTTATGCGCAAGATTTTTTTACTGTTGCTGTGTTCGGCAATCCATTGCCAACTGTATCACAAGGAAAAGGCCATGTCAACAGAAAAAAAATTATTAGAAACATTTGCAGTGTATGGCCCGTGACTGAAATGATCGCGGAATCAGCGGCAAAAATGCCAGATAAGTTTTGCCGTGCCAGGCTGTTGCAAAACATGGACGCCGCCTGTTCCCGGCCTTGCAAGGGCTTAATATTTCAGGTGTTCTTTCCCGAATTCAAGCGGGCGTATTTGCAATATTTGCCGTGACAGTCGGCAAATTTGCCGGAAAAAGGTTGACGTACGGCAAATTTTCGGTATTATATAACTGCCATGAAGGACAAGATCGAGAAGAAGCGGCTTGCCATCCTGCGCATCCTGCACCAGTCGGATTCGCCTGTTGGCAGCTCGCGAATCACGGAGAGGCTTGTTGCCATGGGTCACGAGATGAGCGAGCGCACGGTGCGCTTCTATCTTCAGCGCATGGACAAGGACGGTCATACCGAGAACCTTGGCAAGCGGGGCCGGCTTATCACGGAAAAGGGCAGGAACGAGCTTGATGCTGCCCGTGTTTTCGAGAAGGTGGGATTTTTCTCGGCCAAGATAGACCGGATGACGTACCGCATGGACTTCAATCTTCAAAGGAAGTCGGGCACGGTTGTGGTCAACATGAGCATTATTGAGCGCGAGCTCCTGGAGCGCTCTTATCCTTTGATCCAGGAGGTGTTCAGGGCCGGCTATGCCATGGGCAGGATGGTGGGACTTTTCAAGCCGGGCCACAGGATAGGGGACATGAGCGTGCCCGAGGGCGCCGTGGGGGTGGGCACGGTGTGCTCGATCACCCTGAACGGCGTACTGCTCCACCACGGCATTCCCACCACCTCGCGGTTCGGCGGTCTCCTGGAGCTTCGCGAGCACCGGCCCTCCCGGTTCGTGGAGATCATCACCTACGAGGGCACCAGCCTGGACCCCTTGGAGATATTCATACGCAGCGGCATGACCGACTACATTGGCGCGACCTCCACCGGCAACGGCAGGATCGGGGCCAGCTTCAGGGAGGTCCCCGCAGAGAGCCGGGACCTGGTGATCGAGCTGGCCAAGGAGCTCGACAAGGTCGGCCTGGGCGGCTTTTTCACCATCGGCTGGCAGGGGCAGCCGCTCCTGGAGATACCGGTGAGCGAGGGCAGGGTGGGCGCCATCGTGATCGGCGGGCTCAACCCGGTGGCCATCCTGGAGGAGCAGGGCATACACCTTCGCTCGCGCGCCCTGGCGGGCCTTTGCGACTACCGGGAGCTGTTCCCGTACCAGGAGTTCGAGGAGCGTATCAGGGAGCTATGAAACCCTCTTTTCAAGGAAGCTTTCAAGCACCTGGAAGTACTCGTGCTTGTTCAGAAGCTGGATGTCGTTGTGGCCGCCGCGGCTGAACTCGTGGTACGCTGCCCGGCCGCCGGCCCATTTTGCCAGGTCCCTGCCGTGCTGCACCGGCACGATCTCATCCTGCGGAGCGTGCATGACCAGGACCGGCCCGGGGAAAGCCTTTATCTTCTGCTCGTGGTTGAACGCCTGGAAAAGTGCCTGCTTGAGACCCGCGGCGTCAAGCCCCAGCCTCTCCAGCATGGGTGCCATGCGGTCAATCCAGTTGTCGAACCTGCCTATGCCGGACTCTATTATCAGGGCTTTTGCCTCCCTGCCCGGTCCCGAGCATATCTCCAGTGCCGCCAGGGAGCCCAGCGACCTGCCCATGACAATGACCTGATCAGGGGAAAGGCCCAGCTCCGGGAGGTGGGCCCATGCGGCCCGGGCGTCCTCCAGAAGACGCGAGAGAGAAGGCGAGCCGCTCGAGAGACCGTATCCCCTATAGTCCACCACCATGAAGTTCACGCCCAGCTCCTCCATGCGGGCGTGGAAGTCGAACAGGTAATCAGTCATGATCTCGCCGTTGCCGTGGAAAAAGAGCACGGTGGCCGCGTCTTCAAAAGGCTTATGCCAGTACGCTCCCAGCCTGTCATCACCCGCGGGTATATACACCACCCTGCCGTGCTCCATGTCCGGGGCCTGCTCCTCTGATATGCGGGCCGGGTAGAAGATCACCTCGGTGATCAGGGGGTGGTCGAGCACTTTGATGGATTTACGCATGTTCCTGGCTGCATGCTAAATAATTGCTGCGCTGGAATCAAGCCCGGGCTTATTTTTCATTCAAATATTTTGCCTTTTCCAAGGCGCGGCTCCATTTCTCCGCCTCGGCTGCAGAGGGGGCGTACCGGATTGCTTGCTCCAGGTATCGCAGCCCCTGCTCGCACCTCTGCTCCTCCATGCAGTGCCACAGGCCCAGGCGTCCCAGCACCTCCGAGTGCCTGGGCTCGATACCCAGGGCCTGCTCCAGGATGCGGGCGCCTTGCGATTCCCTCCCGGTCTCAAAGAGCAGTTCTGCCAGGTTCAGCCGGGCCACCATTGACCCGGGGTCGCACTCCATGGCCCTGTTGTAGAACCATTCGGCCCGGTCCAGTTCCCCCTTTTCATAGGCCATGTTGGCAAGGTTGGTAAGGGCCCTTGCAGAGCAGGGGTCGAGCTCGAGGGTCTTCATGAACCAGTGCCTGGCCTGCTCCTCCCGGCCGTACCCGGAAAGGGCCACACCAAGGTTCACCCGGGCCCTGGCAAGACCGGGCGCCTTCATCACCGCGTCCTTCCAAACCGCGGTCTCGCTGTGAAAGGCGCTGCCTCGCTCTATCAAAATGCCCAGAAGAAATATGCCCGCCAGAAAGATGGCGGTGGCAGAGCTTCTGGGAAACCTTTTCATGGCAGTGTCGAGTATGAAAAGAAGGGGCCAGATCAAAAGCAGCACGCACAGGTAGGCGCGGTTCTCGTTTACAAGCACGGTGAGCGGTATGACCGAGCTGGTGGGAAGCAGATAGAGCATGGAGAAGAGCGCGGCAAAGGAGAGTTCCGGCAGCCTGCGAAGGAAAGCCATGGACAGGCCGGCGAGAGCCACTATGCCGGAGACCGAGACCAGGAAGCCGGCACGGGCGAGCTCTCCTGCATGCTCCGGCATCCATGCCCCGTGCTCGATCGAAAGGTTCACCGGCAGCGCAATGAATCTTACGTACGTCCAGAAGATGCGGGCCTGGGCCGCGAGATAGGCCCAAACCGGCCAGGGCTTCCGGGGCGCGAAGAAAGAGGGGGCATGGAAAGCGTGCCTGTACAAGAAGTAAAGGCCAAGCACCGTGAAAAGCAAGGCCAAGGTGGAAGCCGTGAAGACCGTGGTCCTATTTCGCCAGGGACCAGCTTCTCCCCGGTTGAACGCCAGGTGCCAGAGCACCAGGGCCGCGGGCAGGGTGGAGGCCGCTGACTTGGTGAAAAGACCGCAGGCGTAAAGAAGAGCAATGCATGCAGCCGAGACAAAGAGTAAAACGGGTCGTGCATCACGCTGCCTGGAAGCGGTCCAGGCGAAGAGCGCCATCGCTCCCAGGTAGAAGGTCGAGGAGAGCAGTGTGGACCGGCAGGAGGCGTAGCCCACCTGGACGCCGGTCAGGGGATGGAGAAAAAACAGCAGCGCGCACGCGGGCGCCAGCCTGGCGAGCCTTCCGGCCCGCATGGTGAGGAGCATAACCAGCAGGGCGTTGATGGCGTGGACTGCAAGGTTGACCGTGCGGAAGCTGGAAGCGTCGGGTCCTGAAACGCGGTAGTTCAGCGCATAGGTCCAGGTGAGCAGGGGCCGCACCAGGGTTGAGGTGGCCCTGCTCGCTGTCTTCGGGTCCTTGAAAAAAAAGGCCGGGTTGATGCTCCTCCGCAGAGCGGGGTTGTCACGGATGGTATGCTGGTCATCAAAGATAAAAGGGCCCTCGAGGTGCGGCGCAAAAGCCGAGGCCGCGACAATAAATGCAAAAAGCCATGCCCCCTTCCTGATGCGGGCTTTGCTTTTCGAATCCATCGCTGAAATCCTAGACCATCTTGCCGGCTCTCACAAGCAGCTCTTTTTTGTATGCCGGGTCAATTTTGTCCAAAATAAAACAGGAGTGCGGGAGCCACGCAGGGTCCGTAGGACTTGCTTTCGCTTTTTCGAGCCGCCAGCTTGCCGGCGGCGGCCCGCACTTTCCGGGGAGCAAGCTCCCCGATCCAAAGCGGCAGCAAGCACGTGGACCCGTAGGGCTGCCGCACTCCATATCGCGCCGCGAATTTCATCAAGTTTATGGTCCGGTCGCAAACTGGATAAAATTGACCCCGGCCTCCCCTGAAAGTTATGGAATCAAGTGACTTGAATTAATAAAAGTTCTAAAGTTCAGTAGAATTATACTTTGCGCTTTTTTTGAAACAAGAAAAAGGTCGTTGATTATTTCCAGTTGTCCTTGATCTCGTCGAAGCGGCGGGCCTTCAGGTCCTCGATGTTGATCTTATCGGGCTCGGCCTGGCCCAGTCCCAGTTGTGCGGAGTAGTATATCTGCACCTGGTCCCACACGCTCCTTTTCATGAAGCGCGAGTCAACCTTTTTATCATGGCCGTAGAGCTTTAGCACGGCCAGGGCCGCGGAGTCGCAGGCCACGCGGTCCTTGCCGGCCAGCACCAGGCCCGGCTCGGCCCACACGGCCTTCCTGTTCATGGGGTCGCCTCTCAGCAGGCCGTCGCCCGGGCCGCCCTTGACCATGACCGAGTTTGCGTCAACGATGTTGATGGTCGGTTTCAGGCACAGGTTCAGCTCCGCGATCTTTTCCGAGATGTTCCTCTGGTGCAAGGCGTCCGGCCCCTCCTGCCACCGGTCAAGCGGCATGACCGCCCCCACCAGGGCCTTCAGGCAGCAGGTGAACTGCGATGAGTTCTCGTGGTTCTTCAGGATGGGCACGTTTATGAAGTGGTCCACCTCCTGGAGAATCCTTGGCATCCTGAACCCTTTGCTCCAGTGCCTCTTGCCGGGATAAAAGCGCACGTACTCCGAGCGCGTCCACGGGTAAGCCTCAGCCCCCTCTTCCCGGCACACCCTGGCAAAGCCGGTGGTGCGGAAGGCAAGCTCGGTCATCATCATGGATCGGTCACCCACCATGGGATGCGCCCCGCGCTCCTTGACCAGACGGATCACCGCCCGGACTACTTCCGGGCTGGTGGTTATGGGGCCGTCGAATACAGTGGGGGTGGCCGGGCCGGTGATGTTGGGCTTTATCATCACCCTCTGGCCGGGCTCGATCTCGGCAAGGCCGCCCGCGGCTTCCACCGCCTCGCGCACCGCGTTGTATACGGAGCCGTTAACACCGGCCATGCCCACCGTGGCCCTGGGCATGGGAGGGTAAGAGCGGGTGGGGGGCAAGGGCTTTTCGGATGGATCGTTCAACACGGTCTCAAAACGGCCCTTAAGGTTGACATCCTCGCCCGGGACCCGCTGCCTGGAGAAGCGTGCGAGCGGGCTTGCGGCCATGGCAGCGCAGGAGCCGCCGGCCCGTATGATCCAATGCACCTTGCCGCGGGGCGTGTTGTCCGATCTCTTCAATTGAAGCGCCTTTTCTACCTTGGCATTCTTTATGGTACACAATGACACTGGCGGGTTCCACGCCTGGCGCCGCGATCATTTCCGTCCGGAGCTCCTTTTAAGAGCTGCGGACAGGACGATGATCACGAGCGGCAGCCAGATAACCTGCATCCACAACCCCAGCTTGAAGCTTAAGGGGTGATAGACGAGCTCGACCCGCCTCCGTCCGGGCCCCAGGAACACCCCCTGCATGACCCCGTTCACCCGCAAGACCCTGGTCTCTCTCCCGTCCACGTAAGCGCGCCAGCCCGGGAAGTACAGGTTCGAGATCACGGCCAGGGCCGTGCCTCGGCTCGATGCCCGGAAGGAGAGGCGGTCATGACCTTCGCGTATCTCGGTGATCCGGGGTCTTGATAAGCCCCCTTTGTCACAACTTATTCCCGCCACCATGACCGCATGGCCGGGGTCTTCGCTGACCAGGCCGGAAAGGCATTGTTCTTGCTCGTCGCACGCTTTTGCCGCGGCGGTCGAGAACACCCTGGGAAAGAAGTCCTTGTTCTCGTGGATTTTCACCTCGCCGGACAGCGGCTTTTCTTCCGGCACCTCACGAGAGATCACGTAGCGGACGTTGAGTGCGTCCAGGACCCCGGCAGGCGCCTCTCCGAGGTCAAGGTCGAAGTAGAACTTGCCGTCTTCCAGAAACTCGGCCCTGATCTCTCCTTCGCTCTCCCACCCGTTGATCCTCGCCATCATCCTTACGTAATCGCGGACGTATAAGGGGGAGTAGTCCCGGAGGTCGGAGAGCCCGTACATGCCGGCCAGGTTAGGATGGAGTATGCGCTGGCCCGCGCCGTAGATACGGTAAAGGTTACCGGGCCCGTGCTTGATTTCCTCCGTCCACGGGGGCGCATGGCTTTTGAAAGCGTCGGGCCCGAACAGTGGCCGCGCCAGGCTGAAGTAAAGACAGAGCTCGAACGCCGAGGCCGCGATCAGGGCCCATGCCATGATTTTGCGCCTCCGGCCGGGACATTTTTTCATGAGCGCCGCTGCCAGGGTGAAAACGAGCGCGGCGCCCGCGACCAGGGCTGCAATACCGATGAGTATGAGCTTCGAGCCCAGGACCTCCGCCCGGAACATGAATGCGTGCACCGCGACCCAGGCTGCTATGGCCGCGGCCACGGCCAGGGCGCGCTTTGTTGAAGCGGAGTCCCTGGCGAGGAGCTCGAGCCCCGTGCCGGCGAGGAGCGCCGCGGCGAAGGCCAGATACGGTTGCAGATAGCGGAAGTTCTGCAGGGACCGGATCACGGGCAGCCTGGAAAGCAGCGAGAAGGGCGGGACCCCGAAGATGACGCCGGCTGCCAGGAGGCCGATGCCGGCGGTTGCCAGGCCCATGGGCGGGAGCCTTTGCGGCCGCACCAGGGCCAGGCCGGCCAGGATACATACCACTGTGCCGAGATATGACGGCACCACGGTGAGCTGGAGAAGGTTCTGCTCGGCCAGGCCGGGCACGCCCGGCATCCAGAAGTCGAATACAGGGGTAACCAGCCCGATGGCGTAATTGATCGGTATGTAGATAAGGCCCAGGTCCGGGGGGTGGAAGCTCCAGCTACTGAAGAAATACTCCATGAAGGGCACCAAGGAGTCGCAGTCCAGGAGCACCCCGAAGATCACAATGAGGGGGTAGAGCAGCACCAGTCCCGCGGTCTCCCGATGGAGCCGGCCCCGGCTTTTCCCGGCCAGTATGCAGGCGGCGGTGTAAAAGAGGCTCAAGAAGGCATGGGCATATAGGGCGCTTTGCGGGTGGTTGTCAAGGAACTGGAACAGCACCGCGGTTGCCAGGAAGGAGAGGATGGAGCGGTTGCGGGCGAGCCGCGTTAAGAAGAATAACAACAGCGGAAAGGTGAGGGCCACGTTTATGTCCGGCAGGTTTTGGAACTCGCGGAAGTAACCGCAGAGCATGAAAGACAGCCCGGCAAAAAAGGACCCCCTGAAGCCCAGGGGCATCTCGCGCGCGGCCATGAAACAGAAGACCCCGGCCAGCCACAGCCGGAGCAGGATGTAGAGCTCCCATCCGGCCCCAGAGTTCATAAGGTATGCAAGTACCTTTAAGGGGAAGTCCGCGCTGCCCAGGATTGGCATTACATGGGGGGTGCCCATCCCCCGGGTGGAGTCCCAGAGCGGAAAGAAGCCCTCTTTAAAAGCCTGGATGGCAACGTGGTCGCCGGGGTAGAAGATGTAGAGCCCGACCGGGTCCCAGATCACCTGTAGGTACAGGCCCTGGCCTTGGATGTAGTGGTTGGCCACGGAAAGCCCGAGGATGAGCATGAGTCCCAGGGCGGCGACCACGGTCTCTCGGAGGCCGAGCTGCACGCTGCCCGCGGGTCTGGGCGCCTTTTCAATCATTTTCTACTTGGATCAGTCTCAGGGTCTCAAGGTTTCATTATAGCGCATCAAACTTTGACAAGAAGGACAAAAGATAGGAGAATTTCATGCACGCCGGCGGCGGCGGTCACCGTGGCGTCAGCATAAGCCTCCGGGTAATACGTCCGGGAGTTTTGAAATGGATGCACCTTTCCCGTTCGACTCGCTCTTGATATTCGGTTTCATGTCCATCATGCTTCTCGTCGGCATGGTGCTCCGCTTGAAGTTCAAGTTCATCCAGCGCTACCTGTTCCCCAGTTGCCTGGTGGGCGGTCTCATCGGCATGGTGCTCCTCAACACCGGTCTGGTGGACCTGGATGCGGAGAGGTTCGAGGTGTTCGCCTTCCACCTTTTCAACATCTCCTTTATATCGGTGGGTCTTACCAAGGGGTCGGAGCATGCGGGCGAACAGGAGTCCGCCAACAGGGAGATCGGCAAGGGGGCCTCGTGGATGGCCCTGATGCAGGGGTTCGCATTCCCTTTCCAGGCGCTGGTGGGGGGCCTGGTGGTGGTTTTGTTCGCGCTTTTCGGCGCCGAGCTTTTCACCACCTTCGGGTTCCTGTGCCCTCTCGGGTACAACGAGGGACCGGGCCAGGCCTTGTCATTCGGTAAAGTATGGGAAGGACAGGGGTTCGAGGACGCCACCACCATCGGCCTTACCTTCGCCTCCATCGGGTTCTTCTTCTCCTTTTTCGTGGGCGTGCCCCTTGCGAGGTGGGGCCTACGTAAGAACCTCGCGGCCCACGGCAAGGAGGAGCTCCCGCCCGGGCTTGTCACCGGCATAATGGGGAGGGGGCAGAAGCTGGAGAGCGCGGGCGAGCTCACCGTGCACTCGGGCAACGTTGACAACATGGCTTTCCAGGCGGCCGTTGTGGGGCTGGTGTACGTTATCACCTACTTGCTGGTAAAGGGCATGGGCATGATTTTCGGTCCTGACGTGGCCGGTCTGTTCTGGGGTTTCTTTTTCTTTTTCGGGCTGGTCATCGCCATAATACTGAAATGGCTCATGGACAGGTTCTTCGGTGTCGGCCACCTTGTAGACCCGGGGGTGCAGCGGAGGATCACGGGCTGGTCAGTGGACTTCCTGATAGTAGCAACCGTTACCGCCATCCAGGTGCCCGTTGTTATACACTACATCCTTCCAATCGCTCTCATATCTATTATCGCGGGTGTGGGCACGACCCTTTTCGTGGTTTACTTCGGCAGGCGCACCTGGTCTATCGGTCTGGAGAGGATGCTGGCAATTTACGGCAGCACCACGGGCACGGTCTCGAGCGGTCTCCTGCTTCTCAGGATAGTGGACCCGGAGTTCAAGACCACCGCGGCCATGGAGCTCGGGTTCATGAACATCATCGTGGTGCCCTTTATCCTCACCGGTCTGCTCCTGGTCAACTCGCCGGTGTGGTGGGGCTTCTCCATCGCCATCCCCCTCCTGGCTTTCGCGGCCATGATCCTGATAAGCCTTGTCCTGCTCAAGGTCACGCGCTTCTGGGGTGAGAGGAAGTTCTGAGGGTATTGGATAAAAGGATTAACCATTTCAGAGTGTCACTGCGATTCCACCATCTCTTGCAGCCCCTCGGCCAGCTTGCTGAGCTCCAGTATTGAAATCTCGATCTCCTTTGCGCCGTCGAGCATCTTCTCGGCCACTTTGTGCACCTCGCTTACCGATGCAGCCATCTGCTCGGATGCTTTTGTCTGCTGTGCGGTGGAGCTCGTTATCTCTCCTGTGGAGGTGGATGTGCTCTTTGCCTTCTCCGAGATGTCTGTGAATGCGCTTGAGACCTCGTCAATGAGCCCGCGTCCCTGGTCGGCCATGCCTGCGCCCTGGCTGGACATCTGCACCGCCTGCCTGTTGTAGTCCTGTATGTCTTGTATCAATGCCCTTATCTCCGCGGTTGACTCGGCCGCCTGCGAGGACAGCCGCTTGGTGGCGCCGGCCACTATCCCGAACCTTCTTCCCGCCTCCCCTGCGCCCGCGGCCTCGAGGGAAGCGTTCAAAGCCAGAAGCTCGGTCTGCTCGGCTATGTAGTCAATGGCGTCCACCACTTTTGTCATCTCCTGGTAATTCTGGTTCAGCCTGGTCAAGAACTGCGAGAGCTCGATCATCTTGTCGCGGAAGCTGTCGTATCCCTTGACCGCGCTGGTCAGCTTTTCCAGTCCCTGTCCGCACGCCGCGAGTGTGGATGCCGCGGCCTCGTCCATATGCCCGGCCCTCACGCCGATCTGCTTGGTGGTGGAAACGATCTGCTCTGATATGGCCGAGGTCTGCTGCATGGCCGCGGCCTGGTCTGAGGCCCCTCTTGACTGGTCCTCCGACACGGCGAGGATGGACTTCGAGGTCTGGTTCACGAGCTGCACCGCCTGTTCGATCCTCCTGCTCATCATCTGCACCGAGTTCACCTGCTCCTTTATCTTTGCCAGCATGGTGTTGTATACCTCGGCCAGGTATGCCAGCTCGTCGTTTCCCACCATCAGCACTTCCTGGTCCAGGTCCCCCTTGATCATGGCCTGGGTGCGGTCCACCATGTTCCTCACCGGCCTGGAGATCTCGTTGGCCGCGAGGGTTGCTATAAAGAGTGCGAGCAGGAAGCATACCAGGAGCACGGCCAGGTAGAACTTCCACATGCCTCCCATGCGGGACTCGTAATGGCTCATGGGATACACGTTGTGGCCGCGCTCCGTCTTCGTGGTGGTGTCAACCCGGCCTCCCATCTCGATCAATGCCGCCTCGATGGCCTTGCCCGAGGCTATCACCTTCCTGGTCTGGGTGTAGCTTATGACGATGGTGTAGAGGAGCGAGGTCATGATGAGGGAGAGCATGGCGATGATGATCTTGCTTCTCACCCCGAGCCTTATGCCCATGCGGGCAGCCCGGGGCAGGGTGGAGGAGTACTGGAAGGTCCTCTCAAGGGCCGGCGCGATGATGATGTTGGTGATATAGATTGCAAGCGGTACGTTCAAGAGCCCGGCGATCACTCCGCCGATGGAGCCGTAGACCATGAGCTCGTAGCTGAGGTTCAGGACCTTGATCCCGAGGAGGAAGGTGAGGCCGGGCACGCCTATGATGTAGAAAACTGCCGATATGCCCGCCAGCATGTAACTCAGGTTGATGATCTTGCGTTGGATCCTCATGAGGTCGGCGTCGGTGTAGGAGTGGTCCTCGGGCGAGGTGTTGATGAAGGTGAACAGGTCGGTGATGAGCAGGACGATGACCGCGGCGAAGATCAGGACCATGATTGTTCCCAAGGGGATGATGGTGTTGCGGAGCTCGGCAAAGACCGCTGGGGGAAGGTCCATGACCAGCTTGAAGTAGTAGACCATGCCCGTTATCTGCAGGAGACCCACGAACAACAGGGCCAGGCCCGTCTTGAGGTAATACTTCCAGCCCAGGTTCAACCCATTGCTTCTCCGTGAGCTGTTACGCGTAAGCATGTTTTTGGCTGTCCACTCTTTTTACTCGACAAGCAAGTCCCCGGTCTGTGTCTCCAGCGGATGTAAAAAGATATTTCTCAGCTCCAGTATTCCACGCCTGCCAGGGGTTCCTGGAAGGAGCAGGCAGTTCACCGCGTTGAACTCCTTGCTTTTGCAGACCTCGTCGTCTGCATCCAGGTCAAGACCGTCTCGTTCGGGTCTCTGGTCCTCGGGAAATACGTACTTGTCGTTTGTGTCCTTCTCGTCCACCTGGAAGGGAACGGGGGCGCAGCCCCCCCGCCGCATGAGTACAGCCGCAGGTCTTTTATCCCGGCGCCATCAAAAGGCCTCGACCGGTCCCCTGAAAGGACCACGAAGTCCTCTTTGCGATCGATGGTCTTCTTCGCATGGGCCGGCCCCGGTATCATGAACCACATAACCACACCGGCCAGAGCACACAACAACCCCGGCCTTATAAGCTCTATCATGGCTCTACGTCCTTTGGTCTTAATATCTGAAATCCCTGTTACCAAAAAGCATATCAGATGTCCGGTTGGTTCTCAATTTCGTTCATCGAAGCCAAAATGGAATCAACCTCGATACCGCAACAGGTACAGGCGAGCGGTAATTATATCGCGGACCCCGCACTCGAAGCTCTTGACAAAAGCAGCGAGATAAATACTCTCGATGGTTGGACCGGATCGGTAACAGGCAAGGAGAGAAGCATGCGTAGTATTCCAGGCAAGAGTTTTTTTGTTCCGGCGGTGGCCGTGCTTGTTTTCGCGTTCTCCACTTCCGTTGCGGCCGACCCTGTGCTGGACCTTATCGAGCGGGCGAGGGATGCATACCAGGAGAAGAACTACAAGCTCGCACATGACCTGCTCCAGGAGGCCACGGGAAAGATACACGAGAAGATAGGCTCGTCCTTCGAGGCCTTCCTGCCGGGAGCTCCATCCGGGTGGACTGAGGAGCAGATCGAGACCGAGCGCCTGTCCGCGAGTGACACCGGTACCAGCGCCTACCGCATCACCAGGGCCGGGCGGCGCTACATCCACAAGTCCGACGAGCACGAGCTCGAGGTCTCCATCACCAACTCGCCCCAGATACTGGAGGGGTACCGGCAGACGGTGAGGACCATGAAAGACATGTCTCCGGCCATGAAAAAGATGATGATGGAGCAGCAGGGCACCAAGGTGGACCAGAAGAACGGGTGGTACATCGTCATTGAAAGAAACAGCTCCGGGATTTATAAACTCTCAGCCCTGCGCAAAGGCGTGATAGTGCAGGTCGAGGACGCCCGGAGCGAAGAGATGGCCAGGGACTTCCTTGAAAGGATCAACCCGGATGGACTGGAAAAAGCCGCGGAAGAATAAGAAGCGGGCCGGTTGATAAGAAAGCGCTTCATAAAGAGGGGCCTCCGGCCCGCTTCAAGCAGGCCCTCATTTATAATGCTCGCTCTCTTTGTTCTTTTCCCGGCTACGTCCTCTTGAACAGCTTTTTCAAGTCCATGACCAGGTCGTCGAATATCTGGTACATGACCGGAATGATGATGAGGGTGAGGAAGGTGGATGTGAACAGTCCCCCCACCACCACTATTCCCAGGGGCTGTTGCAGCTCCATTCCCTCGGCCCGGCCGAGGGCGATGGGGAGCACGCCGAAGAGCGTGGTCATTGCGGTCATTAGTATGGGCCTGAGCCTCGCCTTTCCGGCCTCGATGATGGCCCGGGTGCGGTCCACGCCCTGGCGGTGATAGGAGATGATGAAGTCCATGAGCACGATGGAGTTGGTGGCCACTATGCCCACCAGCATGATGATGCCGATGAAAGCGGTCACCCCGAAGGCCACGCCGGTAATGTAGAGCCCGGCGATGGCCCCGGTGAAGGCCAGCGGCACCGCGATCATGATGGTGACCGGGTGTATGAGCGACTCGTAGAGGCTGGCCAGGATCATGTAGACCAGCAGTATTGCCGCGGCGAACATTATAGCGAGCGCTATGAATGCGTCCACCATGTCCTCGTACTCGCCCCCGAACTCGATGTTGTATCCCTCTGGCACGGGCACGTCCTCCAGCACCCCCTGGATGTCGTTTATGATGTCGCCCAGGGCACGGTCGGTCTTGTTTGTCTCCACCTTGGCCACCCTCTTGGAGTTCTCGCGCTCGATCTTGGTGGGCCCCTCTCCGAACTCGAACCTTGCCACGTCCTTCAATGGCACGTGGAACCCGTAGGGCGAGTGCAGGGGCACCCGGCCCAGGTCCCGGAAGGCGTCCCTCTCTTCTTCTTTCAGGCGCACGGTTATGTCAATCTCTTTCCCGGACTCCCTGTACAGGCTTGCGAGCTGTCCGCCCATGGCGGTCTTGATGTCGGCCATTGCCGCCCCGGTGGGCAGCCCGTAGCCCATGAGCTTGTCCCGGTTGATATTGACCACGTACTCGGGCGTGCCCTCCTCCATGGTGGTGGTCACGTCCCTCACCCCGGCCACCGGCTCCACGCTTTTTTTCACCTTGGCGGCAATGCTTTTCAGCACGCCCAGGTCGTCCCCGAATATCTTTATCACAATCGGCTTTCCCTGCTCGGTCTCCGCGGTGCCGGCCTGCATGAAGTTGATCCTGGCGTTTGGCAACCTGGCCGATATCCTGTCCCACATCCTCCTGAGCTCGGAGTCGGTGGTTGTGCGCCCCTCGGCCTTCTTTTTCATCTTGATCATTATCTCGGACTCGTTTGTGCCCATCTCGCCGCCGCGGAAGGCCGCCCGCATGGGGTCCCCGCTCTGTCCGATAATCATCATCAGTCTCTCGTAGTCCGGCAGCTTCCTCATGTCCTCCTGTATGGAGTCCACCACCTCCACGGTCTCCTCCAGCACCGTGCCCGGTGGCAGCTTGAGGTTTGCCTGGTATATGCCGGCGATCATCCTGGGTATGAACTCGAAGGGCACCAAAAAGCCCATGAACACGGTCAAGACCATGATCACAAGCGCTATTGAAAGCGTCTTGCCCCAGCCCTCGAGGCACCATCCCAGCAGCCTGCCGTAGGCATCCTGGACCTTTGCGAATATGAGCCTGCGCTTCTTCTTCCTCTCGATGGCCTCGGGTTTCAGCAGTCTGGAGGCCAGCATGGGCACCACCGTGTAGGCCACCAGCAAAGAGCCCATGAGCGCGAAGAACACGGTGGCTGCAAAGGGCCTGAAGAGCTGGGTGGCCAGGTGCTCGTAAAAGGCCATGGGCAGAAAGATAATCACCGCCACGATGGTGGCGGACAGGACCGCTATGGCCACCTCGCGGAAGCCGTCCTCCGCCGCCTGGTGCGGGTGCTTGCCCATGGCCTGGTGCCGGTAGATGTTCTCCATCACCACGATGGAGTCGTCCACCAGCTTGCCAAGGGCTATGACCAGCCCCCCCAGGGTCATCATGTTCAGGGTGTAGTCGGCAAAGTATATGCAAACGAAGGCCACCAGTATGGACAGGGGTATTGAGAGGAAAACTATCAGGGAGGGACGGACCTGCCACAGGAACAAGAAAAGAACCAGCGCCGCCAGTATGGCCCCCTCCACCGCTGCCCGGCGCAGCGCCGCTATGGTGTCGGTTATGATCTCGGAGAGGTCGAAGCTTATGCCCAGCACCACCCCTTTGGGCAGGGTGTCCATAATCTCCGGCAACTCCTCCTTGACCCTGTCCGCAACCTCCACCATGTTGGCGTCGGTCTCCTTGAGCACGGCCAGACCTATGCCCTCGGCCGGTTCCTTCCCCCGCTCCACGATGCGCACCAGCCCCTTTTTCTCCTTGAAGGAGTCAACCACCTCGGCCACGTCCCTTAGCCGTATGGGGGAGAGGGACCCCTCCCCCGCCAGGGGGTCCGCCACCGGCATGAGCCTGCGCATGGACCGCTCCTGCATCTGGGCCTCGCTCATTCCCTTTCCCACCGGCAGGTTCTCGAGCTCCTCGAGGTCTTTTATCTCGGCGTCGGCCTTCACCCTGAAGCTTAAGGGGCCGGACTCGATCTCGCCCGCGGTCTGCTCGATATTCTGATAGGCGATTGACTGGATCACTTTTCTGAAGTCGAGGTTATATCTTTTCAGCTTCTCCCTGGACACGTTCACCTGTATCTCTCTCTGGAGTCCTCCCATGGGGAAGGCCGAGGCCACCCCCGGGACCCTCTCCAGCATGGGGGCCACCTGGTCGTTGGCCAGGTCCAGCAGCTCGGAGAGGTTGAGCCTCCCCTGGGGGTCGTCCAGGTGCAGGAACACCACCGGCATCTCAGAGGGGTCTATCTGGATGACCATGGGCTCCTCGATGCCCTCGGGCATGTACCTGCGCACCATGTCTATCTTTTCCCTGATGTCAGCCGCGGCCGTGTCCAGGTCCGTGCCCCAGTTGAAGTCGGCCTGCACTATGCAGATGTTCTGCTGGGCGGTGATCCTTACGTTCTTTATGTCCGAGGCGGTCTTTATGGACCTCTCAAGGGGCTTGGCCACCCGCTCCTCCAGCTCCTCGGGGCCGGCCCCGTCGTACTGCACCACCACCATGAGCATGGGGAAGTCTATCTCCGGCATCAGGTTCAGGGGAACCACCGCAAGTGCTATGGCGCCCAGCACAAGGATCATGAACATGCCCATGAGCACGGTTATGGGTCGTTTTACCGGGAAGTTGAAAAAGTTCATCTTTATATCTCTCGTCTTGAATATTATTCGGGGTCTTTGCTGGACCTGGAAGCGATTTCATCAATGTTAGCCAGCGACACCCTGGTGCGGTCCTTTAACACCACCAGGTTCCGGTCCACCACCAGGTCTCCCTCCTTCAGACCTTTTCTCACCTCGTATTCTTTCAGGTCGTAAAACCCAAGCTCCAGCTCCACAAGATGTATCCTGCTATCGTCCTCGTTGTATAGGTACGCCAGGTCCTTGCCTTTGCGCTTCAGCACCGCTCTCTTGGGGACCACCGGCACGTCCTCGTGCACGTCGGCCACAAGCTCGATCTCCGCGTACATGCCCGGCAGCAGCCGGTGGTCCTGGTTGTCCACCGTGATCTCCACCTGTGCGGTGTGGGAAAACTGATCAAGCACCGGGGGAATACTGGAGACCTGTCCGTTGAAGGCCTCGCCGGGAAAGGCGTCCACCCTCACCCGGGCCGACGTGCCCGTTTTCACACGGCTAAGGTCAGCCTCGACCACGCTGGTCTTGACCTTTACCTTGTCAATGTCCACGATCACGGCCACCGGCACCTGTGGAGAGACCAGTGCACCCCTGTCCTCGGTTATGGAAGCCACTATCCCTGAGCTGGGCGCTTCCACCCCGTAGTGGCGGTACCTGGCGCCCACCACGTCCCTGTCCACCACCGCAAGGGTCTGCCCCCTCTTGACGTAGTCTCCCTTGCGCACCTTGGCGCTCACCAGCTTGCCAGGCGACGGTATCTTGGCTATCACGTCCACCCGCTCGGAAGGCTCCACGCAACCTGTAACGTAAACCACGTCCTCCACTTCACCCTTTTTCACCTGGTGCACGTGCACGGGGATGGCGAACCGGGCCACCCGCTCCTCGGCCTCGGGCGCCTTGCCGTACTCCCTGCAAGCCCTGACACCTAAAAACACGGCCCCGGCAAGGAGCGTAAAAATAATGACCAGAAACGCTACGCTTGAAGACTTCATATTACTTTGACCCCTGTTTGGGCATGCCCAGCGCGGCCTGGAGCTGGGCCCATGCAATGTTATACTGGTACACCGCAGCCAGGTATTGAATCTTGGCCTGCATTACCTGGGTCTGGGCGTCCATCACGTCCAGGTTGGTTGCAAGACCCACCGAGTAGCGGGTCCTGGATGCTTCATAGCTCTCTTGTGCAGCCTCGATGTTCTCCTGTTCGGCTTCGATCTTTTTCTCGGCCGCCTGCAGGTTAAGCAGGGCCTGCTGCACCTGGTTCTTTATGCCCAGCTCAAGCGACCTCTTGCCGTACTGAAGCTGCATCATCTGGGCCCTGACCTCGTCCATCTTGCCCTTGGTCTTGAACCCGTCGAACAGGGGCACCTGCACCGCGGCCCCTGCCTGGTACCCGTCCCTCCACACGTCCTCGTTGGGCGGCAGCTCCTGGCCCCTGTCCCAGGAGTAGTTCGCGAACAGGCTCACCGTGGGAAGAGCCTCTCCCCTGGCTATCTTTAACATCTGCTCGGCCATGTCATCCCTGATCTCCAGGGTGCGCACCTCCGGCCTGAACCGCTTGGCCTTTGCATAGAGGTCCTCCAGGGGGCCGGGCTCGCGCGGCTCGTACTCCAGGCTCCCTTCAACCTGCACACGCCTTTCCAGGTCAACGTTCAAGAGGCTCTTGAGTCCCAGCCGCGCCATGGAGAGTCCGTTTTTCGCCTCGATCTGCTGCGGCCGGACAGCGGCCAGGGACGCCTTCACCTGCAAAAGGTCGAGGTTCGACACCAGGCCCTCGTTGTAAAGGTCTCTCACCTGGCCCAGGTGGGCCTTGTAGGTCTCGTAAACCTCGTCCATGAGCTCAACCTGCTGCTTGGACATGAGCACACCGTAGAACGCCTGGGTGGTGTTGAAGATGATCTCGTTCTCCTGCTGACGGCTCTCCTCCTCGCCGGCCTTCACGTAGAGCTTGGCTGCCTTTAGACCGTTCCTGATGCGGCCGCCGGCCCACACCACGTAGGCGGCCTCGATCTTCACCGCGTATATGTCTCCCGTCCTGGTGTTGCTGATCTCGAAGCCGGGGAAGGGAAGCTGATGGAAGTGCACCGGCGAGATTATGGAGCCCGGGTCATCGGGGTTTGACAGACCCGGCCCGGTGGTTATAAAGGTGGGCTCGCCCACCTCGAAGTCCGGCAGACGGTTGGACCGGGTCACGTTGGCGCTGAGGCTCAGGCTGGGAAAGCCCCCGGCCTTGGCCTGGACCACCTGGGCCTCGTACATATCCTCCTGGGCATGTTTGGACTTCACCTGGGGGTTTTGCTCCAGGGCCAGCTCGATGCATTCGTCCAGGGTGAGCTTTAAAAGCCCCTGATCCCGGGACAGCCCATCATTCGAGCGGGCCGGGGCCACGGCCAGGAAAAGCAGCATTATTACGGTGCTTGAAAAAACTGTCCGCATTACTCCTCCTTGTTTTTCATGTCCTGCGAGTCCCGTTAAAGAAGATGTCCATGATAGTTCCAACCAGTTCCTCCAGGTCGTACGTCTCCGAGGAGTTGATAAGAACGAATACGAAAGAGTTCACGATACCCAGAAAAGAGAGTGCAAGACCGTTCGGATCAAGGGGCTTGAGAATCCCCTGTGAAATCCCCTGCTCCATCAGCTTTACCATGTTGCCCAGGTATGACTCGTGCTTTTCCCTTAGCATGTCCGAGAACTCGCCCTTGCTGCTCTTCTGAAAGGACTCGCCGTGCTCCATCATGATCAAAAAGAAATACTTCTCCTGCTTCAGATACGCGATTGTAGTCTTGGCAAAACTGGAGAGCTTCTCCTCAACACCCCCCTCGCCGGAATATACGTGCTCAAGCTTCTCCTCCAATAACTCCACCTTCTCGCGGAGCAGGGTGAAATATAGCTCTTCCTTGTTCTCGAAAAAGTTATACAGCGACCCGGTGGAGAACTCGGCCTCTCTGGCGATCTCGTTCATGGAGGTCCCGTGGTATCCCTGGCTGCCGAAGAGCCGGGTGGCAGCCTCCAATATCTCCCTGCGACGCGCCGCCTGCTCGCGCTCTTTGCGACTTAAACTCTTGCCTGAATCGGTATTCATAATTAGAACTCCATCTTCAAAATATGAATGCTATTTCTAGCACACTCCTCCCAAATGTCAAGTCAGGTCCTTGGATCACTGCTGTGCAAAAATACATTTAATTCACACAGGGCACTGAGCAAAGAAAATAGAGTCCAGATTCTCTTGCTAATAGTCAACCCAGGAACTTTCCGGGCGGGAGAAATTTTCTAAATCTCTGTATTCTCGGTGTCTCTGTGCGATAATACTCCACTAAGTGAGATTCATGTGAAAAATGGATAAAAATTCGCTAAAAGTGGCCCTTCTGGCAAAAGGGTTCAAGAGGGCCACCGGCCCGGGCACCTATTACCGGGCACTTAAAAGGACTGTGGCAGAGGGCCACCTTCTTTGCAGCCTTGACGGGTCATGCGGGCACGGGCTCGACCTGGTCCACGTAGTGGACGCCAAAAGGGTGAGCCCGCACGCGCTGGCCTCTGTGCAGGCCCCGGTGATAGCCGACTTCCACGACCACTACTGGACCCGGTTCCAGGGTTTTGCCTGTCCCGACTATCCCCTGCGCTGGCTCCGGCAGAAGCAGTTAAAGTCCCACCACGTAGAGGTCATAAAAAAGGCAGCCGCTGTTGTGGTGCACAGCCGGGCGGTTGCCCGTTCCATCCAGCAGGTGATTGACGCGCTCCCCGCAGAGGACCTTGCGCACAAGCCAGGACTCTTCCTGGTCCCCTACGGCATTGCCCCGGAAGAGCTCAGCACAGGCCACGCCGCAACCCGTGAGCCGGCCCCCGAGCCCATCATACTCATGGTTGGAAGCGACTTTTTCAGGAAGGGCGTGGCAGTGCTTTTAAAGGCCCTGCCCATGGTCTTGAAAAGGGCGGGGCCTGCAAGGGCCGTGGTCATAGGGGACGACCACTTATTCTCCCGGGCAGCGGCCGGGGTGCTTGCCCGGGGCCTGCCCGTCACATTCCTTCCCGCGGTGGACCGGGAGGAGCTAAACTCCTGGTATGAGCGCGCCTCCCTGCTGGTGCTGCCGAGCTTTGAGGAGGGCTTTGGCATTGTACTTGTCGAGGCCATGGCAAAGGGCCTGCCCGTGGTGGGCTCGGAGTTGGGCGGCATACCCGAGGCCATCGAGCACCGGGTGTCAGGGCTGCTCCACCGGCCGGGCGACCCGGCTGACCTGGCTGAAAATATCTGCGCGCTGCTCCAGGACAAAGAGCAAAGGGAAAAGCTGGTCCAGGGCGGCAAAGAAAAAGCGGCTGCCTTCTCTTTGCAAAGTATGGCCGTGGCCCTGGAGGGGGCTTACCGCTACGTGGTCGAGGGTGCATGATGGCGAGGCTGTCCGCGAAAAAGCGGGCCCTCTTCGCCCTGGTCTTCGTGGCGGTGGTGCTTATCGGGGCCGAGGCCGTGCTTCGCCTTCACGACTTCAGCTTCTACTTTAACTTCGGCGCGGACGTGCTGGGCATGCCCCTGCTTGACATGCACAGCAAGCGCCGGGTCATGAACCGCACCGTGGAGTTCGACCCCTACCTCTTCTGGCGCTTCAAGCCCGACCAGACCCTGGACCATCACGGTATATACAGGAAGACCGTGCACATAAACGAGCACGGGTTCCGCGGTCCATCCTTCAAAGAGCAAAGACCGGACCGGGTGTTCCGGGTGGCGTGCATAGGCGACTCCACCACCTTCGGCTGGAGCGTGGGCGACAGCGAGGCCTTTCCCGCGGTCCTGGAAAGTATGCTGACAAGAGACTGCGGCCGGGGCGGGGTCGAGGTGTTGAACCTCGGGGTCACCGGCTACACATCCTTCCAGGGGATGCAGCTAATGAAAAGGTGCGCCTCGGACCTGGACCCGCAGGTGGTTATATTCGCCTTCGGGCCGAACGACAGGCTCCCCGCCATAAAGAGCGACAAGGAGCACATGCAGGACCGGACGTTCGACATAGGCCGGATGTCAATGCTGTTACACCGCATCCAGATTTACAAGCTCGTAAAGTCCGGCGTGGTGTACGCCGACAACCTGGCCCGGGGAATTACACTGGACCCCGAAACCTACATACCCCGCATAAAGCGCAAGGTGAGCATGGAGGAGTTCCAAAAAAACGTGGAGACGGTAAAACAAGAGTGCGATAAGATAGGCGCTGGCCTGGTGCTGGTGCACGTGGACTATCCCTCGCTTCCCCCGGACCACGTGACAAGCGAGATAAAAAAGGTCGCAGAAGAGCACGGCGCAAAGATGCCGGAGAAGTGGAAACCATGGAAGGGACGCGAGCTCATGCGAATCATCGCAGGCGAGCTCGAACTGCAGGCCGTGGACCTGCGCAAACTGTTCAAGAGAAAGCTAGAGCGTATACAGAAGCGGGAGCTCGACCCGGAGCGGGCGGGGGGCATAAGAAAAAAAATGCCCGGGCTAATAGAAAAAGAGCCCTGGAGACACCTCATGATTGACAATGGACACCCGAACGAGTGGGGACACGAGATCATAGCGGAAGAGCTTGCGCGCATGGTCTCTCGCTTCAATAGCTTTAAAGATTACTGCGGGAGGGACGCTGGGAAATGAGCAGGCCCTGGACGCGCAGGATGGCAACGGGCGTGCTCGTCGCGATTTTCATGCTGGGCGTGGCGGAAGCGGCGCTTAGGGTGACGGGCTTCCGCTTCGAGACCGGGCTTGCCTACATGCGCTTCAACTTCCCGAGCCCGCACGAGCTGCACAACATCTTCCAGCCGGACCCCGATCTCTTGTGGAGGATGAGGCCGGGATATGACTTCGGACGGGGGTTTTCCAGTCTCAACTCCCAGGGGTTCCGCGGCCCGGAGTTCAGCGCCAAGAAGAAGGAGGGCGCATTGCGCGTCGCTTGCCTGGGAGACTCGGTGACCTTCGGCCGGCCGGAGGCGGCTTATACCTCTACCGTATCCGGGCTCCTGGATGATGAGCTCGGCCGGCCGGTGGAGGCCATGAACTTCGGGGTCCCGGGTTACTCCTCCCTGCAGGGGCTGCGGCTGTTGAGGAAAGTGCTGGAGGAGTACAAGCCCGACGTGGTGGTCATACTCTTCGGGTGGAACGACCACTGGCTGGCAAAGGGCTACACGGACAAGGAGCAGCTCGAACAAAGGACTTCTTCCAAAGAGGAAAAGATACACCCCTTGCAGTCATTGCGGCTCTACCAGCTCGTGCACAAAGGAGTAAGCGCCCTGGGGCTGGCTCTAAAACAGCCACCAAAAAAGCTCCGCGTGCCACCGGGGCAATACTCCCGAAACCTCGCTTCCATGATAGAAGAATGCAAAAGGGCAGGGGCAGTTCCGGTTCTGGCGACCTCGCCCAGCGCCATACCCACGGGCAAGGTCCCGGACTTCCTCACTCACCTCGGGTTCATAAACCCGGAAGACGACCTCTCAAAACTGCATAATAAATACAACCAGGCGGTGAGAGATATCGCAAAAGAGCGCGCCGCGGCTCTGGTTGACCTCGACTTGATTTTCAAAAGCCACGGTGTTACAAAGCTTTTTGACGAGCCGGAGAAAGACCTCATCCACCCCAATAAGAAGGGTTACGGGCTGATAGGGAAAAGCATTGCAAATTCAATAGAAGAAGAATTGGAGAGATAAAATGATAGAGATCGCGAACGTGAATGCAAGACAGGTCCTGGACTCGCGCGGGAACCCCACAGTCGAGGTCGAGGTCGCGCTCGAGTGCGGGATCAAGGCCAGGGCCGCGGTGCCATCGGGCGCGTCCACCGGCGAGCACGAGGCCATCGAGCTTAGAGACAGCGACCCGAAAAAATACAAGGGCAAAGGCGTGACCAAGGCGGTCAAGAACGTGAACGGCCCCGTTGCAAACAAGCTGAAAGGCATGCCCGCGGACGCGCAGCGGGACCTGGACAGGGCCCTCATAAACCTTGACGGCACGGCCAACAAGGCAAAGCTGGGCGCAAACGCCATACTGGGCGCTTCCCTTGCATGCGCCCGGGCCGCGGCGGAGTTCTACGGCCTGCCCCTGTACAGGTACCTGGGCGGGCTCCGGGCGTACGTGCTGCCCGTGCCCATGATGAACATCCTGAACGGGGGTGCGCACGCTGACAACAACGTTGACATCCAGGAGTTCATGATCATGCCGGTGGGAGCGAAGAGCTTCTCCGAGGCGCTCCGCTGGGGCTCCGAGGTGTTCCATACACTCAAGTCCGTGCTTGGCGCCAGGAAGCTCGGGACCACAGTGGGAGACGAGGGAGGGTTCGCGCCGGACCTGGACTCCAACGAGGAGGCGCTAAAGCTCCTCGTGCAGGCCGTCAAAAAGGCCGGCTACACCCCCGGCGACCAGATTGCAATAGCCCTCGACCCCGCTGCATCCGAGTTCTACAAGAACGGGAGGTACGTGCTCGCAAGCGAGAAAAAGAGGCTCACCGCGAACCAGATGGTGGACTACTACGAGGACCTGTGCGCAAGGTATCCTATCGTGAGCATCGAGGACGGCCTGGCACAGGACGACTGGAAGGGGTGGAACACACTCACCGACAGGCTGGGCCAGGACGTACAGATCGTGGGCGACGACCTGTTCGTGACCAGCACCAAGAGGCTCATGACCGGCTTTGAAAAGGATGTGGCAAACTCCATACTCATAAAGCTAAACCAGATCGGCACCCTCACCGAGACCATGGACGCCATGGACCTGGCGCATCTGGCAGGATACTCCGCGGTGGTCTCCCACCGCTCGGGCGAGACCGAGGACACCTTCATTGCAGACCTGGTGGTGGCCATGGGAGCGGGGCAGATAAAGACCGGGTCCGTGTCGCGCACCGACAGGGTGTGCAAGTACAACCAGCTCCTGCGCATCGAGGAGGAGCTCGGGAAGCATGCCCATTACCCGGGCATTGACGCCCTGCCGTAAGACCCCAAAAGGAGACCTGCATGAGCTTCAAGACCATTGAATGGAGGGAGGGCCGGGTGGTGATGATTGACCAGCGTTGCCTGCCCGTGGAAGAGGTCTACAACGAATATGAGACACACGAGGAAGTGGCCGAGGCCATCGAGACCATGGTCATAAGGGGGGCCCCGGCCATCGGCATTGCCGCGGCAATGGGAGTGGCGCTCGCCGCCTTTGAGGCAAAGGACAAAGACCAAAAGCGGTTCAGGGAGTTCCTTGACAGTGCATGCGCAAGGCTTTTAAAGACCAGGCCCACCGCGGTCAATTTGTTCTGGGCAATAGAGCGCATGAAAAGGACGGTGGAGGAGATGCCCGATGCCTCGCCGGGTGAGGTCGCCCGGGCCCTTGAGAAGGAGTCAATCAAGGTGCTGGAGGAGGACATCGAGATAAACAGGCGCATGGGCAGGAACGGTGCAGAGTACCTCGATGACGGGGACGTGGTGCTCACCCACTGCAACGCCGGGGCCCTGGCAACCGGCGGCTACGGCACGGCCCTCGGGGTGATCCGGGCAGCGGTTGAAGACGGCAAGAGCATACAGGTCATGGCCGACGAGACCAGGCCCTTCCTGCAAGGGGCACGCCTGACAGTGTGGGAGCTGCAAAAGGACGATATACCCGTGACCCTTATCACAGACAACATGGCAGGGCACCTCATGAAGACCCACAGGATAAACAAGGTGGTCACGGGCGCGGACAGGGTGGCTGCAAACGGAGACGCCGCAAACAAGATCGGCACGTACTCGGTGGCAGTGCTCGCGGACAGGCACGGGCTGCCCTTCTTCATCGCAGCGCCGCTCTCGACCATAGACCTGGAAACGCCCACCGGAGACGACATCCCCATCGAGGAGCGCACCCCCACCGAGATCACACACGTGCTCGGAACCAGGATAGTGCCCGAGAACACAAAGGTGTGTCACCCCGCGTTCGACGTGACACCCGCCGCACTCATAAAGGCGCTCTTCACCGAGGCCGGGGTGGCCGAGCCGCCCGGCCGCGACGCCATCGCGGAACTTTTCAGCAGGGCCGGGTCTTAAAAACATATAAATGCCAACTCCCCATAACCCGATTGTTCGAAGCGAAAAAGGAGTGACGCCCTTGAAAGACATGATCGGAAAGAGCAAGTGGGACATTGACACCCCGGCCTTCCTGGTGGACCTTTCGAAGCTCGAGCGGAACATCAAGAAGATGGCCGAGTTCTTCAAGGACAAGCCGGCAAACGTCCGGCCCCACTGGAAGACGCCCAAGACCGTGGAGATAGCCAGGATGCAGCTCGAAGCGGGCGCCCACGGGATCACCTGCGCCAAGGTGAGCGAGGCCGAGGTTCTGGTGGAGGCCGGCATCGAGGACGTGCTCATAGCCAACGAGGTGGTGGGCAAGGGCAAGGTGGCGCGGCTGGCAGGGCTTAACAAGGGCTCGAGCGTGATGTGCGCTGTGGACGACCCGGCACAGGTGGACATGCTCTCGGGGGCTGCCAAAGCAAGCGGGGTGACCATAGGCGTGCTGGTGGACGTGTTCGTGGGCCTGCCGCGCTGCGGGGTCAAGCCCGAGGACGCGGCGGCACTGGCAAAGGTTGTGGACAAGGCCGCGGGCGTGGAGCTCCGGGGCGTGATGGGGTACGAGGGCCACGTGGTCAACATGGAGGACGAGCAGCAGAGGAGGGCCGAGGCCGAGAGGAGCATGGGCATGCTGGTTGAGGCCGCGGAGTACATCCGGGAGTCCGGGCTCCCATGCGAGATAGTATCGGGCGGGGGCACCGGCACGTATAACGTAAGCGGGACCTGCCCGGGTGTGACCGAGGTCCAGGCCGGCTCCTACCCGCTCCTGGACGTGAAGTACGGGAAGCTGGAGCAGGGGTTCGAGAAGTCCGCGACCATACTCTCCACCGTGTGGTCCAACTCCCCGGCCCTTCCCGGCTGGGCCATCATTGACGCCGGCATGAAGGTGATGACATACGAGTTCGGTCTGCCCGAGCTTATAGGCGTGCCGGACACCAGGCTGGCGATGCTATCCGAGGAGCACGGGCACCTGTTGTGCGAGACGGGCGAGCCGCGGCTCAAGGTGGGCGACAAGGTCGAGCTCTACCCCTCCCACATCTGCACCACCATAAACCTGCACGATAAAATGTACGTGGTCCAGGAAGACGAGGTGGCTGACGTGTGGCGGATAAAGGCCCGGGGAAAGAGCCAGTGAGCGCCAAGCACGTAGGCCCGTAGGGGCGCCGAGCAAAGACGCCAAGGGTATTGGCGTTCCTTCGCTACTCGCTCCCCTCGCCTTCCTCCCCGCTCTCGGCCTTCTTTATGGCGTCCGCTATCTCCTGAAAGCCGAGTTCCATTGCCAGCTCATAGGGGATGCGGCCGCTACTGTCAGCGGCCTCCAGGTCAGCGCCGTGCTTTACCAGCAGCGTAACCACCCCGAGGCTCCTCGACACCACGGCCCAGTGGAGGGGCGTGTCATCGGAGTCGGTCCTTGCGTTTACGTCCGCGCCTTTCCTGATCAGTGTCCACGACTCGTCATCCTTTCCCAAAAGGGCGGTGTTATGGAGCGGAGTCACCCCGTCCTGATTGGGTATGTCCGGGTCAGCGCCGTTCTCGAGCAGGAAAAGCGCCATCTCCTCCCGGGAGGCCGCGACCTGGTAGAGCGGGGTCATGCCCCACTTGTTCCTGGCGTCAATGTATGCGCCCCTGGAAAGCAGGAGAGCGGCCACCTTCTGCTTGCCGAAGGAGGCTGCCACGTGCAGGGGGGTGTCCCCCTGCTGGTCCCTTGCATTCGCGTCCGCGCCCCTTGAGAGGAGAAGCGAGACGGTCTCGTGGTACCCGTAGCTCGATGCGTGGTGGAGCGGTGTGAAGCCGCGGTCGTCTTTTGCGTCCACCTCCGCGCCCTTGTATAAGAGATACGAGCACGTGCTGGTGTGTCCGAAGTTTGCCGCGAAGTGGAGCGGGGTCCGGTAAAGGCCGTCTCTTTTGTGCACCAGCTCCGGGTCCCGTGCGATGGCGCGTTTTACTGAGCGCAGGTAGCCCTTCTTGGCAAGGTAGTGTATCCTGGCCGCTTGAACAGGAGAGATGGCCAGAGTGATGAACACTGACAGAGCTGCCAGGGATAAACGCTCTCTCATTACAATACTCTTTTACTCTGTGTCTCTGTGCGAAAAAAGTCTTTGCTTTGCATTCCTACCCAAAAAAGGCGATCCGGGTTATAATTATTATTGTAAAGCCTTGAAAGGAGATCAAGCAATGTTCGCAGAGCAACGGGAAAAGCTTAAAAGTTTGAAAGAAGAATATACTCAGCTCCGGAGGTATGTTTGACCTGCCTGCAATCGAGGGGAGGCTCTCCGAGCTCCGCGGCGAGATGGAGAAGCCCGGGTTCTGGTCCGACCCGGACAATGCGGCCCGCCTGAACCGCGAGCAGAAACGCCTGGTACAGAAGCTGGACAAGTGGACCGGGCTCGACTCCGAGTTCGAGGACGTGGAGGTCATGCTCGACCTGGCAGACGAGGAGGATGACGAGTCCGCGGCCGCCGAGGCTTTGGAGTCCATGCAGGAGTTGGGTCCCCGCATAAGAGGGATGAAGCTGGAGGTCATGCTGGCGGGCGAGTACGACCCGGGCGACTGCTTCCTCTCCATAAACGCGGGGGCCGGTGGCACCGAGGCCCAGGACTGGGCCGAGATGCTCTCACGCATGTACGCGCGTTATGCCGAGCGCATGGGGTTCGAGATGCGCATCCTGGACGAGCTTCCCGGCGAGGAGGCCGGCCTGAAGAGCGTCACCTTCGCGGTCAAGGGCGATTATGCTTACGGGTATCTGAAGGCCGAGAAGGGGGTGCACCGGCTGGTGCGCATCTCCCCCTTCGACGCCAACAAGAGGCGGCACACCAGCTTTGCCGCGGTGTTCGTGCTCCCGGACATCGAGGAGGACATCGAGGTTGACCTTGAACAGGACGACCTGCGCATTGACACCTATCGCGCCAGCGGGCACGGGGGCCAGAAGGTGAACAAGACCAGCTCCGCGGTGCGCATAACCCATATACCTACCGGCATAGTGGTGCAGTGCCAGAATGAGAGGAGCCAGCACAAGAACAAGGCCCAGGCCATGAAGGTGCTGAAAGCCAAGCTGCACGAGCTGGAGGAGGAGAAGCAGCGCCGCAAGATTGAGGGCTTCTCCGCGGACAAGAAGGACATCGAGTGGGGGTCGCAGATAAGGTCGTACGTGCTCCAGCCCTACCAGTTGGTGAAAGACCTGCGCACCGGGCACGAGACCGGCAACGTGGACGCGGTGCTGGACGGGGACATCCACCCCTTTATCGAGAGCCTGCTCATGAACGAGAGCATGAGGGGAGGGAAGGCTCCTGAAGAGGGGCCGACCCGGGCCGGGGCGGAGAAGCAATAGTGCCCGAGGAGAAAACCACCTGGCCGTTCCAGGAAGCTCAGAAGATCAACCTGGAAAAGCTGGGGCCTCAGCAGCCGTTGGTGTTCCAGACCGGGTTCGGGCCCTCTGGAAGGCCGCACATAGGCACATTCGCAGAGGTGGCCCGCACCATAATGGTACAGAACGCCTTTACTCACCTCCATCCTGAAAGGCCCACCAGGCTGTTCGTGTTCTGCGACGACATGGACGGTCTCAGGAGGGCCCCCGGGAACATGCCGAACCAGGAGATGCTGAAAGAGCGCATCGGCATGCCGCTCCACAAAATCCCGGACCCCTTCGGAACCGACGAGTCCTACTCGGCGCACATGGAGCGCGAGCTGGTCGAGTTCCTCTCCCGGTTCGGGTTCGAGTTCGAGCTCAAAAGCTCGGCCGCGGAGTACAGGAGCGGCGTCTTCAACAGGGGCCTGCACCTTGTGCTCGATCACTACGATGAGATACGCGATCTCATACTCCCGACCCTGCAGGAGGAGAACCGCGAGTCGTGGTCGCCCCTGATCCCTGCCTGCCAGAGCTGCGGCAGGGTCTATACCACCGTGGTCACCGGGTTCGACCCCGAGGGTGACACGGTCGCATACAAATGCACGGGCAGCTTCGGCCGGGGCGAGGACAAGGCCAGGGGGTGCGGGCGCGAGGGCGAGGTCTCGGTTAAGGAGGGGAGCGTAAAGGCGGGCTGGAAGATTGACTGGGCGCTCCGGTGGTTCACCTACCAGGTTGGCTACGAGATGTACGGCAAGGACCTGATTGACTCGGCCAGGCTCTCGGCCAGGGTCTTGCGCATCCTGGGCGGGGAGCCGCCCGCGGGCATGGTGTACGAGATGTTCCTGGACGAGAGCGGGAAGAAGATATCAAAGTCAGTGGGAGAGGGGCTCACGGTTGACGCATGGATGGACTACGCGCCAATCGAGAGCCTGCTCCACTACCTGTTCTTGAACCCCAGGAAGCAGCGCCGCCTTCACTTCGACGTGATACCAAAGAGCGTGGACGACCTCCTCCGCGAGCTCAAGGCCTACCCCGGATTGGACGAGAAAGAAAAGCCCGGCAGCGTGGTGTGGCACCTGGAAAGGATCGGGAGGCCCGCGGCGCCCTACACCGCGTCCGTCAACTACTCCCTTATACTGAACCTGATCTCGGCCATGGGCACCGGCGACCGGGAGCTTATCCGCGAGTACGTCATGCGCTACGACCCCGAGGCCGCGAACAACCCGGAGGTGGTGGACGCCATGCTGGAGCGTGCCGAGCGCTTTTTTCTTGATTTTATCGAGCCCAGTAAGAGGTACAGGCCCCCGTCGCCGGAGGAAAGGCCGCTTTTCCAGGCCATCCTTGCGAAGCTGGAGGCGTATGAGGGGACGGACGAGGCCGGGCTTCAGGCCATTCCATTCGACGTGGCCCGGGAGCACGGCGCGGACCCGAAGAAGCTGTTCGCCTCGGTCTACCAGGTGCTGCTTGGCCAGGACCGGGGCCCTCGCTTCGGCACCTTCGCGGCGCTTGTGGGCAAGGAGCGCGCCGCGGACATGATCCGGTCAAAGATCAGTTAAGCCAGCGGCCGTCCTCATATGCTTTTCTCATAGACCCTGTAGGTCTTGTACACCTCTCCTCCCATGTGCTGTATTGCCCGGTTCATGGCGTCGTTGGACTCCAGTATCCAGCTCATCTCTCCCCACTGGTAGCCGAGCCTCTTTGCCGCCATCAGGGTGTCGTAGTAGAACACCGCGCCCACGCCCGATCGGCGGAACTTCTGCTTGACCCCCAGTGCGAACACCCTGCATGAGCGGAAGCGCTTCTTTACAACCATGTTGTACCACATGGTGGGCAGGAGGTTGTAGAGGCGCCCGTTCAGGTGCATTATGTACTCGTTCAGGTTGGGGAGGGTCAAGGAGACCCCCATGACCTCGCCGTCCGCCTTCTCGGCGAAGAAGGCCAGCCCGGGATCAACCAGGTAGCGCAGCTCCAGGGTGTGAGCTTTTAGCTCCTTGTCCGTGAGCTTGACCATGCCCCAGTTCTGCTCCCATGCCTGGTTGTACACCTCGCGGAACCTTTCCATCTCGTTCTTGAATTCCTTCATGTTCCACTCGCGCACGGTCACTTCCTCTCTGCTCCGTATCTTTTCGGCGTAGTTCGCGACGTCCTCGGGCGCCTCCGCGGTGGCGTCCAGGCGGTAAGCGTACAGGTCCTGGGCCTTTGCAAAGCCCTGCTCCTCGAACAGGGTCTGGTAGTACTGCGGGTTGTGGGGCATGAGTATCATGGGAGGGGTGTCGAACCCGTCCACTAAAAGCCCGCACTCGTCGTTTATGTTGAAGTTGAAAGGCCCCTGCATCTTCTTTCTGTCGCGCCTCTTCAGCCAGTCCGCGGCCGCCTCGAACAGCGCCTTTGCCACCGCGGGGTCGTTCTCGGACTCGAACCAGCCGAAGTGACCGGTCCCTGGACCCCAGTGCATGTCATAATGCTTGTCAACCTGCGCGGTGATCCTTCCCACAGGCTCGGAACCCCTGAAAGCCATGAAGTACTCGGCCTCGGCGTGCTCGAAAAAGGGGTTGTGCTTTTTCGAGAGCCTGTTTTTCAGGTCGAAAAAGAGCGGCGGCACCCACAGGGGGTCGCTGACGTAGAGCTTCCACGGTAGCTTCATAAAGGTCCTGATGTCCGCTTTTGTGGTTACCGGCCTCACTGACAGATCAAGCGCCATGGTTCTATCCTCCTTCCTGTTTATCCTCACACTGTAGGGTGGCCCACACGGATTCTGATCCGTGTGGGTACCGTCAGGTACAGGTGCTCATGCACATATTACAAGCACCTGCAGCCCCTCAAACCCCACACCTCATCCCTCACCCCTCACTCCCTTCCTTCATTGCCCCGGGCCTGCGTTCCTCCTTGGGCTGGTCGAACCTTATCTCTATCATGTACACGCCCTCCTCGTACCGGGTGTTGACCTGGAATTCCGAGTCCTCCAGAATCTTCAGCATGGTCCTGTTCTCCGGGAGTATCTCCGCGGTGAACCCCTCCACCTCCTTCTGTCTCGCGATCCTCACCAGGTAGTTGAAGAGCATCTTGCCGATGCCCTGGTTCTGCCAGGAGTCCAGCACCGTGACCGCGGCCTCGGCCAGGTTGGTGTTGTGGTCGAGGAGGTACTGGCCGAACCCCACCATCTTCCAGTCCGGCTCCTCCCCTGCAAATGCCCCGATGGCCATCTGGTCGTGGTAGTCAAGGCTCACCACCTCCTGTGCCTTTTCATGGGGCATGGACTTCATGGGAGCGAAGAAGCGCATGTACACGCTCCTCTCAGACAGGTCGTAGAACATGTCCCGGAGCAGGGTTTCATCGGTTATCCGGAGCGGTCTTACAAGGAGTTCCTCCCCCTTCTTGGTGACAAACCCGGTCTCCAGCTCCTCGGGGTAGACCACCCCGCTCCTGGGCGGGAGCACCTGGTCAAGGTATACGTACCTCTTGTCCTTGGCAAAGTCCAGGAGCTCCCCCCGCACGTCAGGGTGGGCCACGCTGATAAGGGCCATTGCCCGCTCTCTTATGTTCTTGCCGTGTATGAAGGCTATGCCGTACTCGGTGACCACGTAATGCACGTCTCCCCTGGTGGTGACCACCCCTGCGCCCTCTGCGAGCTTAGGCACTATCCTGCTCTGCTTGCCGTCGCTGGTGGTCGAGGGCAGTGCTATAATGGGCTTTCCGCGCTGCGCCATGGCCGCGCCCCGTATGAAGTCGGCCTGCCCTCCGATGCCGGAGTAGAAGCGGTACCCAATGGAGTCTGCGTTCACCTGGCCGGTAAGGTCGACCTCGAGTGCCACGTTGATGGCGCACAGCCGATCGTTCCTTGCGATGATTGCGGGGTGGTTGCAGTACTCCGTGGGGTGGAACTCGAAGAAGGGGTTATCGTCAATGAAGTCGTAGAGCCTCTTTGTTCCCATGCAGAATGATGCAATGATCTTTCCCGGGTGCAGGGTCTTCCTGGCGCAGGTTATGGCCCCGGCCTCGATAAGGTCAACCACCCCGTCGGAGAAGACCTCGGTGTGTATGCCAAGGTCGAGCCTCTCGGCGAGCTCGGAAAGCACCGCGTTTGGCACGGCGCCGATACCGGTCTCCAGTGTGGCCCCGTCCGGCACCAGCTTTGCCACGTTCCCGGCGACCTGCCTCTGGGTCTGGTCAGGCTCGGGGTAGGTCCACTCAAGCACCGGCTCGTTATGCTCCACCACCCAATCAATCTCGCTCGCGTGGATGAAGCTGTCGCCCAGCACCCTGGGCATGTGCTCGTTCACCTGGGCTATGACCAGGGAAGCGGTCTCCGCGGCCTGCTTGCCTATGTCCACGGACACGCCCAAGGTTAAGAACCCGTGCTCGTCCGGGGGAGAGGTCTGTATCATGGCCACGTCTATTGGGAGCCTGCCCTGCTTGAACAGGCCGGGGATGTCGGAGAGCATGATGGGTATGTAGTCGGCCTGTCCCTCCCACACCGCCTCTCTTATGCCCGGTCCGATGAAGAAGGAGTTGTGTCGCATGCTGACCTTTGGGTCTGCGTAAGGAATGGTCCCCATGGCAAGGAGGTGGTATATCTCTATGTCCTCGACTCCGACCTCCGCCTTGCTGAGAGCGGCCACCAGGGCCTGGGGCTCGCCGCAGCCGGTGCCGATGAACACCCGGTCACCGCGGCCTATCTTTCCCACCGCCTTCTCAGGGGTGGTGCGGGCCTTGTTGTAATGCTCGCGCCAGCGGGTTGACCCCTTCCCGGTCTTTTTATTCTGAACGGTCATTTTATCATCCCCTAAAAAACCTGTTCTACGTTTGCAGGAGCGGGAATACGTTTTCCTTTATGTGTTCCAGCGAGGCCTCCACCTTCTCCAGGGCCTTTGCCTTTTCCGGCCCGGAGGTGCGCACCGCCATGTCGCGCAGGCTTGCGATCCCCAGGTCCGACTCGGCCAGGAAGGACCCTCCCAGCACGGCGCCGGCGTCGTCGTCCCTGTCCAGGCCGTTCACCTTGGCCCACATCAGGGTCCATCCCCTGGCCACGTTGTCCAGGTCGTATCCACCTGCCCCCAGCGCCATCCAGCAGGGCGCGAGCCGGTCCATAACGCCCGCCGCCTCGGCATAGGAGTTATTGGTCATCTTCAGATGGGTGAGAGGGTCTGTGGAGAAGGTGTCCACGCCCATCACCCCTATTACCGCGTCCGGCTGGAAGGCCTTTAACACGGGAGGGAAGACCTCGGTGAAGGCAAAGGTGAATATCTCGTCGTCGCTGTTCTCCGGCAAAGGCACGTTCACGTTGTAGCCCTTGCCCTCTGCCTCGCCGATCTCTTCCACTCCGCCTCCCCAAGGATACAAGGTCTCCCCGGACTCGTGAAAGCTCATGGTCAGCACCCGGGGGTCAGCGTAAAAGTAGTCCTGGGTGCCGTTGCCGTGATGCGCGTCTATGTCAACAACCATCACCCTTTTCCCCTGGTTCGCCCACCTCGTGGCCACAAGTGCCAGGTCGTTCACGTAGCAGAACCCCTCGGCCGTGCTCCTGCCGGCGTGATGGAACCCCCCCACCGGGTTGAATGCGAACCGCGTCCCTTTGTCAAGCGCCTGCATGGCCGCGACGGTCGCCCCCGTTGCAAGGGTTATGAAATCAATCAGCCCTGCAAACACCGGGCAGTCCTCGGTGCCTATGCCGTACTCGAGCATGCCAAGGTAGTACTCCCCCTGGGCAGCGCGCTGGAGCAGGTCCAGGTATATGGGGTTATGCACCTCGGAAAGCTCCTCCAAAGAGGCCGGCCCGGGCTCCTTCACCTCCATGCCTTGACCGGACAAGAGCCCGTACTTATTGCACATCTCGAACACCCTGCGGCCGCGCACGGGGTCGTAGGGATGGTTCTCGGAGAGCTTGAAGCCGGAGAGCTTTTCAGAGTATATGAACGCGGAGCCCAACCAGTCCTCCAGAACAACCTAGTTTGCCCTGCTGCCGCGGACTTGGTCGCCCGGCAAAGGTAACAGCCGCATCCTGCCGTCCACCGCCCAGAAGTCCTTTCTCCTGGGGAACACGATCAGGGGGTCTATCTCGAATTCCTCGATCTCCTCGAACTCGTCTATGAGCTGGCTGGCCCTGCAGAGAAGGTCCACCAGAGATGGTATGTGGATGGGTCTCCTACCGCGCGTTCCCTCCAGCAGGGGGTAAATCTTCAAGGACTGGATCATCTCCAGGGCGTCCCCCGGTGTGATGGGCACTATCCTGAACTGGAAGTCCCCGATGATGTCGGCGTGGGGGCCGCCTGCGCCTATCTTTATCACCGGTCCGAAAATGGGGTCGTGCTCGGAGCCGATGATGAGCTCCTGGCCCCCCCTGAGCATCTCCTGCACCAGCACCCCCTCCACGGCCGCGGCCGGGTATCTCCTGCGCACGTTATCCAGCACAGCCCGGTAGGCCCTCCTCACCTCGATCTCGTTGCGAAGGTCCAGGGCCACCGCTCCCACGTCGGACTTCTTCCTGATCTTTGCAGAGATGACTTTTACAACCACCGGGTAGCCTATGTGCTCGGCAATGGCCGCGGCCTGGTCGTCCGAGCGTGCCATGCCGTCTCTTAGCACCCTGGCCCCGTATGCCTCTGCCACCTCCCGTGCCTCGTTTATTCTGAGGTCCAGCCTCTGCTCTTCTCTTGCAAGGTCAATGACCCCTCGCACCCGATCGCGGTCCACTCCCCGGTAGTGCTTTATCTTTCCCCGCGGCCTCTCCCGGAACCTGCGGTAATGGAAAAGCTGGCTGATCACCCTGGAGGCCGACTCAGGAAAAGGATATACCGGCACCCCGCAGCGCTGCAACAGGAGACGCTCCGGGTCGTCGCGGTGCCCTCCCATAAGGCATGCCAGCACCGGCTTGGCCGCTCCCTTTATCTTGGGAATTATAGCGTCGGAAAACCCCGAGTACTCGAACCCCACGAAGATCACCAGCAGCACGTCTATGTTGGGGTCGCGCAGTATGAGGGGCACGGCCTTGCTGAACAGCTCCACCCCCGCGTCCGCGCCCATGTCAACCGGGTTCGAGACGTTTGCCTTTCTGGGCAGGAACTTCCGGAGAGCGGAGATGGTGCGCGGGTCCAGGGGCGGGACCTCCAGGTCCAGGCCCTCCAGCGAGTCCGCAGCCATGATGCCGGGGCCGCCGCCGTTGGTGAGCACGGCCACGCCCTGGCCCCCGGGCAGGGGCTGGTTTATGATGGCCCTTGCAAGGTCGAACAGCTCCTCCAGCGTGTCCACCCTGAGCACCCCGCACTGCTCGAACAAGGCGTCCGCGGCCTTGTCAGCGCCCACGTCCGCTCCGGTTTCCATGGTCTCTCCTGTATGGCTGTCCGCGGCCCTGACACCGGAGGCCGTCCTCCCTGCCTTGACCGCTATCACAGGCTTTTTGGGAGTGATGGTCCTTGCGATCTGGGTGAAGCGCCGGGGGTTGCCGAAGCTCTCCATGTAAAGAAGTATGGCATCCACCCCCGGGTCGTCCCTCCAGTACTCCAGCATGTCATTGGCTGACACGTCCGCCCTGTTGCCTATGCTCACGAACATGGAGAGCCCCAGGTCGAGCTCCGCGGCGTAGTTTATTATGGCCACGCCCATGGCCCCGCTCTGGCTCATGAAGGAGAGCCTTCCCGGAGTCATGCTTGCAGGGGCGAAGGTGGCGTTCATCCTCACTTGGGGGGCGGTGTTGATCACCCCCATGCAGTTGGGACCGATCATGCGCATGTTGTTATTCCTCACCACCTCGGTGAGCTGCTGCTCGAGCCTCTCCCCCTCAACGCCCGCCTCCTTGAAACCAGCGGATATGACCACCAGGCCGCGTATCCCCTTGCCGGCGCACTCCTCCACAACCCCCTTGACCCGGGCAGCGGGCACCACCACCACCGCCAGGTCAACCCCCTCCGGAAGCGAGCCCACACACTCGTAACAGGGAAGCGTGTGGATCACCTGGGCGCGAGGGTTCACCGGGTGCACCGGTCCCTGGAAGCCGCTCTCCACCAGGTAGCGAACCACCCGGTGACCGAAGGACTCCGCTTCGCGAGAAGCCCCCACAACCGAGATCGAGCGTGCGCGGAATATGTAGTCAAGGTCGCGATCCATTTTCGGGCTCACGTTTGTTGAGAGCATAACACAAGCTGAATAAAACATAAACGCCAAGACGCCGAGAAAAGAAGAGGACGCCAGGCGGGCGGTTCTAAGTAGTCAGAAGACGGTTCCAAGTTCAATGATAAATGCATGGAAAAATGTTAAATGTGAAGACCCCATCCACCGCGGCCCGGCCAACTCTAAAAACTACAAGACCGATGACCCCTTGCCATAATGTTTATCATATTACACCCAGAAACCCGAAGGGTTTATATTCGAATAGACGTAGGCGCCAGCCTACGGGTGATGTGCACGGCAACGGGTCCCGTCCCCAAAGGGGGCGAACTAAAGCCCCTGGCTGGTCTTTTTGTTATGCCCTTTGTCCGGCCCCTTCAGGGCCGAACGGGTAACTTCTCAATAACTCCGGGCACGGCCTGCTAAGAAAAAATCTTCCGATCCC
>CAZYTX010000011.1:73142-79488 GCA_964650485.1 uncultured bacterium | reverse complement strand
AATTCGCTACACTAAATTCAGGAAAGGCGTGTCTCATTTTGCTTGACACATTCCGCCATGTATCAAGTTGTTGCAAAAGGAATAGTGTGCTATAGAGTGATAAGAATCAGGGTTTGTGCGGTTTCATGGGCGTCTTCGCCTTTGGGGGTTTGATTTGAGCAAGAGTGTCAAGGGCCTGTTTTTCAAGGACTACGTTCGCATGATAAAGAGCCGCAAGGACGTGGACTGGAGCAGGCACCTTTCAAGCGATGACATGTCATACCTGTCCGGTCGCATCGAGGACTCGGAATGGTACCCGTTCGAGAGCTTCGAGCGCATGGGTCTTGGCATCCTTGAGGAGATCGCAGGCGGCAGCATGGACATGGTGCGGGTGTTCGGCCGCACTTACCTTGACCGGCTCTTCTCCCTGCACTCTTCGCTCATAAGCAAGAACGACCCTCACGAGTCGCTCATCCGCTTCCAGGTGATAAGGAAGAGCTTCTTCGAATTCGACCCTATAACCATCCTGGTGTTCCGCCACAACTTCGCCAAGATAGAGATCGCCTACGGCATGAGCCCCAAGGCGGAGGAGGCGGCGACCTTTCAGACGCTTGGCTACTTCGAGCGGCTGCTCGAGCTCTCGGGCGCAAAGAGCGTGTGGCACCGCTTCACCAGCAGGAAGTGGGAGGGTGCTGAGAGCACCATCCTGGAGCTTGACTGGAGCGAGGTCCCAGACGGCAGCCAGGTCAAGGGCGTGCTCCTGGTTGACTACGTGCGCATGATAAAGAGCGCCAAGGAGGTGGACTGGAGCAAGCACCTGACCCAGGAAGACCTCGCCCTGCTGGAGGAGAGGATTGAGGAGGACAGGTGGTACCCCTTCGACGCACTGGAGCGGATGACGGTAGGGATTTTCAGGGAGATCGCTTTCAACGACATGGAGAAGGTGCGAGAATGGGGCCAGCGGTCCATGGACCAGGTGCTGAAGATGCACCCCGACCTGGTCTCGGAGGATGACCCCGCGGAGAGCCTGGTGAGGGTGCACGTTCTCAGGAAGAGCTTCTTCAGCTTCGAGCCGGTGGAGGTCTCCTCACTGGCATCGGACTCCGCTACAGTCACCATCCGCTACGGCATGTGCGCGGTGGCCGAGGAGGCCGCCACCTGGCAGTTCGCGGGGTTCTTCCAGAAGCTGCTCGAGCTTGCCGGTGCAAGGGACGTGAAGGTCGAGTTCGCAACAAAGGCATGGGAGGGGGATTCCAGCACGCTTTTGCATCTTGGCTGGTCGTGACTCCGGGGCTTGTCTTTTGACTTATCTTTCCGGGACGCCCGCCAGCACATCGCTTACATTTCGGTCCCCGTAGTACTCATAGCGCCTGACCATCTCCTCGGTCGGCGGCCGGGTGTAGGCCACGCCTTTCCATGCGCAGGCGTTGTACTCCTTGTCAATGAGACCCTTGACGAGCCTGCCCGGTGCTCACCGGCTCAGAGCAGGGCACTTACGCCGCGGCCTCCGTGCCCGGCATGAGCAGACAGGCCAGAATTAGCGTTGGAACCTTGAACTTTATTGCTTTGTACATGCTTGTCTGGTATTGTTCACGATTAAATTGCTTTCTGAAAAGATAAGCGCTTTAGATTTGCTACAGTCGAATTTTTTACTTGCCAGGCTTTGTTGCTCCGGAGCCTTTGGGTAGTTTTACATTGTCGGGACTGGGTCTGGGCGCATCCGATACCGGATAGTATCCGCGCTCCACCAAAGGAACCGATTGTTTCTTAATGTCTTTACTTGTTTTAGCGTTATTATTGCTCTTGTTCGATCTCATTCCTTCCCTCCCTTGACTTTATTTCAAACAATTCAAAGCACTTAATATTCCTGGCGTTTACCCAACACCCCTTAGTAAGGGGAAGCTCTTCTACAAAGGCGCCGTCTTCATCTACCTTGTATTCAATACTTATATAAATATCTTCATCGGATGGGTATGAAGATGCGTAAGAGCCTCTGTACCATATGCCTCCTATCTTTGTGTCGTCGTAAAGTGTAACCAGAATAAAGAAAGCTTCCTGTTTTGAAAAGATATAATCCCAGGATTTGGGTATAGGGTTTCTAATTTCAAAGAGGTCATATATCTTCTCTCCATGCCTCGACAGAACCGATCCCGAAAAGTACCCGGCAAGCACGGGCAGCAGCAACAAGACGAAAGTTGAAAAAGCAAATATCCTTATTCTGCTTCCAATGATATAATCATAACCGATGTAAAGCACCGGTATTATGATAGCATAAACCAGGCAGCTGAACACTATGGATTCAATTATTCTATAGCCACCTGCTTCTCAACCCTGGGTATTTTAAGAGAAAATATCCAGGAAGCCAGAAAACCCGGAATAATAAACAGTATGATGTATTCAACTGACCCTATTGATTGAAGATCAACCATGGGTTTAATATTAACATGACGGGGTCATTTAGTAAAATGGGCGGGGCTTGATGATTTCCACTCGATGACCGCTGACACGGCCAGGTGGTCGGACAGGGGCCTTCCCTTCCTGTCCCGGAACATCTTATCCTCCACCTTGTATTCTGCGGCCCGGAGCTCTACGTCCTCGCCGCTCCTGTAAAGGATTCTGTCTATCCTGTCCTGGCAATCACCCGTTGCAACGCAGGCATCCGTTAGCGAGAGCCGCTTTTGTATCTTCTCGAGCATGGCCCGGTCCCGGGGCCGCCTCTTTTTCAGGTTGAAGTCGCCCGCCACTATGATGGCCCTGCCCTGCGAGTGCTCCATTATAAAGCTTATGAGCTGGTCCGTGTTTACTTCCTTGGCCGCGGTGTCCGTATCATGCGAGCCTGCCTCCATATGGAGGTTGTAGACCTCGATCTCGACGCCGGGAGCCACCCTGTGCACTGCCCTGGCAAAGCCCTTCTTTGTCATGCAGTCGCTGGCGTGCCCCAGGTACCCCACGCATGCCTCCCAGTTCACGTGCTCCACGCGGCTGAAGGGGAAGATTGAGAAGCGGGCCAACCCGTCGCCCAGGGTCGAGTCCCGGTCAGTGGTGGACACAAAAGGGTGCTCCGCGTGCCGGGCCAGCTTGCGATGGTATGCAAAGTCCTCCTGAACCACCACCACGTCGAAGTTGTTGAGGCCGGGGCTGATCTGCGAGCTGTTCACGATGGGCCTGGAGCCGCTCAGCGGCTCTGGCAGCCCGGCCACGTTGTAGGTCAGAACCGAGAACCTGCCCGAGCGCTCCGCCTCCCCGTTTTCACCTGCCACAGGGCAAAGGCAAAGCGCGGCAATGACCGCTGCAAAAGCGCGCGCTGAAAAATTCATTGTCTACCTCCTTCACCGAAATCAGCAAGAATCTTTTTTGCCACTGCCATGGTGCGCTCGACCAGGCTTTGCAAGGACACCTCATCCAACCCGGCGAGCCCCATGGCCACCCTGCCGTTCCACGGCCCGGTCCAGTGCCCTGGCATTTCCTTCCCGGTGAGACCCCACAGCCCTCCCATGCGCCAGTTATCCTGTCCCCGTCAGCGGGTATAGGTTCCATCCTCTCACATGTATTTATCACGGGTCGCTTGTTTGGTTCAAGCCGAGGGACATAGATAATCGGACCTCCCTTCCCTTTGCACTCGATTGGGCGTAAAATCGCATTTGAGAGAAGGGAGGAAGATAATGAAGAAGGCATTGAAATGGACCGGCGTGGTCGCGGCGCTCGTGATTGTGGCCGCGGTCATCTACTGTGTCCACTACATCCAGGCCAACGGCCCGGTGGGCACCGGCTACACAGCCAAGATACTGTGCTCTTCCGTTTTCGTGTCCGGCCGGGAGCCGGGTGACGTCCTGGACGTAGACCTCGAGTTCGTAAAGAGCTACGGCATCAGCGCGCAAGCCGACCGGGAAGACAAGACAACCAGCGCCTCGATCATGGGACTCGTAAAGCGCAGGGCCGCGTACCGGCCCGGGCTGGGGTGCACCTTGCTGCTGGGCGTGACCGAAGCTGAGATCGAGGAGCAGGCACTCCGGAAGCCAAAGCCCCTGCCAGCGGACCTTGCCTGGCCGCACGGCTCCATGGTCAGCGACGCCCTGCCGGCCGGTGTGGACAAGGAAAAGCTCGACTCGGCATTGGACTGGGCTTTCTCCGAGCCGGACCCCGAGCACCCCTTGCGCACCCGGGCCGTGGCGGTGGTATACAACGGAGAGCTCATCGCCGAGCGCTATGCTCTCGGCTTCTCAAAGGACACCCCGCTGCTTGGCTGGTCCATGACAAAGATCGTGACCAACGCAATGGTGGGCATACTGGTCAAGCAGGGCAGGCTGTCCGTGCACCGGCCAGCGCCCGTGCCCGAGTGGAGCGGCCCCAATGATCCCAGGCACGAGATAACACTCGACAACCTGCTGCGCATGAACAGCGGGCTCAAGTTCCAGGAGGAGTACGAGGAGAACCCCAATTCCGACTGCAACGTCATGCTCTTCGTAAAAAAGGACGCCGCGGCATTCGCGGCAAGCATGCCTCTTGAAGCCGAGCCGGGCGAGAGGTGGCAGTACTCGAGCGGCACCACCAACATCATCTCCAGGATCATAAGGCAGGCCGTGCCCGGCGACCACCGCTACTACCTCACGTTCCCCCGCCGAGAGCTCTTCAACCGGATCGGCATGAAGAGCGCGGTGATCGAGCCCGACCCATCGGGCACATTCGTGGGCTCGTCTTTCATGTACGCCACTGCCAGGGACTGGGCCAGGTTCGGGCTTCTGTATCTTAAGGACGGGGTGTGGGAGCGCGAGCGCATCCTGCCGGAGGGATGGGTCGAGTACTCGACCACGCCCACCAAGAACACCCCTCCGGGAAAGGGATACGGGGCCCAGTGGTGGCTGAACACCGGGGGCCAAGACAGGTGGATGCCGGAACTTCCCCAAGACATCTACTCGGCCCGGGGCCACGAGGGCCAGTACGTGACAGTGATTCCGTCCAGGGACACGGTGGTGGTGAGGCTGGGCTTTACGGTCACCCACAAGGCGCACTGGGACCACCAGGAGTTTCTCAAGAAGGTCCTGGCCGCGCTGCCGGGGCCCGGCTAGCGCTCTGTCAACTGATATGTGCCGGATAGTAGCGCCGGCAGCTTGCCGGCCTGAGGTTTTCCATGCCGCCGGGCCGGCGGCGCTATTGCTTGGGCGTCGGACAAGAATCAGTTGACAGAACACTAGCGGAAATGGAGTTCAGGGTCCTATGCCGAGCACGGTGACAGGCAAGACCGAGTCGGCAAAGGTCCCGTCCCCGAGCTGGCCGTCAGTGTTTTTTCCCCAGCACATGACCGAGCCGTCACTTAGCAGGGTGCAGGAGTGATGCCCGCCACCCGAGACCGCGAGCGCGACCGGCAACCCGGAGACGTATACCGGCATGTCAGAGTCGGTTCTGGAACCGTCACCCAACTGGCCTCGGTCGTTCAACCCCCAGCACATGGGCACCCCGTCCGCGTCCGCGGCGCAAGTGTGGTCCAGCCCGCACGAGACCTGGCTTATGCTCACCACGCCGTATGGGGAGGCCAGCACGCCCGGGTCGGTAGAGAGGCCGCTCTCGCCGAGCTGGCCGTAGGCGTTCTTGCCCCAGCATTGGTACCATCCACTGTATACGAGTGCGCAGGAATGATAGCCCCCGGCGCTCACCTGAAAGGCGTTCGCCACCCCCGAGACCCTCACCGGGACATTGGAGTCTCCCGCACCCGCGCCTAGCTGGCCGTGAGAGTTCGAGCCCCAGCACTTTACGCCCGCGTCCGCAAGCAAGGCGCAGGTATGATCTCTGCCCGCGGCCGCGGCCAGGGCGTTTGAAATGCCGAACACCTGCACGGGCGTTTCCGAGTCAGCGTTTTCCCCGTCCCCTAGCTGGCTCGCGGCGTTCGCACCGAAGCATTTGATTGAGCCATCTTCGAGAAGTGCGCAGGTGTGCTCTCCTCCCGCGGTCACCGCCAGTGCGTTTGTAACGCCCGAGACCTGCACCGGGGTAGTGGAGTCCGCTGTGCTCCCGTCTCCAAGCTGCCCCCGGCCATTCTCCCCCCAGCACTTTATGGAACCGCCTGTGAGCAGGGCGCAGGTGTAGGCCCCTCCGCAGCTTACCTGCTCCGCAGAGGTTATGCCAAAGGCCCCCACCGGAAGGGCCGAGTCCGCTGTTCTCCCGTCGCCGAGCTGGCCAAATTGGTTGTCGCCCCAGCACATGACGTTGCCGCCGGAAACCACGGCGCAGGTGTGGTTGCCTCCCGCGGACACCGGCGAGACGATCACTCCGCATCCCTCGTCCACGCTGCCGTCGCAGTCGTTGTCCAGGCCGTCGTGGCAGACCTCGGTAACGCCCGGGTTTATGCCTGGGTCCTCGTCGTCGCAGTCCA
>CAZYTX010000011.1:0-73042 GCA_964650485.1 uncultured bacterium | reverse complement strand
CTGTCGAGCCGCAGCCGGGCTCAAGGAAGTAGCCGTCATTGTCCGCGTCAATGCAGACCTGCTCCGAGCACTCTTCGTCAATGACCCCGTCGCAGTCGTTGTCAAGACCGTCGCAAAGCTCGGCCGCGCCGGGGTGTGTTGATGCGTCCTCGTCGTCGCAGTCCACTGTCGAGCCGCAGCCGGGCTCAAGGAAGTAGCCGTCATTGTCCGCGTCAATGCATGAACCCTCGCCCGTAACCTCGTCTCCGCCTCCGTCGCCTCCATCGCCTCCGCAGCCGGCCAGGACAAGCAAGGCCACTGCTATGGGAAACAATGCCTTGGATATTATTCTTAATGCGCGCATGAGCTGTTCTTTACTATACAAACAAAAAATCCGGGTCGCTACAAATTTTGCACGTTCTTTACAAACGAGGCGGCGGTTTCCTGCTAAGGTTAAGGCGTTTCACCGGGGGGAGGCGGACGTTTTTTGAAGTTCCTTGACACGATTAATGAAGTTTTACTAAAATTACATTTGTTACGCGGTCCTTTGCCGCGGGAGTAAGGAGTTTTGCAAACAAGGGGGAGTAGCCATGGTTGAGTTCAGGCTGGACGAGGATCAAAGACAGATCCAGGAGATGATGGCCAGGTTCGGCCAGGAGGAGATGGGCAAGGTCGCGCGCGAGTGCGACGAAAAGGCGGAGACGCCGGAGGACCTTCTTAACAAGGTGTGGGAACTGGGGGTGGCGGCCAACTCCATACCCGAGGCATACGGCGGGTACGAGCTGGGCCGCTCGGTGGTCACCGGCGCGATCATGGCCGAGGAGCTGGCCCGGGGGAACGCAAGCCTTGCCATGGCCGCGCTCTCGCCCCTGCTCATGATGGTGCCGGTGCTCGAGTTCGGCACCGAGGAGCAGAAGAAGGAGTGGCTGCCCAGGTTCTGCGGTGAGAAGTTCTTCCACGCCACCGGGGCGCTGATGGAGCCCAGGGTTACGTTCGACCCTGCAAGCCTTGCCGCCACCGCGGTCATCGAGGAGGACAAGGTCATACTTAACGGAGAGAAATGCATGGTGCCGCTCGCTGACAGGGCCGAACACATGCTGGTGTACGCCACCACCGCCAAGGGCGCCGGCCCGGGCGCGGTGGAGGCGGTGATAGTTGACAAGGGGGCCCAGGGCATGACCGTGGGCGAGCGCGAGACCTACATGGGTCTCAGGCCCCTGCCGCTCTTCCCGGTCTCGTTCGCCGACTGCGAGGTTCCCCTTGACAGGCGGGTGGGAGGACAGAGCGGGATAGACTACATGCGTCTGGTGAACCTTTCCCGGGCCACCCTGTGCTCCATGGCCGTGGGTGTTGCCAAGGCCTCCCTCGAGTATGCGTTAAACTATGCCAAGGAAAGGTACGCGTTCGGCGAGCCCATAGCAAGCAGGCAGACCATAGCCTTCATACTGGCCGAGTCGGCCATGGAGGTTGACGGAATGAGGCTCCTGGCATGGCGCACCGCGTGGCGCCTGGACAAGGACCAGGACGCCACCAGGGACGCCAGCTTGGCAAAGATGTACTGCGCCGACCAGACCATGAAGGTGGCTGACTACGGCGTGCAGATACTGGGAGGGCACGGCTACATAAGGGAGCACCCGGTGGAGATGTGGTTCCGGGACGGCCGGGCCTTCTCGAGCCTTGAAGGGCTCGCAATGGTGTAAGAGCTATACAAGAAAGGAGTATTTAAAATGATAGACTTCGAGCTTCCGCCAGGAGCGAAGATGGTGCAGAAGATGGCCCATGGCCTGGCCGCGGGCATGTTTCGGAACCTGTCCCGCAAGTATGACAGCTACGAGCACGAGCACGACGAGGTCAAGGAGGTGCAGAGCCTGGGCGGGATAATGTCGGCTCAGCGGCCGGCCCGGGAGAAGAAGAAAGAGGAAAAGGCTGAGAAGAAGGAGGAGAAAAAGCCTAAAAAACCCAGCCAGCGGGGAGTGACCATGATCGTGGGCGCGGAGGAGATGTGCTGGGGCGACGCCGGGATCATGCTCACCCTGCCCGGGACCGGGCTTGGCAACGCGGCCATTGACGCGGTGGCCACCCCCGAGCAGAAGGAGCGCTTCGGCAAGCACTACGCAGCCATGGCTATCACCGAGCCGGGGGCGGGTTCCGACTCCTCCGCCATATCCGCGACCGCCAGGCTGGACAAGGACACCAACGAGTGGGTGTTGAACGGCGAGAAGATATTCGTGACCGCGGGCCAGATGAGCACCGCGGTGGTTGTGTGGGCCACCCTGGACAAGTCCAAGGGACGGCCGGCCATAAAGAGCTTCGTGGTCGAGAAGGACAGGCCCGGGATAAAGGTCACCAAGATCGAGGACAAGCTCGGGATACGGGCCTCTGACACCGCGGCCATTGTGCTCGATGACTGCCGCATACCATACGACAACATCCTGGGAGACCCGGAGATAAAGGAAGAGGGCGGGTTCAAGGGCGTGATGAAGACGTTCGACGCCACCAGGCCCCTGGTCGCGGCCATGGCAATAGGGGTGGCTCGGGCCGCCATGGACTTCACCAAGGAAACACTGGAAAAGGAGGGGTACGAGTTCCCTTACAACGTGGGCAAGCACAGGCTCTCCGCGGTGCAGAGGGACGTGCTCGACATGGAGGCCAACCTGGAGACCGCGAGGCTGCTCACCTGGAGGGCCGCGAGCATGCTCGACACCGGCGAGAGGAACTCCCTGGAGGCGTCCATGGCCAAGGCCAAGGCCGGCCGCGCAGCCACCCTGGTCACCCAGAAGTGCGTGGAGCTCCTGGGCCCCAAAGGCTACTCCTGCGAGTGGCTGGTGGAGAAGTGGATGAGAGACTGCAAGATAAACGACATCTTCGAGGGGACCGGCCAGATACAGATGCTCATCATAGCCCGCAACATCCTGGGCTATGGAAGGGACAAGTTGAAGTAGGTTTGAGGGGTGAGGTTTGAGGGTTTTGCCTCTCCATTTGGTCTTGCTTGCTCTTGCAGATTAGCTGCAAATAGATTCCGATTTGCAAAAGCTCATTGATCAGGCCCTGCTTGCACTGGGCAGACTGGAGAGCATTACCACCTTGTTGCCGGACCCGTCTTTTTTCCTTTACATGTACGTTCGCAAGGAGGCTGTTTTATCTTCCCAGATCGAGGGCACCCAGTCATCTTTGTCCGACCTCTTATTATATGAAAGCGATGCCGCTCTGGGTGTGCCTCTTGCGGACACCGAAGAGGTGTCAAATTACGTGGCGGCAATGACGCATGCCCTGCAAAGGATGCTAAGGGACAACTTCCCTTTGTCCGCGCGGCTTCTTTGCGAGATTCATGAGCTGTTGCTTGCCGGGGGCAGAGGCAGTGAAAAGGGCCCGGGCGAGTTCAGAAGTAATCAGAACTGGGTGGGAGCAGACCGCGCTGAAAACGCCGTTTTTATCCCCCCTCCCTGGCAGTCCAGACCTCCAATAACCTGGTCGCCTTGTTTTCCGAAGATGCAGAAAAAATCAAAGGGCTTGGAAAGCCGGCGAGCTCAGCCCTCCGGGTCCATGCCGCCATGCAGAAAAATCCCGTAATATCCATTTCAAAGGCAGCGGAGATCACCGGGCTTTCGTTCCCGACCGCGAGTAAGTCCATCCAATACCTGATGGACCTGGGAATAGTCCGGGAGATTACGGGAAAACAAACCAGGCGGCTCTACTCATATGACAACTACATTAAGATACTGAGCGAAGGCACGGAGCCGCTATGATGATCATGCAGCCGTAGAAGAAGCTGCTGTTAACGCTCCACCCTTACCGCGCACGCCTTGTACTCTGGTATCTTTGCCTTGGGGTCCAGGGCCGCGTTCGTTAGCACGTTGGCGTTAGCCTCCCAGAAGTGGAAGCTCATGAACACTGTGCCCTTGTCCACCCTGTCCGTTACCCAGGCCCCCACCTTGACCTCGCCCCTGCGGCTTTTCACCTTCACCTTGTCCCCGTCCTTGATCTTCAGCTTCTTTGCGTCCGCTGGGTTAATCTCCAGCCGCTCCTCGGGCAACAGCTCGGAAAGCCCCCTCGATCGCCTGGTCATGGTGGCTGTATGGAACTGCTGCAGGCGCCTGCCGGTGGTGAGCCACAAGGGGAACTTCTTGTCAGGGACCTCCGCGGGCTCGGTGTGCTCGATCACCTGGAATGCGCCCTTGCCCCTGGCGAACTTTCCGTCCTTGTGGAGGTATGGGGTGCCCGGGTGGTCCTCCGTCGGCTTGGGCCACTGAAGGCCCTGCCTCTCCAGCACGTTGTAATTCATACCGGCCAACGAAGGCGAGACAGGGGCTATCTCCTCGTCCCATATCTGGTGGGCCTCGAGGCAGTTCAGGTCGTAGCCCATGCGCTTTGCGAGCTCGTTTACGATCCACCAGCCCGGCTTTGTCATTCCGGCCGGCTCCACCGCTTTCCTCACCCGCACCACCCTGCGCTCGGTGGTGGTGTAGGTCCCCTCGATCTCGGCGAAGGTTGCGCAGGGCAGGACCACGTCCGCGTACTCCGCGGTCTCGTTCTTGAAAAGGTCCATGACCACCAGGAAGTCGAGCTTCTTTAGCGCGGCCCTGGCGTGTCCGATGTCGGGCTCGCTTATGGCCGGGTTCTCGCCGAAGCATAAAAATGCTTTTAACTCGCTGCCAAACCTGTCGAAGGCCTCGGTGATGGGGAGCCCGGGCTTGTCCGAGAGCTTCGCCCCCCAGGCCTTCTCGAACTTCTCCTGCACCCCGGGGTCCCCCACCTTCTGGTAAGAGGTGTACACGTTGGGCAGGGCACCCAGGTCGCACGCGCCCTGCACGTTGTTCTGTCCCCGCAGGGGGTTGAGTCCGGTGGAGGGTCTGCCGATGTGTCCGCAGAGCATTACCAGGTTGGCCATGGACATGACGTTGTTGGTCCCGCAGGTGTGCTGGGTCATGCCCATGGTGTAGCATACGGAGCCGTTTTTGGCCTTGGCGTAGAGCCTGGCCGCGGCCTCGATGGTCCCCGCGGGCACGCCCGATATCTTCTCCGCATGCTTGGGGGTGCACTTTTTCACGTGCGCGGCAAGCTCGGCGTAGCCCTCGGTGAAGCTGTCTATGAACTCCCGGTCCTCGATCCCCTCGGATATGATCACGTTCATCATGGCGTTTATGACAGCGATGTCCGTTCCCACCCTGGGCCGCACGTGAAGGTGCGCCATATTCGCCATGTCCGTCTTGCGGGGGTCCACCACTATCAGGGAGGCCCCTCTTTTCATGGCCCGCCTTATTATGGAGGCGATGATGGGGTGGGTCTCGGTGGTGTTGCTGCCGAACACCATTATTGTGTCCGCGCCTTCGAGCTCCAGCACCGAGTTGGTCATGGCCCCGCTCCCGAAACTTGTCACCAGACCGGCGACTGTGGGGGAGTGTCATAATCGCGCGCAGTGATCAATGTTGTTGGTCCCGATGGCCGTCCGGCAGAACTTCATGAGCGCGTAGTTCTCCTCGTTTGTGGCCTTGGCCGAGCTGGCCGTCATGATCGAGTCAGGGCCGTGCTCGTTCTTTATCTCTTTCAGCTTGGATGCCACGTAGTCGAGCGCAGTGTCCCAGTCGGTCTCCTCGAACTGGTTGCCCTTGCGTATCAGGGGCGTGAGCAGCCTGTCCGGGTTGTAGATGAAGTCGAAGCCGAACCTGCCCTTTACACAGGTAGTGCCGAAGTTTGGCGGCTCGGCCTCGTCGGCCGCGTCCACGTAAACCAGCTTCCCGTCCTTCACGTGGAGATCAAGCTGGCAGCCGCAGCCGCAGTAGGGACAGGTGGTGCGCACCACCTCGGTCTGGGCCGCCCTGCCCTGGAACCTGCTCTTCTTGTAAGAGAGCGCCCCGGTGGGGCAGGCCTGCACGCAGGAGCCGCAGAACAGGCACTCGGAGTCAATCAGGTCCGCGTCGTCCATGCAGGCGATCTTGGCGTTTATTCCCCGGCGCTCGATGTTGATGGCCCCCTGGCCCACCACCTCGTTGCATACCCTGAAGCAGCGGCCGCACATAATGCACTTGTTGTAGTCGCGGATGATAAAGGGGTTGTTGTCGTCTATGGGCACGGGCTCGCCCTTGAGCTCGAACCGGGGCCGGTCAATCCCGTACTCGTAAGCTAGCTTCTGCAACGAACATGAGCCGTCCATCTCGCAGGAGAAGCAGTTGTGCTCGCCCGAGGCCAGCATAAGTTCGACTATGACCTTCCTTGTCCGCCGGATCTCCTCGGTGTCCGTGCGGATCACCATGCCGTCCTTCACCTCCGTGCCGCAGGAGATGGGAAGGCCGCGCATGCCCTCGATCTCGACTATGCAAAGCCTGCAGCCGCCGTAGACCCGGGTGCGCGGGTGCCAGCACATTCGGGGGATGTCAACCCCGGCGCCCAGGCAAGCCTCTAGCACCGTCTGACCGGGGACAACCTCGAAATCAGTGCCGTCAACATTGATACTCACCTTTTCCATGTACTTCCTCCTGAACGGGAAAAAAGGATACCGCCTGAAGACCGATGTCTAAAGAGTACACCCTGAGATTTCAAACGTCAAGCCATGAAGCCCGCAATTGAAGCCGGCAAGACCTTGCTATCTCTCGGAATCTACATTTCACGCTTTTTCATTCCTGATCCTGAAAACAAGGCCCGCGCCCGGTCTTACTTATAACCCCTTGAATTTACAAGATAAAAACATCCGGACCATATTGGCACGCCATTTGATAGATAATTGTAATGTAATTCGACGGAAGGCCTTCAGGAAATAATGATGAAGAAAGGAGGGGATGAAATTAGGGGATAAAATTAAAGGATGAAAGATTAAGTTAAGAGTTATTTAAATATGCGGCAAATGTCTTTTAACTCGAAACCCCGGAACCGGAAAAGATGAAAGGAGAAAAAAATGAGACTGGAAAATATACTATCGATTATGTTCATGATTTTCATGGTAAGCTTGATGTCCATAAGCTGCACTGATGATCCGCAGGCTGTCAAGGACTACATCCAGGACGTGGTGGACTCATGGGACCCGGATGAAGCCTGGGACATGACCTGGGACATGGACCACGCCCTGGGGCTCTCCCAGAACGGTTCGACCATTATGTTCTCAAGCAATGGGTCCACATTGTCGGTGCCGGGTGGAAACGCCTGCCCCGAACTGTTCGACTGGGAGGACAACGGGACCATTGATCTGGCCGTGGGCACGGGCGAGGGCGAAATCTACGTATTGGAGAACTCTTCCACGGACGGATTCTCTTTCGTTAACGGCTATGCATTCCCCTATGAGGTAAGTCCCGGGGAATGGGACAGGATGAACTTCGGTCAGGATGCGGCTCCAGTGATACTTCATCAACAGGACGGCGACGCCTCCTGGGAAATGCAAGTTGGCACCAGGTCGGGCAAGGTCACCTACTATGACATCAAGGCCGTTTGGCCTTTCGAGGCCGAGACCGTGGTGCTGGCCGCGGACGGCGAAAGCATCACCGTGCCCGGCGGAAACGCCCGGCCGGCGGTGACCGATTACCTGGGAGGCTCGTTGAGCGACCTTCTCATCGGCAGTGGTTACGGAACGCTGCACAAGTACGAGACCGCCAGATACGTTGACCACCCGGAGTTTACCGGCCGCGACAAGATGCACATCTACTTCGGCCACAGGGCCTCACCCTACTTCCAGGACCTGGACGGCAGCGGTGTTGACGACCTGCTCATAGGAAACGCCGCCGGCGAGATATACGTATGCTCCGGGCCCGACTACAAAGCCGATGATTGCATCGAGGTCGGAAAGATGGTGGAGAGCAACGCCTGCCCCGCGGCCGCGGACGTAAACCACGACGGTCACGTAGACCTGGTGATCGGGACCGGTGAAGGAAGGGTCTTCTACATCCCCGCCACCTTCAGCTCGTCACAGTAACAAGGCTTCAATATGAGCGCACCGTGCTTCGATTAAGGGGGCCGGCCAAAGGGGTCGGCCCCCTTCTTATTATAGTTTTGAGTTATGAGATTTATTCCCTGAAAATTCAATACTCAAACCTTCCCGCGGGACTTATCTCGACTTGAATGCGAACTCCTTTATCTCGGAGAACACGCCCGCGTGCAGGGGGTCGGTGATGAACTGGTGGTACCGTGCGGTGGTATAGTTTTGCATCCAGGCGCAGGTGTCGCCGCACTGGTCCGGGCCGGGCCCGTGGAAGTTGTTTGCGCTTTTCATCTTCTGGGCCGCCTGCCATGCCTGGTCCAGGGTCTCATGCTCCATGAGGTCCACGTACACCGGGTCCACGTTCTTGGGAGCGCGGCATGGCCAGGCCACCCTGCCGTCGGGGTCCACGTGTGGCCTGAGCGTGGGCAGACACAGGTAAGGCTCCACCTCGAGCAGCATGCGAAGTATGCGCTCGGAGCCCACCAGCAGGTGACCGCTCTTCTTTCGCTCCAGCATGGTCCTGGCAAGCTCCTGGTAGTCGGGCCGGGAGATCATGTCACGCTCGAATGCGAACTCCTTGTCGTGGCCGTGATAGTTCACCGGCACCGGCACGAACCACAGGTCTGTAAGGTCGTTTATGAAGTCCAGTGTGTCCGAGGCCATGTCCACGCTGTCCTCGGCTATCACCGTGTTCACCACCAGCTTGAAGTCAACCACGCTCCGAAGCTCTCGAAGCAGCAGCAGGTTCTTGAACACCTGCTCCACCTTCTTTATGCCCCACAGCTCCTTGAGGCGCGGGACGGACAGGCCGTCCAGGCTCACGATGATTATGTCCATGTGCCGGAGCCACTTGCGCCAGGCCGCCCTTTTCAGCGCATCGCCCAGCACGAAGGCGTTGGTGTTTATCATCAGGGGGTGGTACCCCAGGCTGTATGCCATCTCGGTGAACTGGGGGAGTTCCTTGACCAGGGTGGGCTCGCCCCCGCAGAAGTACACCGCGCTGGTGGCGTCCCTCATCATCTTCAGCACCATCGAGCGGTCGGCAAAGTCGAGCGGCTTGTCATCGAGGTCAAAGTAGTGGTTGCCGCGGTGGTCGTCGCAGTAGGTGCATCGGAAGTTGCAGTTGTAGAGCATGGTCCAGATAAAGTACATGGGCCTGAGAGCGTGCTCGCCCCTGCGGAAACGACGCATGTTCTCGACCAGGTTGCCGGCGAACGTGGACAGGCTCTGGCCCTTGCGCACGAGGTCCGCGACCTTGTCCTGCACGGTGTCGTCCGCGTCCTTGTGGATGAGGGGAGCGATCTCCCGGGCCTCGGACACGGCCTGCTCGTGAAGGGCCGTCCAGTCGGGGTGGTCGTCTTTGGGTTTATAAAGGTTGAAGCGCAAAGGCCGGGGTTCGATCATTTTTTCCGCCTCCAAAAAGCTTTTCTAACAACGCTCCGATATTAAACGCCAGGGGCCACAGACGCAAGGGCTTCCGAGCCAGATGATCCCAAGGTCTTTTTCAGCGGGCAAACATTAAAACATAAGATGCTATAAAATAATGCATGGAACCCGGTGGGGCATTGGGGTAATGGTGATAAAATTTGACATCCCGGTTCATTAAAGATTAGAATCCTTAATATACAGGGGGAGAGCACCATGCGCATTCTCGTGATCGAGGATGAAAAGAAGGTGGCCCGCTTCATAAAGCGGGGTCTGGAGGAGTCCGGGTACCTAGTTGACGTGGCCACGGACGGTGAGGAAGGGCTATACCTCGCCGAGATAGACGACTACGACCTTATCGTCCTGGACCTGATACTCCCCAGGAAGAGCGGCCTGGAGGTGTGCAACGAGCTCCGGGACCAGGGGCTCAAGGTCCCCATACTCATCCTCTCGGCCCGGGACTCGGTGGAGGACAAGGTCACCGGCCTGGACACCGGGGCTGACGACTACCTCACAAAGCCTTTTGCCTTCTCCGAGCTCCTGGCAAGGGTCAGGGCCCTGCTCAGGCGGGGCGAGACCATGGTGCCGGTCAAACTTCAGGTGGACGACCTCATAATGGACACCGTGACCCACACCGTGACCCGCTCGAACAAGGAGATAAAGCTCACCAGCAAGGAGTACGCACTGCTCGAGTACTTCATGATGAACCCGGGAAAGGTCCTTACAAGGACCATGCTCTCCGAGCACGTGTGGGACTACACCTTTGACACCTTCTCCAACGTGATTGACGTATACATCAACTACTTAAGGAACAAGGTTGACCGGGACTTCGACAAGAAGCTAATACACACCGTCAGGGGGGTGGGGTACGTGATGAGAGTGGACTCCGAGGAAACGGAGTCCGCCGAGAACCAGCCGGAGAAAAAGAGCGAGAAAAGCAGGGATGAAAAGGCGTCCCAGCCAGGGAAATCAAGGAACTCAAGATAGGACGCATGAGAGGCCTTCCAGCCTCGATCTGTGGGAGAGGCCTCCTGGTGGGAGAGGTCTCCTGACCTCGATAATCGCGAGCCGAAGCTCGCTCCCACCTGTGGGAGAGGCCTCCTGGTCTCGATCCCACCAAGTCAGATGCAATGGCCATCAAGCAAAAAAGCCTGTTTATCATGGTGGTCCTGGCCTGCGTTATAAGCGCGGCCTGGTTCGGCCTGACCATACTGATCCTTCCCCCCAACCAATACCCCCTGGCAGGGATACTCTCGCTGCTTTTCCTGGCCGGGTTCGTGGCCTTCTCCGGGGTTTACATCTCCAGGGCCTTATACAGGCCGATGAGGCGCACCCGGGAGCTGGTGCAGGCCCTCTCGGAGAGCGGCTTCCGGGAGCGGCTCTATATCGAGGACATAGAGTCCGAGCCCGGCAGGATACAGCTCGAGCTCAATTCCCTCATGGACCGGCTGGAGGACAACATGGCGCGGCAGAGGAGGTTCGTGGGCGCGGTGTCACACGACATCCGCACTCCACTTACAATAATGAAGGGCGACATAGAGGTGGCCATACAAAGGAGGCGCAGCGCGCCCGAGTACATCGAGGTGCTCGAGTCCAACCTGGAGGAGATCGAGAGGATACAGAGGCTGGTGGACGACCTGGTCACACTGGCCCGGGCCGACTACGGCGAGCTGGGGCTTAACTTAAAGACCGTGTCCCTGGGCTCGCTCCTGGCAGAGGTCAGGGAGCAGTTTGCCGACGCCTCGAGAAAAAAGGGGCTGCTGCTCGATTCATACATCGAGGCCGACGTGCAGATTCAGGGAGACCCGGCAAGGCTCCGGCAGCTCATGCACAATCTCATGGACAACGCGATCCACTACACACCCTCCGGGGGAAGGGTCGAGCTGGCGCTTTTGACCGACAGGGAAAGGGAACAGGTGCAGATAAGGGTCAGGGACACGGGCGTGGGAATGTCCCAGCAGGACATACCACACATCTTCGAGCCCTTTTACAGGGGCAAGACATCGAGGAGGGCAAGGCACGACGGATACGGCCTGGGTCTCGCAATATGCGACCACGTAATAAGGGCCCACCAGGGAAGGATATCAGTCGAGAGCAGGCAGGGACAGGGATCGGGTACGACCTTTACCGTGCACATCCCTGTACGGCCCAGGCCGGCGTAATTTTAATTAGAGAATTCTAATGATATTTTAATCTTGTTCTAATCTTGTTTGCGTGATAATATGATGAAATATTTTGATAAGGAAAGCAGGCTCTGCTGATGAGAGAGGAAATCATCAGAAGGGTCGTTATTTTTTTAAAGAAAAGACTTGCATTTAAATCCAGAATGGCTATAATGGGGGAGACTCTGTTCCAGCGTGGCGGTTGGTCTTGAATATGAGAAGGGGGAAGATTGCAGCAAACCGGTGGAAGCCATATAATCACGCCAGCAAAATTTTTTGAAAAAATTTGTGGATTTGATTTGACATCGGATTTGAAAAGATGTAAGATATACGCCTTGACGCAAGGGGAGATTTGCACCCCCTTGTAATACGTGTTATATGAAAAGCCGGAAGGATCGGGAAAGGAGGTGCAATAAAAGGGGGAAGAAAACACATTGCGCCGCGCGACAAATAGTGCGGGGCAATTTGAATTAGATGGTTCGAGGGAAAATGGAAAGCGGGCAAGGCCCGCAAGCACTGCGAAACCGGAAAACACTGAACCGGAAGCTGCAAAAGAAAAAATCAGTTGAAATCGAAAAGATGCCTTTTAAAGCAGAAAGGGGTAACCAAATGAAGAAGGAGGTTAACAAATGAAGAAATTTGGAATCGTAGCATTGATGGTGACGGCTTTGACGATTCCCGGACTGCTCTTGGCCCAGGTGGAGACGGACACTGGATCAATGCAGATCGGAGCCAAGATCAAGTGGCTCTACATCTACCAGGGAAGAGACAAAGAAGCCACCGGCACGCCGAACTACTGGGACGAGACCGGGAACCCGGTCGAGGACTTCAACACCTCCAGCATAGAGCTGGGCCTCATGGGTGACCTGGGAGAGAAGGTAAGCTACCTCCTCGAGCTCCAGGCAAAAAACAACAATGAAAAATGGCAGAGCAGCCCCCACGACATGCGCATTGACGTGGGTGGCGACGAGGACGGAAGCGCCATCGGAATACGACAGGCAAAGATCATGGTCTCCGACCTAATACCCATGACCACAGTGACACTGGGCACATTCAACCTGCCGGTGTCGAACTACCAGCAGAGGGCAACAAACGACTGGGACCTCATTAACCTCCCCCTGCTAAACTCCAAGAGGTTCGGAGGACGTCACGACGTTAAGGACGGGGGACTCTACTCCGTATACGGCCTCGGATGGCAGGCAACAGGCGTGAACTTCGGGGTCCAGCCAATGGACATGCTACACATTGACTTCGCATACCACAACGGCTATGCAGGCGGACAGCCAAACCAGGACGTGGACCTCGGAAAGTCAATGATGCTAAACATCTCCGTGGCCCCCATGGACGCGCTCGACGTAAGCCTCGCCTGGATGAACGACGCCTTTACAGAGCCGGGCATCGGGAACGTCATCGTCTCCGGATGGGTGCTCTCGGGCTCGTACATCACCGAGAAGATTGACGCCACATTCGACTGGACACAGTCCGTGGCCGACGAGTACGACGACCTCACCTGGACGGGCTACCAGCTCACCTTCGGGTACTGGTTCACAGACTCAATGGAAGGCCTTATAAGATACGAGAACATTGACCCCAACACAGACCAGGACAACGACCAGCTCACATGGACAACCCTCGGGTACAACTACAGGCTCAACGAGAACGCAGAGGTCGCGGTGAACTACGTGCTCCGCGACGAAGAGGGAGACCAGGTGGACAGGACCAAGGGTGACATTGGCGGGTATGGCAACGACTGGAAGTACAACAAGATTGACAACGACCTGTTCCTGATCCAGGTGCAGTTGTGGCAGTAAAAGCCATGGAAGATATCCAGGAGAAACATTCCAGAGTAAGAAAAGGAGGAGGAATAATGAGAATTAAGTTCAAGACAAAAGCACCGGCTCTCTTGACCGGCCTTTTCCTCTTGGTCTCGGCCCTCGTGATAAGCGGGTGTCCGGGTGAAGAAGGATCAGGAGGACCGCTCGGAATAACCGACGGAGGCGAAGTGTACGAAGGATGCGAGGACAAAGACGGCGACGGCCGCTGGGTTGCTGTAAGAACAGGGGCTTTCTGCGGGAATCAGGTTGACCATTGCGACAACCCGCAGGGCACAGGTCCGTACAACTGGACCATGAACAGGTGCGCAAACTGCTCTGACCCTGACGGCGACGGCGCCTTCACGAACTGCGACTCCTACTCATGGCAGGGGATCCCGCTGGGACCGGGACACCCGGACATGTGCGAAGGGGCCACAATGGTGCTCCCCGGCGGGACCGTGGGAGAGTTCGCATGGACACAGGAGTCCTGTAACAACTGCATGGACGCCGACGAAGACGGCTACTACACAGGGTGCGACGTGCCGGGCGGACCCAACCTGTTTGGCGGACTGAACGCACTCTCCGGCGGCACCGACTGCGATGACGCCGACCACCTCGTGAACCCGGGCACAGACGCTGACAACGACGGCCTGGACGACTGCTACGAGATAGCTCTCGGGACCTTTGACGATGTAGTTGACACCGACGGCGACGGGCTGCCCGACGGCTATGAAAACGGCCTCGTATGTCTCGATCCCTTAGTCCCGAATCCGGGCGACGAGGACAACGACAACCTCACAAACTTCGAGGAGTTCGCGCAGTACGGCACCAACCCGTGCCGGCACGACACTGACGGCGACGGACTGGACGACGGCCGCGAGCTGCTCTATAATACTAATCCTCTCCTAAGGGACACCGACTTCGACGGCGTCACGGACCCGTACGAGCTATTCACCTACCTGACAGACCCCACAAATCCTGACTCCGACGGCGACGGACTCGTGGACGGCGACGAACTGGGCGACCTTAACACCGACCCCCTGGCCTGGGACACAGACGACGACGGCATGAACGACGGCCTGGAGGTCTTCTGGGGACTCGATCCCAATGTCCAGGACGACCAGGATGATCCCGACGGTGACGGTCTCACAAACTACGAGGAGCTGGTGGGCGCGGTTCCGGCCGCATGGGGAACAAACAGCGACCCCAACAACGCGGACACGGACGGCGACGGCATAAACGACGGGGTCGAGCACCATCAGATTCCGGGTGTAAGCCCGGTTGATCCCGACTCCGACGATGACGGGCTCTGCGACGGCAACGTGTCCGTGCTCGCGGACAACACCGCCGAGGCCTATATACCCGGCGTGTGGAACAACATAACGCAGAGGGACAGGGACCATCAGCATATCTACCTCTGCCCGGAACACTGGATAAGCTACGCCTGCGCCGCGGGCGAGGACCTTGACGGCAACGGTGCAGTGGACCCGGGCGAGACCGACCCTGCAAACTACGATGACACCGACGGAGACGGACTGCCCGACGGGCTCGAGATACTCTGGGACGGTGACCCCGCTGCCGGAGGCGCCGGTGACCTGGACCCCGACGACGAGGACACTGACAACGACGGCATGGACGACAAGTGGGAAGCGGACTGGGCCCTTGACAGGAACTGCTATCAGATAGACCCCACCGTGGACGACGCTGCTGACGACCCGGACGGCGACGGGCTCACCAACTTCCAGGAGTACAGGGCAAAGGGTGATTACGGGCTCAATTTCGACCTGCATCCCTTCAGGGCCGACACCGACCGCGACGGCATTGACGACGGCATCGAGCTGGACAGGTGCCCGACAAACGCTCAGGCCCCAGTTGAAGTGGACACCGACGGAGACGGGCTCTGCGACGGTGACGTCAGCATCTCTAATCTGAATGTGACAAACTACGGCGGGCCGTGCACCGCGGGCGAGGACCTGGACGTGGACGGCGTGGTTGACGCCGGCGAAACAAACCCCTGCGTGCAGGACACCGACGGCGACGGTCTCACCGACAGTGACGAGCAGTGGGTATGGAACACCGACCCGCTGGACGACGACTCTGACGGCGACGGTCTCGAGGACGGCGAAGAGGTGCTCCTCTACGGCTCTGACCCGAACAGCATTGACACCGACGATGACGGCATTGACGACGACGACGAGGTCAATTTATACCTCACAAGCCCCGCGGACGAGGACACCGACTGCGACGGGATACGCGACGACGTCGAGATTGCAAGCGCGCTTTGCATCTCTCCAATCTACCCTGACTCGGACAACGACGGGCTCGAGGACGGGGTCGAGGACGTGAACAAGAACGGCGTGGTTGACCCGGGCGAGACCGATCCCTGCGACCCTGACACCGACGGCGACGGCATGGGCGACAGGTTCGAGCTCGAAAACGACGAGTGCCTGGACCCGCTCGTGGATGACGCCGATGATAATGCCGACCAGGCAGGAGAGTTGGCCGACGGGTTCACGGGTGGAGACCTCATGACCAACATCGAGGAAATGGCCGCGGACACCGACCCCTGCGACAATGACACCGACGGCGACGGGCTCGGAGACGTGACCGAGATTGTTCGTGCAGGCACCGATCCCGACGACGTGGACACCGACGGCGACGGGCTCTGCGACGGCAACACCACCATATACGAGTGGCAGGACCCGGTGTGCTATGCAGGCGAGGACATGAACCTTGACGGCGTGGTTGACGCAACCGAGACCGACCCCGCCAACCGCGACACCGACGGCGACGGGCTCTGGGACGGGTTCGAGAAACGCTACGCTACCTGCGCTGTTCTCAATGCTCTCACTGTTGACTCGGACGGCGACGGGACAAGCGACGCAAACGAGGACCCGGATGGCGACAAGGTGACAAACGACGAGGAAGAGGCCCTGGACACCAACCCCTGCAACGGTGATGACGAGGACGGGGACGGACTGCCAAACGACTGGGAAGTAAAGTATGACGCGCCCGGCTGTGATCTGGAGCCGGATGATCCTGACTCGGACGGCGACATTGTGCTAAACGACGACGAGGAGGACTACGACAACGACGGGCTCACCAACCTCCAGGAGTTCAACGCGGACACCGATCCATGTAATCCTGACACCGACGGCGACGGCATTGACGACGGCGATGAATATTTCGCAACCACTTTTGCATGCCTTGACCCTGCAAATGATGATTCTGACGGCGACGGTTTAATTGACGGCGCCGAGGACGCAAACGCTAACGACACCCTGGACGCAGGCGAGTCCTCGCCTTGCGCAACCGACACAGACGGCGACGGTCTCACCGACGGCTTCGAGGTGGTTGATCTGGCATGCGGCGTTTATGACCCCAACGACACTGATACCGACGGGGACGCGACCACGGACGACCAGGAGGACGCGGACGGAGACGGGCTCGACAACCTGGACGAGCAGGCAGCCGGCACCGACCCCTGCGCACCCGACACCGACGGCGACGGCATTGACGACAACACCGAAGCAACCGCAACCACCTTCACATGCCTGGACCCGCTCAATGACGACTCCGACGGCGACGGTCTTCTGGACGGCGCCGAGGACGCAAACGGCAACGACACCCTGGACGCAGGCGAGTCCTCGCCTTGCGCAACCGACACCGACAGCGACGGTCTCACCGACTTCTTCGAGGTCACAACATCAGCACCCGGCGGGCCATACGGACTGGCGGGATGCTTTGCTTATGATCCAAACGACAATGACACCGACGGGGACGGGACCACGGACGACCAGGAGGACGAGGACGGCGACGGGCTCGACAACCTGGACGAGCAGACAGCCGGCACCGACCCCTGCGCAACCGACACCGACAGCGACGGCATTGACGACAACACCGAAGCAACCGCGACCACCTTCACATGCCTGGACCCGCTCAATGACGACTCCGACGGCGACGGTCTTGACGACGGCGCCGAGGACGCAAACGCTAACGACACCCTGGACGCAGGCGAGTCCTCGCCTTGCTTAACCGACACCGACGGCGACGGTCTCACCGACTTCTTCGAGGTCACAACATCAGCACCCGGCGGGCCATACGGACTGGCGGGATGCTTTGCTTATGATCCAAACGACAATGACACCGACGGGGACGGGACCACGGACGACCAGGAGGACGAGGACGGCGACGGGCTCGACAACCTGGACGAGCAGGCAGCCGGCACCGACCCCTGCGCAACCGACAGCGACGGCGACGGCAAAAATGACGGCGCCGAGGTCACGGCAGGCACCGACCCGAACAATCCTGACACCGACGGCGACGGGATACCTGATAACGTGGAGATTGACAGTGCATGCCTGAGCCCGACCAACCCGGACACCGACGGCGACGGTCTTGACGACGGCGCCGAGGACGTAAACGCAAACGGCACAGTGGACGCGGGCGAGACTGATCCATGCGACGCCGACTCCGACGACGACGGACTCACAGACGGGTTCGAAACTCTCGGCACACCTGGCAACCTGGGATTCTGCGCGGTGTATGATCCCCTCGTTGTGGATACAGACGGCGACGGCACTAACGACGGCGCCGAGGACGAGGACAACGACGGGCTCACCAACCTCCAGGAGCAGAACAGCGGGAGCGACCCCTGCACCGATGACCAGGACGGTGACGGCCTCACGGACAGCGAAGAGTTGAACACCTGGTTCACCGACCCGAACGATCCTGACACCGACGGCGACGGGATCAATGACTTCACCGAGGTCAATGCCGGACCCATCTGCCCCAGCGCAACCAACCCCGACTCCGACTGCGACGGGATATGCGACGGTCTCAACACGGTGACCGGCGTGTGCGTGAATGCCGGAAGCGGTGGCGGAGGCGCGGACAACTGGCCCTGCGATCCAACGCGCTGGTAATAAAGAAGCTCGAAAGAGCTTAAACCAAAAACCAAAAGGGCCCGGATTCTTCCGGGCCCTTTTCCTTTTGAGTGTGAGAGCTCTCGCTTTCACATCAGGAAGCTTGCTTCTTCTTCCTGGGCGTTTTGGCGTTTCAAGGCTCGGGCTGCTTCAATGAATTGAACATCTGAACTTGAAATGCTAAGCTTGTATCAATGCCGGTTGCTTAAAGGAGTTTCACATGCGCCGCTCGATCAAGGCCTTCATCTCCGCGGGGGAGAATCTCTGGGTTGCAGAGTGCCTGGAGCTCGCGGTTGTAACCCAGGGAAAGACCATTGATGAAACCATTGATAACCTGAGAGAGGCGGTGGCCCTTTTCCTGGAGGGCGAGGACCCCTCGGACTTTGACCTTGCCCCCGATCCCTCGCTGATTATAACCCTCGAGCTCGAGCCTGTAGCCAATGCCGGCTAGATTGAAAAGACTCTCCGCACAGGAATTAGTGAAAGAGCTGTCCAGACTGGGCTTTAATGCCGTGAGTCAGCGCGGCTCTCATGTAAAATTGCGGCGGACCAGCAAGCAAGGACACAAGCAGACGCTTGTTGTGCCCGCGCATGGAGAACTGGACAGGGGGACCTTGAGAGCCATAGCCCGGCAGGCATCAAGGTATATCACCGGGGAGGAAATAAGCAATATATTTTACCAGGATTAGCATGCGCTCGCAGGCAGCCGTATGCGCCACCTTCACAACTCATATCTCAAATCTCACCCCTCAAACCTCAAAACCGTCTCCACCACCCTGTCCACGCTGATTGACTCCAGGCACTTTCGGCTCCCGCACTCCCGCATGGTCTCGCGGTCGCACGGCGCGCAGGGCGCTTGCCCCGGCCCGATGTTGATCGCATTCTCCTGCCGCACCCCCCACGTCTCAGGATCGGTGGGCCCGGACACCGCGACCACTCGGGTTCCCAGTGCCCCTGCCAGATGCGACACCCCGGAGTCGTTTCCCAGGACCACTCCGGCCCCCGAGAGCAGCGCCGCAAGCCCGGTATAGGAAAGCCCGGTAAAATGCGCGCAGGAGCGGCCACAGAGCCTTGAGAGCGCCTCCATTGCGGCCGCGTGGTCGGCCGGACCCTCGAGCACGCCGATCTCAAGCCCGGCCGCGTCCGCTATCCTCTCCGCTGCTTGTGCAAACCTCTCGGCCGGCCAGTTCTTGGCTATTGACCCGGAGCCGGGGTGCACCAGCACGCCCCGGAACACAGGCCCCTGCTCGACAATCTCCACCGGCAGGTCCAGCCGCGGCTCAGGGGGCACGTCCCGTATACCCAGCTCCAGCACCGGCCTTGCCATGACCTCGACTACGTGGCCCTGGCCCGGCCCGGGCGGGAAAGGCCCCTCGAGAACGGACACCCCGGCCCCGAAGGAATCCAGGTGAGATACAAGCACCGGGTCGCGCATCCAGGACACGAACAAATCGAACCCCGCGAGCCACTTGCGCACCCCCTCCGGCAGCGGGCCCTCCGCGAACAGCGCGTGCATGCCCTGGGCATCGAGGGAGTGCGCGCTGTCAATCACCTTGCAGGCATGGAACAGGGAGAGTATGGAGGCGTTGCCCAGGGCGTGGACCTTTGCTCCGGGATAGTGCCGGCGGAGCGCGTGCAGGGCCGGGAGTGTGTTCACCAGGTCGCCCAGTGCGCCTGCGTGCAAACAGAGCAGTTTCTTAACCGACCTCATATTTTGACGCTACCACGCCACGGCCTGCTTGCGCGTACGCACAGGCAAGCGCAACGCATCTTTATCTGGGTGGGCCACACGGATTCTGATCCGTGTGGGTGACTCAGTCACAGGTGCAATGAACAGCAGAGCATAATGGCGCCTGCAGCCTTCGGCTGCGCACCTGTCTGCGTGTACGCACAGGCAGGCACGGTTGCAGGCAGCCGTATGCGCCGCCCTGCGTCAGGTCCTGCATGAGCACCCTGTACTTTTACCACAAAGTCTTCAGGAACACCAAGTGGAACCGCGAGCCGAAGCCCGCTCCATATTTATCAAGGCTCAAGCCTCGATCCGCACCTCTCGGACCTCACCCCTCACCCCTGAACGGTTTGAGCGCCCCTCCGCTGTGTGGTAATATCTTTTTCAAGATGACGGACAAGTCGAGCCGGCGCGATCAGATATTCCAGGCGGCAAGGCAGGACCGGCGGCGCAGGCGCCGCGAGGGCTTGGTGATAGGTGTGCTGGCGCTTCTGGTGGGCGGTCTTTTCTATTTGTCTTTGCACTTTACCCGGATGGCCGAGCAGAGCGCTCTTATCCAGCCCTTTATAATATACTTTGCCAACTTCGGTTTCTGGGCATTGATGCTGGTTCTCATCCTGGTGCTGGTGTTCCTGATCGTGAGGAACGTAGCCAAGTTCGTGTTCGAGCGGAGGAAGGGGGTGCTGGGGGCCAGGATACGGGTGAGGCTTATCATGGCCTTCATGGCCCTTACTTTGGGCCCTGCCGCGGTGCTTTTCCTGCTTTCCACCTTCATACTCAACACCTCCATCGAGAGGCTCTACGAGCCGCACGTCCGGAACGTGGTCGAGACCTCGCAAGAGGTCATAAACTCCGCGGCCAGCATGGGCGAGAAGTCGCAGCGGATGATCGAGGCCAAGTACGAGTCCGACGGGGAGGACACCCTCCACTTTGCAAGCCAGGTGTCCAGGGTCATGCTCGAGCGCGGCTGGATAAAACAGATCGCCGGAGAGGATGAGCACATAAAAGAGTCCTCGCGGGAGGAAGCCGAGCAAAGGGTTCACGAGTTCCTGGAGCGCAAAAGGGAGGAGTACAACCTTGCCATGCTCGCGGTCTACGACAGGGACGGTAGCAGCCTGACCCGCTCCGCTTCCCGAGAGATCGAGTTCCCCCGGGTCCCTGCGGAGGACGTACAAAAGGCCCTTTCAGGCGAGCAGGGCTATACCCCTCCGGTGTCTGTGGGCCAGGGCGCGGTGCTCTACGCTTTTTACCCCGTGCCTTTGCAGCGGGGCGGGGACAGCGCTGAGATAGGGGGCGCGGTGGTTTGCGGCAGGCTGGTGTCCTGGTTTTCTCCCAAGTCCTGGGTGGACGCGTCCCTTGTTGACGAGGCCCGGGCCATGACCCAGGACTACCAGACTTTGAGCCGTCTGGAGATCCCCATGAAGCTTTCCTACTTCGTGCTCCTGGTGTTCGTGACCCTGATCGTGATCTTCCTTGCCATATGGTTCGGGTTCAGGATGTCGAAAGGCATAACCGAGCCCATCCAGCTCCTGGCCGAGGGCACGGAGATGGTGGCCTCCGGCAACCTGGACTTTCGCATCGAGATGCCGCGGAAAGGGGAGGACGAGATATCCATCCTGGTGCGGTCCTTCAACAAGATGACCGGCGACCTGGCCGAGAGCAGGAACGAGCTCGGGGAGGCATACCGGAGCCTCCGTGAGACCAACCTGGAGCTGGAGCAGAGGCGCAACTACGTGGAGACGGTGCTGGCACACGTGGACGCGGGGGTGGTGTCCGTGGACTCGGGATTGCGGGTCTCGACCATCAATCCCGCGGCCCTGCGAATGCTGGGCAGGCCCCACAAGAGCGAGGTGCTTGGAAGCAGGCTCGCGGACCTGCTCCGGCCGGAGGAGATGGAGTTCATTCATTCACTGGTACGCGAGACCGAGGACAATGACAAGCCCAACGCGCAAAGGCAGTTCACTATGAGCCGTGACGACAAGAGGGCGGTGGTGCTGATAACCGTGTCGCGTCTTCGCGGCCCGGGCTCGGGATCAACGGGCATGGTGATAGTGATTGACGACGTCACCGAGATGATAAGGGCCCAGCGGGCCATGGCCTGGCGCGAGGTTGCAAGGAGGATCGCACACGAGATCAAGAACCCGCTCACCCCCATCCAACTCGCTGCCCAGCGGTTGCAGCGACGCTACGCGGACGATCTGCCAAAGGAGGACGCCGAGGTTTTAACGGAGAGCACCCGCACCATCATCCACCAGGTGGAGGAGCTAAAGCGCCTGGTGAACGAGTTCTCCCTGTTCGCAAGGCTGCCCTCGGCAAGGCCTCTTCAGGAGGACATTCATCGGGTAATACGGGAGGTTTTATCTCTTTACAGCGAGGCCCACCACGGTATCAGCTTCAGGCTGGAGGAGGCCCCGGAGTTGCCCATGCTGGAGCTGGACCGGGACCAGATGAAAAGGGCTTTCATAAACCTGTTTGATAACGCCGTGGCAAGCATTGTCGCCTGCCAGGAAGACGCGCAGTGGCACGGAGAGGGAAGGGTTATTGTAAGGGTCGAGTACGACAAGAAGATTCAGGTGGCCAGGATCGAGGTCGCGGACAACGGACACGGCATACCAGGCAAGGTGAAGGAGCGGCTGTTCGAGCCTTATTACTCGACAAAGCAGGACGGCACCGGCCTGGGACTCTCCATTGTCCAGAGGATCATAGCCGACCATTACGGGTACGTGAGGGTGGTTGACAACCAGCCCGCGGGCACCAGGGTGATAGTCGAGCTGCCGGTCATATCATCGGACAAGGCGGAGACAGGGGAGGCGGCAGGATCGGTTTAGAGCGGGAGGGCCCTTTTGGTCTCTTGTGGGAGAGGCCTTCCTGTCTGCGTCCTCAGTACAGGCAGGCCTCGATTATCGCGAGCGGAAGCTCTCTTCCGCCCTTTATCCGACCATTTTGCAAGAGGCTCAGGAAGTTAATATAATGGTCCAGAAGCAGGACACGCGGCCGCGGGGAAAAGCGCAAAGCGGATATGACCAGGGATGCAAAGGCGTTCTGGACCGACCTGGGAAGGGTCGAGTACGAGCGCGCCCTTAGTTTGCAGGCGGGCCTTATGGACAAGGCCTCGGCAGGGGGTCCGGGCTATATATTGTTCCTGGAGCACCCGCCCACCATCACCCTGGGCTACTCCATGCGGGGTGACGAAGGCCGCTCTGCCATAACCTCCTCAGAGGAGGACCTTAAACGGGAAGGCATAAGGGTGGTGCAGGTTGACAGGGGTGGCAAGGCCACATATCACGGGCCGGGACAGCTCGTGTGCTACCTGGTTCTTAACCTGCGCGAGCTGCGGCTGGGAGTGAAGCGGTACGTCAGCAGGCTGCAAGCGGCGATGGTAGGGGCCCTCCACGACCTGGGGGTGGAAGCCGGCCTTGACCCTTCATACCCGGGCGTGTGGGTGGAAGGCGGCAAGATAGCCGCAGTGGGCATAAGGGTGGCCGGAAAGGTCACCTGCCACGGGTTCGCATTGAACGTTGCCCCGGACCTTGCGAGCTTCGGGCACATCGTGCCCTGCGGCATCGCTCACCGGCCGGTGACCTCGCTCAAGGCCGAGGGCGTGAAAGCGCCGGAGCGGAACAAACTGATCCGGATGTTACTCGAACGACTTGAAAAAGAGCTTTCAGTGAAGGCCGAGCACCTTGAACCGGCGGACATCTTAACATCTTAAAGGTTGCGCAGAGGGGGACGGGATGACTATTAAAGAGTGGCTTACGCCCGACTTCATGGCTCTAAACATTATCCTTGTGTCCTTGATGATAAACTGGACCCTGTACGCTATCGTGTCCAACTTTCTGGAGGATTTCCACATGCCCGACCGGGTGCAGGCGGCCAATTACTTCGGCGCGGTGCTCATGACCGCAATCTTCTTTGTTCTGGTGGCCGTTCTTCCGCCCGTGCATTACCTCTACCCCAATCCCTACAACTGGCTCCTCATAGGGAACGGCCCGGTCCTTGCCGCGGTGCTGGGGGGCGCGGCAGGCGGGGTTGTGCTGGGCTGGCTGTTCGGCGGCAACAAGAAGCTGAAGATTGGCGCCGGGGTTGCCGCTGTGGCCTGCGAGGGACTGATAGCGGCCTTTACCCTGCTGTGGATACTGAGCCAGGAATGAGCGGGCTGGCCTGATGGAAAAGCCCCGCACCACAGGCGCACAAAAGGCCAAGGCATTGAGAAGGAGCCTGTGGACGGCCATCACTTCCACCAACTTCATAGGCATGCCGGCCCTGCTCATATTCATAGCGGCCATCCTGGGCATCACCATCTCAAACCTTGCCGACGACTTCCTGCGGGACCCGGTTTTCATGCCCTTGAACTTCCTCCTGCTCCTGTCCGTGGCCGTTTTTTTCGTGGCGGTGCACTACTTTCACGTTATCAAGTCCATCGCTCCTGTGGAGGAGTACGTGGCAAGGTCCGAGGACGGCGGGGAGGTTGACCCGGGGCTGGCCCGGGAGGCCCTTGCGGCCAGCGAGTGGTTCCCCTACCGCACCATGTCATGGTCCCTGTTCTTCTACCTGATAGGCTCGCCTCTGGCCGTTTTCGTGATCCAGTTCACCTACTCATTCTCCTGGATACAGAACGCGCTCCTTTTGATCGGCATATGGTCCACCGGCATGCTCATCTCCATGTTCCAGTTCTACACCACCAAGAAGCGGCTCATGCCCTTCCAGGCCTCGCTGCTCTCCGCATTCCCGGAGCTGCTATACGAGGACCCGCCGGGCAAGAGGTCCGTGCTGGAGGTCGGGCTCAGGGGCAAGTTCATGGGGGCCATGGTGCTGCTCGCCCTGGTGCTGGTGATACTCACAGGGGTGGCGGCATACAGCTCCTCCATAAGGGGGTTGCAGACACAGCTCGGCTCATTCTACCTTGAAAGGCTCTACAAGGAATCCAGCGCAATAAGCGCGAGGACCAGCGGCGACTACAGCGCGCAGGAGATGGGCGACTTCCTCATGGAGTTGCACCCGGAAAAAGAAGATACGCTGGTAATGCGCATAGACAGTGGCGAGGACCAGTCCCGCTTCATAATGACGGAGGAGGGACGGACAAGGGAGCTTGGCCAGGGCGAGCGGGAGAGCATAAAAAGCCTCTTCCGGATAATAAAGCGGGGCGCGGGGATGGAGATCGCCTACGGCAGGCCCACGGTGCACCAGCTCGGGCCTGACGTGTACTCCGCGGTGGTTGACAGGAAGACCTATACGGTGGCTCATCTTCTCCTGGAGGGCGGGGACCTCTTGGTGCTGGCCCCCATATCCCACTTCAAGGAGTCGGCCTCGAACCTTAACACCGTAATCCTCATAGTGATCGTGGTAGCCGGCGGCCTGGCTTTTGTTTACGCCAAGTATTCTTCCGAGGAGATCCGGGACCCGCTGGTGTCCATCATGGACTCACTCAAGGCCATGGCAGGGGGGGACCTGACCAGGCACGTGAACGTCACCGGCAGGGACGAGCTAGGGAACCTGGGAAGGTACCTAACCCGGGCCATCTTCGGGCTGAGAAGGCTGATAGGAAGGGTGGGTGACGCCGCGGCGGCGCTGGACGAGGCCTCGGAGTCCATCGGCCAGCGCTCGGGCGAGGTCACCCAAGGGTCAGGCACACAGGTGCAGGCCGTGGACGAGGCCTCGGTTTCAATGGACCAGATGAAAAAGTCCGTACATGCCATAGCCGAGTCCATGCATACCCTGGCCACCTCGACCGAGGAGTCCAGCGCATCAATCATCGAGGTCCAGGCCACCATAGAAGAAGTGGGCCAGAGCGTGGACAACCTCTCAGCATCCATCGAGCAGAGCACCAGTTCCATACAACAGATGAACTCCTCGGTAAAAGAGGTGGCCGATAACGTGCAGCACCTCACAAGGCAGTCCGAAGAGGCAATGGCTGCAATGGCCGAGATGGAGAAGATGATAGGGCAGGTGAACGAGAGCTCCAAGCAGACCGCGGACATCTCCGAGCAGGTCACAAGGGACGCCGAGCAGGGGGCCAGGTCGGTTGAACTCACCATAAAAGGCATTGACAGGATGAAGACCACGTCCGAGGCAGTGTCCGAGGTCATAACAAGACTGGGGAGCAGGGCCCAGGAGATAGGCAATATCCTCACGGTGATCGAGGACGTGACAGAGGAGACCAACCTGCTGGCCCTGAATGCGGCCATTATCGCGGCGCAGGCCGGGGAGCACGGCAGGGGCTTCTCCGTGGTGGCCGACGAGATCAAGGACCTGGCAGAGCGGACCTCGGCAAGCACAAAGGAGATCGCAGAGCTCATCACCGCTGTGCAGGAGGAGTCAACAAAAGCGGTGGAGCGGGTAAAGGACGACATGAGCTCAACCAACGAGGGGGTGAAGCTCTCGGAGGAGGCAGGCGAGGCGCTGCATCAGATACAGGAGAGCGTGGCAAGGGCCATGGAGCAGACCAGGGCCATTGCCGACGCGGCTGCGGTGCAGGCGGACAAGACAAAGCAGATGATCGAGTTCATGGACGGGGTCAACTCCCTGATCTCCCAGGTGGCGCAGGCGACGCAGGAGCAGACCAAGAGCGGAGACCAGATAATGGCCGCGGCAGAGAACATGGAGGAGATAGCAAAGCAGGTCAAGAGGGCGACGCAGGAGCAGACACACGGGTCCAGGCAGATAACACAGGCCATCGAGCATATAGCCGAGATAACAAACTACATAAACTCATCGCAGTCGGAGCAGATAAAAGGGGCCGAGATGGTGAGCACAGCGGTGAGCAGGATCAAGGAGGCCGCGGACAATAACCAGCAGCGTGTGGACCTCATGAACCAGTACGTGGAGAACCTGAAAAAACAGGCCGAGGGACTGCGAGAGCTTTTGGGTGAGTTCAATCTCTAGCAGAGGGAGGTAATATGGGCATTGACAGAAGGGACTTTGTAAGGTCCGCGGCTCTTGCGACAGCGGGCGCCGCACTGGGGCCGTCTTTTGCGGCGCGTGGCAAAGAGGAGAGGCCGAACGTGCTACTCATACTGGTGGACCAGATGCGGCACCCGCGCTGGTTCCCGGAGGACGAGCCTCTCCCCGCCTATCAGAGGCTCAGGAGCGAGGGGCTATCTTTCACAAACCACTTCACCTCAGCGGTGCCATGCTCGCCGAGCCGCGCCACCCTCTTCACCGGCAGGCACGTGGACCAGCACCAGGTGTACGTGAACACCACACTGGTGGGCGCAAACCAGAGCCTGGACCCGGGGATCACCACACTGGGCCACCTGTTCCAGCAGGCCGGGTACCGCACCCCTTACTTCGGCAAGTGGCACCTCGTCAATAACGATGATTACAAAAGCAAGAACATCGAGCCCTACGGGTTCGAGCACTGGGAGACGCCCGACAGGGACGGGCTCCCCTACGAAGGGCTCATGCGCGACCCCGGCTTCGCCGGCCGGGCAATAAAGTGGCTGGAGCGACACGGCAAGGAGGGGCCCTGGTTCCTGACCTGCTCTTTAATAAACCCGCACGACATCTGCTACTACTCCAGGCTGGACGTGCCAACCGCAATGGTGCCGAACGTGTGCGACGCCCTCCCGGAAAACTGGGACGACGAGCTCGAAGACAAGCCCGCGATACAGGAGCAGTACAGAAAACTGTTCGGGATCGCATTGGGAATGAACCCCGGCCGCTCAAAGAGGGCGTGGATAAACTACCTTAACTTCTACTACTACCTCACAAAGAAGATTGACGAGCTTGCAGGCAAGGTGCTCGACGCCCTCGACCGGCTGGGGCTTTCGGAGAACACCCTGGTCATATTCACCTCGGACCACGGAGAGATGTGCGGCTCGCACCGGCTGCAGTCAAAAGGCCCGTTCGTATATCACGAGAACAACCAGGTGCCGCTTATCATGCGCTGGCCGCAGAGGATACAGCCGGGCTCAGAGGCCGGGGCCCTAACTCAGAGCGTGGACTTCTTCCCCACACTCCTTGAGCTGGCCGGAATCCGGGCCGACTGCTCGCACCTGCCCGGAAAGAGCGCGGCGCCCCTGGTGCAGGACCCGGCCGCGGACCTGAACGCCGTAAACGACCACGTGTGCTTCACCTTCGGCTACTCCAACACGATGGGGCTGAACAGGATGGCAAAGAAACTGGGCCTTCCGGAGATGACCGCCCCCATGCAGATCAGGGCCCTATACGACGGCAGATACAAGTTCGCCCGCTACTTCGAGGACCACGTGCAGGAAGAGGACCACGAGCTCTACGACCTTGAAAACGACCCCCTGGAGATGAGGAACCTGGCCCGGGACCCGGGCTGTTCAAAGATTACAAAAAGTATGAAGGAGAGGCTTCGCCAGGCGGAAGAGGAGGAGATGGGGCCCATACTTTAGCGCCGGACGGTGTATCTGAAAAACGCGCCAAGATCGCCAAGTTTTTCTTTTCCGGGCAGCGTGGCATTACCCTGTGCTTTCGCCGGCTCTGTGCGAAATAGAAACTTTATTTTGGACAAGGGTGAAACAACATACTTTTATTGCTTTTGCTGCGAGGCTTTGTTCTTTAACGCCTCCCACGTAAACGACATAGACCTGCCAGCAATAGCCTTCTATGGTGGACTCCATGGGCGAGTACTCGCTTCCTGAAGTTAATAAAGACCATTTCGTGCGGGGGGTGTTTTCGCACACCGAGACACAGGTGCACCTTGCGCTCGGCTATACTCACCTGGATATCACCGCGGCCACCAGGAACAACCAGCCAGACCTAGCCCCCGGCCACCAGGGCTTCAACGCCTGCGCGGTGTACACCTACCGGTTTATAAGGGACGTGATCGGCGACTAACGGCCCGGGCTCAGGCAGGCGCAATCTTATCTTCCAGCTCCCGGTACATTCCGTAGGGCACCCCGCAGGTGAGAAAATGCGGGGGGTTCCTTCCCCAGGTGATGCCGCCGGTGCAGAAGTGGGAGACGTTTGCCATGCCTGTGAGCAGGGGAATGACGGTGGAGTTCCTGCACACGGACATGTTGGCCATGGTCCTGTCAAGCAGGAAGTTGAGGGCGCGGCTGGTGCTTTCCCTGCGGAAGGCCCACACGGTGAACTCTGTCCACCAGGGGAAGCGGTTCAAGAGGTCAAGGCCGCGGTTCACTATGGAGACCATGGCGCTCTTCAACGGATGCCCGGTCTCTCCCGTTAGCAGGGGGACGGCTGTCTTGTCAACTCCGGAGGAGCCGTGGAACACACTTTCAGGGCCGGCGACTGACAGCAGGCCCTTCATGGCTTTGTGGTCGCCTCTTATAATGACCACCTCCGGGTCGCCGATCTTGGGAGGCCAGTCATCCAGCCGGGATAAAACTATTGCCTTGACCTCCAGGGGCAGCCTGGGCTCGAGCTCTTTTTCAAATGCGCTTTCAGGGGTCTTGAGACCAAGCACCGCGGGGGACCAGCGGCACACCTCGATGCAGCCGGGGCCTATGAGAAGCCTTTGGCCCTGGCCGGCCTCCATCACCGCGCGGCAGTAGGAGATGCCTTTAAAAGGCACGGTCAAGGCCCGGGCCTGGTTGAGACCCTCCTGTTTTATAATCCTCGCGCCCACCGGGGGGAAGCCGGGTTTTATCATTTCATTGCTGGCCGCTTTTTCATCCACCATGAAAAGTCTCGCAATGGGCAAGTTTAGCACGGCTGGCCCCGGGACGAAAAATTTTCAGTTTTGACTTGACAAAGTTAGGATATCCTACTACTATTCTCATAGCAGCAGATGCCGGTGCCAGTTGCCAAAGCAGCCGACCGTAAATGGGAGATAACCTCCAACATGGAGGATTACCTCAAGGTGATCTACGAGATCGCAAAGCAGACAAAAACCAGTGAGGTCAGGGTCAAGGATATAGCAAAGCGGCTGGAGGTGACCAGGCCCAGCGTGGTGGGCATGATAAAGCACCTTGTCGAGCACGAGCTCGCTGTCCATCACCGCTACGGGGGTGTGGAGCTCACCTCCAAGGGTTCCAGGGTGGCCCGTGAGATGATAAACAGGCACCGGGTGTTGCGGAGGTTCCTGGAGGAGGTCCTGGGGCTGGATGCCCAGGTGGCAGAGGAGGACGCATGCCGCATGGAGCACTCTTTGAGCGTGGAGACCATTGACAGGTTCCTGGCGCTGGAGGAGTTCAGGAAAAGCGGCCCGGATATGGGAGAACTCAGGGGCGAGGCCTTTCGAAGGTTCCTCCGAGCCCGCCGCTCGCCGGGCAGGAGCTAAGATGGTGCCGGGCATTTCGTCAGGAGCCGGTGTTCCCGGAGGGTGGCCGAACTTTTTTTAAGTAACATTATAGGACAGCCTGACAAAAAGGTGATTAACGGCATGAAACGTATGGATGACAAATTTATTCCCGGCTCGCCCGGTGGCGGAAACCGGGACGAGGGCGTGCTCCTTCCTTTGAGCACCATCTCCCCGGGAAAGGTGGTGCGCGTGTCCAGGCTCAACGGCGGTCGGGGGCTCGTATCCAGGCTTTCGGCCTTGGGCATTTACCCGGGCTCGGACCTTATGGTCACGGGCAACATGGGAGGACCGGTGATCGTCATGGTCAAGGGCTCGAAGTTCAGTCTGGGCAGGGGCATGGCTGCAAAGATCATGGTGGAAGCGGAGAAAGGATAAGAGCATGACCGCCAGCAGCAGCCATAACGTGACGGAAGAAGTCCTTAACCTGAACGATCTCCAGATCGGTGAGAAGGGCGAGATCGTAAAGGTGGGCGCGATTGGAGAGATAAAAAAGAGGCTGCTGGAGATGGGCGTGGTGGCCGGCAGCAAGGTGGAGGTGGAGAGGGTGGCCCCCTTGGGCGACCCTATCGAGGTGTTAATTAAAGGGTATCACCTGAGCCTGAGGCAAAGCGAGGCCCGGGAGATACAGGTCAGGCGCCTCGGATAAGGCGTCGCTTTTTCTTTTTCGTTTTAGTTAGGATGCCCTAACAAAATGGAGCGAAATACTCACAAGAAAAATGTTTACATGGCTCTGGCCGGGAACCCCAACTCCGGCAAGACCACCGTATTCAACGCCCTCACCGGCGCGCGCCAGCACGTGGGCAACTACCCCGGTGTAACCGTGGAGCGCAAGGAAGGGATCATGGAAAACCAGGGCCATGAGGCCCGGGTGATTGACCTCCCCGGCACCTACAGCCTGAGCGCCTACTCGCCCGACGAGAGGGTGGCCCGCCGGGTCTTGATCGAGGAGAAGCCCGATGTTGTGGTGCACATAGTTGACGCCGGCAACCTCGAGCGCAACCTCTACCTTTCCGTGCAACTGATAGCCATGAGGGTGCCCCTGGTGCTGGCCTTCAACATGATGGACGAGGTGCAGAAAAAGGGTATGGACATAGACCTTGACCAATTATCCAAGCTGCTGGGTGTGCCCATAGTTCCCACGGTGGGCTTCCGCGGACAGGGCATCGAGGAGCTCAAGGACAAGGCCATAGAGATGGCGCAAAAAAGGGAATGTCCCCGGGTTGACATCCACTTCGGGGGTGACCTGGACCGGGCGGTGGCCATGATCTTCGAGGCTGTGGAGCACAGCAATCTTGCCGCGAGGTACGATGCCAGGTGGGTGTCCATAAAGCTCCTGGAGGAGGACGCCGAGGTCATGGAGTGGGCCAGGCGGGCCGGGGATATGGAGGCCCTTGACAGGGCCGCACGTGCAAGGGACTGGATCAGGGGCATCTTCAATGAAGAGCCGGAGATACTGCTGGCTGACGCCAGGTACGGCTGGGTGCACGGCGCGGTGGCGGAGACGGTGAAGCTGGCCGCGGTGGACCGGCGCACGCTAACCGACCAGGTGGACACGGTGCTGGCCAACCGGGTGCTGGGACTGCCCATATTCCTTTTCCTCATGTGGCTCACCTTCGAGGTCACCTTCAGGCTGGGCGACCCCCTGGCCGGACTGGTGGAGCGGGTCTTTTCATGGAGCGGCGCCCGGTCGTCAGCCCTTATGCCGGGCGGTATGCTGGAGTCCCTGCTGGTGGACGGGGTGATAGCCGGTGTGGGCGGAGTGCTGGTTTTCCTGCCCAACATCATGCTGCTGTTCATCATGGTGTCGCTTATGGAAGACTCGGGGTACATGGCCCGGGCCGCCTTTATCGTGGACAGGGTCATGCACCTGGTGGGACTGCACGGCAAGAGCTTCATCCCCCTGTTCATAGGCTTCGGCTGCAACGTGCCCGCGATCATGGGCGCCAGAATCCTGGAGAACCAGCGCGACCGCATCACCACCATCATGGTGGCGCCCTTCATAAGCTGCAGCGCCAGGCTGCCGGTGTACGTTCTTCTGGCCAGCGCCTTTTTCAGTCCGCGGTACGCGGGCAGGGTTATCTTTTCCATGTACATCCTGGGCATTCTTGTGGCCATGGTCATGGCCAAGATTCTGAGGACCTACGTGGTAAAGGGGGAGCCCACCCCCTTTGTGATGGAGCTTCCCCCCTACCGTATGCCAACCGCCAAGAGCGTGCTCATGCACATGTGGAGCCGCGCCTGGATGTACGTGAAAAAAGCGGGGACCATAATCCTGTCTTTCTCCATAATAATATGGGCGCTTTCCAACTTCCCCAGGGAGGTGGCTTTCTCGCCCGAACTTGACCGGGCCATCCAGGATTCCGGGTCAGTGGAGGATCTGCCCCGGGAACTCGAGTTCGAGGTCCACAAAGAGCGGCTGGAGAAGAGTTTTGCCGGCAGGATCGGGCACTTAATCGCGCCGGCGCTGGAGCCCATAGGGCTGGGCAACTGGAAGGTGGGCATATCGCTTTTCGCCGGTTTCGTGGCCAAGGAGATAGTGGTCTCCACCATGGGCACCCTCTACAGCCTGGGCGAGGCTGATCAGGAGTCCCCGGACCTGAGAGAGGCCATCAAGACCGATCCCTTCTACAGCCCCCTCCGGGCGTACGCACTCATGGTGTTCATACTGCTCTACCTGCCCTGCCTGGCAACCGTGGTGGTGGCATACCGCGAGCTGCGCTCGTGGAGGTGGGCCGCGCTCATGGTGATGATGACCACGGGAGTGGCCTATATCGTCTCCGGGACCGTGTGGTGGATAGGCTCGTTCCTGGGACTTGCATGAGAGGGAATATGATGAAAGGTGTTGGATATGTCGGAAATGCTATGGACAAGGCAGGACTTGCGGTCATAATCTCAGCCTTGCTATTCATTACAATCAAGGCAGACGCTGTGGAGCCGGAGCGACAAAGCAAGGCGGTGGAGTCTGCTGGCCGGATTCTGGTGCATGCTTTTATAGATTCAAGGGTTGGATACAAAGATTTTGACTGGGCCAGCAATGCCGCGGACGATCTGCTGTTGAGCGATGTGTATGCCCGCTATGCGGGTGTGGGTTTTATTTTTAAGCCTAACCAGTACGTGGAGGGCTACTTTCTAGCGCTCTTCGAGGAGTTCTTCGCCGACCCGGGAGGCGACAATTTTGACATGGACGAGGGCTGGATTAAGCTCCAATACTGCAATGCTTTCCTGCGGATCGGCAAGTTGTATGCTCCTTTTGCACACGAGAGCACCTTCGGGGTCGAAGACCCGCTTACCTGGCACTTTGCGGACACCAGAAAGAGCGGAGCGGAGCTTGGATACGATAACGATTATCTCTTCATGTCAGGCACGCTTATAAACGGGGAATTCGATACCGTTGACAGCCTTGGGAATCCGGACGACGAGAGAATTGACGACTACGTGCTCCACCTGCACTTGCATCCCCTGGCCATGTCGGACGATTACGAGCTCGAGGTCGGTGCGGGCTACCTCTCAGACGTTACCGAGACCGGGTTGGATTTCGGAAATGAATACCTTTCCGGTGACTACACTTCCAATGTGGCCGCGGTTTCATATTACCTGACCTTTATGGTCCCGGTAACGGATGGCCTCGTGCTCGGCTTCGACTCTGAGTATATCGAGTCGGGAAAGTTTAAGAGAAAGAACTACGTGGACCTGGACGGAGACCGCACAAAAATCAGCTCGGCTAACATCGAGGTTGCTCTCTTCGGAGGCGAACGTTGGTGGGCAGGAGCGCAATACGCAATGATGGGAGGGTTTGACTGGCTTTCCGCAAATGGCCGGGACCTTGGCCTCACTCCCACCAGGTTCTTTAGCTGGGGCGGCTTCGGGGGGATCAACTTGAACGACAATGCCTCGGTCGCACTCCAGTTCATGAGCGGCAATGACGACGAAGGCGACACTCTTGTTGAGACCTACTTCCAGGTGTTCCTGGAGATATGAAGACGAGGCAGGACCAAAAAAGGACTCAACCCAGGGCCAGGTCCATGAGGCTCAATCCCCGCTTCTTGCTCTCAAAGGCCCGGGCCTGTTCGGAGATGATGGCCGAAACCCTGGGAAGCTCGGAGAGCCGCTCCCTGGTGTTCTGCTCGGCCACCGACTGTAGGTCGTCCACGTTGACCAGGCTCACGCCGGGGACATCCATGACCTCGGGGTGCACGTCCCTGGGCAGGGCCAGGTCAACTATGAAAAGGTGTTGCTTGGGCCTTCCCTCCATCACCCTCTCTATCATGGGCTTTTTCACCAGCGTATGGGGCGCGCTGGTGGATGTGACCAGCACGTCCACCTTCTCGATCTGCGCTTGCAGTTCGGTATAATCCACCGCCCTGCCACCGAGCTTGTGGGCCACCTCCTGGGCCCGGCTCAGGGTGCGGTTGGCCACCAGGATGGTAGCCACCCCGTTGGCTGACAGGGCCCTGGCGGTGAGTATTCCCATCTCGCCCGCGCCCAGGACCATGGCCGCCCGGTTCTTCAAAGAGCCCACCTGGGACCTTGCCATGGAAACGGCCACCGAGCCCACCGACACCGGGGAGGAGCTGAACGCCGTCTCGGTCCTCACCCGCTCGGCCACCCCCAGGGCGGACTCAATCAGCCCGGAAAGCTCGGGGCCAAGGGCCTCTTCCAACCGGGCCTGCTCGAAACACCTCTGTACCTGCCCCAGCACCTGGACCTCGCCCGCAACCATGGAGTCGGCGCCAACCACCACGCTGAAAAGGTGGGACGCGGCGTCTCTCCCCGAGTAGATGTAAAAATACTCTTCGCTCTCCGATGGGGAGAGGCCGTACTCGCTTCCTACGAACCCGGACATGCGCTCGCAAAGACTCTTCTCATCCGGGCCGGCAAGGTAGAACTCCACGCGGTTGCAGGTGCTTACAACCACAACCTCCTCAGCCTCGGGAAAGTCGAGAATTCGCTTCCTGGTGTCGAAAAGGCTGATGCCGGAAAGGGCAGCCTTCTCTCTAAGCCACAAGGGCGACGTCTTGTAATTGGTTCCGCATACTAAGACCGGCATGACAATAGATGACCCCCGCAACCCGTTTTATAAGTATTGTTTAAAGATGTGCGTTCCGCCTGATCAATAGACTAGCATAAATAGCAGAAGCTATAAAGACAACTGCCTATGCCGCGCTGTATAAGGGGTGCGCTCTCACAGGTTTCATACAAGAGAAAAAGTTTAAATAGTATTTACCATAATAAGATCATGTTTCAGAGTTGGCAATGCGGGGAGGTATTCCTTAATGTGATGATCACTTCACCTCTTCTTATGAATTCCTGCACGTCTTCTTCTGTTACATACCTTTCAAACATTCGTTTTATTGAATGTCCTGTGTAGAATATCTTTTCACACTGCAATATCATCTGTTACTTTTTCTTCTTCAAGAACTTGGTCTGCTGCTCGCGGAAGTCGGGTGAGAGTATGCACTTTGCGAAGTTGTCCTTCTCCATTTTCTGCTGGGCCTGGAAGTCGAGCTCGAGGCTGTCGTAGAACCCTCGTTTTGCAAAGCCGATGGCGGTGGGCGATTTCTCGGCTATGCTTCGGGCCACTTCAAGAGCCTTGTCCATGAGCTCGGCGTCCGGCGCCAGGTAGTTCACAAGCCCTATGCGGTACGCCTCCGCGGCGTCAATGGTCTTTGCGGTAAGCGAGAGGTCGAGCGCGTTTCCGAGCCCTACAATCTGCGGCAGAAGCAGGGGGCTGCCCGCCTCGGGTATGAGTCCCACCTGGGTGAAGCGCATGCTCATGCTGGCCCTCTCCCCGGCCACCCGGATGTCGCACAGAAGCGTGAGCGTAAGCCCCCACCCGATGGCTGCCCCGTTTATGGCCGCGATCACCGGCTTCTTCAAGTGCTTTACCATGAGCTCTGGCAGGTCTATGAGCTTGCGGTCGCTCCTTGGCTGGTACCAGCCCTTCATGCCCTCCTTCAGGTCCATGCCCCCGGAGAATGCCTTGTCGCCGGCCCCGGTCAAAATAACCGCGCGCACCGAGTCGTCCTCGTGCGCGTCGTGCATGGCCTCGGTAAGGTCGAGCATCATGGTCCAGTTAAAGGCGTTCCTCACCTGGGGGCGGTTGAGGGTGATGGTAGTGATGTTGTCCTTCGTGTCCACTATTACGCATTCGTATGGCATTTTCCGTTTCCTTTTCGCTTTTATCCTATGACCGAGAGGAAGTACCCGGCCACGATGGCGGACCCTATGACCCCGGCCACGTTGGGCCCCATGGCGTGCATGAGCAGGTGGTTGTCGGGGTCCTCCGAGTAGGCCACCTCCTGGGCCACCCGGGCGGCCATGGGCACCGCGGACACGCCCGAGGCCCCTATCAAAGGGTTCACCTTGTGCCTGGATACGAGGTTCATGATCTTTGCGAAGATTATGCCGCCGGCGGAGCCGAGCGCGAAGGCGAAAAGACCCAGCACCAGTATCTCCAGGGTCTCCAGCTTCAAGATGAGCTCGCCCTTCAGGGTGATGCCTATGCACAGCATGAGGAATATGGTGACCACGTTCAAAATCTCGTTCTGGGCGCTCTTGAAGAGTCTGTCCACCACGCCCGACTCGCGGAACACGTTGCCGATCATGAACATGCTGATAAGGGGCGCGCTCATGGGTATGAGCAGGATGGAGAGGATCATGACCACGATGGGGAAGAGCACCTTGGAGCGCTTGGACACGTGCCTGAGCTGGGTCATGTGTATGGACCGCTCCGCCTTGGTGGTGAGCAGCCGCATGATGGGCGGCTGGATGATGGCCACCATGCCCATGTAGGAGTAGGCCGTGACCGCGGTCACGCCCAACAGCTCGGGCGCCATGATGGCGTTCAAGTATATGGTGGTGGGCCCGTCGGCGCCCCCGATTATGCTTATGGCCGCGGCCTGCTCAAGGGGGAACTTGAGCAAGAGCGCGCCCAGGAATGCCAGGAATATGCCCACCTGTGCCGCGCCTCCCAGGAGCAGCATCCTGGGGTTCGCGATCAAAGGCCCGAAGTCGGTGATGGCCCCCAGCCCCAGGAACACCAGCGGCGGCAGTATGTTGTAGAAGTATATCCCGTAGTGGAAAACTATGCCCAGGAGCCCGCTGCCTTGGATGTCCTCTGAAAACATGCCCATCTGGTGCAGGGGAAGGTTTATAAGTATGGCCCCCAGCCCGATGGGCAAAAGCTCGTAAGGCTCGTAGTGCTTTACAATGGCCAGCCAGCAGAACACGCACCCCACAAGGATCATGACCAGGTTGGGCCAGGTCACGGCGTAGAGACCCGTCTTCTCGATCACTGTTAAAAGTATGTCCGCGGCTTTTTCCATCTTATTTCAGGTTTGTGTTTTGAGGTTTGAAGTGTGAGTCACTAAAACTCATCGCTCAAATCTCATACCTTCCCTCTTATTTATTCCGTGCTTATCTCCATGAGCTCGTCCCCGGTGTTAACGCTGTCGCCCGGCTCCACCTTGACCTGTTTGACCGTGCCTGAAACCGGGGCCTTGATCTCGTTCTCCATCTTCATGGCCTCGATGACCATGACCGGGTCTCCGGCGTTCACCATGTCGCCCTCCTCCACCATGACCTTCAAGACCACCCCGGGCATGGGGGCCCGTATCATGCCGTCGCTTGAAATGGCCTGGCGGCCTGCGGCGGCCCGTTGCGGGACCGCGACCGGCACTGGCGCCGACGGCATGGCCTGCGCCGGTGGCCCCTGCATCTCCGGCCTGGCCTTTATGTCCACCTGGTATACCTGGTCGTTGACCTCGACCACGGCATGGTCCCCGTAGACCTCTTTTATCCTCACCCGGAAGTTCTTTCCCTCCACCTCGTAGCGGTACTCTTTCATGGCTCTTTCAGTCCCCCTACTTCATTCGGCTTGTGACCCGGCGCCGCTGGTCCATGATGGCCATCCTTCCCGAGGACGACCACGTGGTTAGTCTGGGCTTCTCGATGCTGGCAGAGCCGGGCCGGGCGCACTGCTCGGCAAAATGCTCGTCCAGGGCAAGACCGATGACAGCGGCCACGTCGGCCGGGACCTGGGACGACTCCCCGGAAGCCTCCGCCCTCTTCAGCCGGCCGCGCGAGCGGAGAAAGTCGTCGTAGCGCACTATCACGCCTATGGTGAGCGCCATAATAATCAGTATGACGAGCACCACCACCACCCCGGTGGCTATGTAGATCAGCCCCTCATACATCCAGAAACTCCAGGACAGGCCCTGCAATCCTTGACACCGCTTACCGCAGGTGCTATTCAATAAGGCCTGAGCAAGTTATTATAAGTAAACCGGGGCAGGCCAGTCAAACGCGCGCCCTGCCCGTAAAAATAAGGACGCGCGGCATTATTAAATTTTAGTATGATCGGGCGGTCCCGAGGAGGATGCCATGAAGACCACCCAAGAGAAGTTGAAAGAGCTTTCCGAGAAGGAGGCCCGCGAGCGGGCCATGGGAGGCGACAAGGGCGTCGCCAAGCAGAAGGAAAAGGGCAAGCTCACCGCCAGGGAGAGGATGGAGCTGCTCTTCGACCCCGGTGCCTTCACCGAGACCGACCTGTTCGTCAAGCACCGCTGCACCAGCCTGGGCATGGACAAGGTGGACGTGCCCGCGGAGGGAGTGGTCACCGGCTACGGCAGGATCAACGGCCGGGCGGCCTGCGCCTACTCGCAGGACTTCACCTCCCGGGGCGGCAGCCTGGGAGAGATGCACGCCAGAAAGATATGCAAGGTCATGGACCTTTCCATGAAGCTGGGATGCCCCATGATCGGATTGAACGACTCGGGAGGGGCCCGCATCCAGGAGGGGGTGGACGCGCTCTCGGGCTACGGCCAGATATTCTATCGCAACTCCCTGGCATCGGGCGTGGTCCCCCAGATCAGCGCCATCATGGGGCCCACCGCCGGCGGCGCGGTGTACTCGCCGGCCATGACCGACTTCGTGTTCATGGTCAAGAAATCGAGCTACATGTTCATCACCGGTCCCGAGGTGATAAAGGCGGTGACCGGCGAGGATATAAGCTTCGAGGACCTGGGGGGCGCGGACGCGCACTGCCAGCGCTCGGGCGTGGCCCACTTCGCCACCGAGAGCGACCAGGACTGCCTGGCCCAGATCAGGAACCTGCTTACTTATCTGCCCCAGAACAACCTTGAGGACCCCGCGTACCTGGAGACCGGGGACGACCCCGGCCGCGAGGTCCCCGAGCTCGATACATCTGTCCCGGACGAAGCCAGGAAGAGCTACGACATGCGCGAGCTTATAAACATGTTCGTGGATCAGGGGACCTTCTTCGAGCCCCATGCCATGTACGCACAGAATATGATCACGGGCTTTGCCAGGATGGCCGGCCACTCGGTGGGCATCATCGCAAATCAGCCAAGCTACCTGGGCGGGGCCCTGGACGTGAACGCCTCGGACAAGGCCGCACGACACATCCGCTTCTGCGACGCCTTCAACATCCCCATACTCACCCTCTCGGACGTGCCGGGGTATCTGCCGGGCTCGGACCAGGAGCACGCCGGCATCATAAGACACGGGGCCAAGATGCTGTGGGTGTACTCCGAGGCCACCGTTCCCAAGATAACTCTTATCACCAGGAAGGCATACGGCGGCGCATACATCGCCATGTGCTCGAAAGACCTGGGCGCGGACCTGGTGGTGGCCTGGCCCACCGCCCAGATAGCGGTCATGGGAGCGGAGGGGGCCTCCCGCATCATCTTCAGGAAAGAGATCAAGGAGGCGGATGACCCGGAGGCAAAGCTGAAAGAGAAGGTGGCCGAGTACGAGGATTACTTCAACAACCCCTACATAGCAGCCAACAGGGCATACATTGACATGGTCATACAGCCCAGGGAGACGAGGAAGGTGCTGGTGGACGCGCTGGAGACGCTTCGCACCAAGCGCGAGACCCGGCCGCCCAAGAAGCACGGCAATATACCGCTGTGAACTGTATCCGGCATCAGGGGCATTACTCATGAAAGACTTGCCTGACGTTACGGTTGATGAAATAACCCGCAGGCTTGTTGAAGAGTTCAAGCCGGATAAGATCATCATGTTCGGATCAACGGTGTGGGGAGGCGCAAGAGAAGACAGCGACCTGGACCTTTTGGTGATCGTCAGTGAAAGCGGCCTCACTCCACCCCAAAGAGCTGCTAAAGCCTACCTGTGTTTGAAGGAAATACCCGCGCCGCGAATTTCATCAAGTTTATGGTCTGGTCGCAAACTGGATAAAATTGCCCCTGGCCTCCCCTGAAAGTTATGGAATCAAGTGACTTGAATTAATAAAAGTTCTAAAGTTCAGAAATTATATGATTTTACGAAACTTTCAGAAATATCCGAACCTCATTGACTGTATCACGTCTAGAGCAAATCTATGTGTTTCAAAAGGCGAAAGAAAAGAGACTGACTAATTCGCTAGCTGTCGTTGGCGTTTTAATTGACGCGGCAAGGTGCATGGGATTTAATGTTGCTCATGAGCAGGCTTTCCGCTGCCGGGTTTTTTGTGGCGCTTCTGGCGGTCTTATGCATCCAGTTCCGGGGCCCTCTGTCGCCCGGCCATTCCTTATACGTTACCGTGATCGAGGACCCCGCGGCCAGGCTCAGCTTCTTCCCCTGGGACCTGCTCTCGGCAAGGGAGCTCCGTGCCGGTCATTTCCCGCTCTGGAACGCGTACTCGGGCACGGGCATGCCGCTCCTCGGAAACATGCAGAGCTCGGCGCTCTTTCCGCTGAAGTGGCTCTATTTCATCTGCCCGGACCCGCGGAGCCTCGACCTCATGGTGATCCTCAGGCTGGGGCTGGCCGGTCTTTTCACCATGCTGTTTAGCAGGAGGCTCGGCATGGGCGGCCCGGGGGCCTGGCTCTCGGGCGCTGCTTTTGCGCTTTCCGGGTACATGACCAAGCACGCCAACATGGTGAACGTGGGAAGCGAGATGTGGCTCCCTCTGATCCTGCTGGTGATGGTGGAGGCGCGCAGGCGCGGTCCGGGCCTGAAGCCGTTGCTGGCCGGGGGTTTGCTTTTTTTCCTGGTGCTCTCTGGCGGCAGTCCGGAGGCTGCGTTTTACGTGTGTCTGTTCTGCTTTTTTTTCGGGCTGGTTGTCAGCATGGGGAGGCCGGGCAAGGCCGGTTTTATGGCCGCGGTGTTCCTGGGGCCTCTTGTACTGGCCTCAATACTTTCGAGCATAGAGCTTCTGCCTTTTTTCGAGTATCTCGGCCGGGGGTTCCACATCCACGGGCCTGGTCTTCACGAGGTGGTGAGCTTTCCCGCCCGGCTGGTGTTCACGCTGGCTGCGCCGTGGTCCGCCGGCCCTTCGGGGGCCACCGAGCTCCACAAGGTTTCCATGCCCTACGTGGGCTCGCTGTGCCTGGTGCTTGGCCTGAGTGCACTCCTGCACAAACAGGGCCGGGATCGCTACGTCCTGTTCTTCGCGGGGGCCGCGGCAGTGCTTTTGTCCCTTGTGCTCGAGCTTCCGGGGCTCGGGAGCATTGCGCATGCATGGCCCTTCAACCGGCTGGGCAACATCAAGTTCGGCATGGCAGGTGCGAGCTTCTCGATCGCAATGCTTGCCGGGTCCGGTCTTGAGGCGGTCCTGCACGGCCGGCTCAAGGCATCGCGGTTCATCCCCGCAGCGTTGACAGTGGCTCTTATGATCGCTGGAGGTTATTTGCACGCACGTCTCAGCCGGGAAGGGCCGTGGCTGCCGGGCATTGCCATACCCTCGGCCTTCCTGCTGGCGGGCGCTGTCTTGATACTTTTGGCAGGGGGGTCAAGGAGCCGCGGGGCAAGGGGCGCGCTATGCATCATTACAGTCCTGCTAGCTGGAGGCGAGCTCCTTTCTTTGTGCTCCGGTTTCGAGATGAAAAGCGAGGTGGACCCCGCGGCAATGAAATACAAAGCCCCTGCAGTGCCGGAGGAGCTGAAGCCGGTGGCCGCTGACCCTGGCATGCCAAGGTTCACCGGCATCAAGGGCGCGTTCCATCACAACATAAATATTATATTCAAGCTGTTTGATGTGAGGGCGTTCGAGGGGATCTACCCCGAGCGCTACGTACGGGCCATGGGAGAGATCGAGGGTTTCGGCATGGACCGTGCGGTGGAGAGCTTTTTCAGCCACGGCTGGTCGTTCGACGTGTCCGAGGAAAACCTTGGCCACTGGCTGGTGGACCGGATGGGGATAAAGTACGCGGTCTCGGAAGAGCCATTGGAAGTGCCGGGCTTCGAGCTTCTGGACGAGCAAAAGCGCCTGCTCTATTTGAACCGACAGGCCTGGCCCAGGGCTTTCATGGCAGGCGCGGATGACCCTGCCCGGCCGGGTGCCAGGGTCTGGGGCTACACCTGGGACCGGGCCGATATCGAGGCGGAGAGGGGCGGAGACCTGGTGCTCGCGGACACATTCTTTCCGGGCTGGAGGGCGTATGTAAACGCAAAAGAATTAAGGATTCACCCGCAGGATGGCCTGTTCAGAAAGGTCTCGATAAATGAAGCCGGACGTGTCATAATGACCTATGAGCCGTGGTCTTTCAAGCTGGGGCTGTGGATAAGCGTAACATGTATAATAGTGACGGCGGCTTTTGCGTGGTTTAAGGCAACACGAGTACAAAGATGCACGGGAGATGCGGATGACAAGTAAAACAGGCGGGTTCCATACACTGATATGCAGAACGGTGTCCTGGAAGGCACTCTTATCAATGATGGCCGCGTCACTCCTGATTCCCTTTACCTCTCCGGCTGAAAAGGAGGGCAAGGATTATGCCTGGCGGGAAGTGCTCGAGCTGATCGGCGCGGACGTACCCGAGGACAGAAGCGTGTCGGATCTTCTGGGGCCTCTGCCCGGGGCCACGGCCCACGAGCGCGCGCGCAGCCTGACGCCGCGGGAGTTCATGTCGGTGTACGAGCGCTCCAGTGATGACGTGAAGCTCATAATGAGGCGCTCGGCAAGGTCCAGGCTCCGAGAGCTTTACCGGGCGGGGGCCGTGGACCAGGCCGCGGTGGCTGCCCTCATAGGTCCGGAGGGTGCGGGGGTTTCGGGCTCGCGTTTCTTCGGTATTCCCCCCATTCCGGAGGAATCGTTCCGCGCCCTTATAAGCTACATGGAGTTCGCGGCGCTCTCGGTTCCGGGAGGGGGTTTCGAGGTCAGCAGAGAGAACCGCGAGAAGATAGACCGTGCGCTGCATGTTTCCTTTGCCATAAGCTCCGCGGAGGTCAGGACCCAGTACTGGGGGTTTGACGCGGTGTGGAGCCTGGTGCTTATGCACTACTTCTGCGGTGGCCGGGACCGCGCCATGCTTCCGGGTATACTTTGGCTCTACAAGGAGCTTCGCGAGCACGCGGACCTTGGGTTTCTGGCCGGGCTCGACCGCGGGCTTTCAGAGGAGGTGGAGGCCGAGGGAGGGGCGCTTTTCGCCGGGGCCCGCAGGGAAATCAGGCGGATGCCTGCGAGCCTTGCCGCTGTAACCTTGTGGGAATGCGACGCAAACTGATGGAGACATATTAGAGGCAATAAGGAGGTGCGACATGGCTGAACTGGAGCCCTTTCCCGCGGCGCGCATTCCCGGGTGGATAAAGCGCGTGGTGCCGGTGGTGGTGAGCGCGCTGATCCTTTACTACTACTTCCGTGACCAGGACTGGGCCGGGCTGTGGGCGTCGGTCAAGGGCGCGCACCTTGTGCTTGGCGTTCTTTCTTTAGCGGCGCCGCAGCTCCTGTTCTGGTTCTTCGATGTGTTGATAGTCGAGCGTCACCTGACCTGGTTCCACGGGCCTTTTTCCTGGCGGGACTATTTGTGGGCCCGTGGCGCCATCTACATCCTCCAGCTCGCAAACACCGCGGTGGGGGGCATAGGCGGGGTGCTCCTCTATATAAAGCGCAAGTCCTGTATCACCTGGAAGAAGCTCATGGGCATCCTGCTCTTCCGCTTCGGTCTGACCCTGTGGGGCATAGGCATCTTCATGATCCCGGCCACCCTGGCCATCCATCACTACGGTCTTGCCGACAAGGTCCGGCTGAACCTGTGGGCCTGGTGGGCCTTGTTGATATTCGGAGTGGTGTACCTGGTGCAGTCCTGGGTCACCTGGCACCATGACAAGCACTTCGGGCTGAGCAAGCTGGTGGTCCGGGACAAGGACAGCGAGTTCTGGACCGCGTTCAGGACTGCCAGCAGGAGGCAGTGGTTTTTGACCTGGGCCATGGCTTTGCCTCCGTTCTTCCTCATGCTGGCCGGGTTTTACTTTACCGCCCTGGCCTTTGGCATCGAGATACCTCTCGTGGAGTTCATGGTGCTCTCCCCCCTCTTCCTGCTCATCATGGACCTGCCCATCGCCTTTGCAGGGTTCGGCACGGCCACCATGGCCTGGATGGTGTTCTTCGGGGACTACGGCAGCGAGGAAGCCATCGCTGCGGTCACCCTTTTCATACCCTTCGTGCGGGGCGCCTCCCGGTCTATGATAGGGCTGGTATCGCTTTCGCCTGCCATAAAGGAGCTGGATAAGCTGCTGAGCCCAGAGCCGGTGCAGGCGCCCACGGTCGGCATCGAGGCGGAGCACGTGGTTCCGGAGGAATAGGTTTTTGCGTTTGTCCGATGACCCGGATGATGAGCTTTTGCAGGAAGGCGTGAAGCGTCCTCCTTTGTGGCGTGAGGTTCTCCCCTATCTTATCGCCGCGGCCATACTGATATGGATTTTCCGCGACATCGAGCTTTCGAGGTTCGGCCGCGCCCTGCTTGAGGCCAGGCTCTGGCTGGTCATGCCGGCCATGGCGGTCTTCACCGCGGTGTACGCGCTCGCGGACATCTTGAGCTACGGCAACTGCTACAAGTGGTTCGTGGTCCCTGATATCAAGGTGCGGGAGATGGCCGCGACCCGGCTGGGCAGCTACCTCTTCCACGTGCTCTACACACCCCTGTCCACGGTGGCCAACCTTGTATATCTTCGGAGACACAAGGGCGCGCCTGTTTTGTGGTCCCTCTCGGCCAACGCCTTCACCTCGGTGCACGACCTTTTCTCCATAAACCTTACCGTGACCGCGGCCCTGGCGCTGAACTTTTTCGTGCGGGCGGTCCCGGACCTTGACCCGAGGTGGTTCATACTGGTGAGCATTCCATGGGCGGTGGCGCTCATGTACGCGGCCTACTGGTTCACGCCTGTCAGGGACCTTGGCATATTCCGGCGGGTGACCATGAACCCCATACTTCGCTCGTGCAGGTTTGCAAGGCCGGGCCATTACCTGGTGGTGCTTGGCGCAAGGCTTTCGGTGGCCCTTTCCGGGGTGGCGGCCCACGCGGCGCTCTTATACGCATTCGGTATCGAGGCCCCCCTTGCCATGGTCGCGGTCGCGGCGCCGCTTATCATCGGCGTGTCCTTCATGCCGGTGTCGGGCGCGGGTTTCGGCGGCCCCCAGCTCGTTGCCCTCATGCTGCTGCCATACGCCGGGGGGGACAAGGCGCTTGTCACCGCCTACAGCATGTCCTTCTCGGCACTTTTCACCGCGGGCAGGTCCATTATCGGGGCCGCGTTCCTTCCCTCTTACCTCAGAGGCGTAAGACATGCCTCGCCCCGAATGGAGGGGGACCCGCTTTTGAAGTTTTGAGATATGAGGTGTGAGCTGTGAGGGTCACTCTTATTAGTATTAGAGTTCCTTGTAGTAGACGGTGTCCAGGTTTCCCCGGAACCTGACCACCTTGATGATGGTGGTCTGCAGCCCGTCTTCCTGGTATGCGGTGGACCTTATTCTATAGTAGCGGGGCCTGTTGCGGGGGTTCAGCTTAAGTTGAGTATACAGACGGTTCCCTGCCATTTCGGGAGGGTCAGCCCGGTTATAGGTTCGCATGTCTGCTCCGCCGGGCACGTTCAGGTTCTGAGTTGTGCTCAAGTTGGAGTTTATCATATCGTTTGCCATCTGCATGGCCTGGTCCGCGGGCAGTGTGGATTCTGCGCCGCCGCTGTAGGAGCATCCCCTAAAGACCGCGTACAACACCTCCACGGGCGCGGTGTTCATGTTGATCCTCCGATCGAAGCCGCCCCTTCCACCGGCGGTGGGATACACTGTGAGGAAGTCCTTTATTGCGTTGAATAGCTCGTCCTTCATTCCGGGGACCAGCCTGATCTCCTCCACGGTCTCCAGGGGCCCGTTCTTCATGGGGATGATTTTATCCTCGTACTCGAAGTAGTTTTCCTGGTCCCTGTCAAAGGACCCGTCCACCATGCAGCAGTCAATGTAGTCCTTTATGTACATGAGTATCTGATAGGGCGTGACCTCGAGCTCGATGTTGTTCTTTGCCACCTGCAGCCTGAAGAGCTCGAGCAGGGTGTTGAATATGACCGTGTCCTCGGTATATGAGGGCATCTGCTCCTGCTGTTGCTGCTGCCCCCCCCCCCTCTGGCGCTGTTGTCTTCCCTGCTCCCGCATGATGGCGTTCAGGTTGATCCTCGCCTGCTCGTCGTATATCCCCACGTCCAGGGAGGTCTCTCCCATCTGGTATGGTATTGCAAGGCTCCAGCGGCCGCAGCCCTGCATGGCCGCGGTGTCCGTAGCCTGCCGCTGCTGCGCGGTCTCCTGCTCCTCGGTCATGCCCAGAGACGGCAGCATGGGTGTTGACTGGCACTGCCACCTGTAGAGCTGGAGTATGGGGTTGTTGAACAGGCTCTCGTTCTCAGGGCTGGCGTGCAGGAGCAGCCCCTCCGCGGCGTTTAGCCCGGCGTCGGCCACGGCCCTGCCCTGCACCCTGGCCTCGTGGTTGTGGTAGAGGGCCGTCTGTATCCTCATGTGGAACACGAACTCGGAGAGTAGTATGGTTATGATGGCCAGGAGCAGGAGGGCCAGCACCAGCGCCGCTCCCCTGCGGGAGTTGGCAGCGGGCTCCTCTCTTACTGGCGCCGTGTTTATGCGCCCTGCCTTTTTTCTTTTCCCTAGTAAATCCATTCCTCGAATTCCGTCTCGTCCTCGAAGATGCATTTTTTCGTCATTTCTATGGGCACCACTATGGTGGACTCGATTTCCTCGATGGAGTGGGTGCGCAGCCCCAGGGTGACGCGTATTGCGCAGGGCAGGCTCCAGCCGTGGTCGGTTGGTATCCACTCGGACTTCCACTCCCCTTGCCTGTTCAGGTACTCGAGCAGGAACTTGGTCACGTGGTCCGCGAGTGTATACACCACTCCGCCCTCGACCTCGAACCTCTGGTTGATCTCGCCGCCGACCCTCACCCTCAGCCTGTGCAACTGTAGCCTTTCATTGCCGAGCTCCATTTCCGGCTCTTTTTCGGTGAATACGGTAATCTCTGCCAGCTCCGACTCCTTTGCATCAATCTTGTACGATGTGTGTCCCAGGGTGGTGAATGTTATGGCGTCGTACGGCTTTGACATGCTGTCGTCGTCAAATGTCTCGAAGGGGGTGAACACCGAGTTCTGCACGTATGGGGAGAGGTACGTCACCTGCAAGAGCCTGCGTATCCTTTCCATTGCCTGGGCCTTTGTCTGCTCCAGCTCCAGGTGGTCCATGGCCCTCTGGTGTGCGCGGAAGCTGGCTGCAAAGCCGGCAGCCACCAGCCCCACCATGAGACTTGATATGGCCAGGGCCACCATGACCTCGATCAGCGAGAAAGCGGGCGAGCATCGCTTCATTATCATCACTCCAAGAGCAGGGTCTGCAGCTCGATGGATTTTGTCACCCCGGCGCGCTCCCATATCACCCGGAGGTGTATCTCCATGCCCTTTATTCCTATGTACTCCTCCATCAGCTCCAGGTCCGGGGTTTTTATGCTCTCGATCTCCCAGAAGAATCCAGGGTGCTCCTCGAAGTCGCCTTCCTCCACGCCCTCGACCTCGGGAACCTCCATCATCTCGATCTGGGCCATTTTGTTCTGGGCCAGGCGCAACGCCAGGGAGCGGTCCTGGATGCGGGAGACGTTGTTGAGACCGTGTACGATGGATCCCATGATGGGCACCAGGAAGAGGGTGAGTATGGCCAGGGCGGCCATGACCTCCAGCAGGGTGAAGCCCGGCTTTCCCTTATGGATGGCCGGTTTTTGCCGGATGAGCTCAGTACTCACTTTCCCGCTCCCACTCCTTGCGGGTAAGCTCCTCCATGACTATCACCGCCTTGCCGGTCATGGGTTTTGTGAAAACCGAGATGGTCTGTTCAGCGTCCTCCAAGGACAGGTATATGGAAGCCTCCTCCACGTAGCCGCCGGGGGCGAAGTAGAGGTACTCCTTGCAGTAAGAGGAGCACTCGCGGTCCATCACCTTTACGGCCTTTATGTAGACCTTTCCAGGCATCACCCTGGGCGCCATAAGGGGGTCGGTGACCTCCTTGTACTCGTCCCCGGCTTTCTTTTGTACTGTGTAGAGCTGCTGTTCAAGGTTGAAGCATATACGGTATGGCACTTTATCCATGGCCGCGGTGCTGTAGGTAATTCTTATTGCGCCTGCCAGGTTCCTGGCCTCTGAACGCAGTTCGACCCCGTCGAGCACTCCTGTCCTGGGCACCACCACCGCTGCGACAAGTCCGATCAATGCGAGCACCACCATCATCTCGATGATGGTGAAAGCCCGGCTTTTCCCTGCCCTCTTACTGCTCTCCCGACAGGTTCCAGGACTCGATGTCCGCGTTCTCACCCTGCCCTCCGTCGGTTCCGTCGGTGCCGTATGATTCCAGGCTGTAGGGCCCGCCGTTGACGCCGGGGCTGAAGTATATGTACTCATTGTTCCACGGGTCCAGGGGCACCTCGTCAATGTATCCTCCCTCGGGGTAGTTTTTTGGCACTGGCGGCGATGTGGGCTTCTGCACCAGTGCGTCCAGCCCCTGCTCGGTGGTTGGATACCTCCTGTTGTCCAGGTAGTAGCTGTCGAGCGCGGTCATGAGGTTTCGCACCTGTCCCTTTGCCACCTCCCGCTGCGCGGTGCCGAACCTTTCGTACACCTTGACACCCACCAGGGCCGCGAGCATGCCGATGATCATGACCACCACCATGATCTCGATCAGGGTGAATCCTTGGATGGGCTTCTTGTTCTCCTTGTTTGACTTTAACTTATTCATACCCGCCCTCCCGATAAAGTAACACTTGGCTTTTTCATTGTCTTTTGATCACCAGGTTGGTCGCGCTGTTCCATGCATGCTTCCCGTATTCGGCAAAGGGCCTCAGCCGATGCCGCTGGTAAGGTCGAGTATGGGCATGAGGAACGAGAGTATCACCAGCACCACCAGACCGGCAAGGATTATGATCATCACCGGCTCGATCAACGCGGTGAGCCCGTTGACCGCGTTCTCGACCTCCCTGTCGAACGTGTCCGCGGCCTTCTGGAGCATGAACTCGAGCTCGCCCGACTGCTCGCCCGAGGTAATCATCTGTATCACGAACGGGGGGAACACCCTGCTGGCCCTCAAGGGGTCTGCAATGGATGCGCCCTCGGTTATGTTCTCGCGTGCGGTGCTGACCGCGTCCTCCAGCACCTTGTTGCCCACCACCTTTTCCACGATGTCCATGGACTTGAGCAGTGGTATGCCGGACATGAGCAGGGTTGAGAGCGTCTTGCAGAACCTGCTCACCGCCATGTTCCTGGCTATTCTCCCGAGCACGGGTATCCTCAGTATGAGCCGGTGCCACCTCTCCCTGCCGACGCTGGTGCGCACGTAATATCTCATGAACACCAGGAGCATAACGAGGACCACAACCATGAGTATGCCTCCCCAGCCACGTGCGAAGTCGGAGAGGGCGATCATCACCTGTGTGAGAGGCGGCAGGGCCTGGTTGGTCTGCTCGAATAGCATGGTGATCTTGGGTATTACAAAGGTGAACATGACCCCTATGACCAGGGCCATGATGATGATTATGATAACCGGGTAGAGCAGGGCGTAGAGCACCTTGTTTCTAAGGTCTGCCTGGCTCTCGGTGAAGTCGGCGAGCCTCTGCAGCACTATCTCCAGGGCCCCGGACTGCTCTCCCGCCCGGATCATGTTCACGTAAAGGTCGGAGAACACCTGGGGGTATGCGGCCATGGCGTCTGCCAGGGACGCCCCCTCGTTGACGGACTCGCGTATCTCGGCCAGCACTGTTAGCAGCCGCTCGTGCTCGACCTGCTCGGTGAGCGCGGACAGGCACTGCACCAGTGGAAGCTGGGCCCCCACCAATGTGGATAGCTGCCTGGTCATGGCTGCGAGCTCCTGGGAGGGCACGCTCCCGCCCATTCGCAGGGCCTTTGCCATCCGGGAGGAAGCTCTTTTCTTCTCCACCGTCTCGTTTAGCTCGAGCGGGTAGACCTGTAGCTTCCGGAGCTTCTGCCTTGCGGCCTTCTTGGTGTCCGCGTCAATGATGCCGCTCACGCGCTTGTCCTTTGCGTTCACGCCCCTGTATGCATATACCGGCATTTATGAGTCCTAGCTTATTCCATGGTTCACCGGGCTTAAAGGCCCGCTTTGAAAAATGACGGCTTAAAAGACGGAGATAAAAACTTCCTCTTAGCGGGGGTTAAAGGATGTCCTCCTGGGTGACGCGCACGACCTCGGAGAGCGAGGTCTGGCCCGAGAGGGCCTTCCTGGCCGCGTCCTCGCGGAGGGTCCTCATTCCCCGCTGCCTGGCTGTCTTCTTTATGTAGTTCGAGTCCGCGTCCTCGTTTATCAGCTCGCGGATAACGTCGTCCACCACCAGCATCTCGTATATGGCCGACCTGCCCATGAAGCCGGTGTTCAGGCACTCGGGGCACCCTTTCTGGGTGTAGAAGTCAAAGTCCTTTTTGTCCGTCAGTGAGAGGGCCTCCAGGGTCTTTGGGTCCGGGGCGTCCTTTACCTTGCAGTGCGGACAGAGCACCCTGATCAGTCGCTGTGCCATGGTGGCCATGAGAGAGCTGGATATCAAAAAGTTCTCCACCCCCATCTCCACCAGCCGGGTGATGGCGCTGGGAGCGTCGTTGGTGTGCAGGGTGGAGAAGACCAGGTGGCCGGTGAGCGAGGCCTGTATGGCTATCTCCGCGGTCTCGGCGTCCCGGACCTCTCCCACCAGTATGACGTCCGGGTCCTGTCTCACGATCGAGCGGAGCCCGTTTGCAAAGGTGAGGTTGATCTTGGGGTTGACCTGTATCTGGCTCACGCCCTGGAGCTGATACTCGACCGGGTCCTCGATGGTGATGATGTTCTTGTCCGGGGTGTTTATCTGGTTGAGGGCCGCGTACAGTGTGGTGGTTTTTCCTGATCCTGTGGGCCCGGTCACCAGTATTATTCCGTGCGTGTGCTGTATGAGGCTGTTGAACTGCTCCAACTGGTTGGGGTCGAAGCCGAGCTGCTCCACCGAGAGGAGCACGGTGTCCCGGTCGAGCAGCCTCATCACTATCCTCTCCCCGTGCGAGGTTGGCACTGTTGACAGCCTTATGTCTATGTCCCTGCCCGCGATCTTGATCCTTATTCTCCCGTCCTGGGGCAGCCTTTTCTCGGCGATATTAAGGCCGCCCATGATTTTTATCCTGGATGTTATGGAGCTCTGGAACCTCTTGGGGGGCTTCAGTATCTCGTAGAGCACCCCGTCTATCCTGAACCTTACCACCAGGTCCTTTTCAAATGGCTCGATGTGTATGTCCGATGCCCTCTCCTTGACCGCCTGGAACAGGAGCGAGTTGACCAGTCGTATTATGGGGGCCTCGTCGGAGACGTCCAGGAGGTCCTCGGGTTCCTCCAGCTCCTGTGCCAGCAGGTCCAGGTTCTCGGTGGCCAGGTCCCCCATGACCCCTTCCGCGGATGCGGAAGCCCGGTCATACACGCGGTTAATGGTCTCCAGCACCGTGTCCCCCCTGGCCAGGACCGGCTTTATCTGTGCGCCCAGTATCTTTTTCAGGTCCTCGAGCGCGAAGAAGTTCAAGGGGTCAGATGTGGCCACGCTCACTATCCCGTTGTTTCTCTCAAGAGGTATCATCTCGTAGTTCTTTGCGAACTGTATGGGAATCCTCCTTACCAGCTCTGGGTCTATCTCATGTCCTTTCAGGTTCTCCTGGTACTCGATACTTAGCTGCTCTGACAGTGTCTGGTAGAGGTCATCTTCAGAGAGCATCTCCATGCCTATGAGCACCTGGCCCAGCTTCCCCCCTTTTTCCTTCTGCCAGGAGAGGGCGTTCTCTAGCTGCTCCTCGCTTAGGAGTTCCTTTTTCAGCAGAATCTCACCAAGATAGGGGCGGTTCATGGCACACCTCCTCCAGGGCTATTCCTGGTCCCCGGCGTCGCCCTGCTCTTCTTCTTCCTGTTCTTCAATGCCCGGCTCCTCGTCGCCCTGCTCTTCGGCTTCCACCTCTTCGTTCCCCAGCGTGTCTCCCTGCTCCGGCCCGGGTGTTTCCGGTGTCCACTCCATCTCCGGCGGCTCGATCATTTCCGGCTCTCCGCTCCTCATGTCTATGACCGGCTCTTGCTCCTCCGTCAGCCTGGAGTCGAAATACCTGTCCCTGTCCGGGGCCTCGTCTCCCAGGGTCTCCTCCATCATTTGCTGATACCCTTCGATAAGATGTCCCTTAACCCTTATTATATCAGATTCGGACCTCACAATGTGAGGGGTGAGCATGATGATCAGGTTGGTCTTGTTCTGCGACCTTCTCCCGCTCTTGAACAGCCAGCCCAGAACCGGGATGTCGCCCAGAAGTGGAATGCGGCTTTCTGACTGGTCCTGCCTGTCCTCCATGAGCCCGCCGATGACAATGGTCTGGGAGTCCTTCACTATGACGGTGGTCTCCGCTGTTTTGATGGAAGTGGTCACTCCCAGGGTGTTGACGTCAATTCCCAGGGGAGAGCTCACCGCCCCTGATATCTCGGTGAAGATCTCCATTCTTATGTTGTCGCTCTCGTTTATCTGGGGGACGACTTGCAGCTTTATGCCCACCGACTCCCTGGAGATGCTGATGTTGGAGAAGCCGCCGGTGGACACGGTCTGCCCGGTGGGCACGGGTATCTTCTGGCCCACCTCGATGGACGCCTCCTCGTTGTCCGTGGTGAGAAGGGTGGGCGTTGAGAGCACGTTCACGTTGGAGCTTGAGGACAACAGTCGCACCACCATGCCCGCGGAGGGGATCACCACCTGGCCATCGGTGCCCGGGACCTCCAGGGGCTGGGCCAGCGCCCCTACGGTGATCCCGTTTGGCAAGGCCAGGCTCCCTCCACCCGAGAGCAGGGAGCTCAACAAGGATATGGAGCTGGTGTCGGAGAAGCCGGTGCCGGAGAAAACCATGCCCTCGTGCTCCAGGGGCGAGGCCCCGTGCATGGACACCCCCGCCTCCATGGATTGGTTGTATGTCACCTCTAAAAGCACGGCCTCCACAAACACCTGCCTCCTGGGGATGTCCAGCTTGGCTATGACCTGCTTTAGAACCTCGTAGTCATGGGGGGTGGCAACGATGATAAGAGAGTTGGTGGCCTCGTCCGAGGTTATGAATATCTCCTCGCCAGTCACCCCCGGGATTGTTGAAGACGGGGCACCTCTCGATGTCCTCGTCTGGGGAGATGTTCTTCTGGGCGGCCTGGAAGTCCTCTTTTCTCCCTGTTCCGGGCCCTCCGCCGGCGCTCCCGGGGCCCCTGTACCCTTTCCCATCAGCCCGGAGAGTATGGAGGCCAGCTCGCCAGCCTCGGCGTTCTGCACGTAGTAGACGTGTATGGTCCCGGTGGTGCCTACGTCCACGTCCAGCTCGTTTATGATGTCCTTCATGGCCGCAAGCGTTTCCGCGTCGGCTATGAGCACCAGTCCGTTCAGTCTCTCCACAGGGATTATCTTGGGTTTTATTTCCACCGCGGTGTACGTGGCCGGCTGCTGCTTGGCAGGGGGTTTCTTTCCTCTTCCCCTTCTCTGCGGTTTGGTGGTGGCCCTTCTCGCCGGCTGGCCGGTTTCAGTGCCCGAGAATATCTGCTCCAGCACCCCCGCCATCTCGCCGGGCTCGGAGTTCCTGAGGATTATTATCTCGATCTCGGGCTCGGGCGAGGGCACGTCGAGCAGCTCGAGGATTTTCTGCATCCTTTTTATGTTGAGGGCGGTGTCCACAACGATGAGCGTGTTGGTGGGCTCGTATGCGAAAACCTGTCCCCCGGCCTTGGATGAGAGCTTGTTGAGCTGGTTGGCTATGTCGTTTGCAGAGACGTGCTCCAGGGGGATGAACTTGGTTATCATGTGTTCGCTCACCTCGGTCGCTTCACCGGGGGCATACAGGGGTATATTTTCACGTATTGCCTCCGCGGTGCGTATGACCTTGTAGACGTCCGGGACCGAGGTCTCCACCACGTCGTAGCCGTTCAGGTTCAGTATGAGCACGAACATGTTGAAGGCGTGGTCCTTGGGGACCTCCACCGGCCCGATGGGTCCTATGGTCTTGACCTGGCCTTTTGGTATGCTCTCCAGCACGAAGTTCTGCCTTATGATGGCGCTGAAGTTCTTGAGCACGCTCTCAAGGTCCATCTCGGGGAAGTTTATCTTGACGGTGTTGCCCCTGGCCTCTATCCCCTCGGTTCTCTTGTCCTCCTCCGTCTGGGCCAGGGCCCCGGGGGGCGCCGGGCTTGTAAATAAGACCACCGCGCACGATAGCCACACCATGAACGCTTTTGATTTAACCACTTTCGCCACCTCGCTCCCTGCTTGATGCTAAGAAGACCTATTCCACGTCGTAGTTCAGTTGTACGTCCTGTCTGCGGCGCTCGATTTCAAGGTTGAAGCTTTTCTCGTCCCGCAAAGACTGCAGGAGCTGGATGCCCTTTTCCACGTTGTTCATGTACTCGCCGTTTATGGACTTAATTACGTCTCCGTTTTGCAGGCCAAGGAACTCGAACAGGCTACCCGATTTGATCCGGTATATCCTGAAGCCCTCCACCCTCCTGTCTTCCCCTTTGCCTTTGAAATAGGGGATCACCCTGGCCTGGGTGATGATCGAGTTGAGGTTGGATAAAGCCTCCTGTATGGCCCCTTCCTGGATTATGTAGTCGTTCTCACCCACCTTCTTGATCTTGTCCCCCAGGTCCGGGCCTGCCCTCCTTGGAGGAGACCTATGGTGCTGGGAGAAGGTGCGCTCGCCCGGGCCGCGCCCCCGGCTCGCCTCCCGGGGTCCACTCCTGGACATGCCCTTGTCATCTTCCAGGCCGAGCTCTTCCTTGCTCCCGTCGGCCCGGGCCAGGATGACGCGGTCCATCTCCACCTTGTCCAGGGTGGCATCCTCCGACACCTGGTTGCCTTTTATGTACACGTTGATTTCCTGGTTCTTTAGGTTCTTGATGGTGGCCAGGTTATAGGGGTCGCCCTCGCCGAAATAGGCTATCCCCAGGAGCTTGAGGCGGAGCCTGGTTTCCTTGAGGAGGTCACTGGTGTCCCCCGCTCCCATTCCGGTGTCCATGGTCTCCGCGGCCTTGAACAGGTCCCGGGAAATAATGGCGCTCACCGGGGCGCGGTAGTCCTGTCCCCCGAGGGATGCGGACACTATCTTCAGAGATGAGCCGGTCCCCCCTTCCCGGAGCTTGCCTGCGATGTAGCTGTTCACGCCCGAGGCGCACACCAGGGCCAGGAGCGCAAGGAGGATCAGGTTCACTCCCCACGAGTATCTTAGGTACAATTCTCTCAGGTCCGGCTTGATCATTTATATCCTTTCTATTTTAGCGCAGCCCAGGGCTTGTTTACAATCGCAGTCATGATTTTCCTCTCCCGGCTTTTAAGCATTCGCAGTCATGATTTTCCTCTCCCGGCTTTTAAGCATTCAGCCGCTTCCCTTTTTGAAACCCCCGGGGTCTCGAGTGTTCCCGGAGATTTTGTGGCGGGCTGGTGCTGCGCTGCCTGCTGCTTTTTTGCAAATATGTATCAGTTGGTATAATATATGATTAAAATTCAAGCCATAGTTTCAGTTGAACGCTAGTATCGAAGCTGGGGGTAGGTTATGGGCGAATGCGAATCAATGGCGTCGTTGGTGGAGTTGGTTGCGAAGAAGCTGGTGGACAAGCCCGATGATGTGCGGGTAACCGAGGTAAGCGGAGATTATTCCTGCGTGATCGAGCTTAAGGTCGCCAAGGAAGACATAGGCAAGGTGATCGGCAAGAAGGGGGCTCACGCACAGGCCATCCGCACCCTTATGATGGCCGCCTCAGGCAAGGACGGCAAGCGCTACATCCTGGAAATTCTGGACGAATAACGCGACCTGGCCCGCCGTCGCCGGCATTCCTGACCCGCGGAAAAACCGGGGAACAGATCGGCACCATGAAATATGTGGAGGAACATTGCACCATTTGCAATAAAAAGCAGGCCATGCCAGTGGTGCAGGAGGACCAGGAGCACCCGGGCCTCTTGTGGGTGCAATGCCCGGAGTGCCGTGAGATAAAGCCCATCGAGGCGGCCGGGACTTCCGGCACGGACAAGGATGGCGGGCGCCTGCAAAGGGTGGTGAGGCACTACAGGGCGGGCGAGAGGTTCTCCACCGGCGAGTGGCTATACCACCCGGAATGGAAGGACACCGGACAGGTGGTGGAAAAGTGTCTTTCCACCGGAGGACACGAGATTATAGTGGTCTCTTTTAACAAGCTTGGCACGAAGCGGCTGGTGAGCAATTACGCCCGCTGAGACCATCTTATTGACGAGGCTTTTATGGGGAAACAAACTAAGGGAGCGGGGTCGAAGTTCTGGGCCAGGTTCTGGGGCGTAAGGGGCAGCCTTCCCACCCCCGGGCCTCACACCTCGAAGTACGGGGGCAACACAGCATGCGTGGAGGTGAGGTGCGGGGACCAGATATTCATATGCGACCTGGGAAGCGGGGCCAGGCCTTTGGGCGTGGAGCTTTACAGGGAGGCCCCAGTTTCGGCCACCGTGCTCATCTCTCACTATCACTGGGACCACATATGCGGGATGCCGTTCTGCGGCATACTGTTCGATCCCAGAAACAGCTTCGAGATATACGGTGAAGGCCGCAAGAGAAAGGGGGTGAAGTCCATCCTGGCCGGACAGATGCACTACCCCTATTTTCCCGTGGGCCTCGAGGTGCTACAGGCCGAGATCAAGTACAACACCATAACCTCGGGCGAGACCGTTAAAAAGGGGGACGTGACCATAAAGTCCGCGCCCTTGAACCACCCGCAGTCCAGCCTTGCATACCGTATAGAATACGGCGGCAAGTCCCTGGTGTACTGCACGGACAACGAGCACCAGAGCGAAATGCCGAAGAAGATGGAGAAGATCATAAGGGGATGCGACGTGCTCATCTACGACGCGGCTTACACCGACGACGAGTACGCCGGCAGGTCAGGAAGAGGGCCCAAGGTGGGCTGGGGACACTCCACCTGGGAAGAAGCCGTGCGCACGGCCAAACACCTCCGGGTTAAAAACCTCTACATCTTCCACCACGACCCCATGCACTCCGATAAAATCATTGACGAGCTCTTGAGGGAATGCAGGCCCTGGTTCAAGAACCTGAACGCCGCCAGGGAAGGCAAGACCGTAAAACTCCTTTGAAATCCTCACATGCAGGCGATCATAAATAATGCCGCAGGCCCCTTTGCATGGTATCTTCTTTGAACATGGATACAAGCTTTTTAAAAGGCGTTATGGAACTTCTCAGGCTGGCCGCGGCAACCGCCCTTTTTGTCTGCGGCATCGAGGCTCTGGTCTTTTCCGGCTTTGATATCCCTTTTCAATTCCTGGACCTCGGCCTGGCCGTGTCCGTAGGTTTCGCCGCGTCGGTTATATACTCTTTTGCAGCGGCAGCGGTCTTCCACTTCCTCGGCGCGGACAAGGCCGCGGCAGCCAAGTTCACCAGCCTTGCCGCGGGACTCGCCCTCTTGTACCTGGTGGTAATCATCTGGATCGAGGGAGCGATTGCAACCACCACCTCCAAGTGGGCCTATCTTGCTATTTTCCTGGCAGTGCTGGCACTGACCGCGGCCCTGGCAAGGGTCTTCTGGCTGCACCTGGGCAGAGGAGACCCTGACCTGGCTTTTGCCAGGTTCCAGGCCGTGGCCCCCGTGTCAGCGCTCTGCGCTGGCCTCTACTCCGCGGCCCTTAACATAAACGAGAAAAAGCTTTTCATCATCACATCTCTGGGCGTGCTGGCCCTGCTTGTCTTCGGTCATTATCTCCTGGTCAGGTTCTTGTGGAGGAGGAGGAAGGCCAGGTTCGCTCCCCGGGCAAGAAGGATACATTACGCCCTCATCACCGGGGTGATCCTCGCGGCTTCCACAGGCGCCGCCCTCGATCACCGGGCCGCGGCTGCGCCGGCCACCGCTCCCGAGGGCTCTCCCCCGGTCATCCTCATAACCGTGGACACCCTGCGATCGGACCACCTCTCATCCTACCACAAGGATGCTCCCCCTACTCCGGCAATGGACTCGCTTGCAAGGGACGGGATCAGGTTCGAGCAGGTGATGGCCCCTTCATCGTGGACTCCACCGTCGGTGGCATCCTTTCTGACCGGGCTGTACCCATCAGCCTGCGGCGCCGGCATACTCATTCCCGGCAAGACCCCCTTACGTACCAGGCCCTACGACTACACCGGTCCCTTGGAGGCCGCGGACACCCTCGCGGAAATTTTTGCGCAACAGGGTTACGTGACCGCAGCCTTTGTCAACAGGTTCTGGCTGAGTGCCAACAGGGGGTTTGCCCAGGGCTTCAGGGTGTTTCGACAGACGGAAAGGCGCGAGCAAAGCCGGACATTCCTCTTTTCAAAGGCGTGGGCCATGGCCGCCCGGCCCTTCATAAAAAACTACCGGAGGGGCGCCGAGCTCACAAACCTGTCGCTGAACTGGCTCAGGAACCGGCCTTCCGGGCCCTTCTTCATGTGGATACACTACCTGGACCCGCACATGCCTTACCTGGCACATGAGCGGTATCCCGCACAAACAAAGCCCGGACCCATGGACGAGTACCTGGCCAACTCGAGCGTACTGCACATCCGCTCGGACCTGTTCGGAGTGGGCGATGCTGACAAGCAGTTCCTGCGCGAGCGCTACCAGGGCGAGGTGAGGTATGTTGACGACCAGGTCGGAACTATACTGAGAGAGCTGAAAAAACAGGAGCTCTACAAAAAGAGCGTGATCGCGTTCTCATCCGACCACGGCGAGGAGTTCTGGGAGCACGGCAACTTCGAGCACGGCCATGCGTTTTTCGACGAGGTCATACACGTGCCGCTTATCATCAAGCTGCCTGAAGGGGAGTCAGCCGGGAAGACGGTGAGTGCATGGGTGAGCCTGGTCCGGCTGGGAGTGACATTGCTGGACGCCGCGGGCGTTAACAGGGTCTTCCCGGGCGCAAGCCTGCTGGGATGCCTGCGCCACCCCTCCTGCCCCGACCCGGGAAACCCGGACGGGCTCTGGCTCTCCGAGCGCACCCTTTACGGCGAGGAGCTGGGAGCGGTGGGCGACCGGGATGGCCGGAAAGCACTTTTGCACGGGGACGGATCAGTGACCTGCTTCGACCTGGCGGAAGACCCCGGGGAAAAGAGGCCCCTGTACGGGGACTCCTGTCCGTGGCAGGACAAGGGAGGCCCGTCCTCGGTTTTCCGCACCCTCAAGCAGTCGAGCCAGAAGACTTTCATGTCACTGGGCGGCATGGCATCCATACCGGAGGGAGCCTCCCGGGGAGAGCTCCGGGAGCTTAGGTCCCTGGGATACATGAGGTGAGAGGTATGCAGGCCGGGCCATACTCAAGAAGCGGACTGTTCGCCGGCCTGGCCCTGGCCATATTGTGCATCCTCTTTTTCGCCTTTATCACGCGCAACTACCTGATGGACGACGCCTACATCAGCCTGCGCTACCTTGATAACCTGCTCGCCGGCAATGGGCTTGTCTTCAACCCGGGGGAGAGGGTGGAGGGCATCACCAACGTGGGCTGGGTGTTTTTCCTGGCGCCTGTTTCAATGTTCATGGAACCTCCTGCCGCGGCCAAGGCCGCAGGTGTTGCGCTCTCGCTCGCGACCATTGTCCTGGTGTGGGCAATAGCCGCGGCCTCAAGCAGGGACAAGCCCGCCCTCTTGTACGCGGCACCGGTGCCGGTTTTCGTGGCCACCCACTTTGTCTACGCGTACTTTTCCGTGGCCGGCATGGAGACCGCCCTTTTATCCGCGCTCCTTTGTCTCATAGTGCTTATCAGCATGAGGGAAGAGCGGCGCACGGCCCCCGCTTTTTTGTGCGCGCTGGCCTTCCTGGTCCATCCCGAGGCCGGGCTGGTGTTCCCCTTTTTCCTTGCCATCACCTTGGTGGAGCGGCCCCGGCAGTGGAGGCGCGAGGTGAAGCCGCTGCTGGTGTTCTCAGCTTCTATCGCGGTTTTTACAGCCCTGCGCTACTCATATTTCGGTGACCTGTTGCCGCACACCTTCCAGGCAAAGAGCACCGGCCTTGGCGAGCTCGCGCGCTCCGCCTTCCGCGTCTTTACCGGAGAGGAGAGGAACGTGCCCGCTCCCTTCAAGAGCTTCCTCCCCTTCATATTCCTGGCATACGGCTTCCTCGCAATAAGAAGGGGCCGCGGCCGGGCCGCATGCTACATGGCCGCAGCGGTCATGGCCGGGATTGTGTTCGCGGCTTATGCAGAGAGGGACTGGACCTTTCTGGGCAGGTACTTCGCGCCTTACGTGCCGGTGGCCTTTGTGCTCTTCTGGAGGGGGCTGGTGGAGTCCCACGAGCCGGTGCTTGAGAGGTTCGGCAGGCAGGCGTATCTCATGCCCCTGGCCTTTGTTTACGGACTGGCGCTCGTTCTCATGGGGGCGGTTGATTCATATTCGCACCTCAAAGCCTCGTATACGCAATCTTATCCGGGCTACGTGCTCATGGCCGAGAACCTGGCGGGGCCATCGAAGTGGGTGGGGGACAACCTGCCGGACGACAGCATGATAGCCACCCGCAGGATCGGGGCCGTATCATACTACTCGGGAATGAGGGTGTTCGACTACAAGTTCGGACTGGTTGACAGGGAGACGGCAAGGATAAAAAGGCGCGCCGAAAAGAAGATACGCTTCCCCTTCGCGCCACCCTTGAAAAGACTCTGGAAGAGGAGGTCCCCCGACTACCTCTTGGAGGACTCCTTTGTCATTGACAGGGTGGTGGCAGAGGGCCACGGCTCGCTTGACAGCTTCGAGATACACGGCGTGCCTTACCGGGTCATGAAAAAGTTCCCCATAGGCCGCAAGGTCAAGTGGGTCCTGTGCGAGAAGATCGAGTGAGAGGCCCTTGGCAAGTGCCGGGTATTCAATTGTGGATTAGAAAAGATTTATCTGGCATACTCGCGGTGGTGACTGTAATGGATTTTGCAAACAGGTTCATGAACACAACCACCGGCAAGGTGCTTGTCCCGCCCGCGAACGAAGAGGAACAAGAGACCATAATGGGTTCGAGGAACAAGTGAGCGCACCCGGCTCCACCGGCTCGCCGGGGCCTGTAAGCTCCCGGCCGCCCGCCCCGGGGTTGCCGGGAGCGGATACAGGTCTTAGAGTCTCAAGTATGCATCCGGGGTTTTTGAAATTGATTCAGGGAGGATGAGGCATGAAGAGATCGAAGATTTTTATGGCGGGCGTTTTAGTGTTGCTGGTCTGCTCTGTTACAGGGGCCAGGGGCCCTTTGCTGGGCAAGGCCACGGTGCTTGTCCTGGACCTTGGCGGCGACATCCAGGAGACTTATCCATGGAACCCGGTGATGAGTCTCCTGGGCGTGGAGCAGCCCCTGACCGTGCTGGACAAGGTGCAGGCGCTAAAGCACGCGGCCTCTGACAGGCGCATCAAGGGAGTGATAGTAAAGCTCGGGCGCGCGCGCTACGGCATGGCAAAGGCCCGGGAGCTCAGGCAGGCCATCGAGGGGTTCCGGCAAAGCTCGGCAAAGCCGGTATACGCCTACCTTTCCCTCGAGTCCGGGGGAAACATCGAGTACTACGTGGCCTCGGCCTGCGATAAAATCTTTGTCTGCCCCGCATCAGTGCTGGGACTCACCGGGCTATCATCCTTCCACTTCTATCTGGGAGGGCTGTGGGAAAAGATATACGTGGACATGCAGGTGGACAAGATAAAGGAGTACAAGTCGGCCGCGGACATGATAGGCGCAAAAGAGATGCCCGAGGCAGTGCGCGAGATGAACAACTCCATACTGGACAGCCTCTACTCCCAGTTCACCCGCGGCATAGCCACTGGAAGGAGGACCACACAGGACAAGGTGCGCGAGTGGGTGGACAAGGGATGGATTATCCCGGACAAGTACTTGAGGGCGAACGCCATTGACGGGATCAAGTATCTGGACGAGCTGGCGGACGAGATCACCGGCGACGAAAGAATCAAGCCGGTCACGGACGAGGTGTACGTCCGCTCCGGCCGGGGTAAGAGGCACGCTTTGGGTGCGCCCAGGGTGGCGGTGGTTTACGCTGTGGGGCCGATTATAGAGGGGGAGCATCCGTCCAGCAACTTTTTCAGCAGGAACATCGTGGCCTCGGAGCCCATGGTAAAGCGTCTCAGGAAAGCGGCTGAGGACGACTCCATTGACGCGGTCATATTCAGGGTGGACTCGGGCGGTGGCTCGGCCCTGGCATCGGACCTCATATGGCGCGCCACCCAGGAGGTGAGGGCACAGAAACCCATCGTGGTGTCAATGTCGGACACCGCGGGTTCCGGGGGATACTACATCTCATGCGGAGCCTCCAGGATAGTGGCCCAGCCGGGGACCATCACCGGCTCCATAGGAATACTCACGGTTCACCCGTCTTTTGCAAGGCTGCTTCGCAAGATCGGAGTGGGAACCGAGGTCCTCTCCCGGGGAAAGTACGCGGACATGGGAAGGCTCGACAGGAAAATGACCGATGGGGAGATGGAGATAACACATAAGAAGATCGCTTCCCTATATGACCTCTTCATCACAAGGGTGAGCACCGGCAGGGACATTGAGAAGCATAGGGTGAACCATATAGGCAGGGGCAGGGTATGGACCGGCGAGCAGGCTTTAGAAAATGGCCTGGTGGACAGCCTGGGAGGGTTTGACCGGGCCGTGGCCGAGGCCAAGGACCTCTTGGGCGTCCCCCCTGAGAAGGAGGTCAAGCTTATTTACGGGCACGAGCGGGTGACCCTGCTCAAGCTCCTGTTTGGCAAGGTCGAGTCCAGCGTGGAAGATGAGGTGCTGGACCCCCTTGAGAGAGAAGTGATAAAGGCGATGCGCGTGGCAGGGCTGTGGCAGCCTGGCCAGCCGCTTGCTCTCATGAGCGGGCCTTTGATGGTGCGGTGACGTGTTGAATCCGGCAGCCCGCGTTGGCATGGGTGCTTGACCGGATCAGTGCCGCTGGTAAAATATTCGTTACTGAAGTTTCGGAGGGCATGGACCAGATGGGCAAAGGAGACAGGAAATCCAGGAAGGGCAAGCTCTGGCGGGGCACTTTCGGAAAGACCAGGCCCAGAAAACGGCTCAAAAAGAAAAGCCGCTCCTCCTCTTGATCGCTCCTTTGGCGGGAATGTGGGACCCGGAGGGCACCACCCCCGTGCATACGCTTTGTTTGTAATCTCATGAACACCTTTGACGCGGTAGTGATCGGCGCAGGGGTCGGGGGCCTGGTAGCCGCGGCCTGCATGTTGAACCAGGGTCTGGACGTGCTGGTGGTGGAGAGAAGCCCGCACCCCGGGGGCACTGCCAACGTGTTCTCGAGGAAAGGCTGCACCTTCCCCATGGGGCCCACGGGTTTCAGCTCCCCGCAGTTGGTGAAAAAGGTCCTTGCCCGAATCGGGTGCAAAGAAGAGCTCGAGCTCACCAGGGTCCACTACCGGGTAAGGGCCTTCTCCATGGACGTGCCCTTAAGCCTTGATCCCCCGGAAGAGAAACAGGAGCTTGCAAAGCTCTTCCCCGGGGACGCGGACGGCATAGCCAGCTTCTTTGAACACACCGGCAGGATCGCGCAAGCCATGCAGGACCCTGAAGACGCGGGTTCCGGGGCCCTGCTGGAAGAGGCCGCGAGAACGCCGGCCAGCCAGTACCTTGCACGCATCACCAATGAACCGAGGCTCAGGCGCATACTGGGGTCCTTGGGCACGCAGGAGCCTTATGCCGGCCTGCCACTGCTCGCGGCCACGTGGGACCTGATGAGCGCGCAGGGGATCTGGTATCCACGGGGAGGAATGGCGCACTTCTGCAAGATGCTTGCACAGGCAGTGACCGGCCAGGCGCCGGAGCGCGAGCAAAGGATCATGCACGTGGCTGCGGCCGGGATTAAAACAGGGAATGGAAAGGTCCTGGGCGCATGCCTCGCGGACGGCGCCGAGATACACGCGCCGGTGGTTGTATCCAACGCCGACTACAGGTCAACATTCGCCTCCCTGCTTTCACCGGGCCAGGCACCGGGCAACGTTTACGAAAAGGTAATGAAGGCGCCGCTGACCGGGTCCAACATCCAGGTGAGCCTGGGCCTGGACACAAAATCGGCTGACCTCTCCGCGTTCGATCAGGCCGGCAGGATCATATACAGGAGGGAAGGCGCCGCCAAAGCGCCGGAGTGGTCCGGGAAACAGGTCAATCCACAGGACCTGGCCGGTCAGGAGCTCGAGCTTTGCCTGTGGAGCAGGGATGACCCTTCCCTTGCCCCTCCGGGAAAGGCTGTGCTGGTGATTCGCACCGAGGCTCTTCACTCGCACTTTGCAAGGTACAGGCCGGCGCCGGGCAGGAGGAGTGCTGAGTACCACCTCTACAAGATGGAGTTGGCAAAGGCCCTGGTGGATGAGGCGGAAAAGGTTGTGCCCGGCCTGGCAGGCGCGGTGCAGGTGGTGGACGTGGCCACCCCCCTGACCTTCGAGGAGAGAGCGGGCAGGAGCGAGGGTGCAGTGGCAGGATGGTCCTGGGACTATCAAAGCGGCCAGGACCTTAGCCCCCGGGAGATGGTGCGCACCCCCCTGGAGGGGCTTTACATGGCCGGGTATCAGGCATACTCGCCCCTTTTCATGGGAGGGGCGCCCACCGCCATGCTGAGCGGCATAAGGGCAGCGGAGGCCGCGCTCCAGGGCTTGGGGCCCGCGGACCTGGATATGCCGGGAGCGAAATGATGGAGTGCATAACGGAAAAGGTCGAGCCCGGGTTTGAGAGGAGCTTTGTGCCCGAGCAGGCGGACCTGGGGGACCCGGACCAGGTGGCCTTGCTTTTCGAGGGCCTGCTGAACGAGGACATCGGATCCCCTCGGAGCATCGAAGACTGGCTATTGAAGTGGAGCGAGCTTTACGCGGCCATCTCCCAGGAAGGCGCTCTCCGCTACATCCGCATGACCTGCCAGACAGACGACCGCGAGCGGGAGGCGGCATTCCTCCAATTCATCGAGGAGGTGGAGCCGAAGATCAAGCCCTTGAATCACAAGCTTGCAAACAAGCTGCTTGCCTCCCCCGGCTTAAAAGACCTGGACCGAGACCGCTACTTCGTTCTCCTGCGCGACCTTGAAAACGAGACCAGCTTATTCAGGCAAGAGAATATACCGCTTCAGACACGCGATGAAAAGCTCTCGCAGAACTACCAGAAGATCACGGGGGCCATGACAGTGGAGCACGAGGGCGCTGAGCAAACCCTGCAGCAGATGGCCTGGTACCTGGAGCTTCCAGACCGCGAGCAGAGGAAAGACGCCTGGGAGAAGGTGGTGAACCGGAGGCTTGATGACTGCGGGGAGATCGAGAAGCTCTTCGATAAGATGCTTGAGACAAGGCGGGAGATAGCGCATAACGCCGGCTTCGAGAACTTCCGCGACTACTCGATGAAGAAGATGAAGCGCTTCGACTACGGGGTGGCGGAGTGCGAGTCCTTTCACCGGGCGGTGGAGGATTGCGTGGCGCCGCTTTACCGAAAGATGCAAGAGCAGAGGCGCACCCGCATGGGTCTATCAGTGCTGCGTCCCTGGGACCTGCGTGCCGACCCCGGGGGCAGGCCGGCCTTGAAGCCCTTTGAAAAGGCGGACGAGCTCGTACAGGGCTGCATGAAGATATTCCAGCGCCTGCACCCGGAGCTGGGCGGGCGCTTTCGCTTCCTGGACGACTCCGGTCTCATGGACCTCGAAAGCAGGAAGGGCAAGGCCCCGGGAGCGTACAGTTACCCTTTGGAGGAGCACCGGCTGCCGTTTATCTTTGCAAACGCCGCGGGGCTCGACCACGACGTGCGCATGCTTTTGCACGAGTCTGGCCACGCCTTCCACACCCTGGAGAGCAGGGACGAGCCGCTGGTGTTCTTTCGGGAGGCCCCCATAGAGTTCGCGGAGGTGGCCTCAATGAGCATGGAGCTCCTTGGCGGCGAACACCTGGAATGCTTCTACTCTGCGGAGGATGCGGCCCGCTCCAGGGACCGTCATGCCGAGCAGGTGGTGTCGCTCTTTTGCTGGATAGCCTGCGTGGACGCGTTCCAGCACTGGCTCTACACCCGGCCGGGCCACTCCCGCGATCAGAGGGCAGGGGCGTGGCTGGAGCTGCGCCAGAGGTTCGGCGGGATCGAGGAATTCTCGGGTTACGAGCGGGCGCGCGAGTACGAGTGGCACAGGCAGTCCCACATCTTCCAGTCGCCTTTTTACTACATCGAGTACGGCATCGCCCAGGTGGGGGCTTTGCAGGTGTGGGAAAGGGCGAGGAAGGAAGGCCGGGCAGAGCTCGATGACTACAGGAAGGCGCTCTCCCTGGGCGGGTCAAGGCCGCTGCCAGAGCTGTTCTCCGCGGCAGGGATAAAGTTCGACATGAGCAGGGAAACGCTCGAGCCGCTGGTAAGGGGGATCATCAAGGATTGATCACCAGGGCCGCGGACTGCTCCGAAGAGTCCATGCACCACGACTGGGTCCTGTAGCACGGTATGTAGACCTCGAAATCGAGGTCCTCCTCCAAGGTGAGCCTCCATTGTATCTCGCCTCCGAGATAGCTGCTCCACACTCCCACTACGCTTGCCGGGTCTCCGGGCGGGTCCCTTTGCCACGTTATGCGCTGATCTTCCTCCTCCAGCCACACAAGGGTGGACCCGCTCAGCTCCACCACCGGCAGGGAGGCCGTGCCAAGGTATGTCCCTCCTTCTTTACACCCGATCTGGTTGTAATCGGTTGTGAAGGTTATGGTGTCTCCCGCATATATGTAGGTCCCGCTTGCTGTGTAGTCATAGCCGTAGCAGTAGTAGTCATTGTCGCTCCCGCTGGGCCGGCAGGCCAATACCGTGCCCAGTATAAACAAGGGGACCAAAAAAAGGACCGCGGCAATCTTTTTCTTCATGGGATTGATACACTTCCCTTCCTTCCTGTTCTTGTCTCTCTATGATAATGGTATACATTTGTCAAGGCCAAACCGGCTATGTGGTTCATTTTTTTAGGACTTGATTATCCTCATAAAAGTTTTGTATGATCTGGTCTGCGGAACAAGGCGAAAAGTTTTTGCCACCATTATTTATGCAAGGGACTCAAAAGGAGGGACAAGGACATGGCCGTAAAGAACATGAACGAGATGCTGGCGGAGCGGGTCTCGCAGACCCCGGACTGGGTCTACATCGCCTTCTACGGCGAGTACGTGACTTACAAGGAGTTCGACGAGCGATCGAGCAGGCTGGCGAACGCCCTGAAGAAGCTGGGCGTCGGCAAGGGCGACGTTGTTTACGTGCACCTCACCAACCGGCCCGAGCACCTGGTGTCATGCTTTGCCGCGTCCAAGCTGGGAGCGGTGGCAGGGCCGGTGAACAACCAGCTCACCCCGGATGAGCTGCTCTACCAGGTGAACGACTCCAAGGGCAAGGTGCTCATTACCGAGAGCGCCCTGACCGGGGTGGTGGACACGGTGCGCGACAGGTTCGAGACCATCGAGCACGTGATCGAGATAGGAGACGAGGTAAAGGAAGACAACCTCAAGTACTCGGAGCTTTTGGAAAAGGAGAGCGCGGACATGGAGCCCGCGGACGTGGCCCCCGAGGACCTGGCATTCATATTCTACACCTCCGGGACCACGGGCAAGCCAAAGGGCGCGCTTCTCACCCACAAGAACGTGGTCTCAACCATGGAGGGGCTGCGCAAGGCTTTGACCAAGCCCGAGGAGGAGGACGAGGACATCCAGCACGTGGCCCTCATATTCCTGCCGCTGTTCCACGTGAACGCCATGATGAGCCTGGTGAGCGCTGTCAACCGGGGCCTCAAGGTGGCGCTTTTAAAGAAGTTCAGCGTGCGCGAGTTCGGGCCCACGGTGGAGCAGGAGAAGCCCGAGTTCTTCTCCGCTGTCCCCAAGGTGTACAAGATACTGCTCGAGGCCAAGGACAAGGTAAAGGAGCACGACCTGTCGTCGCTCCGCTTCGGAGTGGTGGGAGCTGCGCCCATGCCGGTGGAGACCATCAACCAGTTCGAGAAGGAGTACGGCATGGAGCTGCTGGAGGGGTACGGTCTTACCGAGGCCACCGTGGCCAGCACCCTGCACAGGAGGGGCGGCAAGAAGAAGATCGGCTCCATTGGACAGGCCCTGGACGGCCAGGAAGTGGCCATCATGGACGAAGAGGGGAACATCCTTGGGCCAGAACAGGAGGGAGAGATAGTCATCAGGGGCGACGCTGTGATGAAGGAGTACTTTGGCAAAGATGAGGAGACCAAGAAGAACCTGAGAGACGGGTGGCTGCATACCGGGGATATCGGCAAGATGGACGAGGAAGGGTTCTTCTACATAGTGGACCGGGAGAAGGACATGATAATAAAGGGCGGCGAGAACATCTATCCCAAGGAGATAGAGGAGGTCATAAGCCAGGTGCCGGGTGTGCACGACGTGGCTGTGATAGGGGTGCCCGACGACATGGCCGGCGAGGAGGTCAAGGCCTTCGTGGTGCCAAAGATAGGGCACGAGCTCGCTCCCGAGCCCATCATCGAGCACTGCAGGAAGAACCTGGCCGGGTACAAGGTGCCAAAGGAGGTCGAGTTCGTGCTGGGGATTCCCTCCAGCGCCATTGGAAAGTCCTTGAAGCGGCACCTGCGCGAGGGCAAAGGCATCTTCAGCGCGGACGAGAAGGTGGACCCCATTCCACTGGAGCTGGTGTGGAAGGGCATGTCCGGAAGGTTCAACCCCCAGAAGGCCGGGGGACTGAAGACAAAGGTCGCATACGAGATATTCGGGAACACCTCGGGAGCGGCGACATTCACCATAGACAACGGCAAGATCGAGGTCAAGGAGGGAAAGGACCCCGATGCAAAGGCCGTGGTAAAGATGACCGACGTGGCCCTCCGCAAGCTCATCGAGGGAAAGATTGACGCCATGACCGGGATAAACTCCGGGCTCATTCAGGTCGAGGGATCAGAGGCCGACGTGGCAATGTTCGGAGAGAGCATGGGCTAAAAGGGGGGTCCTTATATAAAATAGATAATGCATGAGTCTTGTCGAGGACTACATAAATGATGTCGCACGCCACAGGGAGATAGGGCCCGAGGTCGCCCATCGCGAGGACATACCCGGGCAGCCCCCTGATTTAGAGGATATCCCCGAGGAGCTTAACCCCCGCTTGAAAAAAGCGCTCGCGCGCATGGGGCTTGAAAGACTCTACTCTCACCAGTCCCGGTCAGTCAACAAGGCACTCTCGGGCAAAGATGTGGTGGTGGTCACCCCCACCCCCTCGGGGAAGACGCTGTGCTACAACCTGCCGGTGATGCACTCCGCCGCGGCCGACCCGGATTCCCGCTCGCTCTACGTCTTTCCTATCAAGGCCCTGGAGCAGGACCAGTTGGGCGCGTTCAGGGAGCTCGCCGGGGCCGCGGGCCTTGCAGACAAGGTACAAGCCGATATCTACGACGGTGACACGCCCGGCCACAAGAGGCGCAAGATCAGGAACCAGCCTCCCCAGGTGGTGATAACCAACCCGGACATGGTGCACATGGCCATGCTGGCATATCACCCCAAGTGGGAGCGGTTCTTCAAGACCCTGAGGTACGTGGTGCTTGACGAGGTCCACACCTACAGGGGGGTGTTCGGCTCTCACGTGGCCCACGTGTTGAGGAGGCTTTTGCGAGTTGCCGCCATGTACGGGTCCAGCCCCAGGGTGATCGCGTCCTCCGCCACCATCCGCAATCCGGGCGAGCTGGCCGCAAGGCTCATCGGCCGGGAGGTGGAGGTGGTTGACAAGAACGGGGCCCCCCGGGCCGGCCGGCACTTCCTCTTCATCAACCCGCAGAAGCTGTCCTCGTCCACGGTGGGATCGAGGCTGCTCCGTCACGCGGTGAAAAAGGACCTGGCCTCAATAGTTTTCACCAAGGCCAGAAAGACCACCGAGCTCATCTATGCATGGTCAACCCAGGCGGAGCCCAAGCTCGCGAGATACATAAGCGCATACCGGGCCGGGTACCTGCCGGAGGAACGCCGAGAGATCGAGCACAAGCTCTTCTCCGGGGAACTGAAAGGGGTGGTGAGCACCTCGGCGCTGGAGATGGGCATAGACATCGGCGTGCTGGACGTGTGCATACTGGTGGGATACCCCGGGGCCATCACCACCACCTGGCAGCGGGGAGGCCGGGTGGGAAGGCAGGACCGCGACTCCCTCGTAGTGCTCATAGCCGGCCAGGACGCGCTCGACCAGTACTTCATGAAGCACCCGCAGGTGTTCTTTAAAAGCGGGTTCGAGCCCGCGATCATAGACCCGGGCAACCGTCCCATACTGGAGGCGCACCTTACATGCGCGGCCGCGGAGTCGCCCCTTACGCGCGATGATATCTGGCTCGGGGACCGGAAGGGCATGGAGGCGCTATCCGCGCTGGAGAACGATGGGAAGGTGGTTCGCTCTGTTGACGTGGGCACCTGGCACTCGATGCGCCGTTACCCTCAGCGTGAGGTCAACATCCGCGGCATAGGGGAGGGCTACACCATTTTCGAGGAACAGAGGAGGGGCCAGCCCAAGGACAAGAAACCCAGGGTGATAGGGAGCCTTGACGGGAACAGGGTGTACAGCGAGGGCCACCCGGGGGCCGTGTACCTGCACCGGGCCAGCCAGTACCAGGTCACGCGGCTGGACCTTGCAAAAAAGAACCTGTTTGCCAGGCCGGTGAACGTGAACTACTACACCATGCCCCAAAGAAAGAAGGAAACGGAGATACTCTCGATAAAGAGGAGCAAGCCGATAAAGAACTTCGTGGTGAGATTAGGCGAGCTCAGGGTCACCGAGATGGTAACGGGTTACGAGAAGAAGAGGGTCTACTCGGGAGAGCGCATATCCGTGCACGATCTGGACCTGCCCCCTTACTCCTTCGAGACGGTGGGGCTGTGGATAGAGATAGACGAGTTCATACAAAGGTCGGTGGCAAGAAGGCGCCTTAACTTCATGGGCGGGATACACGCCCTGGAGCACGCGGCCATTGCCCTGTTCCCCCTGTTCGCCTTGTGTGAGCGGGACGACGTAGGGGGCATAAGCACGCCCCTGCACCCCCAGGTGGAAAAGGGCGCGGTGTTCATATACGACGGCTACCCCGGTGGTGTGGGCCTTTCCGAGCAGAGCTTCGAGCGCATCCAGGAGCTGCTTTTCGAGACGCTTTCGCTTATACAAACCTGCGATTGCGAGGACGGGTGCCCGGCCTGCATCCACTCGCCCAAGTGCGGGAGCGGCAACCAGCCGCTGGACAAGGAGGCTGCGGTCATGGTCATTTCCATGCTCCTTGACACCCCGGAGGCAAGGAAATGGATCGTAGCCGGGGAGTCTCAGCCGCCGGAGGGTTCTCTCCCGGAGGAGAGAGAGGAGGAGGGCCCCGGGGAGGAGTCCTTGCCCAGGGTGATGGTGCTTGACATCGAGACCAGGCGTGGCGCGGAAGAGGTCGGAGGCTGGGGCAACGCGCACCTTATGGGCCTTGCAGTAGCCGCGGTGTGGGACAGCCTCTCTGGAGAGATGCACACCTTCCTGGAGGACCGGGCGGAGGAGATGCTCGATCTACTAAGTCACGCTGACCTGGTTGTGGGGTTCAACCTTTTCGGGTTCGATTACAAGGTGCTCTCGGCCTATGACAACGGCACCATCCAGTGCCTTGCCACCTTCGACATCCTGGCTGACCTGCGCAGGCGGCTGGGGTACCGCTTGAGCCTGGCACACCTGGCAGAGCACACCCTGAGCTCGGCAAAGACCGCGGACGGGCTCCAGTCGCTGGAGTGGGTGAAGCAGGGGAGGATGGACCTGGTTACGGAGTACTGTAAAAAGGACGTGGAGATCACCAGGGAACTTTTCATGCACGGGCTTTCTAAGGGCTGGCTCCGGTTCATGCGACGGGAAGGCGGGCTCATGGAGATAAAGCTCGACTGGAAGCTTGACGAGCTCATTGAAAAGGCATCAAAGAGAAGGAACAAGAAAGGCGGCAAAAAAAGTTCAGCAAAAAGTTCAGCGAGGTCTTGACAAATAAATTGAATGCTGCTATATATAATAATGGTGGAATAAGCAGGGTTCATTGAAAAGCGAAGACCCGAGAAGGAAACCTGTCTTCCGTTCCGGGTCTTTTTTGTTTGCAAAGCCCTTGACAAGATTTTTTTTTCTGATATTATTTATAACCTCGTTTGCTGAACGACCCGCCGGAGGGGCATCCGGGGGCTTTGTTCTTTGAAAACTAAATAGCAGGCCGACGTGAATTGATACGGGCTCTGTCGGCGCTTATGGCGCCGGGCCCGCAAGGAGCCTGTCCTTGCAAATCGAGTTCAAACTGGAGAGTTTGATCCTGGCTCAGAGCGAACGCTGGCGGCGAGCTTAAGACATGCAAGTCGAGCGAGAAATCACCTTCGGGTGTGAGTAAAGCGGCGGACGGGTGAGTAACACGTGAGTAACCTGCCTCCCGGCGGGGGATAACACTCCGAAAGGGGTGCTAATACCGCATACGTCTCCGGGGACCCCGGTCCCTGGAAAGAAAGGCGGCCTCTCCATGGAAGCTGTCGCCGGGAGATGGGCTCGCGGCCCATTAGCTTGTTGGTGAGGTAACGGCTCACCAAGGTGATGATGGGTAGCTGGTCTGAGAGGATGATCAGCCACACTGGGACTGAGACACGGCCCAGA